>NZ_CALPBW010000012.1:0-1796 GCF_943169845.1 Peptoniphilus rachelemmaiella
TGTCATTATTCCCTCCTGATTGTGATTGGTTGGCAGACCTTTCTTATCATACCATTCTGGGAATAACGGGTGATTATCGCTAAAGCTAAACGGAACCCCCGGTCTAACCGGGGGTTTTCTAATGCAAAAAGGAACCGAGCTTGCGCTCGATTCCTTTTTGACCGGTTTAGCGATTCGCTAAGGCATCCTTCCAAGTTTGATTCAACGTAACCCACGTTTCATCTACCTGACCTTTTACGGTGCGATAGAACGTGTGGGTGTTGGATGCTTCGATAATATCGTAGTATGCCCAGTGGCTTACATTGACATCATTGAAGGGTACAATGCCCGTCAATACATCACGCAGACCCGTGAGGCCGACGCTACGGTCGTACAATTTGTTGAATACCGTAACTGCTTCTGCGCGGGTGATGTGGTTGTTCGGGCGGAAGGTGCCGTCCGGATAACCGTTGATGCGTCCGTTGGCATAGGCTTGGTTGATCGCCGCTTCGGCCCAGTGGCCTTTCACGTCGGCGAAAGGTGCCATGCCGGTATTGGCCTTGTCGATGGCCTTGATCATTTGTGTGAATTCCGCACGAGTGATCTTGTCGTTGGGTCTGAACGTACCGTCGGGATAGCCCTTCATATAGCCGGCGTTGACCACGGCGTTGATCACTGCGTTGTACCAGCCGCTGCGTACGTCGATATAGTTCGGTCTTGCACTGTTGGACAGATCCAAACCTTGCAAGCGAGCCAGCATGGCCGCCGCTTCGGCGCGGGTCATATTACCTTCGGGACGGAAGGTGCTGTCTTCGTAGCCGAAGATATATGCCTTGTGAATGGCGGTTTCGTGTTTCGGTTTTTCAACAGAGGGTGTCGTCGGGTTTGCCGGAATGAACCAGTAACCGCCGGTATTGTTTCCGGCATTGGATCCGGAATTGCCCTTGGCCTTGACGGTTGTCGTCTTGGATGCGGGCTTCTTACCTTTTTCCGTTTGCGTTGCGGTAATGGTTTCACCGGATTTCAACGGACGATTGGCGGGAACCGGAACATTCCAGTTGCCACTCTTATCGACCACTGTTTCGCCAATGATGTTTCCGCGTTCGTCGGTAACGACGATCTTCGCTCCGGGAACGCCTTTGCCGTCAATCACCTTATCGCCTTCCGTCGGTTGGTTAAGGATCGGTTTGTCGGACTGACCCGGAACCTTATCCGTCGGCGTAGCGGTTATCGTCGTCGTGATATTTGTCGTCGTACCGTCAGAATTTGTTACAGGAACGATCACTTGAATGGCAATCGGATCATTTCCTTGATGACCTGCCGGTACGGTCACTTCAACGGCACCATTTGCTTTCGGTGTTACAGTGACACCATTCGGTAATTGATCTTGGTTAGTCACCGTCGGCACGCCAACTTTTGTCATATCCGTAATCTTATTTCCGTCTTTATCTTTGACGTCAGACGGATTGACGGTCGTTGTGCTACCCTTTTCCACATTCGTATTCGGGTAAGTGACTGACGATTGATCTTCAACCTTCTTCGTTGCTTTTGCAGTGAAGGTGGTATCGGCGGTAATTTCAACCGTACTCGGATCCGCAGTTGCTGTTGTTTCAGCGTCTTTGTACCATGCCGGGTTTTCGTAGCCTTTTGCTTCTTTTCCGTCTAATTTCGGGAAGTTGGCTTTCGCTACTTTATCCTTCGGTGCAAGTGCATAATATTTTTCTGCGACGGTTCCTGCTTGGATGGAGTCTGCGTCTTGTTTGACGGTGACTCTGAACCAGCCGGTGGGAATCGGATCGTCTTTTCCGACTTCGTCG
>NZ_CALPBW010000012.1:1934-64157 GCF_943169845.1 Peptoniphilus rachelemmaiella
ACTTTGGCTTTGACTTCGACGCCTTCTTTGGCTCCGACTTTGACTGTCCCTTTATTAACGTCTTCGGATTTGAAGGTAACGTTAATGTAGTTGTCGGGGATGGTCTTTCCGTCGCTGCCTTTGGTCGGTTCGTCTTCTGTCGGCAGGTAGGGAACAACGTCGTCCGTCGTATACGCTTTTACATTGATAACTGCTGTTGCATTGTCTTTTGTACCATCACTATAAGTTACAACTACCGGTACATTTACCGGTTTTCCAGCATCTCCATCAACTGGTGTGTAAGTTACACTACCGTCAGCGTTTACTACTGCACCTGTTGGAGCTCCTTCACCCAAAGCAAATGTCATGCCTGTCGGTTGCGGATTTGCTTCCGGCTTCGGTTCTGTTGTGCTCTTTTGGTCTAGGAATTTTGGTGCTGCTACTGTTGCTTTTGTTCCAACTGTTCCATTGACTGCTGTATATTCCGGTTCGTATTTAGCGGAGTCTCCGTCATTAACTGATAGAGGAACTTTGTCGACGTGTCCTTTTTTAATTAGGATTTCTTCATCTTTATCGTTTTTACGATAAACGTCGTAAGTTACTTCTACGTTTGGTTCATCTTCGGTCGCATCAACTTTTGCTGTTGGCGTACCGGTAATTTGATCGCCTGTAATCGTTAAACCGTCGATGGATTTTCCATCGATAAATTTAGCTGTTACATTTTTAAATACATAGCCTTTTTGCGGTGTCGGTACAACTTTTTGATTGTATTCAGTACCTTTCGCTCCATCGGCTAATGGTGAGTCTGTAATGAGATACTTGTGGGTTCTGGAACCTTCAATCTTTCCTACAACTTGACCTTGGTCAGTGTCGTCCATTGACGCTGTTACTTTTACATCGTAGAGGCCTGCTGTTGTCGGTTTGCCGGAAATATTTCCATTTCCTGCGTCGATTGTTAAGCCTTCAGGTAGGTTAACTGCTGAATAAGCAGCACCTTTAATCGGATTATCGTTTTTGTGTTCAAAATCATCATAACGAGATCCGACATAGCTACTTAATTCGACAGTAAAGGAGTCGATAGCGATAGGATCTTGTAAATTGCCTTTTGAATCAACTCTGTGAAGTTTTGCTGTATATTCTGTCGTTTTTGTTACACCCGTTGTGTCAAATGGTGCTGAATCAATGGTGCCTGTACTTGATGGTTGTTGAGCTTGTCCTTCTTTACCATCAATTTTCTTTCCATCAGGACCATACCATACGATTTGGTATTTATTCGATGTGAAGGAATACGGAAGCCCTGTTGTAGATGTTTGTGCTACATCTCCAGGGATAGCTGTGTTTGCTTCATTGTCATAGTTGGTAATGTGGAAGTCAATTTCTCCGGGACCAAATACGAAGTCAGATCTTAAAATACATGTGGTTGATTTGGTTACTCCTACACCAAAGCCTGTTGAAGACCAGCCTGCGTTAATACCCCAATCAGAGTTCATGGATGCGTAATAGTTGTTGTTGTACGGAGTCATCACGCGAAGGTTTTCTGTTCCATCTGTAGAAACAAATAGCCAGTCGTAGTTAACGTGTTTTATTTCATTTTTCTTAGCAGTATCAAAAGCTCCGTTATCAGGCTTATCTGCCACGGTTCCAAGTCTATCGATTTGTTCTTGAGACCATTTGTTGCCTATAGCTATACCGCCTGCTGCATCTCCAACTTTATAGTTGTAAGATTTAAGACCGGCATCAGAGTTTTTATAAACTCCCCAAGTACCATTAAATTGGATAATGTAGTCACCTTCTGCATCGGTCTTTGCTGTTACGGTTTCTGCTATCCATTTTTCCGGTTCTTTTTTTACTTGTTCTTTGATCCAATCTTGCAGATCATCTTCGAGCTTTGAAGTCCATTTAGGGCCACGGATATCTTCCGGTTTTGAAATTCCACCGAGTGCCAATATCGCTTCATCGCTGTAGATTTTCTTCATAGCATAGTCAGATAGATAAGATGCTCTTACAGTTACGCCTTTTGCTCCTTCAGTGTGTTGAGTTATATCATACCAATGAATTCCACCAACACCTGATTTGTAATCCCAAGAAACTTTTCCAGTCATATAACCGCCGGATTTACTTTGTTTCGGTGTTTCTTTGGCATCAGTCCTGTGCATTTCAGCCTTAGGTTTTTGCATAAATAGAATCTTCCAATTGTCATGGGTATTCTTTGCTGTATTGGAACTTGAACCACCTTGAGTAATAGGTAGGCCAAAATCAGGAAATACTACCCCTTCTCCTGTTATATATTGAAGTTGATAACCTTTCGGAATAGTATCTTCTTCAACCCAGAACTTATACCTTCCATTACCGGCAGATACAGTTGTATCTGCATCAAATTTAATTAATTTTCCATCCGATGCTAAATAAGGGGTACAACCAATATTTAGTCTGCCGTTGGCATCGGATACTGCGGTGTAAATAGGCGATACATAGCCGCCGTCTTCAAACCATTGAAAGTAGCCTCTTACTCCCTCTAAGGGTTTAAATTGTTGACCTGTTGCATTATTTAAAGGAAGGTTTAAGTCTCCTCCGGTTTGTACACCTACAAATGCGTGAACGGCATTTCTCGCATCGTTGCCTACGCTAGATTCGATTGGCGGTGCAGCTCCTTTTACGCCTACCGGACCTTTGGCTGGTGCCATTTCAAATTTGCCTTCCCCGGCTTCCCCTCGTGCAAAAGCGCCATAGGGGATCATGGTAAATACCATGACAAAGGCCAGTACCCAAGCGATGGCTCGGGTTGCAAAGGTTTTCTTTGTGCTCTGCATAATTTCTCCTTTCTTATCTTTTCGCATATTTCTTTTATTCGTCGGCAAATTCATACAAGGCCATGCCTTGTGCCCTTTCTTTTTTGAAAGTGCATCACTCCTTTTTGTCGTGAACGCCATTTCTTCTTTTTTCTTTACATGCATACAGTCTTACAAGTTAATTCTAACACCCTTATCTTTGTTTATCTATGTGAAAGAACAGTTTTTGCCTATACCTTCCTTTTATTTCTTTCCTTTTAAAAGTAAAAAATAAAATTCTTTCGGGAGCACTTGTCTTTCACATAAAATCGGGCGGTTTTCTTCTCCCCATCCCTTAAATGGATACGACGTGGGCGGGGTTGCCGGCATCTTCGATAAGTTTAATTAAATTCTCGGCTTTGAGCCACACGGTGGCGGTGTTGTCGTTGGGATGGATGCCGATTATGCCGCCGTTTTTGGCAAATCGTTTGTCTCAATAGAAGTGCACGGCATGTTCGGCGTCGTTTAGGAGGCCGAAGGGGCTCTCGGCGCCGGCTTTCGGATCCAATTTTTCTTTCGGGGCGGCGAGCTTTGGGTATAATGAAACTGTATTTATGAGAGCAATAAAGGAGGATGTATGAATCATTTTGTTTTTTCGGTACCGACGACGATTTTTTTCGGGGAAGGTCAAGTGCGGGCTTTTGCCGAAGCGGTGAAATCTTACGGGGACAAGGCGCTGATTGTTTTCGGCGGCGGCTCCATTAAGAAGAACGGCATTTACGACGAAATCACCTCGGCTCTTCACGCCGCCGGTGTGAAGACGGTGGACCACGGCGGCATCGAGCCCAATCCCAGGATCGACAGTGTGCGGGCGGGGATCGCGCGGGTGAAGCAGGAAGGGGTGGATGTGATCGTGCCCATCGGCGGCGGCTCCTCCATCGACGCGGCGAAACTCATTGCCGCAGGCACGCTGACGCCGGGAGATCCCTGGGCCATTGTGAAGAAGGAGGTGGCGGTAAAGGATGCCCTGCCTCTGTGTGCGGTGCTGACCTTGGCGGCCACGGGCTCTGAAATGGACACGGCATCGGTGATTACCAATCCGGAAACGAAGGAAAAGCTGGGCTGGAAGAGCAGCAAGGTGCTCCCCAAGGCGAGCCTCATGAATCCGGCCTACACGGTGTCGGTGAATGGGTACCACACGGCGTCGGGCACGGCGGACATTATGAGCCACACCATGGAAAATTATTTTTCCGTAGACGACAGCGCCTTTATGCAGGATTCTATGTCGGAAGGCATTTTGCGCACCTGCCGCCACGCCGGTCCCGCGGCGGTGAAAGACGGCGGGGATTTGGAGGCGCGGGCCAATTTAATGTGGGCGTCCAGCTGGGCCATTAACGGCCTGCTTTCCACGGGCAAGGCGCAAGCCTGGAGCGTGCACCCCATGGAACACGAACTTTCGGCTTTCTACGACATTACCCACGGGGTGGGCCTCGCGATTTTAACGCCGCGCTGGCTCCGCCACGTGTTAAGTGCCAAGACGGCGCCGAAGATCGCCCGCTTCGGCCGCCGGGTTTTCGATATTCAAACGGACGACGATGTGGATGCGGCCAATGAAGCCATCGAAGCCCTGTATAATTTCTTTGTTTCCATGGGCATTCCCATGAATTTAAAGGCCGTGGGCATCGGCGAGGAACATTTGGCAGAAATGGCCAAGGCCTGTGCCGACCATGCCGGCGGTGTGATCCGCGGTTTTGTGGATCTGAAGGAAGAAGATATTTTGGCTATTTACAAGGCCTGTTTGTAGGCATAAAAAGAAAGCTGCTCGCGAGGGCAGCTTTTTTTGTAATGACAAAATCCGCCAGAGTGCGTGGCTCGGCGGATTTATATGCCTTTATTTTCTGTAGCTTTTTGCTTTTTCCAATCGTTTTAAGATTTCGTCTTTGCCTAAAAGGTAGATGATGTTGGAAAGTTCCGGGCCGTGGACGTTGCCGGTCATGGCGGCACGGGCGGGCATGTAGAGGTTTTTGCCTTTCACGCCGCTCGCCTTTTGCACTTGCTTCATGAGTTTGCCCGCATCTTCCAGGGAAATGGCGTCCATGTCCTTCAGGATTTCTTCCAGGGCGTCGATCACCGCCGGGGCGGATTCGGAGTTAATTTGTTCCAGGGCGTCTTCTTCGGTGACTTCGTAGTCGTCGTAGAGGAAGCCGCAGGCCTCAGGCACTTGTTCCAGGCGGTCCAGGCCGTCTTGAATGGTTTCCATTAAGACGCGGTAGTGCTCGGGATCTTTTTCCACGTCGGCTTTTGTAAAGAGGCCGGCTTTTTCGATGTAGGGCATGGCCATGTCCAGAAGCTCGTCGGCGGAAAGTTCTTTCATGTAGTGGCTGTTGATCCAGTCGAGCTTCTTCACGTCGAAGACGCCGCCGGTTCTCGCGATGCGCTTGGTGTCGAAGGCTTTGATGAGCTCGTCCATGGAGAAGATTTCCTGATTGTCTTCCGGAGACCAGCCAACGAGGGCCAGGTAGTTGATGAGGCCTTCGGGCAAGTAGCCGTGGCCTTTAAAGTCTTCCACGGATACGTCGCCTTGGCGTTTGGAGAGCTTTTTGTGGTCTTTGTTCAAGACGCCGGGGAGGTGAATGTAGGTGGGTACGTCCCAACCCAGGGCTTGATAGAGGTACACATGTTTCGGCGTGGAGGGCAGCCATTCTTCCCCGCGAATGATGTGGGTGATGCCCATAAGGTGGTCGTCCACCACCACGGCCATGTGGTAGGTGGGGAAGCCGTCGCTTTTCATAAGGACTTGATCGTCCATTTCGTTGGTGTTAATGGTGATTTTGCCCCGGGCTTCGTCTTCGAAGGTGATGTCTTCGTCGTGGGGAAGCTTTAGGCGCACCACGTATTCTTCGCCCTTGGCGATGCGCTCTTTGGCTTCATCCAGGGAGATGGAGCGGCAAAGGCCGTCGTAGCGGGGCACTTGGCCTTTGATTTTTTGGCCTTCGCGAAGGTTGTCCAGCCGCTCTTTGGTGCAGAAGCAGTAGTAGGCGTGGCCGGATTCCAGTAGCTGATCCACGTATTTTTTGTAGATGTCCAGCCGCTTGGATTGAATGTAGGGGCCGCAGTCCCCTTCTTCCACCACTTCTCCGTCTTTCATCATGACGCCTTCGTCGATGGCAATGCCCGCCCAGTTCAGGGAGCGGATCAGGTTTTCGATGGCGCCTTCCACGAAGCGGGTTCGGTCGGTGTCTTCGATGCGGAGCAGGAATTTTCCGCCTTTTTGTCGTGCGTAAAGGTAGTTATAAACGGCAGTTCTCAGGCCGCCGATGTGCAGGTAGCCCGTCGGTGATGGGGCAAAGCGCACCCGTACATTGTCCATGGTTCCTCCTTATTTGTCCATTAGCGTAAATGCGTTCAGTATGCGGTCGTTCTCCCAAGTGTTGACAATGAGCTCCTCGGGGTAGTCCAGTTCGTTAATCAGCACTTTGGCCAGTTCAAAATTACCTACGTCCACGTCCATGTGGGCATCGCTTCCCACAATGACTTTCATGTTTTTCTCTTTTCCCATTCCCAGAAGCACGCGCAGGTTTTCTTCCGCGCCGATGCGGGGGCCGTTTTTCTTCAGGGACGAATTATTTAATTCGCAAAAGAGATCCTCTTCCACGATAAAATCGCTTAACCGTTCGTAATCCAAGGGAAAACGGGCATCGTCGGGGTGGCCGATGATTTTTACCAAGGGATGTTTGCCGGCGTTGATGATCGCGTCGGTGTTGGTTTTGGCATCGGCGGGTTGAAAGCACTGCCTGTGCAAACTGACGATGGCGTAATCCAGTTTTTTATGGTCCAGATCGATGTCGATGGCGCCGTCTGCGGAGAGGATGTTGGCTTCCACGCCGCAAAGAATCACGACGCCGTCTAAGACGCGGGGCACGGCCTGGTAGTTATCGAAAACGGCGTTGTTTTCTACCCCTGCCATGGCCATGGCGTGATCGCTGGTTCCGAGGATTCGAATGCCGCGCGCCCGTGCTGCGGCGATATTTTCTCTGAGAGTCGAATAGGCGTGTCCGGAGGCGATGGTGTGGGTATGCAAATCGATTGATAGTTTCATAATGCCTCCCTCCTTAACATTTCTATTATAGCACAGGCTTTTCCGTGGAACAAAAAGCAAAAAAAGAAGCCCGCAGGCTTCTCTTTACTGAGGTTGGCCTGTGGCTTCTAAGATGTCGTAGTAGCTCCACGTGTTTTTGTTTACGTCTTTAAAGGGATTGTTGCCGTAGGTGTCCAAAAAGGCTTTGTCGGGCTTGCGTTGTAGGGCTTTGTTCAGGGCCGCGCAGACTTCCTGGCGGGTGATTTTTTCGCTCGGTGCAAATTTGCCCTTCCCCCGTCCGCTCATAAGGCCCGCCTGCTGAACGGCACCGATGTAGCCTTTGGCCCAGTGATTGGCTTTCACATCGCCGAAGTCGGTGGATTCCGCGGGGCTTAAGCCGGCGTAGGCGGCGAGAATGCGGGCAAATTCCGCCCGAGTAATGGATTGATGGGGCTTGAAGCTGCCGTCTTGATAGCCGGAGATGAACCCCCGCTTTTCCATAATGCCCACGGAGGCGGCAAACCACTGGCTGTCGTCTACATCTTTAAAGGAGGTGTAGGCGGCCACGGGCTTTGCGCCGTTTGCCATGCGGGCGATGACGGATGAAACTTCCGCCCGGGTCATGGCTTTTGTCGGCTTAAAGGTGCCGTCGGGGTAGCCGGTCACGTAGGCGGGCCGTGCCACTTTCATGGCTTCTGTGAGGCTGTTTTCCGCGCCGGCAATTTCAGGGGCCGTGGCGTTTTCTTTTGCGAGGATAAATTGCCCCGTGGCCACGGCGGCATTAACCTGCAGCTGCTCGACTTTGGCCCGTCCGCTCATATTGACCGATGAAAGGACGCGGAGGAAGTCGTCGATTTTTTTCCTGTCCCCTGCGTAGGGGGCGGGGGCGGCGTCGGTTCCTTTCGCGCCTTCGCCCACGGTGGCGATGATTTCTTCTTGACCGGCTTTCGTGGTGAAGACGAAGCGCAGGGCCGTGTCCTTTGGCTGGGGATTGATGACAACGTTGAAGCGGCCGTCGTTACCCGCGACGGTGCTGCCGATTAAGGTATTGCCCCGATAGACCCGCACGCCGGCGCGGGCCACGGCGGTGCCGGATAAGGTGTTGGCGCCGACGGCGATGGGATCCACGGCGGATTTTTTCGCCGCGACAGGAGTCGTCCCGGGCGTTTGTCCGGAGGGCACCGCCGGTATGGCCTGTCCCGTGTCGCTGGCGACGTCTTTTTGAATGCTGCGGTTTTTGCCGTTTTTATCCACGGTGGCCATGACGTAGGACATGGACACTTGGTTCACGTTTTTTACGCCTTTTTTAAATTTGCCGCTCATTTTCAAGGTGAAATCCCGTCGACTCAGGGCCTTGACGTCGGGGATTACCAAGGTGACGATTTCTTTTTTGCTGCTGTCTGTCTTCGTGGACATGAGGCGGTAGTCGTTGTCGGTGAGGCCGCCGACGAAGATGGCCTTGTCGATGTGAATGGTTTTATCGACCATAAACGACAGGGAAAATGTCTTTAAATTGCTTTGGTAGTCATTGGGCATGGTGATCTTTAGTTCCATGCCGTAGGGGTCCGATGCCTTTTGCTTATTGGTCATGGGAAGGTTCAGTTGGCTCTGAATATCTTCCGCGGCGAAAACCGCCGTCGACGCAAATAGGAGCAAAAGGGCCAAAAGGGTACACAAACTGCGTTTCATAAAATCCCTCCTTCCATCCATTATAATCCATGAATCGCACCGTCGCCGTTACGATTTCATAACAGTTTTTCTTTATTTCCCGAAGAAAAAGAAAAAACCCCGCGTCGCGAGGTTCGTTTCTAGTTATTTAATGCATCTGCTATGCGCAAAAGGGCCTCCTCGGCAGGCAGCTTTTCCACATCGCCGCCTCGGCGCTTTAATTCCACCACGCCCCCTTCGGCATCCTTGCCTACGGTCAGTTGCAGGGGGATTCCCAAAAGGTCGCGGTCTTTAAATTTCACGCCGGCCCGCTCGTTGCGGTCGTCGAGAAGCACGGCAATGCCTTTCTCGTCGAGGGCATCGTATACTTTTTCCGCCAATTGCATTTGCTCTTCTTTTTTCACATTGGCCACGGTGATGGCCACATTGTAAGGGCCCAGGTGGGGCGGGAAGTTCAGCCCGTCGTCGTCCCGATGGTTTTCCAACACAGCCGCCATCAATGCGCCCATGTGCCAGGTGGCGCCGCCTAAAATATAGGGAGCCTCTTTGCCTTCACTGTTTAAAAAGCCTGCGTTCATGGCTTCGGAGAAGTGTGTACTCGGCTTTCTGATCCGCACCACTTCAAAGGCTTCCCGGAAGGTGTAGGCCGCACCGGCCGGAGACAGGTCGCCTTCCGCCACATCCAGCAGGTCGTCGGCGATTTCGCCTTCGAAATCTCTGCCGTAGTTGACGTTTTTTATGTGGTAATTTTCTTTGTTTGCGCCCACCACCATGTTGTCGATTCCGGTGACGGCGCGGTCGACGATGATCCGCGCCTTCTCCCCCAGGCCTATGGGCCCGGTGAATCCGGGGAAGGTGCCCAGCTCGAGAATGGTTTCCTCATCCAACATGTCGATTTTATCGCCGCTCACGCCTAAGTAGTTTTCAAGTTTCTTTTGATTCAGCTCCCGATCCCCGGGCACGAAAACAAAGACAGGCGCACCGTCGACCCTTAGATCCACCGCCTTGGTGCAGCGGGCCGCTTCCACGCCGATCATGTCGCTCAACTCTTTAATGGTGCGGGCATCGGGGGTGTAAACCGCTTCCGCTTCTTTCGGTGCTTCGCCTTCAGGCAAGGGGTAGCGAATGGGGGCCTCATCCTTCATGTAGGCCGATTCGCCGTCAAGGGCCAGTTCTTCTTTGTAGCCCTCCGCCAAAGCGTAGTACACGAGGCTATCCGGTGTGTCCACGGCGCGGTAGTCGATTCCCAACGCATTTAAAAGGGCTTCGGCGCGCTTTTTCTCCTCGCCGAAAAATGCCTCGGCGTCTTCGGGATCGCCGTCGAAGCGCGCGCCGTCCATGACCGAATAGGCCCGGGCATCGGCAAGGCACGATGCGGGCTTCGCCACGTCTTTGTAGCGCAGGGCTTTTTCGTACAAAAAGAGGGGAAGCTGCTTGTAGCTTTTTAATTCGCCTTTGACGAGGCCTAAAAAAGCTTCCTCCGATGCCGGCGAAAGGGCGGCTTGTCGATTGGTGCGGTCCGCCACCTTAAACATTTGACTGCCGCATTTTTCCCAACGGCCGCTTTCTTCCCACAAAGCCCGCGGCTGAAGGGGGCTTAAGGAAACCGCCGTACCCTCTTGAAAAAAGTCCTTTTCAAGCCGCGCCTCGAGGGCTTCCATAAGCTCATGGCCGTAGGGCAAAAGGGTAAACAAGCCCACGCCTGCTTCTCTTGCCATGCCCGCCCGAAGCATCCACTTGTGGGCTTCGGTGCGCGCATCGGCCGGCGCTTCCCGCAAGGTGGGCAGGTAGTAGCGAGACAGTTTCATAGGGCCTCCTATTCCGCTTGACGAATGCAATTTCTCACGGCTTCCAAAAAGCCGTAGGAAGCCTCCGTGGCACCGGAGATCGTGTCTACATCCGCCGATTGTTTTCGAATCACTTTGCCTTCAAGGCGATCAAAGGCATCTTCCACGACGCCTACATTTTCACTATGTTCCACTACATGGACCCGGTCGATGAAGCCGTCGCGCACCCGCATTTCGACGGAAATATCCCCCACCATTCCGCGGCCTGCGGAAACATAACTGCCGTCTTTTAATAAATGTCTTCCCTCTTGCCTCAAATCCACCGCCTCCGATTTCTTTTCTTCGGCGACGGGCTCTTCGGCACTGTAGCTCAAGGAGGTGGCACAGCCGGTGAGCGCGAAGCAACAGGCCAAACTCACGACGAGTTTTTTCAATGGAAAAGCTCCTTATCTATATGAATACTCACTTTATCTTCTGTTTCCATTATAACCTATTTTCTACCATATGTGGTGGTTGGCGGAACATTAACCACTATTTTTTGTCATTTAAATCGACGACACTTTGCCGCTTAATGATTTCCACGGGAAGAAGAATCATCTCTTCGCCTTTGTCCGTATTCTTCTTGTCCAGCATCTTAAAGAGCTTGCGAATGGCTACGGCGCCGATGTCGTAATAGGGCTCTTTCACCGTGGTGAGTTTGGGACGGTAAATGTCCGACAAGGTGCTGCCGCCGAAGCCTGCAAAGGACATGTCCTCCGGAATGTTCATGCCGTGGTCCCGCATGACATTCATCAGGTGAATGGCCATTAAATCCTGGCTGCAGAAGAGCACGGAATACTTGCCGCTTCGAAGGGCGTCTTCGTGTTCTTCGAAAAGATCCTGAGCGTCGCCTTCCGTGAGGCCTTCGCAGTAGAGGACGGAGGGCTTCAGTCCCGCCGCACGCATGGCGTCGCGGTAGCCGCGAATCTTGTACTTTTCGTTGGTGCGATCCATGTCTTTTCGCATGGCCACATAACCGATGGCCGTGTGGCCCAGATTAATCAGGTAATCAGTCATATTGTAGGAAGCGGCCTTGTTGTTAATGGTAACGGTGGGCGCCTCGTCTACATTGTAAAAGCGATTGATGACCACGCAGGGAATGTTAAACTCGTCCAGCTTATAGAGAAGCTTTTGGTTTAAAATTTCCGAAATAATAATGATCCCTTCCACTTGCTTTTGGCTGAAGAGATTGGCGAATTTAATTTCCACTTCCGGATCGTCGTAGGACGAGGAGAGCAGAATGTCGTAATTGTGCATGCGGCCGATTTCTTCTACGCCCCGTAAGACTTGGGAAATGTATTGATTCCCTACGTCGGAGACGATGACGCCGATAATATTACTTTTTTTCGTTACCAGGCTTCTCGCCACTTCGTTGGGCTTGTAATCCAATACGCTGATGGCGTGAAGTACCCGTCGGCGGGCCTCGGGACTCACGGGTTTGGAGTCGTTAATGACGCGGGATACGGTTGAAATCGATACGTCCGCCATTTTTGCTACATCTTTGATGGTCGATGCCATACTTACCTCCTATTTGTAATCAATTGAATGCCCCCAGGCACCACTTCAATGGTTTGTGGCAGGCGAGGGCCTTTTTCTCCGTCAATATCCACGTGCATGGACTTGTCCGCACGAATGGTGATCTTTTTTCCGTGGCGATAAATGAAATGATCGTGATCGATGTGTCTGCCCAGGCCGATGGTTCGGAAAAGGTCCAGCAGTTTGGACATGGTCATCTCTTCGATGACCGCAAGCTCCAAGAGGCCGTCGGTGACGTCGGCTTCCGGGGAAATTCTCGAAAAACCGCCGACGCTATTGGAATTGGAGACCATGACCATCATGGCCTTGGTTTCGATGGACTCGCCGTCGCAGTCGATTTTGACGTCGAAGCCGCTTTTTAAAAAGTCCTTTTCACGAAACATGCGAAAGCCTTCGGCGTAGTAGGCCAATCGCCCCACAGCGGATTTGGCCTCGTCGGGCACTTTGTAGCCGATCTCCGAAAACACGCCGACGGCACAGACATTAATAAAGGCGCTGTCGCCGCAAAGGCCAATGTCGACGGCGATTGGTTTTCCCTCGGTGACCATGGTGTAAAAATCGTAGGGATCTTTCGGTATGCCCATGGACTCGGCGAAGTCGTTGACCGTGCCCGCCGGATAAATGGCCAAGGGCGTTCTTCGCCTCGCTTCATACATGCCGGAGACCACTTCGTTGACCGTGCCGTCTCCGCCGATGGAGATAATGCAATCTTCCCCGTCATCGGTGGCGGCAAAGGCGCGGGCATCGCCGCCTTTTTGCGTAAAATTAAGTAACACGGCTGTTCCCCTCGAGGCAAAGGGCGCGATTAGTTTTTTTATGATTTCAATAGCCCCTTCCCTTCCGCTGGAAGGGTTAGCGATAATTTTTACCTTTTTCATTTATACCTCCGCCTTTATTATACGCTATGGGGAACGATCTCACAAAGAGGAATTCAACTTTTTCCCCGAAATAAATCGGAAAATTTTCCCGAAAATCATGAAAAATGACCGGCTGTTACAAATCTGAACCCTTTTTATGGCGAATATGCCCTGTTTTTTCCCCCGACCTCTCCTTCTGCAGGAAAAGAATTTATTTTTTCCCGTGCCCATGGCGGCGTCTGCGGCAAGCGTTTTTTCTTTCTTAGTCGGCGCCCTTATTTTTTACATAACCATTATTTTCCCGTAATCTTTTTCCCGTATGCTACTTTAGAAAAGGCGGGCATTAAAAAAGAAGCGGCGGGGCCGCTTCTTCCTTTTGCTGTTACCGCGTGCGCAACACATCTCTTAAGGCTTCCAATACTTCTCGCATAATATAGAAGTAATCCACCACATTGTTGGCGTTGAAGGAGATGGTCTTTGCCGTGTCCGAAATGGAATCGGTGAGCACATCGGCGGTGTTTTTTATTTTTACAGACGTTTGATCCACGGTGCGGGCCACGTTGTCGACGGTGCCCGTCACATCGCCGACGGTGGCGGCGATCTTTTCCACTTCCGGCTTCACGACTTCAACCATTTCCGTGGCGTCGGTGGTGAGGCGAGAGGCGTTGGTGGAGATAATGGTGACATTATCTGTAATGGTCGGGAGCTTTTGCATGGTGTCGTCGATGACGGCTTCGTGGGCCTCCAATTTGGTTTTGACAACCTTTAAAATGCCGGCGACGTTTTTCAGGGTAATCATCAAAAAGACCAGAGCCCCGATACCTGCAAGATAGAGTAAAAAGCGCAAGAGGTCGTGCAAATTAATCATGGTGTCCATTGTGACCTCCGTGTTCTACTTATCTTCTTCTTCTTTTACGACCTTTTCGGATTTCTTTTCTGCGTCTTTTGCCGCTTTGGCAATTTTATCGGCGCTTTCTTTCACTTGGTCTTTGGCTTCTTTCGCTTGATCTTTGGCTTCTTCGCCGACTTCTTTCGCGGCATCGCCGACAGCTTTGGCGGATTCTTTTAATTCCACCTTCACATTGGCGCCTTCTTCGCGAACGATTCTGCCGATGGCTCTTGCTTTGGCTTTGGCGATTTCGGCATCGTCGCGTACTTCGTCGGCCTTAATGGCGGCGCGAAGTTTCAAATCGTCGTAGGTGTCTTGAACAGCTTGTTGTGCTTCATAAGCCCGTGCGGATAATTCATCGGCGGTGTCTAAAGCCATGTCCTTGGCGTTTTCTGCCAATTCTCTGGAGCGGTCGACGATGTCTTCGCGGGTCTTTTTACCGCTTTGGGGCGCGAATAAAAGGCCGGCTGCAGCGCCGACGACGGCACCTAATGCAAATTTCTTTGCTCGTTCTTCTCGTAAATAGCGTTCACGTTCTCTTCTCATAAAATCAAATATCATGGTCAACCTCCAGTTTTTAAGTTACTATTATTATAGTACCCAAGGGAGATTAAAAGTATGCATTTTTACGGAAAATTCTTACACGATCTCGGAAAGGAGACGCTTTTGCTCATCGATTCTCACAGTCACTCACGCTTTTCTTTCGACTCCGAGGCGGATTGCGAAGAAAACATTCTCGCCGCCATGGCCCTGGGCCTCGACGGCCTGGCCTTTACCGATCACATCGACCGGGTCGACGGGCCCTTGGATTATTGTTTCGATTTCGACGACTACACCCGCACCCTCATTCCCTTAAAGGCCCGCTACGAGGACCGAATTTTGGTGCTTATCGGCGCGGAAATGGGCTTGAATCTCGAGAAAAATCATTGGATCGAGGCAGCCATGAAGGATGATCGCTTCGATTACTTTATCGGCTCCCTCCACACCGTGGACAATCAGGACGTGGCCTCCACCCTCTATACGTACAAAGGGGATCTGAAACCTTTTTACAGAAACTATTACGACGCCATGGTCCATGCCGCCACGGGAACCACGGGCTATCACGTTCTGGGTCACATGGATTATTTGGACCGCTACGTGCGGGACAAGGCGGCCATTCCCCCCTTCGCCTTTTACAAGGAGCAGGTGGCGGCGGTGCTTGAGCATTTGATTCAAAAGGATTTGGTGTTGGAGTACAACACGGCGGGCAAGTACAAGGGTCTGAATTACGGCAATCCCAAGGAGGAAATCCTCGCCCTCTACCGAGATCTCGGCGGCAAGCGGATCTGTCTTTCCTCCGACGCCCACAAGTCGGAGCACATCGGCCGGGATTTTCATTCGGCGAAGGATTATCTCATCCGCTTGGGCTTCACCCACGCCACCTATTTCGAAAAGAAGTGCCCCGTGGAAGTTCCCCTGGCGGATTAAACTTGATCTCTTTTTTACAGAAAGAACAGGTTGCGGAAACATTTCGCTACTATACTTACCATAGAATTCGACGGAGCCATCGGTTCCGCATTGAGTTTTCATTTCTTACTCCCTTATTGAGGCGGCGTTTTGCGCCGTCTTTTTATTTGCTCTTTAAGGCAATAAAGTATACAATCTACTTTGAAAACGCTCTACCATTTTAAAATAGAAAAAGGTATACTGGTAATTGACGATCATATGAATCGAAAAACGGCATTGTCGTTTCCTAGACCGCAATCAAGGAGGTTGTATGACTAGTATCGCGTACCAATTATTGGAAAGCCACTTGCTGGAAGGAACCCTTTCTCCCGGCGAAGAGATTAAATTGAAAATCGATCAAACCCTGACCCAAGATTCTACGGGGACCATGGTTTATTTGCAATTAGAAGCGATGGGCATTGAAGACATTCAAACGGAGCTTTCCGTAGCCTACATCGACCACAACATGTTGCAAACGGGCTTTGAAAATCCCGACGATCACGAATTTATTCAATCGGCGGCGGCAAAATACGGCCTCGTCTTTTCAAAACCCGGCGGCGGCATTTGCCACCAAGTGCAACTTGAGCAGTTTGCCGCACCGGGCAAGACCTTGGTGGGAAGCGACTCCCACACGCCGACAGCAGGCGGCCTCGGCGCCCTCGCCATCGGTGCCGGCGGCTTGGATGTGGCCGTGGCCATGGCCAGCGGCTTTTATTTCCTGAAGGTGCCCAAGGTGTTAAACCTGCGCCTCAGCGGAAAATTAAAGCCCGGCACCAACGGCAAGGATGTCATTCTCGCCATCCTGGGCAAAAAAACCGTCAAGGGCGGCACGGGCTACATTGTGGAATATTCCGGCGACGGCGTGAAGAATCTTTCCGTCACCGATCGGGCCACCATTTGTAATATGGGGGCGGAACTGGGCGCCACCACCTCCGTCTTCCCCTCCGACGACGTGACCCGGGCCTTTTTGAAGCGCCATGGCCGGGTAGAGGCCTTCGTGCCCCTCGCCGCCACGGAGGATGCCGTCTACGACGACGTGCTGGACATTGATCTTTCCGCCATCGAGCCCGCCGTGGCCAAGCCCCACTTGCCCGATCAATACGAAAAGGTGAAGGATCTGGGCAAGGTGAAGGTGGATCAAGTGGCCATCGGCAGCTGCACTAATTCCTCTTACACGGACATGATGAAGGTGGCACAAATCTTAAAGGGCAAAAAAGTCCACGAAGATGTAAGCCTGGTCATCTCTCCGGGGAGCGCCACCATCTTAAATGCTTTGTCCAAAAACGGCGCACTGGCCATTATGATCGAAGCCGGCGCCCGCATTTTGGAAAGCGCCTGCGGTCCCTGCATCGGCATGGGCCAGGCACCGAAGTCCGGCGCCGTGAGCCTCAGGTCCTTTAACCGCAACTTCAAGGGCCGCAGCGGCACGAAAGATGCGAAGATCTATCTCGCCGGCCCGGAAACCTGCGCCGCCTCCGCCATTGCCGGCTACATTACCACGCCGGATGCGGTAGAACCTGTAGACGAGCCGGATCACTACGATCACGCCACCAATTACTTAATCTATCCCAAGGAAAAAGCTTTGCGGCCGAAGGAAGTGAAGATGGGTCCGAATATTAAGCCCTTCCCCTTGGCACATCCCTTGGAAGATGGTTTTGAAAAGACCATTCTCCTCAAGGCATCGGACAATGTCACCACCGACGACATTTGCCCCTCCACGGCAAAACTTCTCCCCTACCGGAGCAATATTCCCGAGCTTTCCAAACACGCCTTCTCCACTTTGGTGGACGACTTTAAAGCCCGGGCGGAAAAACACGGCGGCGGCATCGTCGTCGGCGGCGACAATTACGGCCAAGGCTCCAGCCGGGAACACGCGGCCCTCTTGCCCCTTTATTTAGGCGTGGAAGCCATCGTGGCGAAAAGCTTCGCCCGCATCCACCGCTCCAATTTAATCAATATGGGCATTCTTCCCTTGGTCTTTAAAGACCCCGCCGATTACGACAAATTAAACGAAGGCGACACCATCGCCATGAAAGACTTAAAGGCCTCCGTTGAAAAAGGCGAATTTATCTTAACATCAGGCGAAGGTGCCATCGAGCTTGTAGGCGACTTCAGCGAACGGGAAAAAGCCATGCTCTTAGAAGGCGGCTATTTAAACTACACGAAAAACAGGAGGGCATAATGAAGAAAGTGACCTTGATCCCCGGCGACGGCATCGGCCCGGAAATCGCCGCAGCGGTAAAAAAAGTGTTTGAGGCCATGAAGGTGCCCGTGGTTTTCGAAGAAGTGAACGCGGGCAAAGCGGTCTTTGAAAAAGAAGGCACCTACTTGCCCGATGCCCTCTTCCAATCCCTGGAGCGAAATAAAATCGCCTTAAAAGGCCCCATTACCACCCCCATCGGCCACGGTTTCAGAAGCCTCAATGTGGAGCTTCGGAAAAAATACGATCTCTACCAAAACATTCGGCCCATTAAGCCCGCCGCCGATCTTCCCATGAAGTTCGACGACGTGGACATGGTGCTCTTTCGGGAAAACACGGAAGATCTCTACACCGGCGTGGAGGAAGTGATCTCAGAAAATGAAGCCCACTCCATTAAAATCATTACACGGGACAAATCGGAGCGGATCATTCGCGCGGCTTTCGACTACGCCGCGGCCAACAAGCGCCGCTCCGTCGCCGTGGTCACCAAGGCCAACATTATGAAAGCCACCGACGGTTTGTTTTTAGACGTAGCGCGAGACGTGGCGAAGGACTACGATGTGCCCATGAAGGAAATCCTCGTGGACAACATGGCCATGCAAATGGTGATGAATCCCGGTCAGTTTGACGTTATCGTCACGGAAAACCTTTACGGCGATATTCTTTCCGACTTAGGCGCCGGACTCATCGGCGGTTTGGGCATGATTCCCGGCATGAACAAGGGCAAGGACATGGCCATTTACGAATCCGTTCACGGCTCGGCCCCGGACATTCAAGGCAAGGGCATCGCCAATCCCACGGCCATGCTTCTCACCGCCTGCTTAATGCTCGACGACATCGGCGAAGGACCGTCGGCTGAAAAAATTCGCCGGGCCATTCACGACGTCTTGTCCGATCCCGACACCCGCACGGTGGATCTCGGCGGCAGCTTAAGCACCGAGGCCTATGTAGACGCTTTAATAGAAAGAGTAGGTGTGTGATGCTCAATCAGAAAATGGACCCCCGCCTGGACGATCTGGCGGAAAAGATTACGAAGCGCGACACCATTAATCGCGAGCTCTATTCCAAGTACAATGTGAAACACGGCCTGCGCGATGCCGAAGGCACCGGCGTCCTCGTAGGCATTACCCGCATCGGTTACGTCACCGGCTACGAAAAAATCGACGGCAAAAAAGTCCCTATGGAAGGGGATCTGCTCTATCGGGGCTATTCCGTGAAGGACATGGTGCATGATTTTAAAGCGACCAATCGCTTCGGCTACGAAGAAGTAGCCTACACTTTGCTCTTCGGCAATTTGCCCACGAAAAAAGATTTGAATTTCTTCAAGGGCCTCTTGCGGGAAGAGCGGTCTCTGCCGAGAAATTACCTGGAAGATACGATCCTGAAAGTGCCGGGGCGCGACGTCATGAACAAAATGATGCGCTCCACTTTGTGTCTGTACTCCTACGATGCGGAGCCCGACGGCACCTCCACGGCCAATGTGCTTCGCCAAAGCGTAAGCCTTCTCGCCAAGACGCCCCTGATTATGGCGTATAATTACCAAGCCAAGAAACACTACATCGACGGAGACAGCCTGGTCATCCATTACCCGGACAGCGACATGTCCACGGCGGAAATGATTCTGTCCCTGATTCGGAAAAATTCCGACTACACCGATGCCGAGGCCAAGATTTTAGACCTGATGCTCGTGCTTCACGCCGAACACGGCGGCGGGAACAACTCCACCTTCGCCACCCACGTGGTCTCCTCTTCGGGCACGGACACTTACAGCGCCATCGTCACGGCACTGGGCTCTTT
The DNA here is from genome assembly GCF_943169845.1 of Peptoniphilus rachelemmaiella. Classification (GTDB taxonomy): domain Bacteria; phylum Bacillota; class Clostridia; order Tissierellales; family Peptoniphilaceae; genus Aedoeadaptatus; species Aedoeadaptatus rachelemmaiella. Next base: position 21,018 of record NZ_CALPBW010000012.1, read on the forward strand.
GAAAGGGCCGCGCCACGGGGGCGCCAACCTCATGTGCTCCGCCATGCTCGACGACATCGCCTCCAATGTGCGGGACGTCCACAACGAAAACGACATCGAAGATTACCTGCGCCGCATCTTAGGGGGCCAGGCCTTCGACGGCAAGGGCCTGATCTACGGCATCGGACACGCCGTCTACACCTTAAGCGACCCGCGGGCCGAACTCTTAAAGCAGCAGGCAAAGGTGTTGGCCGAAGAAAAAGGCTACAGCGATCAATACAATTTCATTCGCCTGGTGGAAGACATCGGCGGTCGCCTCTTGCAAGAGCGCAACAACACAAGCTATCCCCTTACCGCCAACATCGACTTGTACTCGGGCCTGGTGTATCAAATGCTTGGGATCCCTCGGGACCTTTACACCCCACTTTTCGCCACCGCCCGCATGGCCGGCTGGTGCGCCCACCGTTTGGAACAAGTCCAAGACAAGAAAATCATTCGCCCGGCCTACGTCCACTTAAACTCCAGGAAAAAATACCTGTCCATGGACGACCGGACAAATTAAAGGAATCCCCTCGTAATATCGAGGGGATTTTTTCTTTTCTCAAATAGTTAAATGAAGTTCGAAAAAAATACATGAGCAGCCGAGAATTTTATAGACAAAAAAAGTCACGAGGCATACAATTGTTTTGATAAAAAGTATCATTTAATTAAGGAGGTTCTTATGATTACCATTGACCATCTACATAAAAGTTACGGCACGAAAAATCAACGGCTTCACGTATTAAAAGACGTGTCTTTTACGCTGCCCGAAGGAAGCCTGGCCTGTCTCTTGGGCCCCTCCGGCTCGGGAAAATCCACCTTGCTGAATATTTTAGGAGGCATTGAAACCGTCGACGAAGGCGAAATTATCGTAAACGGCGCCCGATTGTCCCATATGAATAAAAAGGAACTGGAGCGCTATCGCAGAAAACAATTGGGCTTCGTCTTTCAATTTTATAATTTAGTGGAAAATTTAACCGTCCGAGAAAATATTCTGACCGGCGCCTACCTTTCCGACGATCCTCTGAACGTGGACGCCTTGGCCGAGGAGCTTGGCATTGCCGATCAATTGCACAAATTCCCCTCGGAAATATCCGGCGGCCAAGCCCAGCGGGTGTCCATCGCCCGGGCCATGGCGAAAAAGCCGTCCCTCTTTATTTGCGACGAGCCCACCGGTGCCTTAGACTACGAAAGCGCCAAGGCGGTTTTGCACTTAATCGAAGACTTGAACAAAAAACACAAGACTACCATTCTTATAGCCACACACAACGAAGCCCTCGCTTCCATGTGCCACGTAATTTTGCGCCTTCACGACGGCAGCTTAAAATCTTATGAAGAGAATAAACACATCCTCTCCGCCGAGGAGGTGCAATGGTAATGAAAAACCCCATTCACCGACGGATTCTGCGGCTGTTTTTTAAAAAGCCCGGCACCTACTTGCCCCTTTTCCTCATTTCCCTTTTAACCGTCACTTTCACTTCCTCTTTTTTTATCAGCCAAAATTCCATTAAGCCCCTTTACTACAAGGGACTGCGGGAAAACAAAGTGGAAGACGGCCAATTTCTCATGGCGGATCCTTTAACGAAAAAGGCGAAGGATGCCATTGAGAAAAGGGATTTGGATCTTGCGGAAAATTTTTATAAAGACGTTCCCTTCCGCATTCCCGGCGACGAAGATAAGCGGCAAAAAACACTTCGCACCTTTATCAACCGGGAAAAAATCGACACCGCCGCCATTCACGCCGGCCGATTGCCTGTGAAAAAAGGAGAGATTGCCATTGCCGCCAACTTGGCCAAGGCGAGCGATCTTCGCCTCGGCGATACCCTTCGCCTCCATGGCACAGATTACAAGATTACGGCCTTGGTGGCCACGCCGGATTACTCCACGATTTTAAAGACCCAAGGGGATTTGGCCATGGACACCACGCATTTTTCCGTGGCCTTTGTCACGAAGGATGCCTTCGATTCCATGAAGGAAAAAACCAATTACCTCTACGTCTACAGAAACCACGCCCGCCTGTCTGAAAATGCAGCGCGAGATAAATTCGAAGACATTCTCGCCGATGCGGAAACGTCGGGCCCCGTCATCGGCGCCACCACCTTCTACGACAACCGCTGCATCCAATACTTTATCGACGACATGGGCGGCGATGTGCCCATGATGATGATTACCATGGTGCTTCTGTTTATATCCCTGGGCTTTATCAGCGCCCTGCAAACCCGAGGCCTGTTGCGGGAAGAAGCGCCGGTGATCGGCACCCTCCTCGCCATGGGCTACGAGACGAAAGATTTGATACGCCACTACAGCCTCATCCCTACCTGCCTCACGATTTTCGCGGGGGTGGCGGGCAATATTATCGCCTATGTGAAGGGCTACAAGCTCTACGCCGACCTTTACTACACATCTTATAATCTGCCGCCCTTTGTGCCCGTTCTTTCGCTGAAGGCCTTTGCCTTAACCACCTTGATTCCCCTGGGCATCATTTGGCTGGTCAATCGCCTGCTTCTCATGCGCTACTTTCGCCTGTCGCCCCTACGCTTTCTGCGGCGGGAATTTTACCGCAAAAAAAGAAAAAAAGCCCCCTCTCTGGAAAACTTTTCCTTTATGCACGCCGCCCGCCTTCGCATCTTGTCGGAAAACCGCCTGAATATCCTCGCCCTGTTCTTCGGCATGTTCATAGGCAATGTGCTTCTTCTCTTTTCCATGGCCATGGGCCCTATGTTTGACGACTACATGGATTCCATAAAAAAAGACATGAAGTACAATTACACCTACTTGGTAAAGGCGCCGGATCCCGCCATTGACGCCGACAAAGGCTTAAGCCTTACGGTGGATTACAAAAAGGGCGACGACAAAAGTGATCTGAATCTGCTCGGTCCGGACAAAGACACGGCCTACAAAAAAGATCTGCCTTCAACCATGGGAGCAAACGACGTGGTGATCTCCACAGGCCTCGCCCAACGGGACAAATTAAAACCGGGGGATGAAATCACCGTCAAGCTTCCCCGATGGAAAAACTACAAACGATTAAAAATCGTCGCCATTGCCCACGACATTCACTCCGTTCAGGCATTGATGCCCATGGATGCGCTAAACAAATTTATCGACAAAGATGCAAAGAATTTCAATCTCTACTGGTCGCAAAAGCCCCTGCACGTAGACGACGACCGACTCATTACCACCATCGATCGGGAAAAAATCGGCTCATACTTGGACGCCTTTTTAGAGAATTTCGGCGGCGCCCTACTTACCACCCGCATTCTGGCCATGGTATTCTACTTTACTCTAGTCTACACCGTGAGCAAGTTGATCTTGGAAAAATCCCAAAAAGATATTTGCTACCTGAAAATTTTCGGCTACGGAGACAGGGAAGTGGCATCCGTTTATCTCTTGGGCATGGGAATCGCCGTGGCGCTCTTTTATCCCCTGAGCCTGCCTCTCTTCGATCCTCTGGTGCGCTACCTCTTCGCCCTGTCCATTTCGAAGCTTTCCGTCTACATGGAGCCACACTTCGCAGCCAAAAGTTATCTCGCCATTTATGCCTCGGACCTCGCTGTCTTTGCTGCCGCCCAGGCCCTGAGCCGCAGAAAGATTAAGGGCTTGAATATGGTGGAAGAATTAAAAAAAGTCAGTGGCTGAAAAGTGGCCCGTGTTTGACTTTTCCTTTTTAACTGATTATACTTATCATTAGCAAGATACAGTATGATTTTTAGAAGATATAAGGAGAAAATTATGGCTTTAATAGGAAAAACATTACCCGAGTTTAAACTCGACGCCTATAATCCGGCAAAGGATGAATTTGTAACAGTGTCTAACGACGATATGAAGGGTTCTTACACTGTACTCATCTTCTACCCTGCCGACTTTACTTTTGTTTGCCCCACGGAGCTTGAAGATATGCAAGAATCCTATGACGAATTAAAATCCCTGGGCGCCGAAGTCTATTCGGTTTCCGTGGATACCCACTTCGTTCACAAAGCTTGGCACGACAATTCGGAAGCCATCAGCAAGATCCAATACACCATGATCGGCGATTCCAACAAAGAGCTCACGAGAGAGCTCGGTCTTCTCGACGACTCGGGCAAGGCCCACCGCGCCACCTTGGTCATCGATCCGGACAATGTGATTCAAACCGTTGAAATCAATGCCGACGGCATCGGCAGAAAAGCCAATGTCAACATTAACAAGGTGAAAGCGGCCAAATACGTCGCCGAACACCCCGGTGAAGCTTGCCCCGCCAAATGGGAAAGCGAAGCAGACGCTACCCTGACGCCGGGACTGGACCTGGTAGGTAAAATCTAATATGTTAGATACAAATCTAAAGAACCAGTTGGCCCAATATTTTGACCTCTTGAAAACAGAGGTCACTATTGGGCTTTCTGCGAATAATGACGACGAAAATTGCAAGAAGGTTCGGGAATTTGTCGAAGAAGTGGCGGCCTTGTCGGACAAAATCACCTTGGTGGAGAAAGAGCTGACCTACACGCCTTCCTTCGAAATCAAGGGGAGCTTCGAGCACGGCAGAATCGTCTTCGCCGGCCTTCCCTTGGGCCACGAATTCGCCTCCTTCGCCCTGGCCATGCTCCAGGCAGGTGGAGTCGCGCCGAAAATCGACGCTTCCGATAAGAAGCGCATCGAAGGTCTGGCGCCGGCGGATTTCGAAACCGTCGTGTCCCTTTCCTGCCACAACTGCCCCGACGTGGTACAGTCCTTAAACATTATGGCCATCGTCAATCCGAAGATCAACCACACCATGATCGACGGCGGCAGCTTCCAAGACCTGGCGGAATCCAGAGATGTCCTCGCCGTGCCCGCCATTTTTAAAGACGGCGACTTTTTCGAAGGGGGCAAACAGTCCCTTTCAAGCCTTTTGGAAAAGCTGGGCAGCAAAGTGGACAAAGAGGAATTTAAGGACAAGCCCCTTTTCGATACCCTGATTATCGGCGGCGGCCCTGCAGCAGCGACAGCCGCCATTTACGCCGCGAGAAAGGGCATTAAAACCGGCCTCCTCGCCAGCGAATTCGGCGGTCAGGTGAAAGAGACCCTGTCCATCGAAAACATTCCCGGCTTTAAATACACGGAAGGCCCCGACTTCATGGATCAAATGCAGGCCCAGGTCACGGCGCTGGATGTAGACATTATGACCGGCGTCCTCGCCGACGGCATCAAATCCCTCGACGACAAGGTGGAGGTGAGCCTGGATAACGGCGCCAAGCTTTTTGCCAAAACGGTGATTATTGCCACCGGCGCCCGTTGGCGGCTCATCGGCATTCCCGGCGAAACGGAATTCAGAAACAAAGGCGTCGCCTATTGTACCCACTGCGACGGCCCCCTCTTTAAGGGGAAAAATGTTGCCGTCATCGGCGGCGGCAACTCCGGCATCGAGGCGGCCATCGATTTGGCGGGCCTCGCCAAAGACGTTACCGTGCTGGAATTTTTGCCGGATCTAAAGGCCGACGATGCCCTCTTGAAGAAACTAAAGACCCTCTCCAATGTGACGGTCATCACCAATGCCCAAACCACGGGCCTTTACGGCGACGGCAAAGTGGAAAAACTCGCCTACACGGATCGGATCAGCGGCAAGGCCGAGGAGATCCCCATTTCCGGCTGCTTTATTCAAGTGGGTCTGGTGCCCAATACGGAATGGCTAAAAGATTCCGGCCTAAATCTTTCCGACAGAGGCGAAATCCTCATCGGCAAAGACGGATCGACCAATGTGAAACGCGTGTTTGCCGCCGGCGACGTTTCAGACACCCTCTATAAGCAAATCGTCATCGCCGCCGGAAGCGGTGCCACCGCCGCCCTCGGCGCCTACAACTACCTTATGGTCAATGAATAAAATAAAAAAGGTTCTCTATTAACCCTTGAAGAGCTCGGTGAAAACCGGGCTCCTTTTTCGTGCGCTTTAACATGAAACAATCCATTGAGGACTTAATCCCCATGGAAAGTTTAAAGCCATTTTGTATTTATCCCACCAAAAAAGCCCCTGTAGGGGCTTCCTTCGTTTATATATTGTTCGAAAAACTATTCGTCGTAGTCGATGACCTCATAGCCCTCGAGATCCGGCGCCTCTTCCATGGTCATGCCGTAGACATCGTCCCCGTCATAATCATAGAAATCATCGGCGACCTCCGCTTCCTCTTCCCGCCACGCTTCGTAGGCCTTGATCTCGCCGTCGAGCTTTTTAAAGACATACATCAATACGCCCATATCGTCGGCAAAGCCGATGGCGAAGAGAAAGTCCGGCAAGATGTCCATGGGATTCACCAGATAAATGAGCCCTGCCACGATGAAAAGGAGGTTTCGCTTCTTCAGGCCCCGATAGCGCCCGGTGATCGCATCTTTCGCGAGCCTCGCCAGAAGCAGGCCTTCTTTTTTTACGCGGCCCAATTTGCCCTCGCCCTTTAACAGGGAGAAACTCTCTTTGGCGAGCTTTTCCATGCGCTCGGGGTCGGAGACGATTTTCTTCGCCCGAGGCAGGTATTTAAACAGGACCTTGGCCCAGTTCATTACTTATACCAACTTTCGTCGTAGGGATCTTTGCGCCACAGGTTCAGGCGGTCTTTTTCCTCTTCGCTTAAATCGCCGCGGGCCACGGCCACTTCCGCCAGTTCCGGGAAGGTGGCGAGGGATGCGTGTTTAAAGCCGGAGGCCGCGAAGTTTTCTTCCGCCGCCTTTAATTCGTAGCTGAAAATGGACACGATGCCCACGACCTTAAGGCCTTCCGCTTCGCAGGCCTTGGCGGCATCGATGGAGCTTCCGCCAGTGGAGAAGAGATCTTCCACCACTACCACTTTTTCTCCCTCTTTAAAGGCCCCTTCGATGCGCTTGTTTTTGCCGTGGTCCTTGGCCTTGGAGCGAATAAAACCCGAGGGCATATCCAAAATCCAGGAGATATAAGAGGCGTGGGGAATGCCCGCCGTGGCCGTGCCGAGAACGGCTTCGGCTTCGGGAAATTCCCGCTTCACCAACGCCGCCAAGGCTTCTTCGATGACCTTTCTCGCTTCGGGATAGGAAAGAATCAGGCGATTGTCGCAGTAAATGGGGCTCTTGATCCCCGAGGCCCAGGTAAAGGGCGCTTTCGGCGACAAGCTGACGGCGCCGATATCTAATAAGTGTTCGCATACGGCTTTCATTGGCTACCTCCTAAAAATTCTTCCTTAATGGCATGGTAGGCCGCCACGGGATCTTTCGCCTGTGTAATGGGCCGGCCTACGACGATATAATCCACGCCCATATCCCGGGCATCGGCGGGGGTAACCACCCGCTTTTGATCCCCGGCATTTGCTCCCGCCGGGCGAATCCCCGGGCAGACCAGGGGGAAGGCTTGGCGAATGTGTTCCCTTAAATACTTCCCTTCCATGGCCGAGGACACGATGCCGTCGGCACCGCCTTGTAGGGCCAGATAGGCCAGGTGATACACCGCATCTTCCGCCGAGCGATTTTCACCTAAAAGGGCTTCTTTTCTGCCGACGTCGGAAAAAGACGTAAGCACCGTCACCGCCAGGAGAATGGGCGGGCGATCCATATCCTTCACCGCTTCTCTCGCCCGCATAAACATATCCCTGCCACCGGAGGCGTGGAGGGTGAGCATATCGGCTCCAAGGCCCTTTAAGGAGCGCACGGCCCCCGCCACGGTGTTGGGAATGTCGTGGAGCTTTAAGTCCAAAAAGACCTTGTAGCCTTTCGACTTTAATTCCACCACGAACTCCGGCCCGGCGGCGTAGAATAATTCCATGCCCACTTTCACAAAAGGCTTTTGCCCTTCGCCGTCGAAACGGGATAAAAATTCCCGCGCCACATTGGCCGAGGGAAAATCCAAGGCGACGATGACGTCTTTTTCCATAGTCAACTCCTTTGTCGTCAATTCAATCAATATATTATCCAACATAGTATATACCGAAAAGAGGGAAAAATAAAACGGATTCTCCTACCTCATTCTCCCATAAAAAAGACGCCCGCAGGCGCCTTTTCTTATTTGAACTTTTCGATTTTATCGACGATGGCACTTAACGTATCCACCCGGTAATCTTCGATGCGGCCTTTGTCGGCGCATTCCGCCAGTTTCGGATCGATGGGCAAGGCGCCCAAATAGGGAATGCCCTTTTCCTCGGCAATGGCGGCGGTTTTGCTTACGCCGAAAATATCGTAGCGCACGCCGGTGTCCGGAGCGATAAAGTATTGCATGTTTTCCACAATGCCGATGACGGGCAGGGCCATCATCTTCGCCATTTTAATGGCCTTTTCCACGATCATGGACACCAAGTCCTGAGGCGAGGTCACGATGACGATGCCGTCGACGGACATGGTTTGAAAAACGGTGAGGGCCACGTCGCCGGTGCCCGGAGGCATGTCGATAAAGAGGTAGTCTTTCTTTCCCCAGTTTACATCGCTCCAGAAGGTGGTGAGCATATTGCCTACCACCGGCGCCCGCCACAAGACAGGATCTGTCGGGCTTTCCAAAATGGAGTTCACGCTCATAAGATCGATGCCCGTGGAGGTCCGCAAGGGGCGAATGCCCTTTTCCGTTTGAAAGACCGTGCCGTCGGTGCCGAAAATTTTCGGAATGGAGGGGCCTAAAATGTCCGCGTCCAAGACGCCCACTTCTTTGTTTCGCCGCTTCATTTCCGATGCCAAGAGGCCGGTGACCATGGATTTGCCCACGCCGCCTTTGCCGCTTAATACGGCGACGGTTTTTTTAATGGACGAATTGGCGTTCAGGGGTTTTTTTAATGATTGTTTCTTATCCATGGGCTACACTAATTTCGACATCACGGAGTTGACTTTTTGATCCAAGCTGGCCTTTTTGTCCCTGCGGTCGTCGATTTTGACCACGGAGTAAACCCGCTCAGCGCCGGCGGCGAAGACGGCTTCCTGCATTTTCCGCACGCAGGCGAAGAGTTCGTCGATGTCGCCTTCAAGGACGGTGCCCATGGGATTTAAGCGGATTTCCACTTTGTCGTTGTCTTTTACCGCATCGTAGGCTGCCGCAACAAAGGGGCTGCACGATGTCTTTTGGGTTCCGATGGGAACGAGGGTTAATTCTACTACTGCCATAATGACCTCCTGAAATAATTTTCGGCAATGGCGCAAAAGGTGCTTACGCCGTAAACCATGCTGTCTTCGTTAAATACTGCGTATTGATTGTGCAAGGGGTAAACTTCCCCGGCATCGGGCTTTACGCCCAACATCATCATCGCCGTGGGAATCTCTCTCGCAATGTAGGAGAAGTCTTCCGACGCCTGCACGGCCTCGCCTTCTTTTACGGGAATCCCCGCCGCCTCCGCCGCCTTTCCAACGAAGGCTACGAGCTCGGGATCGTTGTTTACGATGTAGGCTTCCGAGAGAAATTCCACGTCCGCCGCGCCGCGATAGGTTTCGGCCACGCCCTTCGCCACTTCCACCAACCGCTTTTTCACATAACCGTGGGTGTCTTCGTTGAAGCTGCGCAAGGTGCCTTCGATGATGGCCACATCGGGAATGCTGTTGGGGGCATCGCCGGCTTCGAAGTGACCCGTGGTAATGACGGCGGAGCGATCAAAGGCCACTTCTCTCGCCACGATCTCCGGCAGGGCCATGACGATGGCGGCGCCGATGTAGGTGGCGTCCACGCCGAGCTGGGGCATGGCACCGTGGGCGCTTTTTCCCTTGACGGTAATGCGGAAATTGTTGTTGGTCGTGGTCATAATGCCCGGCTTAATGTAAAGGGCCGGCGCATCCATGGTGTTGACGTGAATCATAAAGGCCGCTTCCGGCGCAGGATTTTCCAAAAGGCCGGCGTCGATTAAGGATTTCGCCCCGGCGAGAAGTTCCTCCGCCGGTTGAAAGACCAGTTTCACCGTGCCCTTCAGTTCGCTTTCGTGGGCCTTTAACAGCTTCGTCGCCCCGAGGAGCATGGCCGTGTGCATATCGTGGCCGCACATATGCATGTTTTCTTCCGATTGAAAAGAAACGCCGCTTGCTTCCTTTCCCGGAATGGCATCCATGTCCGCCCGAAAAAGAATCACAGGCTCGCCTTCTCCCACGGTGGCGACGACGCCCACCTCCGCCAAGCGTTGGGGCGTGTAGCCGAAATCTTTCAGCTTCTCTTCCACAAAGGCCGCCGTGTTTTTGACACAAAAACCCACTTCCGCATGGGCGTGAATGTGTCTGCGCCAGGCGACGATGTCTTTTTCAATGGCTTTTGCTTCTTCTAGCCAATTCAATTCATGAATCGCTTCCTTCCCTATTTTTTCAAGAATTTAATGATGTCCCCGATGACGAACTCACTGGCACTTTCGTGTAGCAAATCGTGTTTCATCAGGGGATAAATTTTATTTTCGTAATCTTCATACCCCAATTTATAGAAAGTTTTCGCCGTATCCGCCAATCCTTTTGCGCCGCCGGTTAAGGGATCTTCCGTGCCGTTTAAGGCGAGCACCTTGAGATCGGGATTTTTCACGCCGTAGCGGCCGTAGTCTTTTAAGCGGGATGCGCTGTCCCAAATGGCCATGGCGCCGCCGTTAAGGTAATGGTTCACCAATTTGTCGTCGCCTTTAAAGGCCCGCAGGAAGGCGGGGTTGTTGCTGATGGTATCCAGAGCCGCCTTGGTCTTCGAATCCATGATGCGGATCAGGGCGCCGCGGCGCTTGGGGCTGGTGTAGAAGCTTTCCAAATTGCCGAAAAACAAGCCGACGTCGGCTTGAGGCGGGTAGCACACCAGGCCCGTTAAGATCAATTTGTCGATGGCATCGTCGTGATCCATAATGTAGTTTCGCGCAATAAGGGAGCCGAAAGAGTGACCGAACATGGCCAGGGGCAGGCCGGGGTAGCGGCTCTTAAAAAACCGCGTAAGGGCATATTGATCCGCCACAATGTCGTCGATGGATGAAATATAGGCCCGGGGATGGTCCGCCGAGACGGAATCGCCGTGGCCCCGGTTGTCGGAAAGGAGCACGGTAAAGCCCGCCCGCGCCAGGCGGTGGGCGAAGGTTTTGTAATAGCCGGAATGTTCCTGCGCACCGTGGACGATTTGCACCAAACCCTGAGGATTCTCGGCCTCGATGATGGTAAAGGCCAGGGGCAGACCGTCCATAGGCGATTTATACACGCCGGTAATTGCGCCGCCCGCCTCGTCGTAAAGGGCCAGGCGATGCAGAGCCCCCGATGCTTCCCATCGTGCCAACTTGCGGGCGGATTGCTTCTTTCGAGCATTGGCCGAAAGCTGCGGCACGATGGAAGCGCCGAGAAGAAGGCCCGCGGCGAGGGGCCATGAACTGCGTTTTTTCATAGGAACCTCCTTTTACTTCACACTAAAAATTGTCTGCGGTGAAAAAGGTGCGTACTGCGTCGTAGAAATTCAACACGTCGTCGACGTGAACCACTTCAAAAACCCCGTGCATGGCCCATGTGGCGATGCCGATGTCCATGGCTTCCATGTCCACGTGGCGCAAGCTCAAGGGCCCGATGGTGGATCCGCCTCGTTGGCCGTGGGGATTGGCGAAAGTTTGCACCTCGAGCCCCGCTGCCTTCATCATGCGCTTAAATCTGGCGCTGCTGTGGCCTTGGGTGGCGTAGCTGCGGCTGGCGGAAAGCTTCACCGTTACGCCGCCGCCTAAAACAGGTGATGCGGAGGGATTGGCCTTGTCCCGATAGTTCGGGTGATCGCCGTGGGCCATGTCGCAGGAGAGGAGGAAGCTTCGTGCCAAGGCACGGAAATAGGCTTCGTCGCCTAAATCGCCGACGATGCGGCGGAGCACATTGGGAAGGAAACTGCTGTCGCCACCGCTTTGGGTGAGGCTGCCGATTTCTTCCTGATCGGCGAGGTAAACCACTTGGGTGAGATTTTCGTTGATCTCGCCGGATAGAGCCATAAATGCCGGATAGGCCGTGGCCAGATTGTCCAATCGCGGCGAGGAGAGCCACTTTTTGTCGGCACCGATGAGGGTGCTGTCGCCCCAGGGATAAAAATACAAGTCGTAGTCCAAGATTTTTTCTTCATCCACATCGGCGAGGGTGGCCAAATCCTTTAAGAAGCCGCCATCGTCCCAGGATTTTGCGGCGAGGGGCACCAAATCTTTTCCCGCTTTAAAGACGTAGCCGTTGTTCACGTCCTTGTGCAGGTGGGGCGCCAGATGGGGAATGGTGGCCACGGGCTCCCTGAAATCCACGGGAATGCTCTTCACGCCATCTTCCCCCTCCACGATGACACGTCCCGCCAAAGACAGGGGCCGGTCGAACCAGTCGGCGTTAATGATGGCGCCGTAAGGTTCCACATCCATTCTGACGCAGTCTTTTTCGCCGTGCACGCCGCCGGGCAAGAGGCGCAGAGCCGGGCTGTCCGTGTGGCTGATCACCGTGCGAAAAGCCATGGTCTCGGGGTCTCTTTTTCCCATGGAGAAAAGGAGAATCGCCCCGTCTTCATTGACCACATAATACTTGCCGCCTTCTTCAAGCTCCCAGGCATCTTCCTTGGCGAGACGCACAAAGCCCGCCGCCGCCATTTGAATATGCTCCACCACTTGGTAAGACGTCGGGCTCAAGTCCACAAAAGACTGTAAATCTTCGATATTCATAATTGCTCCTTTCAGGTTCTTTCACTCTTATTAGTATAACAGAATTCAATTCATCTCTTGTATCATTCTTACCCGTCGGGGGTATATACTAGTTAGAAAAGGAGGCATGTATTTTATGGATTCCGTTGGGCAGATCTTGCCCGAATTACTTCTCATTATCCTACTCACGGCGGCCAACGCCTTTTTCACCGCCACGGAAATCGCCCTGGTCTCCGCCAATCGGGAGCGCATCAGCAATCTGGCGGAAGAAGGCGACAAGCGGGCGCAAAAAGTCTTGGCCCTGACGAAAAATCAGTCCCGCTTTCTCTCCACCATTCAGGCGGGGACGACTTTGGCAGGCTTTTTTGCCGCGGCACTGGCCGCCCGGGCCTTCGTTCCCCTCATTCGCCCATCCTTCTCGCCTTTGGGCGAAGGGCCCTCCGGCACAGTGGCTTTTGTACTGGTGATTCTTCTTCTTTCTTACATTAACCTGGTCTTCGGCGTTTTGGTGCCCAAGCGCATCGCCCTGCAAAAGGCCGAGCAAACGGCGCTGAAAAACGCCGGCGCCGCGGCGGCCTTCTACAAGCTCATGACGCCCTTTATCAAGCTGCTCGCATTTACCACCACCTTGATCCTAAAAGCCACGGGCAATTACTCCAAGGACGTGGAAAAAAACATCAGCGAAGAAGAAATTAAATCCTACCTTCGTGTGGGCCAACAACACGGGGTCATTAACGAGTCCGGCGAAGTGATGATGGTAAACATCATGGACTTCGACGACAAGCTGGCCTACGAAATCATGACGCCGCGCACCGCCCTTTACATGCTGGATTACGACGAATTCGGCACGGGAAAGATCCGGGAGATGCTGGAGTCCGGCTACAGCCGCGTGCCCGTCTACCGAGACAGCCCCGACCACATTGTGGGCACCATCTACATTAAAGACCTCTTCGTGGAATACGCCAAGCGCAGCTACCGCTCCATCGACATCGAGTCGGTGATGAAAAAGCCCTATTTCGTTCCCGAAACGAAAAACATCGACCGCCTCTTGCAGGAACTGCAGTCCACGAAAAATTACCTGGCCATTTTAATCGACGAGTACGGCGGCTTGTCGGGCATGGTCACCATCGAAGACATTGTGGAAGAAATCGTCGGCGAAATCGAAGACGAATACGACCACGACCTGAAGCAGATTTTAAAAATTAACGACTACACCTATGTAGCCGACGGCATGGCCGAATTGGATACGATCAACGAACAGCTGGATCTGGATCTTCACAGTGAAAACCACGAAACCATCTCCGGCCTCACCATCGAGCTCTTGGGCTTTATCCCCGAAGCCGGAGACACGAAAAAACACAAAGTCCTCTACGGCAATTCCGTGAAGCTCACCACCTTGGGCGTAACGGACAAGCGCATTGGCCGCGTAGAAATTCAACTCTTGGATCGAAAGGCGGAAAAAGCCGAGGAAAAATAAAGGAGGTCGCCGTGAAGAAAAAAGCATTGGTTGCGCTGATTTTATCGGCCCTTCTCTTGCCCCGGGCGGCATTTGCCGAAGGGGCACAGAAAAAAGACGTGGCACCGGCGGAAAAAATCCGAACACTCTGCGAGGCGGGCCTTATCGTCGGCGACGAAAAAGGCGATCTCGCCTTGACCCGCCCCATGACCCGCGCCGAATTTACCAAGGTCATCACCTGCGCGTTGAATCTTCAGGAAGATGCGGCGGCACTTGAAAAAGAAGCCTCGCCCTTTAAAGACGTGGCAGAGACCCACTGGGCCAAAGGCTATATCCACGCACTTACCCTTGCCCAAAAGACGCAGCCTCTGCCCCTGATTCAAGGCGACGGCGACGGCAACTTCCGACCGGAGATGCCCGTAAGCGGCGCCGAAGCATCGAAAATCGCCGTGATCCTCGCCGACAAATCCCTTACCGCCGAAGAGGCCGCCACCTTCAGCTGGCCCGACAGCTGGATCTACCGCGCCATGGCCTTTTCCCTTCCCGTCGCCGAGGGGCCCTATAAAGCGCCCGCCACCCGGGAGGCCGTCTTTCTCACCCTCTACGACATTCTCTATACCCATCCCGATTACGACGAGGCCATCGCCCGCTTCCTCTACTTAACCGACGGGCTCAATCGCCGCATCACCTTCGATCATGAGGCCTTTCAAAAAGCGTTTTTGAATCGGCTCAACGACGCCCGCAGAAAAAATCATGTGCGTCCTTTGGTTCTCGACAAAAACCTGGAGGCCGGCGCCTACGCCCGGGCCAAGGAGCTCGCCCTTTACGGCAATATGCGCATCGACGGCGCGCGCCACGTGCGGCCGGACAAGCGGCCCTACTACACGGCCTACGACTACTTAAAGCACAAAAACCCCGCCTATTTCATCGGCGAAAACCTCATTCAATTTCCCTTGAAAAAGAGAGGCTACGACGGAAGCACCGCCCTCACCATCGACCCGGACATCCTGGCAGAGGAATGCTTTAAAGCCTGGGAAATGAGCCCGAGCCATCGAGACAACATGCTCTCCCCCATGTACAGAAAAATGAACATTCAGGTCTACGCCGGCCCCAACTTGCGGGAGGAAGGGGCTGCCGACGAAGGCATCCTCGTCGGCGCCTTGGGACTGAGTCGAAACTATTAAGGAGGCTGTTATGAAACTATTCGCTCTCTTCGTGGGCTTTATCGCCTTCGCCCTCGTCCTATTACTCGTGATCCTTCTCATTCGCCGCCTCTTGGCCGACGAACGGGACAGAAAAGAACGCATCGACAGAGAACAGAAAGAAGACAAGTAAATTTGCGAACAAACGCCTTTCGGGGCGTTTTTTCTTGCAAAAATTTCCACAAAAAAATCGAGCAAGCTCAAGCTTACCCGATTTTCAAATAGCGATAATGCCTTAGTGGCCTTCGTTAAAATAGTCGTTGCGCTTCATGTCTTGGAACACCACGTGGATGTGTTCCCGAGGCGTGTCCGCCAATTTATGAACCGTATCCGTAATTTCCTTGGCGATCTTTGCCTTTACTTCGTCGGAACGACCTTCGATTAATTCTACATGGATAAAGGGCATGGTAAACCTCCTTCTTGCCTCTGAAAACCTGTCTCTCATTATTATAAAACGGCACGAGGCGCCCTTCAAGTCGGGCAAATAAAAAAGTGCACCGTGTGGTGCACCGATTAGTCTTTTTCCACAATGGGTTTGATTTCAGTTTCGTTGACCTTTTTCATAAAGGTGATGGCGATGAGCATGGCCATGAGTTCCGCAATGGGGTAGGCAAGCCACACATAGGCCAAGACGCCGGTCTTTGAAAAGAGATAGGCCAGGGGCACGATAAAGATCAGCTGGCGAACCAGGTTCACGATCATGCTCAAGAGGCCGTTGCCGAGGGATTGGAAGATCCCGGAGCTGATAATGCTCACGGCGGCGAAGATGAAGCTCACGGAAATAATCCTCAACGCCACGACGCCGATGGAGAGAAGCTCCGGCGAGGGATCGAAAAAGCCCATGAGCTGCGCCGGGAAAATTTGGAAGATGATGAAGCCCGCGCTCATGACGATGAGGGCCACTTTGTAGGCCAGCTTGATGACTTCGTAGATTCGCTCCCGATGCCCGGCGCCGTAGTTGTAGGCGATAATGGGCACGAGGCCGTTGTTCATGCCGAAGATGGGCATAAAGACGAAGCTTTGCACCTTGAAGTAAATCCCGAGGGCCACCACGGCGGCGGCGCCGAAGACGGCGAGAATGGCATTGATCAAAAAAACGGACAGGGAGTTTACAGAGATCATAATGGCCGAAGGAATGCCCACGGCTAAAATGCCCTTAATTATGGCGCCGTTAATGTGGAAGTGGTCTTGAAGGAGGTTCAATTCCTTGTTCCGCTTGAAATTCAAATAGAGGCCGAAGAGAAAGGCGATGATTTGGCTACTTACCGTGGCCACCGCCGCCCCGACGACGCCCAGTTTCGGGAAGAAGGCCCAGCCGAAAATAAAGAAGGGATCCAGAATAATGTTCAGCACCGCGCCGAAAAGCTGGGTGAACATGCTGTAGAGGGCGAGGCCCGTGGACTGCAACAGCCGCTCCATGCAGATCTGGCCGCAAAGACCCACGCTGAACATAAAGCAAATGTCTAAATAGCGCACCCCTTCTTTTAAAATTTCAGGATCGGCGGTTTGCATGCCGATTAACTGCGTCGAGGCCATGGTCCCGAAAACGGCGAAGAGCACGGCGACGACCATATTTAACAAAAGGCCGTGTTGGGCGCAGAGATTGGCTTCCCGCTGATTTTTCGCTCCTAAGTGGCGGCTCAGAAGGGCGTTCATGCCCACGCCGACGCCGATGGAAAAAGCGTTAATGAGCATTTGCATGGGAAAGGCCATGCTTACCGCCGCCAGGGCCTTTTCCCCTAAGCGGGAGACCCAGATGCTGTCCACGATATTGTACAAAGCCTGCACGAGCATGGACAAGGCGATGGGCAGAGAAATGCTCATCAAAAGCTTCGGTATCGGCTCATAGCCCATTCTGTTTTCTTCCATCTTCCACCTCCTATTGTTTCTGCATAAATGAAAAAGGGCACCTCGGCCCTTTTTCCATTCCACTACACTATCACTACGCGCAGTAGGAGTCAAGTTATTCCACGCCTTTTAAGGCTTCCACCATGTCGATGGTCTTCAGTTTTC
The DNA here is from genome assembly GCF_943169845.1 of Peptoniphilus rachelemmaiella. Taxonomy (GTDB): domain Bacteria; phylum Bacillota; class Clostridia; order Tissierellales; family Peptoniphilaceae; genus Aedoeadaptatus; species Aedoeadaptatus rachelemmaiella. The sequence goes on from NZ_CALPBW010000012.1 coordinate 38,240, forward strand.
TGTGGAAGTAGCCCATAAGGAGCACGGAAATCACCACGGTGATCACGGCGGGCAAGAGGTAATTTAAAAGGCCCAGTGTGGGATCCAACATGGCGAAGTCCGGCACGACGACGCGAATGACCAAGAGGTGCAGCCCCTTGCCCACGACAAAGCCCAGGAGAATCCCCACCGCCGTTAATGTGCCCGTCTCTCTGTAAATGTAGCGGGTGACTTCTTTCGGGTAGAAGCCCAAAACGCGAATGGTGGAAATTTCCCGGCGCCGCTCTTCGATATTAATATTGGTCAAGGTGGAGAGGACCACCACGGCCAAAGTGGAAGAGGCCGCCAAGATAACGAAGACGATGAAATTAATATTCCCCGCGATTTCGTCCACCATGTGGCGCAAATCGCCGATGCCGGTGAGGGCCACGACGGAATCGTAATCTTTGTAGTAAGATACGTCCGCCCCGGAGGCGTTTACGAGATCCGCATTGGTCTTGTAGCTCTTTTTAAAGACCGCTTCATAGGTATCCGGATCCATATACAAATAGTGGCCGGCGTAGCCTTCGGCAATGGCGGCGACGGGCACGTCGTAGAGAACGTCGTCGTCGTTTTTCACTTCGATGACGCCCCCTGCCTCCACGCCTTTAATGGCGGCGAGTTTTTCCGTAATCACGGCGCCTTTTAAGGGAATGTTTTCGCCGGTTTTTCTGTTTCTCAAGGTAATGACCCGCTTCAGATCCTTTTCGTTTTCGGGAACGATCATGGTCACGGGCTGGTCGATGTAGCCTGCATCGGCCACGGCCAGGGTTTCCACATAAGCGCTGCATTTGGCGCGAATGTTTTTGTCTTTCGCGATTTTTTCTTTGTAGGCTTTGTGGGCGTCTTTGTCCAAAAGGGGCTCGTAGAAAATCATGTGGTCGTACCGATTCAGCACGTCAAATTGCTTTTCCACCAAGCCGTCCACGGATGTGCGAATGCCGAAGCCCAGTACCAAGAGGGCAACGCAGCCCATGACGCCGACGATGGTCATGGCCATGCGCTTTTTGTCGCGGAAGAGATTGCGCGCCGTCACTTTTTGGAAGAAGGACAGGCGGCTCCACAGCCACTTGATCCGTTCCATGAAGATTCGCGTGCCCTTGGCCGGGGGCTTGGGCATGAGGAGGGCGGCGGTCTTGAGCTTCAGGCTGCGGCGCACGCTGACATAGGCCACAAGGCCCGTGGCCACCATGCCGGTGAGGATGGCGAGAAGGATGCGCCCGGGGTAGAGGCCCATGGCGAGGTGGTCGAAAATGCCGCTGGCCAAATAAGCATCGGCGATGACCTTACTCAGCAGGAAATTGCCCAAGAAGGCGCCGGGGATGCCGCCGAGGAGGGCGGCGAGGGTGCCGAAGCGCACGTATTTGTCGGCGATGGCACCGTTGTTGTAGCCCAGGGCCTTGTAGGTGCCGATGACCATGCGGTCGTCGTCCACCATGCGGTTCATGACCGTGGAGGCGAGAAGCATGGCGATGGCAAAGAGGAAGACGGGGAACACGGCAGAAAGCTTGTCCACCCGATGGGCGTAGTCTAAGAAGACGAAGGTGCGCATCTCTTCGTTGACGGGCGTGATTTTATAATCGGGCTTTTTCAAAATGGTGAGCAGTTCCTTGGCTCGGTCCACGTCTTCCTGCCCTTTTACCAAATCTTTTAAACCGTCGGCCCGCTTCTTTTCGTAGGTGGCGCGAGCCGAAGCCAGATCCTTTCTGCCCTTTAAAAGTTCTTTTTCCGCACTGTCCAGCTTTTTCTGCCCATCCGCCTTTTCACGGGCGAAATCCGACGTGCCCTTCTTGTATTGATCTTCTCCTTCGCTAAGCTGGTCTTTCGCGGCGAGAATGGCGGCTTTGCCTTCCAGGAGGGATTTTTCCTTCTCCTTTAATTCACCTTCTTTTTGGCGCAGCTCCGCCTTGCCCGCTTCAATGGCCTTTAGCCCTTCGTCGGCCTTGGCACGACCCGCCGCCGTTTCCCGCTTCTTTTGCAGAAGGAAGGCTTCTTTTTCGGCGAGATCCCGCTTGGCGGCCTCAAGCTCTTCTTTTTTCTTGCGCAGAAGTTCCTGTTGGGCGCGGATTTTCTCCGCCGTGACTTCCCGAGCAACCTGTGCCTCCTGTTGCCTCCGGATCATTGACCTGCCTTCGGCAATGGTGCCGTCGGTTTTGGCGAGGGCGGCCTTCGCCTTCGCTAATTCATCCGAGGCGCTATTCAGGGTCTGCTTCGCCCCGTCCGCTTTTTCCTTTGCCGCAAGGTAGTCCGAATTTTTCAGTTGTTGTTCCAATTCGGCCTTTTTATTCTTGGCATCGGCGATTTTTGCATCCAAATCAGTCTTATCGGCATCGGGATTCGACTTCTCTTTTTCCCATCCGGCGATGGACTGTTCCAGTGCGGCGATCTTCCCCTGCACACCGTCCATAGCGAATGCCTTTACGGCAGCCAGTGCGGTTTCGTAAGCCTGTTTGGCATCTTGCACCGCGGCAGCCTTTTCATTTACCGCAGCCTGTTTTTCGGGGCGGGCGGCCTCGGCGGCGGCCACATTCCCTTGGGCCTTGGCGATTTGAGCGGCAGAAAATGGCAGCTCCGGCAAATCGGGAAACTGCACATCGGGAATCTTCCCCGCCTCGAGCTTCTGTTTCGCTTCGTTTAGGGCCGCTTCTTCCTTTAATATCTGATCCATGGCCGTTTCCGCCCGGGCAATGCCTCCCCTGGCTTCATTTTCCTTGCTCTGAATGTCTGCCATGGCGGCGGCGACGGCATTTTTCCCGTCGAGAAGGGCCTTTTCGCCGCTACTCAACTGATCTTCCTGAAAGAGAATGCTCTTTCGCGCCTGATTCAGTTTGGCCCGAGAGTCGGCCAATTTCTTTTCGCCCTGGGAGAGGCCCCGGGCAAATTTCGCCCGATTGTCTCGAAGAGCGCGGGCGCCGCGATTCAGCTTCCGCTCCCCTTCATCGATTTTTTCCAGGCCCCGATCCAATTCGTCGTAGCCTTCTTTAATGTCCGCTTCCCCTTCGTCGATGTCCTTTCGCTTGTCCGCCAACAGGGCGTCCAGCCGCGCATCGCCCCGGTTCTTGAACCGGTAGCGAAATTCCTTTCGGTGGGCGGTGTTCAGCGCTTTATATTCCTCGCTGTAGACGGGGAGATTTTTTAAATCGTCGAAGAGAAAATGCACTTCCGTAATGGTGGGGTCCTGAAAAGCCAAGGGTGTGACGTAGCCGAAGCCGTCGATCTTGTCGCCCTTGGGTGTGGTGCCCTTGTCTGCTTTGTCCAAAAACATGGGGCTCGTGGCAAAGCCCACCACCTTAAAGGTATAGCCCGCCATCATGGGCGGCGCGTCCTTGTCCAGAAGATCCTCTTCCTTTTCAAAGACCAGGGTATCCCCGATCTTGTAGGTGTTCTTCAAGGTGGGGTCCAGGAGGATCTCGTCCTTCTCGCGGGGCAGTCGGCCTTCCTTTAACAGAGGGCGGCTGATCCGCTTCGGAAGGGAGGAGAGGTAGAGGGTTTTTAATTCCTTCGTGGTCAAATAGCCCGTGTGGAAATATTCCTTTTCCCGCACCCCTTCCATGTCGTCGATAAGGCGCAAGTCTTCCTCTTCCAAGCCGTCGGAGGCGGCGAGGCGCAAATCGTAGGCATTGGATTTCTTCAGGGTGTCGGCTACGGTGCGGCGCATAATGGGCCCGGTGACCGTGAGGCCCACGAGAACGAAGACCCCTAATAGCACCAGGGCCAAGAGGGAGATAAAGCGCATCTTGTGTCCGGTAATCTCCCGTATAAAATCTTTTTGTCTCGCATCCATACTACCACTCGATTTCTTCAATGGGCACGGGGTGCTCGTTTAAGTACATGGCCCGCACCTTGGCGTCGGCGATTTCAATCACCCGGTCCGCCGCATCGGCGATGGCCCGATTGTGGGTAATGACGATGAGGGTGTGGTCGTGTTTGCGGCAGCTTTCCTCCAAGAGAAGGAGCACCTTCTTCCCGGTCTTGTAATCCAAAGCCCCGGTGGGCTCGTCGCAGAGAAGCAGCTTGGGATTTTTCCCCAGGGCGCGGGCAATGGCCACCCGCTGCTGTTCCCCGCCGGAAAGTTGGCTCGGGAAATTATTCATTCGCTCGCCCAGGCCCACCCGCTTCAAAATCATTTCCGCGTCCAGGGCGTCTTCCACAATGGCATTGGCCAGCTCCACATTTTCCAGGGCCGTGAGATTGGGGATCAAATTATAAAATTGAAAGACAAAGCCCACGTCCTTTCGCCGATACGTCGTGAGCTCCCGGTCGGAAAAGGCCGCAATGTCCTTGCCGTCCACCAACACCTGACCGGAATCGTTGGTGTCCATGCCGCCTAAAATATTTAAAATCGTAGACTTCCCCGCCCCCGACGGGCCGACGATGACGACAAACTCCCCTTTTTCCACGGAAAAAGAAATCTTGTCGTTGGCCACGGTCTTCGCCGATCCCGCACCGTAGGTTTTTGTCGATTCAATAAATTCTACATAGGCCATAAAAATCCCCTCCTTTGCTTAAGACTATCTTACCACGTTTAAAGCCGCGAAACACCTTGCAAGGCTCCATTTCCTTCAGTACAATAAATTTATAAACCAACGACTGAAAGGAGGCTTCATGGACGAAGTATTTACCCTTACCGAAGACGACTACTTTGCCTACCAATGGCACTTATTTAAACACAATCCCACGGCAAAACGCAGCATGACCATTCAAATGCTCACGCCCATCGCCGTCTTTGTCGCCATTACCATCTTTTACATCGCCACGAAAAAGCCCGTCGATGGCCTTTATCCCCTGGGCGCCGCCATTACCCTTTGGCCCCTTCTCTACCGCTTCTTTTTTAACCGCAGTATGCAGAAAAAGCTCAGAAAACTGATTCGCAAAATGGAAAAAGACCTGCCCATCGGCGAACACCATGTGGCCATTACCGAGGAAGGCATCACAGACGGCGACGTGAAGTTTAGCTACGACGATATCCGCGACCTCATCGCAAACGAAAACTACCTCTACCTCTTTTACAAGGACGCCACCCAGGCCTATTTGCTTCCGAAAAATCTGGCCAACGACAAAATAAACAGCTACATCGGTAGTAAAAACAAGAAAGGATGATTCCCGTGAAAAAACGCCTGACCCTACTCTTCACCCTGGCCCTCCTTTTCTTTGCGGCGCCCGCCGCATACGCCGCCGACTTCACCCTGTGGATCAACGGCTCCAATCCGGCCGGCGGCGAAGACATGCCCTACATTAAACAAGGCCGCGTCATGGTGCCCTTGCGACTGATCTCCGAAAGCTTCGGCTTCGACGTCACCTGGAACGGTGCTGAGCGCAAGGTAACCATGGCCCCGGCCAACGATCGCGTGAAAAACATGCCCACCTTCAGCGTAAAAATCGGCAGCCGCGACATTTATGCCAACGGCAATCCGCTTTCCACCACCGATGTTGCGGCGGAAATTCGAAACGACTACACCTACGTGCCCCTGCGCGCCATCGCCGAACTCTTCGGCTACCCTGTGCGCTGGGACGATGGCGATCGGGCCGCCATTATCGGAAACGAAGACCCCGTGCCCTATGTCAATCGCTTCGGCGCGAAAGACATGGCCCTCTCCCTCGACGGACAATCAAAAGGCAAGATCAACGCCTTCGCCGAAAAGGGACAGCTCTACGTTCGGGCCGATGCCTTTGCCAAAGCCATGGCCATGAGCTACAAACAAGAAGGCATGACTTTTAGCGACGATCCCCTGGACCTTACGATCAATATGAAAGCCAAAGACGGCTTCGGCATCACCTACGACTGCCGCTACGTCACATCCACCGACGGACTGAACTTCGGCATGTACGCCATGGACAATTATATAATCCGCGGGAACAAAGCCTACATTGCCATCAACTGCTTCGTCGATGCGAAACACATGAAGCTCAATGTCGAAGGCGATTCCATCCGCCTCACGACGGATCCCACGCCGGAGACCTACCCCATCACCATTCTGAAATACGAAGACGAGGGCCGCAGAGTCCGCTATCTGCCCTCGAAATCCGGCATGACCGTGGTGTGGAGCGGCAAAAACTATCGATTAAAAAACAGCGCAGGAAAAGAAGAAAACCTGGGCAAATACATGGAACGGATCTTTGGCGACGACAGCCTCCATCAATCGCCCCCATCCGACAAAACCTTCCACCGCGCCCTTGGCATGAACAACCACTTCTACCTCATGCGCCAAGGCAAAATGGTCATCGGCGGCATCTCCGACTGATCGAAACAGAAACGACGCCCGAAAAGGCGCCGTTTTTTTGTGCAACAAAGCCCGCCGGACATCCGACGGGCCGTAAACCACGTTTTATAAAATTATGCCGCACCCTTTTCGCCCATGGCGCAATTCAAAACAGGGTAGAGAATGTCCGCCAACAAGGCACCGCCGATCCCCTGAATCAAATTGGGCACGAAACTGGCGATGGCCGTGGGGAAATTATAAAGAATCAGCCCTTCCGCGAGCAAATAGCCCACAGCCATAACTACGCCGCCGGCCAAACCGCAGAGGATAAAGCTCAGCCGCGTCTTTTCGTGCAAGAGCCCTGCCACAAAGCCTTCCAGCCCCTTCACCACCAAGGTAATGGGGGCGTAATAGCCGTAGCCCGACAAAAGATCCGCCAGGGCCGAGCCGATGCCGCCGATCAGCCCGCCGGCCATCTTGCCCATTAACAGCGCCGATGCGATCACCACCGTGTCCCCCACATTTAAATACCCCTTCGTGGCGGGAATGGGAATTTGAATCATCATCGTCGCCACCGTAGTCAGCGCCATAAACATGGCCATCATCGTCAACTTCTTCGTCGAAATACTCTTCATGTCTTCACCTCTTTCGACCCATTATAGATCAAAAGAAAGACGACCATAAGCAGCAGTCTGCAGTTTTTATAGGGTACCACAGGGGGCTTCCCTTGCATCTTCAACCACTTTTATTGGACGCGCTCGGCCAGGGTTTTCAATTCCTTCACCGCCGCAAGAAAGGCCTTCGGCAAATCGTCGTGGATGTCGTGATCGGAAGCGAAACCGGATTTTAAGACACTCCCCCGAATTAATCGGTTTACTTTCCGCGCATCGTCTTCATCCATGGCGGACAACAGCACGCCATTATCGTCGTAATAACTCGGGGCCGTGGACTTCGGGGGCGCCACGTGAAGAATCAAGGTGGGGCAGGTAATGGATTTAAGCGTGGCTTCCTGATCGAATCCTGCGAACCATGAAAAATCATAGAAAGCTTCGCCGAATCGCAAATCGTAAGCACCGGTTTTATCCTGTAGATTCCGCGTCATCAAGACCAGCTGATTTAATTTCATCTTCGGCGGGTAATACCACACCACGGGCATTTGTCCGCCGCGCTCTTTCATGCGCTTTAGAAACGGCTTCTTGACTAAGATAGACCAGTGGTCTTTCCCGTCTTTGTTAAACTGCTCCCTCATCGCCGAATGATCGAAATAATACACCGTATAGTTTCTCACCGCATCCTGTGCGAGAAAATCCGCCATCACTTGAAATTCGCTATAGGCGAAGGTCTTCTCCGCTCGCCCCGGCTCCGTTGAGAAAAAGGGGCCGTCTTCCGGCAGAAACCCAACCACCTGGTCCTTGTTTATTGCGGCGATCCGCGCCCCGATCAAGGCGCCGGAGGAATGGCCGCTTACATAGGCTTTTTCTACCATGACATTTTTCATAAATTCCGTCAAATCGTCGGAAATCGCGCGTATCGAATACTTGTCCGGATCCTTCGACGAATTGCCGTGGCCGTAGCAGTCCACGGCGAACACGTGAAAGTCGCGAGACAAGGCCGGCAGTACCTTGGCGTAATCTTCCTTCGACACCATTTGCCCGTGGATCAACAACAGATCCGGCCCGTTCCCGGGCCCTTCTAAATAGGCAATGGTGCTACCGTCGGCGGTTTTGTAGGTTCTTTCTTTAAAGCCGCTACTCTTTCCCTTCGTCGTTAAGAACCGGTCATTGCTGTAATCGTGATGAAGGTTTCTATAGGCGAAGATCGCGAGCAATAGCACCGCCGAAGCGAGCAATTTAAGTATCATCCTTCCCCACTTTCCATCACCCGTTCCTCGTTGTTGTAAAGCGCCACCCTACCGGGATTCTCCGAAAATTACTTCTCTACGGTTTCCAAGTACTCTATCACCATACGATTGATCTCGAGCAGGGTTTGTGGTGCCTTTCGCTTATCCAAGCCGCCGTCGATTTGATCCGTTAAGATCGGTGAGATCCTCGACAAATCCGTAAGGCCCACATGCCCCACGCCTTTCACGTGGCGGTTCTCAAATTTCGGATCCTTCGCCTGAATCAGTTCCTCGTTTCGTGCGTACGTGGGGATCGCCCCCGTCTTTCCCCACAGGGCGTCGGAATAAATATGCAGAATCGGCCGCGGATAAGGCGTCGGCGTAAATTTGTAGCCATCGCCCTCGACGCCTTCGATGTCTTTCACAAAAGGCGCCTCCAAAACCACCAGGTCCTTCACATCCTCGGGCCGCGCGCGACCCACGGCCAAAACCGCCCCGCCGCCTAAGGAGTGGCCCGAAAGGATCACTTGTCTTCTGTCGATCATCCCTTCGTACGCATTGTCGGCTTTGTCGTCAAAAATCTTATCCATAACGAAATCAATGTCTTCGATCCTCGGATCTATCCAGCGGTTCAGATCGGCCAAGGCGGTCTCTAAATCCTCAGATCCTTGGGACCGAATGACCTCGTTAAGAAACGTCCTATCCGCAAACACCGTCTTTCCGGTCGACAGTTTGCTGAAAAATGCGTGATGGGGATGGTCCAAAGACATGACCACATACCCACGGGACGCCAGTTCGCGAAATAAAGTTTCGTTGGACGTGCCCACGCCGAAAGCGCCGTGAGAAAAGAGAAAGAGGGGATGGGCGCCCTGCCTCATCTTCTCCGGATGGTACACGTGGACGGGGATTTCCCTTTCCTTTCCCTCCGTGGCCATGTCCGGGTAGGCGGTTTCGTGTTTGTAATACACTGTGTCTACGCGAACCGCCTCGGATCCCGTCGGTGCCGGCGCGGGAAGCACGGGAAAGACCACCCTGAAAGTCATGCACAAGACGAGGCCGATTTCCAAGACAATCGCCACGGGCTTGGCCCGCCTTTTCGGAAATTTCCGCCTTACAGTAAACAGAAGCAATAAAATTGAGGCGATCAGAGCCAAGGTCCAAACTGTCATAAGACGCTCCTTCATGTAAAAATCGCGATAAAATGGCGGCAAAATCGTCAAACGTTCCGCCTCCGAAAAAGAGAATATTAAGAAAGAAAACAAGGGCTAAGGGCGCAACCGCTCCTTATCCCATGGTTCGCGGGGCTTTATTTGCTCAAATAGCTGCAGTACACGAGGGCCACGGCGATGGTCACCAAAGGATAGATCCACGTGGCCAACAGGCTCGGCGCCGCTTGCTCCCGAGAGAAGACGGAGAATGCGTCCACCAGCCCGTGGGCGACGATGGCGGGCCAAAGACTTTTCGAACGATAGACGACCATGGTCAAGATAAATCCCCAGGCGACGGCAAAGATCACTTGAATAAAGGTCTCCGGAGCCAATTGCCCGGTAAGTAAATTTACAATGTGGCCAATGCCGAAGGTAATTGACGAAATAATGATGGCCTTTCGATCGTCGTATCGCGAGAGCATGGCCGAAAACAGCAGACCGCGAAAAATAAATTCTTCCACGTAGCCGATAAGGAGCATGGTCGAAACGGCCACAAGCTGATTCCACCCGGAGTAGACCGGTTCCACGCCCCCCCACAGATTGCCGGTGGCCAAAAACCACATGGGAATAAAATACAAATACCGCTTGCCATCCTTCGGAAACGGCCGCAACCCGATTTTCTCTGCCAGGTGATTTCTTTTGACAAAAAGCGTAAGGATCAGGGCGACGATCAAAAGCTCGCCCACCAACCATAGGCTGTCGTCTCCGAAAGCTTCCCTGAGCGGCGCGGTGACGGCGCAGTAAATGACGATCCACAACAGAGCGAAATACAAGTCATTTTTCGCGTAAAGCTTGTTCATTGGCCTTCCTTTCCCGAGTATTTTTTATTGACAAAACCATCCACTCACCGCGTATAAACATAGCGGCCTTCCTCATCAAGTGGAAGCAGGTGAAAGCCGTCGCAGCGAAAGGCGGCGAAGGTTTTTTCTTCGAAGGATTCCATGGCGAGAAGGTGCGCCGCCAGTTGGCCGCGGAGTTTTTTGCAGGTGGCGGAGGGGGCGCGCTTTTTCATACTCGGATCCATGTAAAATTCCACGTCGATCCACCGGGCCACTTGCTTTTTGTCGATACGCTCGGAAAATTCTTTGGAGGCCAAATTGTAGATACAGCAATCGGCCAGTTTGTCGGTGAAGTTTTTCTTCTGCAAGCTTTTCAATGACGCGCCATCCACATTCAGGCTTTTGGTGAAATCCAGCCGATAGGGATTGATGGGCGCATCGGGGGCGATGGGCCGTAAAGGGCGGAAAGAATCCGCACCCTGTCCCGTGCAAATGGCGAGAGGAGGATCTCCCGATCCATTTGGCGAAAGGCGAGGCCCCGATAGGTGTCCGCCGCCGCTTTCGCCGTGGGAAGCGCCGCCTTTTGGGTGGCGTCGTAGATGATTCGCGCCTGCTCCCCGCTCAGTTGCAGTTGCGCCGCCAGCGCTTCCAGGCTCATGCGTTGCAAGGCGCCCAGAATTTTTTTCGCCGCCTCGTCCAAAGCGGGCAGTTGATCGCCGAGGGCAAAGTCCATTTCTTTGCTCGGCGAAAGAATGATGATGCTTTTCATCGGACACCTTTCCTTTACAAGTCTTCCACGTCCACGGTTCTTATGCCTGCTTCCTCGACCATGGCGGCAAAGACGCCTTTTCCCTTCACCAGCCGCCCGGTGAAGGTGCCGTCGTAGATTTCTTTCACGCCGCAGGAGGGGCTGCGGGACTGAAGGATCGCGAGTTCCGCCCCGGCATCTTTTATTTTTTTCAGCGCCGCCCGGGCGCCTGTGCGAAATTCCGCATCCACGGAGCGGCCGCTTTTTTGCCGCACCACGCCGCCTACGATTTCCGCGGGATCCCTCGGCGTGGGCATGCCGCCCATGACTTCGGGGCAGACGGCGACCACAGTGTGGCCCTTTACATAGTCACGCAGCTTGTTTGATTCGTTGTTTCCGCCGTTGTATTTGCAGTTTTCGCCAAGCAAACAGGCGCTCACGCCAATAATCATCTTCGCTCCCTTTCTGCGTATTTTTTCTTCATTCGTTCTTTATCTATTCATATCCTATTGGCCCGGCCCTTACGCCCTTTTTTTTCGAATCCGACAGGGCGAGGGAAATTTACTTTTTCGGAAATGAATGAAATTTACAGACACGCTTCGCCTAATGTATTGCAATCAGTAAGACATCGAATTACAATATAGGCAATGGGAGGTGTCATCATATGAAAGATTCCACAGTAAGCGCACGCGTTGAAAATAATATAAAAAATGAGGCGGAGGATATTCTGAAGCAGCTCGGAGTTCCCGTCTCTGTCGTCATTAATTCCTTGTACCGCCAGATCATTTATCGTCACGGCATCCCATTCCCCTTAACTGTTCCGTCAGAACCGAAAACAATGGATACCATGTCGGATGCGGCGCTCGACGAAATGCTTGAACGCAGCTATGCACAATCGGTCCGCGGCGAAGGCAGACCCATCGGGGATGTGTTCGATGAACTTGAAAAGGGCCTGCAAAAGTGAACAACTATGAAATCATCCTTACGCCGGACGTGGAAGCGGACCTTCGCGGGATCAAAGATTATATAGCCGAGACTCTGCAGGTGCCCGAGGTCGCCTTAAATTACATCCGATCTCTGCGCAAAGAAATGGAAAGACTTTCCTACATGGCAGACAGCATGGCACCAGTGGAACGTGAACCGTGGCACGCGAGGGGTGTACGTAAGATCACTTTCAAAAATTTCTATATCTACTACCGACCGGACGCCGCCTCCGGAAAGGTTTATGTTTTGAATCTAATCTATGCAAGACGCGATCAACTCAAGGCTCTGAAAAATATGGACCTCTATGAAAGATAAAAAGCAGTTCTCTACCGGGGAGCTGCTTTTTTCGATTGCCGGCGTGTTATATTACGCTGACATCAATCTTCCAAAATCGGAATGTTCCGCTTTTTCAAATCGGCCAGGTTTTTCTCGTGGTCTTTTTCGTCCACGTAGGCGACGCCGGGAAGGTAAAGGGCGGCGTTCAGGCCCTCTTCCCGAAGGCCCAAAAGGGTTTCGCGAACGCAGTATTCGCTGGCGAAGCCGGCTACAAGGATGTCGCCTGTGACGAAATCTTTCAGCACGTCGCCGGCAGCGTTGGTCCCCAAACAACCGGAGTATTCTTCCACGTCGTCGCAACGGCCTTTTTTAAAGATGTTTTTGTCATTGGGCCGGGCGTCTTCTCGCGACAGGGTGTAAAAGCCTTGGTAGAGACCGGCGCCTTCGGTATTTTCTACGCAGTGCACGGGCCAAATGCCGCCGTTTTTTTCGAAACTACCGTTGGTGGGGCTGTGCCAATCCGCCGTGTAGACCACGGCCATGTCCGGGTTGCTCTCGATCAATTCCACGAGATGCTTCAATGCCTCATCGCTCCCCTTGCAGGCCAAAGAGCCCGAAATAAAATCCACCTGTGCATCCACAATAATCAATGTTTTCATGCTTCGCCCCTTCTACATATTGTCCTTTACGGCCACGGCCACCATGTGGGCCTCGGCCCGCACGTCCCCCGCCGCTTCCATGACCATGTCCACCACCACTTTCCGCTCGCCGATTTCCTTCGCCGTGGCGGTAATGGTGACGGGGCTTTCCATGGGCACGGGCTTTTTAAAGTCGATGGCAAGATGGGCCGTAATGAAGCGGCCGATGACCGTGTCCTTTATAAGCTCGAGGCCCTTGTCCCGATGCTTGAAATAGGCCGCGGAGGCCGTGCCGTGGCAGTCGAAGAGCATGGCGATCATGCCGCCGAAGAGATTTTTCGGCACGCCACCGGTGTATGCCTTCCCCGGCGTAAAGGTGCAGATGCACTTCTCCCCGTCGGGATAGGATTTTAAGTGCAAGCCCTCGTCGTTTTTCGGGCCGCATCCCCAACAATGTTGAAATCGCTCGCCGTAGGTTTCCTGAATCGCCAATTTATCCATAATACGCTCCTTATCTTTGCAAGTTTATTTGCTTTATCAACTTATTTTTACCCCTTCGCCGAAGATTCCATCGCCTTTGCCGCCAAATAAAAGAGGGGCGCCGCGGCCAATTGGGCGGCCACGGAAACGGCGATCATCAACCCCAAATTCACGTCGTAGAGGCTGCCTAAAAGCCAGCTGCCCATAAACCAAAAGACGCCGAAGGCGCATTCGAAAATGCCGTAGCCCGTGGCGCGGGCGGATTTGTCCACCATGGTGGCCACGGCAGCTTTCAAGACGGATTCCTGGGCGCCCATGCCCACGCCCCAAAGGGCGACGCCGAGAAGCAAAAGGGGCAGGGACTCAGCGTAAAAGACGAGAATGGCGAAGGGCGATGCCGCCACCGTGGCCGCGACCAATGCCCCGACGCCTTTTTTGTCGAAGAGATGGCCGAAAATGACGGCCGCTGCCGCATCCACCAACATGGCTCCCGCGTAAATCAGGGGCAGGGTGCCGGTGGTGACGAGACCGCCGTAATGGCCCATGTGCTTGGTGATGTGCATTAAAATCAGGGCGTAGTCCATAAAGCCGAAGGCGAAGAGGCTGATCCCCGCCATATAAATCTTAAAGGCCCGCTTCAGCTTCAGGGGCTCGTAGACTGTCTTTCCCCCTTCGAATTCTTCCGGATTCGGAAATTTTCTTTTCGTCACGAGGAGCAAAACCAAGGTCATGGCCCCGGGCACGGCCAAGACGGCGAAGGCCGCGGAATAAAGCTCGGCCTTGGGCAGTCCCGACTTTGCGCTCATGACGGCAAAGAGGAGCACCGGCCCCAGAAAGGCCCCGATTTGATCCAGCACCTCCTGAATGGCGAAGCTCCTTCCGGCCCCTTCCCGACTGGCGGCAAAAGACATAATCGTATCCTTCGCCGGCTTCTTAATGGCCTTGCCCATGCGCTGAATAATCAAAAGCGCCGAGGCGGCCACCCAGCCGTGCTCGCCCACGAGCGCCAGAGCCGGCACCGCGAGAATGTCCAGCGCATAGCCCCCGATGACCATGGGCCAATACTTTCCCGTCCTGTCCGTGATGGCGCCGAAGACGTAGCGCATGGCGTAGCCCACCAGTTCCCCGAGGCCCGAGACGAAGCCGATGGTGGCGGCGGAGGCCCCGAGGAAGGAGAGATAGGCCCCCCGCATGCTGGCGGCCCCTTCGTGGGTCATGTCCGAAAATAAACTGACCATGCCGAACATGAGGATAAAGGTCATGGCCGGCGAGAGCGTGCGACTTTTTTTCACGATCATCTTCCTTTCTCATTTCATCATAGACCAAGGATCGGCACCAAACAAGGCGACGGGAAAAAAGTGCGGCAATTCAGCGGATTTTACATTTTATGATGAATCTTCTATAATCAAATGGGGGTACTTATGACACATTTTTTACTCGGCATCAACATTATTTTTCCCATCTTCTTCGTTCTTTTCGTGGGCTACGGCGCCAAAGAAAAGGGCTTTTTAGACGAGGCCTTCGTAAAGAAAGCCACCTGGATCGTCTTCTACCTGGCCCTGCCCTTGAAGCTTTTCGATAATATGCGCACCGCCACCATTCGCACCCTCGACGTGCCCTATGTGGTCTATATTCTTTTAGGCATCTCCATTATCTTCTTCGGCACATGGTTTTTCGCCCGCCTTTTTATTAAAGACCCGAAAAAACTCTCTTCCTTCGTTCACTGCGCCTTTCGCTCCAATTTCGTTTACGTGGGCTTTCCCATTTTAGACGCCCTCTTTACCACGCCCTCGGCGGAACACGTGATGATCATCATCGCCTTCGGCCTCACCCTCTACAATATTTACGCCATTTTTCTACTCACCTACTACAGCGAAGATCCCGATGCGAAAGTGCGCCCCGCCGCCATCGCCTTGAAGGTGTTGAAAAACCCCATGATCATCGGCATCTTAACGGGCCTTCTCTTCAACTTTCTACATATTCCCGTCTACAAAGGCCTCACCGACGGCATGAACCTCCTCGCCCGCCTGTCCACGCCCCTGTCTCTGCTGCTTATCGGCGCAAGCCTGGACTTCTCGTCCCTGAAAGACGACCTGGGCCTCATCTTTGCAGCCGCATCCATTCGCACCGTCCTCGCACCCCTTGCCCTCGTGCCCCTGGGGATCTTGATGGGCATGGGCAAAGTGGAACTGGGCGTCGCCTACGTCTTTTGGTCCACCCCCTGCGCCATTAACTGCTTTATCTTCGCCCGGGAAATGGGCTCCGACTACCAACTGGCCTCGAAAATCATTACGGCGAGCTTCCTCCTCGCCATCGTCACCTACCCCATCGGCATCGGCGCACTTCAGCTCATCGGCATCTTATAAATACGCCACACAAAAGGCCCCTTGATTTTTCAAGGCGCCTTCTTTTTTTTCCGTTTCACGGCTCTTTTCAAATTTACATTTGCCGCACAAAAAAACGAGCCCGAAGGCTCGTATCGTGGAAGGAATCGGTGGGGCGGCGGCGGAATTTAAAGACTTTCCCAAAAGCCCCACCACTCGGCCCAATTATTTTTGGCCATAGTACCGGGACAAATCTTGCGAGAGGCGTCGAAGTGGCGCACCACGTGATCTTTCGGGATGCGATAAAAAGCCATAAGCTCCTTTACCAAGCTGCGGGCATAGGCCAAGGCAGCCTTGCGGTCGATGCCTTGATTGATGCAAATCTCCACGCCGATGGAATTGCGATTGGTGATGCCGTGCTTTCCGTGGCCGTCGCCGCAATGCCAGGCGGCGTACGCGTCTTCGATGATTTGCACCACGCCCGCATCGTCGACGAAATAATGGGCGCTGGCCTTGCGATTGCCGCCGGAGAAATAGCGAAAATGGGCCATGGCATCGGCACCGGCGGCGGGATTGCCCGTGTCGTGGACCACAATGTAGGCGATGCGCGCGCCGTTTCTCGACGAAAAATTATAGTGAATCAACTGTTTGTTTAGAATCATAGATCCTCCTTAAATGCTTCATGGCACGAGACTTTGTGTTGGCCACCGTTTGATAGGAAATCCCCAGGCGGGCGGAGATTTCCGAAAGAGACAAATGGCAGAAGAAATATAAACTCACCACCGCCCGCTCTCGATGGGGCAGATCATTGACGATTTGATGCAACGCCTCCGCCCGCTCCAGGAGAATAAAATCCTCCTCCGTGTCCGCCACGTCGGCGACAAGGCCTTCCATTTCCGTGGTAAGGGGAACGGTGGCCTCCTTTACACTGCGCTTTAAATCGTCCATAAGGAAATAAGAGAGACGCTTCCTGTAAAAAAGATGAAAAGGCACGCCCCGATCGGGATCGAAATCCTCCAGGGCATCTAATAAAATCAGATTCGCCTCTCCGTATAAATTATCCGGATCTGTCGCATAAGGCTGAATGCGACGGATCGTGGCCCGAGTGATGGGCGCGAGATCCACGAGCAATTGGGCCAAAGCCTCGGGATCCCGAGATTTGGCACGAGCGATCATTTGGCTTTCCATAGAGACTCCTTTCACGATGAAGTTGAACAAATGTTTCGTTTTTCTTTTTATTTTACCACAGGATAAACATATGTTCAATGTGGGGAGGTTATAAGGGCGAGATGTTATCTCGCCCTTATAACCGGGAAGAATGAGGATATTATTTTCCTTTTTGTGTCTTGCGTTTTATTTTTTCTTTCGTGATTCTTGAATGCAAAGCAAACGTAAAGAATTCAAGTTACTTCTTTCGCTTAAAAAATATTCTTACGTGGCTTTGAGACCCGGGGAAGGGCCTAGGGCGTTGCGATTTCATGACCTATCCCGACAAGCGCAGCGTGTCGTAGGAAGGTCAGATGCAGTCTTACACCGTTTCGGGGAGGCGAAGCCTTCACGAAGCGGATGTATAGTTGTACGCCCTCTGGCCCTTCCCCGGGGCCCCATCCCCCTCCACCCTAACGCTTTTTAGATGTGCGAAGCCCTACGGGCTTCGATTTGTATTGGGCTGTGTCACCTACGAAAGAAAGTGAGTTGGGATATTTTAGGTTAGTGGTTAGTAATTCAATTGAAGTTTTTGATAGGCATCTATTAGCTTGACTTTGCAATGCATAGGCCATATAATTTCTTAAAAGGAGGCTCATCATGTCAAAGACAACTACTTTCAGCGTTCGCATGGATAAACAAGTGAAACAAGACAGCGAGCAGATTTTTCAAGAGCTTGGAATGAATTTAACAACAGCCATTAATGTTTTTTTGCGTCAAGCAGTCCGCACAGGGGGCTTTCCATTTGAAGTAAAATTGGAACAACCCAATAAAACAACTATGCAGGCAATACAAGAAGCAAATTTAATGGCAGCTGATCCCGATACCGTTTACTATTCCGACGTAGAAGAAGCCCTAGCAGAGTTAAATAAATGAAGCGAGAAATCAGCTGGACCAGGCAATTTAAAAAAGACTATAAGCTCGCCAAGAAGCGTGGACTACCCATTGATGAACTGAATCAAGTCATCAGATTGTTAGCGGAAGGTCATCCACTACCTGAAAAGCACCGTGATCACGCTCTTTCTAATAATTGGGCGGGGCACCGTGAGTGTCACGTACGGCCAAACTGGCTACTCATTTACATGGACGATAGCAAACACTTAATCCTAACCTTGACTCGAACCGGATCACATTCCGATCTATTCGAGAAATAAATCAAAACTTTAAATCATCTGCACATCTACTTTTGTTGCTTTCCTTCTATACGATCTGTCACGCCCCAACTCACAACGTCCGTATCGCGACGCAGCCCAATACAAATCAAATGCCGTCAGGCATTTGCACTGCTAAAAGGCGTTTGTGGGTGGATGGGGATGGGGCCCCGGGGAAGGGGCAGAGGGCGAATCGCAACGCCCTAGCCCCTTCCCCGGGTCTCAGAGCCGTAAAAGAATCAATTTCTAAGCAAGAAAGTAACTTGAATCCATTACGTCAACTACGCAATTTAAATCGGGTCACGGCGGGATTTTCCCTGCCCCCGGGTCTAAAAGCCATGAAAGAATGGAATTGTGAATTAAGGAAAGAGGGATCACGGATCACAAGGGATGTGCCATTGGAAGGCAATAGCAAACGGTATGCGAGAGAATATCTAAGTGCAATCAACAAAACAAAATCGACTTTTCGCAAAACTGTGTTTTTTTGCAATGAAATGAGGGACCAAAGCGGTCCCTCTTTCATTGCATTTTGCTTTCGATTGTGTGGCTCAAGGCGGCGATGGTCTCGGTGAGCTGATCGAGTTTTTCTTCCATGCGGAGGATGAAGTAGCTGGCCACGACAATGGGAAAGCCGGTATTTGCGATGAGGGAGAGGATTTCATCGAGGGTCATGGGCGGCCTCTTTAGGCTTGAAAGAGGGTGGACGTGGTGACGGTGGTGAGTTCGCCTTTTTCCACGGCGGTGAATTTGCCCTTGGCGCGGAAGACGCCGGAATCGATGATGGCTTGGGCACCGACTTTGGCGGCGTTGGAATCCAGGCCTTCTTTCGGGTCGGTGATGCGCAGGGTGGCGGATTTTTGGCCTTCGTCAACGAAGGTGAATGTCAGGTATTTCTTTTCCATGGTTTACCTCCTTAGTTGATACGCTCATTGGTGATGACTTCGGCGTAGGTCATTTTTTGATTGGTGAGGCCGTCGATGGCTTGAGCGGCTTTTTTCATCGCTTCGTTATCGGCATCGGGGACCAGGCCGGAGTAGGTGTTGGCACGGCGGCGGGTTTTGCCTGCGCTGTCGGTATCCAGGTAGACGACGCGCAGGGATTTGTTTTTGTCGGACATTTGTACCTCCTTGAGATAGTGTAGGGATTGCGGACGGAAGGGACAGCGCCCGGGGCGGGGCTTTACTCCCTTCACCTATTAGATAGAAATTCGCGGGGAATTTTACCTACGGTTTCGGAAGGAAAGGGAGAATTTTTTCTCGGGCACTTGCCCCTTCACCTATTACATAGAAATCGGCGGGGAATTTTACCTACGGTTTCGGAAGGAAAGGGAGAATTTTTTCTCGGGCACTTGCCCCTTCACCTATTACATAGAAATCGGCGGGGAATTTTACCTACGGCGAAGGGATTTTATTTTTTTATTCTTACCTTTTTTCTTTCCCTTATTCTTTTTCTTCGCCTTCCGCTTTTTCTTTATCATCTTCTGCTTCCTTTTCTCTTTCTCCGGTGACCTTGTAATTTTTTCTTTTGCGCGATTTAAGAGGTGAAGGATGGCTCTGCCTAGCTTTATTTCGAATTTATTCAGGCAAGTTTCCACGCTTAATTCCACGCTCGCTAAAGACCACCCTTTCCGCTGAATGATGTAGAGCACCAGAAGGCACAAGAGCACCACCGCCGCCATGACACACGCAGGAACCATTAATTGCTTTAATTTTTTCTTTGACATATTTTTCCTCCTATTATTACTATTTACTAATCGAGCCCGGTGATTTTATATTCCGTCACCGCTTCCGGGGATTCTGTGTTTAGATCCACTTTTTAATCCCTGAAGGTATAGACGCTTTTTGTGGCGAAAAAATCTTTTTTTCGATTTTTTAATAGTGTTTAGAAGTTTCGTGCCACCGAATTTTCAGGCTCATAGTCTATATGTCAGAATCAGAAGTTTTTTTATTTTCCCCACACAGGTATTTAAAACAAAAAAAAGAGCCCACGCGGGGCTCTTTGGTATTCGTATTCTGTGGTTTTGTTATGGTGTTATGTAGCATCTTAGAAAATTTGGGCACAAAAAAAGAACCCCGAAGGGTCCTTTTTTTAGTTAACCGAATAACTTATTGAACTGGATCAATTTTTTCTTCGGTCTTAACCTTACCGTCTGTCTTTGCTTGAGCAGCTGCTTCATTGAAAGCCTTGATAGCTTTGTTGAGAGCATCTTTAGCCTTTTGAACGTCTTCTGCTTTAAGTTGATCAGTCTTGAGTTCTGTAAACTCTTTCTTCAGATCTTCTACTTTTTTCTTTTCAGCAGCAACGTTAGCATCGGTAAGAGCTAAAGCATCTTTGTAATCTTCTTTAGCTGCCGGTACTTTTGCAACTTCTTTGTTGAAATCATCTAAAGCTTTTTGTTGTGCTTTTTTCATGTCTTCAACTACAGTTTTTACCGGTTCCCAAGCAGTTCCGGTATTTACTTCGATGTCATAGATTTCAATGTCTTCTTTTGCAGTGAAAGGTTTGACTTTGAAACGAACTTCATCTTTACCGGCCTTTGCTGCAGGCAGTTTTTCTAACCAAACTTTAAGAGCATTTGCTTCGTCATTGTTCAGTTTAACTAAGTCATAGAAACGACCGGAGCCAAGATGGAAGAATTTGTTTAATGTGTCAATCTTAACAAGAGTTCTGCCATGGTCTACTTCGTTCAGAATGTCTACAAGTGCAATGTTACCAACTTTTTGGTTCTTTTGGTTGCCGTAAACAACTTCTTTTACATTGCCTTTCAGGCCGCCCTTGTATTCTTTAGGCATTACAGATACGATTTCTAATCTGTCAGTGTCAGTAGCGTTACCGTTCTTGGTGTTGTTAGTTACGGTACGGAATTGGATTAAAGCGCCTTCCTTAAGTTGACCCTTGATGAACAGGTCATATTCGGATCCTAATTGAAGTCCGGCTCTATTACCATATTCGTCTACAACGAATACATTTCTACCGTCGATTTCTTCAACCTTAACGATAGGATATTTGTCGGTATCGCTGTGTTTAATCTTAAGTTCAACGTTGATACCGCGTGCTGCGTTTACAGTGTACTCAACAACGTTAAGTTTTGCATCCTTGTAGTTGAAGGGATAAGCTTCGCGGTAGCTTGCAACGTTCTTCATAACTTCGGCACCATCGGTGTTTTCGAAGGTGATGTCATATTTAGAAGTTGCTTCGTTTCTTACACGCAAAAGTTCAGCGTGGTTGTTGTCTTTTTGAACTGCGTTGAATACAACTACAGTCGCTTCGTTGTAACCTTCAATTGCATGAGGTTGAGAAGTTTCATGAGCAGGTCTGCCGTCAATTTTGTTATAACCGGCATAGACATTGAAGAACCAGTTGGAAGCACTTACGTTTCCAAGGATACGGATTGCTTCGTCTACGTCTTTAACTTCCGTCAGTTGGTTGGAGCGAACGTCAGCTACGAAGTAGCGGGTGTCCTTCGTCAGGCGAAGATCAACTCTTTCACCTAAAGTTGTTCCGTTTACAGGAACGTAGCTATTGTTGTAACGTTCTGCACCGGTTTCGTTAACCGGTCTACGACCAAAGTGGCCTAGTTGGAAAGTAATGGATGTCGGATCGCTGTTGGTGTAGTTAATCTTAGCAGCTGCTCCGTTTACATGGCCGGTTTGAGCTTCTACGCCTGTGACGCGAGTTTCTACAGTAGCGTCAGCAACATCTGCCCAACGTGCGTTGTCGCCGTTCCAGCCATTAATACCGATAGCCAGGTATTCCGGGTTACCGAGTTCTAATACGTGAGTAGCTTCACCTTTTTCGTTGGTAATAACGCGCATTAAGGAACCGTAGTAGAATTCAGGGTTACCAATTGCGCTTGCAGTAGTAATTCTGTATCCGCCGGGAAGTTGTCTTTCGTTGGCGTTTACATCGTTACTTGTGCGATAGTCATAAAGAACGAAGGTGGTGTTCGGGGTGATCTTAGCCGTTTTAGCTTTGTCACCTTGGTTTAACGTGATTTCGCCGTTCTTAATTTGAGACAGGATACCCATGGTTTCAGCAGCAGGCATCTTCTTGATGTATTTCAGTTTATACATTGCGTTGTAGATCATGGTGAAAGCATCTTCACGCACTGCAGGGTCGTTAGAATTTTTCACGTCTACGTCTTCAAGAATACCCATTTCTGCTGCCCAAGCCATCCATTGACGAGGCCAATCTTTGTTGGCTTTGTCGTGCATGTCTTTGGTGAGATCTGTTTTGGCTAAGGTAACCAACATTTTTGCCAATTCGGCGTAGGTTACGTTGTTAGCCGGTTTGAAAGTTTTGTCCGGATAACCGATCAGGAAAGCCAGCTCATTCGCAGGGGACTTTTCAGTAGAACCTACAGTAATGAATCCGTTAGCCCAGTGCTTGTTGTCAACATCAGAGTAGGGTTTGAAAGTGCCGGCGATTTTGTTTGCCAGGTTTTCTCTACCAATAGCGTACACGAGAAGTTTACTAACTTCTGCACGTTGAATGTTTTTGTCAAGTGCCAGATCGTTGTTTTTGGGATCTTCGTTGACTTTACGTCCTTCAACGTATCCGTTGTCTTGCAGCCATTGGATCTTTGCTTTTTTACCTGTGATTTTAGGAACAACTTTTTCAGTTGCCTTGGGAGCTTCTTTAGCTTCCTTTTTTTCAGCAGGTTTTGCCGCAAAGACGGAGCTGAATGTGCCAAGTACCATGACTAGTGCGAGTACAAGGCTAAGAAATTTCTTGTTCATCTTGTCTTTCGACCTCCTTATGAATTTTCAGATTCTTCCAGGCATATTCCTGTGAATCTTACATCATTATACCATTGAGCGGCCCTTGCTTCAAGCATTGAAGTAAAGTCGCTCCATGTCATGAGAATGCCATATACTTTCGGATTCTCAATGTAGCTTCATTATACACGAGTCCCGCAGGGTTTTAAATTACAGTTCTATGACAGGGGTTTATTTTTTATTGTTTTGTAACTTTTCCAGGGCGAGGATGGCGCAGGCGGCTTCGTCCACGGTGGTGTTTTTTACGATGTGGTGGGCGGCGGCTTGATAGATGGGTTTTCTTTCCCTATAAAGTTTTCTTAGGGTTTCGATGCCGCCTTTTGAGAGGGGGCGGCCGTCGGTGGCCAGCTCTTCCAGTGGGCGGGTGATCCAGTAGAGGGTGCCTGTGGCCTTTAAGGCGGCGGTGTTTTCGGGATCGAGGAGGCTTCCGCCGCCGGTGGCGATGACGACGGCTTCTTCCCCCGCGGCTTGGATGACGGCCCCCTTTTCGTAGGCGCGGAAGGCTTTTTCGCCTTGTTGTTCGAAGATTTTGGGGATGTCGCCGTGTTTTTTGATGATTTCGGTATCGATGTCGATGCATGGTATGCCGAGTTTTTCGGCGACGGCTTCGGCGACGGAGGTTTTGCCCACGCCGGGCATGCCGATGATGACGATGTTTTTTGTCATTGGTTTTCTCCTATTTTTTCAAAGAGGGCGATTTCTTTTTGCCGCTCGCACCACAGATCGAGGATTTCAATTGCGGCGGCGGCTTCGAGCACCACGGGGATGCGGCACACGAGGGCGGTGTCGTGGCGGCCTTGGATTTGTATTTCGGTGTTTTTCCCCTCTCGATCGACGGTGTGTTGTTTTTTGCCGATGGAGGGGGTGGGCTTGACGGCGACGGTGATTTCCATGGCTTCTCCCGTGGTGATGCCGCTTAAGGTTCCGCCGGCGCGATTGGTTGTGGTGTGGATGTGGCCGTTTTCTTCTATATAGGGGTCGTTGTTTTGGCTGCCTTTTAATCGGGCGGCTGCATCTCCCGCCCCGAAGGCCACGCTTTTTACGGCGCCGACGCTATAAAGGGCCTGGGCCAGAGCGCTTTGGGCGGAGTTTTCTCGGGGGCCGCCGAGTCCTGCCGGCACGCCTGTAATGCTTAGCTTTACCATGCCGCCGAGGCTGTCTTTTTCTTCTTTGGCTTGTGCTAATGCTTTTTGTTGACGCGCGGGGTCTTGTTCTCCCCCGATTTCTGTTATTTCTGATGTGATAGATATGTTTTGTGTCTCGAGAAAGCCCGCTGCGATGGCGCCTGCGGCGACGAGGGGGGCGGTGAGGCGGCCGCTTCGGTAGCCTCCGCCTCGGGGGTCGTCGGCGCCGAAGGTTTTTATGTGGGCGGTGTAGTCGCCATGGCCGGGGCGGTAGGGCAGGTTGTCGTAGTCTTCGCTTTTTGTGTCTTTGTTGGGGATCCAGATGGCCAGCGGGTCGCCTGTGGTTTTGCCTTTGTAGGTGCCGGAGAGGATTTCCCAGGGATCGGGCTCTTTGCGGGGGGTGGCGTAGGGGCCTTCGGGTCTGCGGCGGGCGAGGGCGCGATCGATGGCGGCTTCGCCCACGGGGATGTGGGGCGGCATGCCGGTGATAAGGGCGCCGACGCCTTTGCCGTGGCTTTCGCCGAAGAGGGTGATGTGGATGTTTTTTCCCATGGTGTTCCTTTCTGTTTCTATTTTTTGTTTTCTGCTTTGTGTGCGCCGATGAGGGGGAGTTTTTCTACGGCGGCGTAGAAGCCGAGCCAGCTTTTGTTTGCGGCCTCGGGGTTTTTCAGGGTGATGGGGCCTTCTGAGGTGCAGGCGGCGGCGAAGGCGGCGAAGGCGATGCGGTGATCGCCGAAGGTGTCTACGGTGGCGGGGCGAATTTTTCCCGGGGCGACGATGAGTGTGTCTTCCGTGGCTGTTGTGTTTATACCCAGGACGCGGAGCATGGCGACGGTGGCGGCGATGCGGTCGGTTTCTTTGGTGCGGAGGCGGCGGATGCCTGTAAAGGTGGCGCCGTGTTTTGTGGCGAGGACGGCGAGGGCCATGAGGAGGTCGGGGGTGTGGGTGAGGTCCACGGGCTTGTGTGCTTTGATGGATTGGATGTGTTGGTGAATTTTTGTGTCGCCTTGGAGACTATGGGTGGGGAGGTTTTCAAGGCTTATTTTGCTGCCCATGGCGTTGGCGACGATGAAGGCGGCGGCGTGGCTATAGTCGCCTTCTATTTCGGGGCTTGTGGCGTGGATTTCGCCTTTTTTGACGATAAAGGCATCGTGTTTTTCGTCTACGGCGATGCCGGCTTCGGTTATGAGGGCGGCGGTCATGTGGATGTAGGGGCGGGAGACGGGGTGTTTCACGGTGAGGGTGGCGCCTTGTTTTTGTGTGGCGGCGGCGAGGAGGGCGCCTGTGGCGAATTGGCCGGTGGTTTCGGCGCTGATTTCTGCGCGTTCAAAGGCGAGGCGGCCTTTTGTTTTGATGGGCCAGGGGCCTGTGACGTTTACGCCGTTTTCTTTCAGGAAGCGGATGCCTTCATCCATGGGGCGGGCGGCGAGGCTTTTGCCTGCGGTGAAGGTGACGGAATCCGCCAGGGCCGGGGCGAGGATGAGGGCGATGCGCAGGGTGGTGGCGCTTTCGTTTACGTGGATATGGACGGGGGCGGTGATGTGTTTCGGTATCGGGGCGATGGTTATGTGATGTTCGTTTTTTGTATTTGTGATGGTTATGGTGGCGCCCAGGGATTTTATGAGATTGATGGTGTCCTCGATGTCCTTTGAAATTTCAGAGAGATGCACTTCTCCCCCACGGGGCGCCAGGGCGGCGAGAATTATTTTTCTGTGGGCTAGGGATTTGGAGGGCGGGAGGAACAGGGATCCCTCCCGAGGCCCTCCCCGGAATGTGTGGAGCATGGGTTTTTCCTTTTTCTTTTTGTTCTTTCTGTTCTTTTGTCTTCGCGACTAAGGGCACTATCACCCTGTTTGTCGCTTTCCTTTTTTCTTCCGCTTCTTTTTTGTCATCGATTTCAGAGCACTTACACTTTGTGTTTCGAAACCCCATTTTTGTCTTACTATAATTATATCTTCGCGATTCTTCCCGGGGGAGGGAAAAAGGGCGTTTGTTTGTGATGGTTGATTTTTTAATTGCTTAGCGAACGGAGTTTCGTGGTGCTTTCTACTTCGCTTAAAATATGTTCTTTTATGGCTCTGAAACCCGGGGAAGGGGCTAGGGCGTTGCGATTCGCCCTCTGCCCCTTCCCCGGGGCCCCATCCCCATCCACCCACAAACGCCT
>NZ_CALPBW010000013.1 GCF_943169845.1 Peptoniphilus rachelemmaiella
TTGCAATCAATGGTAATCAGGCGTCTTTCTTCTGAAACACCGGTGACCTCGACATCTTGGATTCCTAAAAGTAATGTGGTAATATTGTTTTGCACTTGTTTGCCCCCCTTTATTATTTTGTGGTGATTTAATTTTAGGTGATTAGGAAAACAAGTGCTATCTTTTTGCACAAAAATATCCATTAAGGAGGTTACTCCCCAATGGATATTATAGAGCCTTTTTTCATGCCCGAAAATTCAATTTCAACTATGGTATAATGGGAAGAACTGTGAATTAAAGGAGTAAGCATGGAAGAAAAATTTCAACAATTAATCGATCGTGTGAAAGACATTCACGGCGGTCAAACCTACGTCATCACCACCCACGGATGCCAAATGAACGAACACGATTCGGAAAAAATAAAAACATTATTAAATACCATGGGCTTTAAAGAGATCGATGAGGAAGAAGATGCGGATTTAGCGATCATCAACACCTGTTCCGTTCGCCACAGCGCGGAAGACAAAGTCATCGGGCATATCGGGCGCTTAAAGCACATAAAAAAGAAAAATAAAGACTTGAAAGTAGCCGTCTGCGGCTGCATGATGCAGCGAAAAGAATCCAGAGATAATGTGCTGAACACGTTTAATCACGTGGATATCGTCTTCGGCACGAACAACATCTACCGCTTGCCTCAGCTGATTTTACAAAGCGACGACAAAAAAAACGCCGTGGTGGATATTGACGAAAGCTATACGAATTTCGACAATCAAATTTATTCCCGAACGTCGGGAAATGCCGCTTACGTGAATATCGTCTACGGTTGCAATAATTTCTGTACCTACTGCATCGTGCCCTACACCCGCGGCCGCGAGGTCTCCAGAGAGCCCGAAGATATTTTAGACGAAATTAAAAATCTCGTAGCGGACGGGGTCAACGAAGTAACCCTTTTGGGTCAAAATGTGAACTCCTACGGAAAAAACTTAAAGGAAAAAATCACATTTGCCGAGCTTCTGCGCATGGTGCACGACGTGGAGGGGATCGAGCGCATCCACTTTACCACATCCCACCCGAAGGATATGTCCGATGATTTAATTGCCTGCTACAGGGATCTGCCGAAGCTCGCAAATTACCTCCACCTTCCCGTGCAATCCGGTTCGAATCGCGTGTTGAAGATGATGAACCGTCACTACACCAGGGAAGATTACTTTACATTGATCGACAAAGTGCGCGCCGTTCGTCCGGACATTTCCCTTTCCACGGATATTATGGTGGGTTTTCCCGGCGAGACGGAAGAAGATTTCGAAGATACGTTGGATTTAGTGAAGCGGGTAAAATACGACAATGCCTTCACCTTTATCTACTCCAGACGGGAAGGCACCCGCGCCGATCAAATGGAAAATCAAATACCGAAGGAAGTGAAGGACGCCCGGTTTCAGCGCCTTTTAGATGCGGTTTATGCCATTCAACGGGAAAAGTATGAAGCCCTGCACGGCACGGTGCAAGAGGTGCTTTTTGAATCGGCGAGTAAAAACGATCCGACGAAAATGAGCGGCCGAACCGCCGGATTTAAATTGGTCCACGCGCCCTACGATGCCGCATCTATCGGCAAGATGGTGCCGGTCAAGATCACGGGAGGCAATACATTCTCTTTAGAAGGAGAAATTGTTCATGGAAAGCAGTGAATTTGAAAAATTAACGCCGGCCATGCGCCACTACGTTGAAACAAAAAATAAAAACCCCGATGCCTTTTTATTTTATCGCCTCGGGGATTTTTACGAGCTCTTTTTTAAGGATGCCATCGTCGTTTCTGATCTGCTGGATTTAACGCTTACGAAAAAAAGCGGCGGACTGGATGAAAAAATTCCCATGTGCGGCGTGCCCTATCGCGTGGCCAATCAATATGTGAAGCGCTTGGTAAAAATGGGCTATTCCGTGAGCATTTGCGATCAGGTGGAAGACCCGAAACTAGCCAAGGGCCTGGTTAAGAGAGAAATTACCAAGGTCGTCACTCCCGGGACGTTTATTGACGAAGATGAAGGGGATGAAACCCGCATTCTGACCAGCATCGCCCAAGAGGGAAAGATCGTAGAGTTGGCACATTGCGATTATCCGGCGGGAAAAGTATATATGGATCGAAAAGTCTGCTGGGACAAGCGGGAAATCGAAAGCTTTCTCGAAAAACAGTTTTCTCTTTACCGCCCGGCGGAAATTCTCTACAGCCATACTTTCTCAAATAAGGCGACGATTCGAAAACTGGCGAAGCGCTACGATGTCTTAAAAAGCAGCGAAGTGTCTCGCGAGCACAGAGAAATTTTGGCGTCCTATGAAGAGCTGAATCGGAGCATCGATTACGACAGCCTTGCCCTCGCCAATCTTCTCGATTATTTGGAGGCGACCCAGTATCATCAACAGACCCACCTCCATATCTCCGCACGAGAGGATCACGATGCGGCCATGGACCTCTCAGAGACGACCATTCGAAATTTAGAGCTTGTAAACAATAATCATGACAATCAAAAGGAACACTCCCTCTACGCCATCTTGGATCACTGCAAGACGAGAATGGGAAGTCGCTACTTGCGCACGTCTATTTTGCGTCCTTTAATGGATGAAAAAACATTAAATGAACGCTACGATCGCATCGATTCCCTTCACGACGATCGAATTTTATTCGACGATTTGCAGGAGCAGCTGTCGGGAATCTACGACATCGACCGCCTGTCCATTTACATTGCCAATGAAACCATGACGCCAAAACAGATTGAGCGACTCGTAAAGAGTTTGGAGGCGGTGCAGCTGATTGTTCGGCTTCTTAAGAAGGCAGAGAACAAAGCGCTACTTAAAATTTTTGACGGTGTGGATCTTATGGAAGACATCTCGGATCAGTTGCGGGAAATTTTTATCGACGAACTTCCGGCAAATTATCGGGAGCAGCGCTTCATTGCTCATGGCGTGGACGAGGAGCTGGATCGACTTTTCGCTCTTTCTGAAAGCGGCAAGCAATGGATTTTGCAGCTGGAAGAAAAGGAGCGGGAAGCCAGCGGCATTAAGAATCTGCGGATTAAGTACAATAAAATACTGGGTTACTTTTTCGAGGTGTCGAAATCCTATGTGGATCAAGCGCCGGAGTATTTTATACGAAAACAAACCCTCGTGGGAAGCGAACGATTTTTCACCGAAGAGCTGAAAAATAGGGAAGAGGAAATCCTCCACGGCAAAGAGCGCGCACTCGATCGCCAATTGGAGCTTTTGGAGGCCATTCAAAAGCGCATCGCATCAAAACTCTCCGCCATTCAACACTTGTCCGAAGCCATACAGAAACTGGATGTGGCCTGTGCCCTGGCAGAGGTGGCGGAGCGTTACAATTACCGTCGCCCCCGCTTTAACGACGGCGGCGTACTCTTTATTAAAGACGGACGCCATCCCGTAGTGGAGCGCACCATCGAAGAGCCCTATATTCCCAACGACACCTACTTAGACGACGAGAAAGTTCTTCTTCAGATTATCACCGGGCCCAATATGGCAGGTAAATCCACCTACATGCGCCAAGTGGCTTTGATTCAGATTATGGCTCAAATCGGCTCATTTGTCCCGGCGGAAGAGGCGAATCTGCCCATGGTGGATCAAATCTTTACGCGGATCGGCGCCTCCGATTACCTGACGCGGGGTCAGTCTACTTTTATGGTCGAGATGACGGAGGTGGCGGAAATTTTGCGCCTCGCCACGGCGCGTTCCCTGATTCTCTTCGACGAAGTGGGGAGGGGCACCAGCACCTACGACGGCCTTTCCATCGCCTGGTCCATTATCGAATATATTTATAAAGACGTTCGCGCGAAGACCCTTTTTGCCACCCACTATTTCGAGCTCACGGAACTGGAAAATCGCTACGACGGCATTTTAAATGTGACCGTGGCCACGGAAGAGGTAGACGACGAAATCCGATTCTTAAGAAAAATTATCGTCGGCCAAAGCAATTACTCCTTCGGTATCGACGTAGCGAAGCTTGCTGGCGTAAAAGAAGAAGTCATCGAGCGGGCGCGAAATGTTCTCGATCATTTGGAATCCGACGGTCGGGGCAAAGCCGTAGAATCTGTAGGAAACGAAATCGTCGTCGCCGACAACGGACCGGATCCCTTGCGGGAAAAAATCCGCTCCATCGACATTAATCAAACGACGCCTCTAGAAGCCCTCATGCTTCTCGAGTCCTTAAAGGAGGATGCCGATGCGTGAAATTTATGCATTAAGCGATCAGACCATTTCTCAAATCGCCGCCGGTGAAATTATCGAAAATCCCGCCTCCATCATTAAGGAGCTGGTCGAAAATGCCATCGACGCAAATGCCGATCGAATCAGCATTCGTCTGTCGGATAATCTTTTAGACGAAATTCGCATCGCCGACAATGGCGACGGCATCGAAAAAAGCCAGATTACCAAGGCATTTTCCCGCCACGCCACATCGAAGCTCCGCACCATCTCCGATTTGGATATGATCACGAGCTTAGGCTTTCGCGGCGAGGCCTTGGCGAGTATCGCCCATATCAGCCAAATGGAATGCGTAACCAAGACCGCCAATAGCGACTTCGCCTATCGATTCACTGTGGAAAAAGGTGTCGTATCCCGAGGGGAGCCCGTGGGCGCTCCTGTAGGCACGACGATGATCGTGCGGGATATTTTTTACAACACGCCGGTGAGGAAAAAGTTTTTAAACACTACGACAAAAGAAATTCGCCGCATCGTCGAAGTGGTGGAACTATTGGCTCTGAGCCATCAGGACGTCTCCATCCACCTGTCCCGCAATCAAAAGACCCTGCTGCATTCGAAAGTTTCCGACGACAAGATCAATCATATCTATTCCATTCTCGGCAAGGACATTGCGAAAAATCTCCTGCCTATTTCCTTCGATACGGAATCCTACAAAATCGAGGGCTTTATCGGCAATAACTTGCTTCACCGTGCCACGCCGGATCGTGAGTTTTTATTCGTAAACGGCCGCGGCGTCAAGAGCAACGACATCGCCCGAGCCATTCGAAAAGTGTACCGTTCTTTAATTCCTTTGAACCATTACCCGGTCTATGTTCTTTACATTACCATTGATCCCATATTAATCGATGTGAACATTCACCCGCAAAAGCAAACCATTCGACTGTCTAATGAAAATCAACTGACGACGATTTTGCAGCGTTTGGTGGAAGAGAAACTTCTGCCTAAGCGGGAGATCCCTTCGATCGATGCCCTAAATGAAAATACTAAAGAAGGGGAAGCGCAGGTACCGGAAAAAACAATCTTTGAGCTGAGCAGAGAACGGAAGATCGAGAGAGAAAAGCCGAAAACACCGACTTTTGATTTTTCTGATCTCGCGCCTCTTGCGGCGGAAGACAGAAGAACGTACGGGGATAAAACAGAGCCTTTGCTCCCGGAACCCTTCGCCGATACATCAGCAATCAATGTGGATATGGCGCCGGAAAAAGCGAGGCCGCTGGATGTGAGCCTCTACCAATTTTTAGCCGTGGTGTTCAAAACCTATGTCCTGTTTGAAAACAAAAGGGATCACCGCGTCCTTATGGTAGATCAACACGCGGCCCACGAACGAATCCTTTACGAGCGCTACAGCAAACAAATTCGCGACCGCGCCGTAGCGACACAACTCTTGCTTGCACCCTTGACCATTCACTTAAGTCCCGAGGAAATGCACGCCGTAAATACCCACATCGCCGATTACGAACAGCTGGGCATTTTTCCCGAAGTCTTCGGCGAGCAGGACATCGTGATCCGGGAGGTCCCGGAGCATTTATTAATCGACGATTTTCGGCAATTCTTTTTGGACTCCATTCATCTACTGGACGAGGGCGTCAATGTGAAGGAGCAGAACATTTATAAAATCATGCGCCTCGCCTGCAGAAGCGCCATTAAAGCCGGAGATAGGATTTCCGAAGAAGAAGCTTATGCTCTTCTCGAGGAATTAAACGACGCGGATACGCCCTTTACTTGTCCGCACGGGCGGCCCACCATGATTCACGTGGAAAAGCGCGCCTTCGAAAAACTGTTTTTAAGGGAGGGACTATGAAGCCTTTGATTTTAATTACCGGGCCCACGGGTTCGGGGAAATCGGATCTTTCCGTGGCCCTCGCAAAAAAACTTCAAACGGAAATTATTTCCGCGGATTCCGTCCAGGTCTACCGCGGTTTTACTATCGGTAGCGGAAAAATCATGCCTCGGGAGACGGTGGGCATCATCCATCATCTAATCGACATAAAAGAGCCCGAGGAATTTTATTCCGCCGCCGATTTTTACGAGGCCGCCGCGCCGATTTTCGAAGATCTATGGCAAAGGGGAAAAATACCCATCGTCTGCGGAGGAACGGCCCTTTACATTCACAGCTTGATTTACGATTTGAATTTTTCTGAAAAACCCTCTTCCGAAAGTCGGAATCAGCTTAATCGCCTTTATGAAAAACATGGCCTGAGCTACATGGTGGATTTGTTGAAAGAAAAAGACGTGACCATGGCGGAGGCTGTGGATCTAAACAATCCCCGCCGGGTGATTCGCGCCCTTGAGCGGATCGAATCCGGCCACGTGGAAACAGAGCAACTTCGGAAAAAACGCAAAGGCATCGATCCTCTGTATATCGTTTTGGATTGGGCGCGGGAGGACCTCTATACGCGCATTAACCGCCGCGTGCTGAAAATGGTGGATGCCGGACTCTTTGATGAGGTGGATGAGCTCTATAAGGCCTATGGTAGTGGTGTAAAGCCCATGGGATCCATCGGCTACAAAGAAGTAGTGAAGTATTTAAAAGGGGAGTGGGATAAGGCCACCGCCATCGAAAAAATCCAGCAGCATTCCAGAAATTTTGCCAAGCGGCAAATGACCTGGTTTCGCAAGGAAGAAGACGCGGTGTTCATTCCCATGTCTGAACTAACGAAAGATGCGGCACTTGAGAAGATTTTAGAACTGGAGAGAGAAAAATATGGTAGAGATTGCGGATTTAAAGGCGATTGAAGGGAGCCTTCAAGAACCTTTCGCTGTCCTTGACGAAATATGTCTGTTTAATCAAGAAAAAGTATTAAAGGCCCTGCAGTCCGTGCGCTTGGCGTCGACAGATTTCAACTGGGCGACGGGATACGGCTACGGCGACGTAGGCAGAGAAAAGGTGGAGGCCGTTTACGCCGCCCTTTTTCGTACGGAAGATGCATTGGTGCGGCCCAATATGGTATCCGGCACCCACGCCATTGCCCTGGCCATTAAAGCCCTCACGAAAGCGGGAGATACCATCGCCTCCGTGTCCGGCTCTCCCTACGACACCTTGCATAAAGTCCTTGGCACCGCAGGGGATGCGCCGGGGAATTTAAGATCCCGCGGCATCGACTACAGAGAGCTTCCCTTAAAAGACGGCGCCATGGATTACGAGGCCATAAGCGATTTTGTATCCCATGACGCGGATCTCGTGATCATGCAGCGCTCCACCGGCTATTCCAATCGACGGGCCTTTACCGTCGATGAAATTAAGCGGGCGGTGGAAGAAATAAGAAAGAGCTATGACGGCATTATTTTTCTAGACAATTGCTACGGAGAATTTACGGAAAAAATCGAGCCCACGGAAATCGGCGTCGATGTCATGGCGGGCTCCCTCATTAAAAATCCCGGCGGCGGCCTGAGCCTTTCCGGCGGCTACGTAGTGGGAAGTGAAGAGAACATCGAACGGGTGGCGGCGGACCTGACGGCGCCCGGAATAGGCAAGGAATGCGGTCTTTCCTTCGGGCAAACCCGAAACACCTTAATGGGCCTGTTTCTCGCGCCTCATCGCGTGGCACAGTGTATTAAAGGCGCCATGCTTTTCGCCAAAACCTTCGAGACCATGGGCTATGACTGCGTTCCCGCGGCCACAGACCCGAGAAGCGACATCGTACAATCCATCGCCTTAGAGACGCCGGAGAATCTGATTCGCTTTTGCCGCGCCATCCAGGCCGCATCGCCGGTGGATTCCCACGTCACGCCTTATCCCTGGGACATGCCCGGCTACGAAGATCAGGTGATTATGGCGGCGGGCGGCTTTATCGAAGGCAGCAGCATTGAATTGTCCGCCGACGGGCCTATGCGCCCGCCTTACCGCGTGTATTTCCAAGGCGGCCTTACTTACGAACACATTAAGCTCGCCCTGATTCAGGTGCTCCAAGCACTAGAAGAAGCATAAAAAAACCCCGAGAACTTCCGATGGAGGGGAAGCTCGGGGTCATTTTTTATTACGAATAAACGGCGAGTAAGCGCTTAGATTCCAATTCAGTTAAAGGATTGATAAATTTCTTATTTACTTCTAACTCAAATTCAATACAATTATGATTATTTAATTCAAGACCATGATCTTTTCTAGATTTTTTTCCTTCCGACTTTGTAGATATTATTTCTTTTCCCCTAAATAAATCTAGAAAAGAAATAGCATTTGATGCATTATCTTTAACGTAAATTCCATATTCTCCATCATCCGGAATAGTAAACTTTACCTCATCTTCTGGGCTTTCTACCCTCTTTTTTATAGGAGCACCATAATCATTATAGCCCCAGCCAGCGTTAATGTCTTCGGCAGGCAAAATACCTACTTCTAAATCGTTTCCTTTTAAAGACTTTAACTTAATGACTACGATATCACCTTTTTTCCACTTTTCTCTAGCAAAAGTAGCTACACTTTCTTTTAACAAGCGGATTTGAAAATCCGTAGATCCTTTTGTATCTCTAGATTCTACTAAAAAATTCTTGCTTGAAAAGCATTTTGCATCGTTGCTTTTTTTCGCAGCCATTACCACATTCGGATTAAAAACTAATGCAAAAAGCAAAAGTGCTATTGAAAATTTTTTTATATTCTTCATTTAATTTCCTCCTATGCCTTTATGACACTGTTCACACTCAAACTTATCAAAATCAAATAGTGTATAAATACATGTATTTAGTTTGTTTGCAATTTCAATTGCCACTGAAATTGTAGCTTGAGCCTCTCCACGTTCCAAAAGACTAATGTATTGTCTTGTTACACTTAACTCATAGGCTAATTCTTGTTGAGTTAATCCTTTTTCTTTCCTAACTTGTTTTATTCTATTTCCCAAAGTATTTTGAACCTACCTATCTAACATTCTCAATTTAACCTTAATATAGCATATTCCTTTTTATGATGCAATTATATTTGCAAAATTATTAGAATTTATCAAAGTCCTCTTGTATAGCTACTTACCAACACTTGAACTCGTTTTTCGAATCGGCATCATAGCCCTGTAATAAACATCCCCCGGCGTAGCCGGGGGATGTTTATTCATGCTAAAGCGCACAACAAAAAGGAGCCTAGTTTTCACTAGACTCCCCAATGGTTGACATAGAACCAAAAAAATCCCCGAGATCTTCCGATGAATGGGAAGCTCGGGGATTTTTGTATTACGAATAGATCGAAAGCAGGCGCTGAAATTCTAGAATATCTGTGTAGCCCTTTTTTGTGCCGGAGCCTAAGTTGTAGCCATGCTTTTTGAGCCTTATATCGCGGCATAAGAGCTGCAGCTCATGGGGCGAGGGCAGTTGACCAAAGGTATACACGGGGACACCTTCTTTGACAGATTCCACCATAAAGTCCGTAATGATTAAATCGTAGGGCAATTGCGTCAATTGATTCATGTCGATGCGGTAGCCGTCGTACAATTCGGCATGAATTAAATTCGACGATCCCTTGTTGATTAAGTGGACCAGCGATTCGCCGTAGAAGGCGTCGTTTTGACAGACCACCAGTGCCTTAAGGGGTTCGCGTCCGTAAAAAAGCTGGGAAAGAAGATCCGGCCACAAACTGTAAAAAGCCAAAGTCAATTCGTCGATTCGGTAATCGCCGAACTCCGGAAACTCTGAAACAAATTCTTTAAAAATAGCCGTGACCTCGGTGTGGAGCTCGGGATTTGCCAAAGAAACATAGGCGAGAAGATAGGTCGATCTCTTGAGGAAAAACTCCTTTTTCTTAAAATTAGACAGGCGGTAGGTAAAGTAAGCCGCCAAGGAACGATACAATCCGTCGCGATCCTCTAATTGCAAATGAAATTGATCCAAAAAGCCGGGTAAACGGGACTCAAAAAAGGCTTCGCAGCGTTTAATGGATTGCAGCCGTTCGTCTAAAAGATCCGTATCGTCGAAGAGCATGGGATTTTCTTCCGCGTAAAAGATAGATAAGACGCTGATTAGAAGATCCACGGTGGAATCCACTTGTTGCTTCGGCATAACATCCTTCGCCAAATCATTGATGACGCTGTCCGTGGCCAGTCCTTTTGCCTTGGCGACTAAATCATCGCGGAAATTCTCCGTATGGATCGGATGCCCATTAAGCAAACGGAAAAAAGAGACGGCAATCGCTACTTTAATGTAAATGTGTTGCGCACAGGGAAGGGGAGAAGTGGAGATAATTATACATGCGTTGGGCGAATGTTTCTACGACATCTTCCCGTATCGTTCCGGTAAAGGGCCAGTCTCTGGGATGCAACATGGTCTCCATAAACATGTTCACGTAAAATTTCTGAATCTCCTCTTCCTCGCCTTGCAGTTTGAAATCAGAATAGGAAAAAGTGAGGTCATAAACGTCGGGCAATAGCTCGTTAAACTGTTGTACGTGGCGGTAAATAGAGGTCTCGCTGAAGCCCAATTCAAAAGCGAGATCGTTTTTTTTAATATTAGGTTCAAAAAAAGAGTTGAGAAGAATCTTATAGAGCAAAGATTCGCGAAGCAGCAATTTTTTCATGCCGATCAGGCCAAAATTCGAACGGAATTGCACGTAGAGCATGGTGCCGCTATAGTAAAAATCGGCGTAATCCTTGAACTTTTCCTCTATAATCTGAACATAGTTGCGCATCGTCTTTTTGGTGACGCCGATGACGACGGCCAGATCAGCCAATTGAATCCATTTATTTTGCGCTTTATAAAGAATGGTCAGAAGATCCATTAAATTCTTTTCCTGGTTTAAAATTAACATAAAGCCCCCTGTTTAAAGAGATCCTAGTCGTATTTATTCATTATAATATAAGGTTTAATATACGAAAAGCCGTAAAAATCAGCTAAAAGAAAACCTGCCGCCGAGTCGGACCCGACAGCAGGTTTATTTAAAACAGGCGATAAAGGCCGATGACGCGGCCCAACACCTTGAGATCATCCACGTAAATAGGCGCCATGGTGCTGTTTTCCGGCTGGAGACGGAAGCGGTGATTTTCTTCATCGCGATAGAAGGTCTTGATGGTGGCCTCGTCTTCAATGAGGGCCAGGATAATTTCCCCCTCATTGGCAGAAGAAGTGGGCTCGATTAACACTTGATCGCCGTCCAAAATGCCGGCTTCAATCATGCTCTCGCCCTGAACGGTTAAGAAGAAGAGATTGCGGTCTTTTACAAAATCCGTAGCTAAAGGCACCGTATCCGAAATATTTTCCGAGGCTAAAATAGGCAACCCGGCGGCGACGCGGCCGAGAATGGGAATGTCGGTGGTTTTCTTTTTCGCAGAAAGAAAATCGTCGTCTTGATGAATCACCTCGATGGCCCGATTAATGGTGGCGCCGCGGCGAATATAATTTTTCAGCTCCAGCTTTTCTAAATTGGAGTGAACAGTCGAGGTGCTTTTAATATTGCAACCATTGCAGATTTCACGAATAGAAGGGGGGTAGCCGTTGGAATCGATAAAGCGTTTAATGTAAAAGAGAATTTCCATTTCCCTTTTTTCAAGATCTTCATACATAGTTTATAATCGCTCCTTTTCATGGGGTACATTTAGTATATCAGAGACGAACAAACATTTCAAACATACATTCAAAAAAGCTTGACAGGAAACAATTGTTCAGATACAATTGGAACAAACGTACGAACATAGATTCAAACATACGACCGAACATTTAGTTCATGGAGGCATGAAATGAATAAACGAAAAACCATGAATCATCCCTGTCAAATAAAAAAACGCCCTTCTGCACGGGCCATTAAAAATAGAAAGCGTCTTCGCTTGCTGCCCATCATTCTACTTTTGTTAATGAGCATTATGGGAACCACCGTTCCGAAGAGCATGGGAAGCTATCAGGTGCGGGAAGCCTATTGTGTGAAGCCGGGAGATACCCTGTGGTCCATCGCATCGTCTTACGCCGACGAGGGAGACGATTTGCGCCTCATGATCCATCGCATGGTAGAAGCCAACGACTTAGCGGACAACTGCACCCTGAAGCCCGGAGAGACGATTTACGTCGTGTTGGATGAGCGCGAATTGGGAAATTAATTGCCCCTTAAGGATGCATGCAAATTAAGTTCCGCACATTCAGAGACGATGCTTTCGACGAATCCCTAGGATATAAAAGCAAATGGTAAAAGGACCGATCTTTTGCCATTTGCTTTTTTCGTGCATTTCTTGTGAATGAAAGAAGACAGAAGAGGCCCGCATAAAAGGATGGCGTATTAAACCAACAAATATTTAGTCACAAAACATAAATTTTGTGACTAAAGCAGGCTATTCAAAACAGAAGGAGCCCGAAGTTCGCTTTAAGGCATTTAAAGCGGCCACGTGATGTCCCTATGCATCCCTATGAATTTTCGATTTAAAGGCTTTAAATTTGATGCTGCGACTTTATTTTAAGCTAAGGATGGATCCTTTAGTCAGCCTTGATTATACTATAAAATATTCGCGTGCGTCTGCCTCAGTATGATCCGACAAACTTTCGCCGGCAATCTTTATTCATAAAGAGCCTCGCTTTTTAAATCAATCTTACTTCTCGACATTGGCCATCATGAGATACTTAACAAATTTTAAAACCTCCTCTACTTTATTGCAGAGGAGGTTTTTGCTTGACTAATCTCAGTTCAACGACGTATTGGCTTATCGTTTAATGGATCCGGACAAGGATGTCGTCGTTTCTTGAAATTGACGCCGTAGGATCGAACTAGCGGGCTTTTTATTCGTAAGGCATATGGATATGCCCGGCTAATAATAAAAACCGCTATTCGTTACCTGTAGGCCATGAAAAAATAAGTTCTATATTTCAAAGAATCGTTTTGTTAAAAAACGAGGCACCGAAAATAGATCGAATGTTCGAACATATGATTCTCCCAAAAAGCTACATCTTTTCTTTTTTTGCGTCCTCAAGCATCTTTTCCACATCTTCGATATTGGCCAGCGGGTTTTGGCTCATGGTGTGGCGAATATCTTCCATATTGACGTGGGTGTAGATTTGCGTCGTGGAAATGGATTCGTGACCGAGGATTTCCTGAAGGGACTTCAGGTCTTCGTCGCCGAATTGATACATCAAGGTGGCCGCCGTGTGGCGCAGTTTATGCACGGTGTATTTTTTCGTATCGAATCCCGCGTTTTTTAAATGTTTTTCCAACATATGCTGAATGGAGCGATTGCTCATGCGGCTTTTGCGCATACTTAAAAAGAGGGCTTCCTCCACTTCCAAGCCTTCGGCCTTTCGTTGCGCCAAGTAAGCGTCGATGGCGCGCTTAACCGTGTCGTTTAAATAGACCAGCCGCTCCTTGGAACCTTTCCCCCAAATGCGCAGGGTGCGGTCTTTGTTTAGGTCTTCCACATTTAATGACGCGAGCTCGCTAAGGCGCAGGCCGCAGTTTAAAAATAGGGTGGCGATGGCGTAGTCCCGGCGGCGAAAGATTTCTTTCTGCTTAAAATTTTGAATAAAATGCAAAAGCCGTACGGCCTCTTCCAATGTTAAGTAGACGGGAAGAGAGCGTTCGATTTTCGGCATGTCGATATTTTCCGTCGGGTTTTTATCCAAGACATCCACTTTGTAGGTCAAGTAATCGAAAAAAGAGCGCACGGAAGAAATTTTTCGGAATTTCGTTCGGCTGCTGTTTTGCCTTTCCCGATCCAAGTAGGAAATGTAGGCGTAAACATCGCCCTTATCGATCTGTTCTAAAAGGGCCTTATCCACCCCATCGATGTCCACGTCGTCTAGGGAATCTACAGCGAGGCCTTCTTTTCGAACGCGCATATAGCGCAGAAACTGCCGTATGTCGTAGTAATATTCTTTAATCGTGCCGTCGCTGCGTCCCTTGGCGGCACGCAGGTAATTTAAGTAGTCGTCCAGTATATTCGAGCGAATCATGTCTCACCTCGTAACTATCATAGCAAAGAAAACAAGAAAAAACCCGCCCGTAGGCAGGTTTTTTTATTTGGCGTATTCGATGGCGCGGGTTTCGCGGATCACATTGACTTTGATCTGACCGGGGAAATCAAGCTGTGCTTCGATTTCGTTGGCGATGTTTCTAGCCGTGGTCACCATGTGGGCCTCGTCGATTTCCTTGGGTTTTACGATAATACGCAATTCCCGACCGGCTTGTACGGCGTAGGATTTTTCGATGCCGTCGAAACCGGTGGCGATTTCTTCCAATTGTTCCAATCGTTTAATGTAGTTTTCGATGGTTTCACGTCGTGCACCGGGTCGAGCCGCACTAATGGCGTCGGCCGCCTGGACTAAGACGGATTCCAGAGAATCGAATTCCACGTCGCCGTGATGGGCTTCGATGCCGTTGATAACGGCTTCAGGCTCCTTGTAGCGCCGCGCAAGTTCCACACCTAATTCCACGTGGGGTCCTTCCACTTCGTGGTCGATGGATTTTCCTAAATCGTGGAGCAATCCGGCACGTCTCGCCAGTTTCGAATCGATACCGATTTCTTCGGCTAAGTAGCCGGCAATTTTCGATACTTCAACGGAGTGGCGCAGACAGTTTTGTCCAAAGCTGGTACGGAATTTCAAACGGCCCAAGTACTTCACCAGTTCAGGGTGAAGGCCGTGAACACCGGCTTCAAATGCCGCTTCCTCGCCGCTTTCCTTGATAATATCATCCACTTCCTGTCTCGCCTTTTCCACCGTGTCTTCGATGCGCGTCGGGTGGATTCTCCCGTCAAGAACGAGTTTTTCCAGCGTCAGGCGTGCAATTTCTCGGCGAATAGGATTAAAGGAAGAGACGACGACCGCTTCCGGCGTATCGTCGATGATTAAATCGACGCCGGTTAACGCTTCGATGGCGCGAATGTTTCGGCCTTCTCGACCGATAATGCGGCCTTTCATCTCGTCGTTGGGCAAGTTGACCACGGAGACCGTGGACTCGGCAACCTCGTCGGCGGCGATCCGTTGAATGGCGTGTACGATAACGTCTTGGGCGATTTTTTTGCTTTCGTCTTTGACGTAGCGTTCGTATTCACGAATCTTCACTGCCGATTCCTGTGTCAACTCATTTTCCAATTCGTTGAGAAGGATTTGCTTGGCTTCTTCTTTCGATAAGCCGGAGATCCGTTGAATTTCTTCGGACTTTTTGTCCACCAATTCGTCGATCAAATCTTCCTTCTCTTGAATACGTGCTTGTTGATCGAAAATTTGGCTTTCCTTTTTTTCCAAGGTAGCACTTTTCGATTGAAGCAGGTCTTCTTTAGAATTCAAACGATCTTCATAGCGCTGCAGTTCGATTTTTCGAGCATCACTTTCCTGTTGGACCGTATCCCGAAGCTTGTGAATTTCCTCTTTCGCTTGGAATAAAATATCGCGTTTATTGTTTTCGGCTTCACGTTCCGCATCAATAATGATATTCTTCGCTAGTTCTTCCGCATGGTTGAGCTTTCCTTCAGCCAATGATTTGCGTAAAAAATAACCAATAGCTACTCCGAGGATTCCAATTACCAATAATGCCCCTATAAAGGGTACTAAATAGGCGGGCATATGGAACACCTCCTTATTTAATTTTCATGATTCAGATGGTATAAACCACTTGTTTATTATATCATAATTTGAATCTTTTGTTTTGCTGATTTATGTTTGCACCATTCTTTGCAGTAAAAAAGGACCGCAATGGGCAGTCCCTTTGTGTCATGACGACGCTTCGGCCTCGGCAATGAGCTCGACGACGTCGCTTGTGCCGTTTCGTATGTCGACGCGAAAGGCCTTGTCACAGATATTTGTCAGGTAATCGTTGTGGGTGACCATGATAATTTGTCTGGAAAATAGGCGGGAACATTCCTTCACGAATTCCCCCATGTTGAAAATGTAGTCGTCGCTGATGTGCTTGCCCGGCTCGTCGAGAAAAAGGGGCCCGTCCATTTTCGGCTGGTGATTCTCCAAAAAGGCGATGCGAAGGGCCAGGCTTACAATATCCACTACGCCCCCGCCTCGGCTCATTTCCGGTTTTGTCTTTACCTTATAGTCGCCGTAATCGGATTCCACGAAAAACTCGGCGATGGGAAGCCCGCGCTTTTCGGAGAGATCCACAATAAATCGGGAGCTGTTTTGCATAATGTAGGCGATGGATTGGGTGACGATGTCTTCGATTTGGTGTGTGGCCTGATTTCTCGAGAAGTCGGCTGCTTTTTGGAG
Organism: Peptoniphilus rachelemmaiella; assembly: GCF_943169845.1. Classification (GTDB taxonomy): domain Bacteria; phylum Bacillota; class Clostridia; order Tissierellales; family Peptoniphilaceae; genus Aedoeadaptatus; species Aedoeadaptatus rachelemmaiella. Next base: position 16,345 of record NZ_CALPBW010000013.1, read on the forward strand.
GAGAAAGACTACGCCGTTGAGCTTTTTTTCCTCCGCTTCCACTTCTTTGATCGCCACTCGTTTTTTTTCAACCTGTTCGAGAATGGAATCGCGAATGCCCTCCCGTCGGCTGACTTCCTTTGAAAAGCGTTCAAAGCGTTGGCAGGCCTCTTCGTAGGTCATGCCTGTTCCTCGGGCAGAAGTTTTTCCGCCTCGTCGAGCAGGCGAAGGATTTCGGATTCCATGCGCTTAATTTCGTCTTCCAAAGTGTCCGGATCGAATCCAAGGGCCTTGATCTTTTCATTTAATTCCTTTTCTTCACGCTCCAGCTCTTCCATTCGCCACTCGGCGCGCTTGCGCGTATCCTTGGCCTGTTCGTAGCGCTGATTTAATTCGCTGATCCGTTGTTCTAAATTCATCCTAATCCTCCAAACTATGTCTAATGGCGTGTAGGGCATCCCCGTCGATTGGTTGCTTACATAAGGGACAGGTGCCGGCTCCGGAAAGGCCGTTTAAATACGCGTCCATGGCCCGTTTATCTTTATCGATGAAACCTTCGATGTCAACGGAAAGTTTTTCTTTTTCCGTATTGAGACTTTTTTGTTCCGCTAAAAGGACTCGAAGGGATCGATCCTTTTCCAAGGATTCGGTCATTTCCGTGCTCAATTTGTCCAGGGCGTCTAACTGCTTGAAGCGTGCCAGAAAAGCTTCGCCCATGTTTATCCGCCGGTTCAATTCAGAATAGGCAAGAAACAGCGCTCGGTAGTCGATAAGTTGATCGAATTTTTTTTGCAGATCCATGGCGTGAACGGCATCAACGCCCTTGGTCGAATCCAAAAGCTTTTCATTGATCTTGGCCGCGTTTCGAGCCGATGCAAGGGAATGGCACAGTGGGAGCATGGTGTCGTAAGTGCTTTTATAGGAAGCCATGTCGCGAATCTTCTCCTCAAGCAATCCCATGTTTTCATAAGTACGCAAGACCGATGCCGCCTGTTGCCGGTTGGCAGCGTTTTGCTTAAATAAATCCGAGAGCAGCCGCTCCCGGCCGTATTGATTTACCTTATTGTGCAGGGAATGAATGCTTTCCTCCAAAGCATCCAGTACAGCGTAGCGATTTGAAATTTCTTTCGCCTCACGGCGTGCCTTTTGTATAGCGCAAAGGGTTTCGCTATACGCCTTTGCCAATTCCACTTTTTCGCGATGGTCAGACACAGCAAAAAGAATCTCGTTTACCTTGTCCCTCACGGCAATCTTATCGTCTAAGTCAGAAAAGGCCTTGAGTGACTCTTCCGTCTCCTCTAAATCGCCTTGAAGCATCTCTCGTCGTATGGAAATCTGCTTCTTGTCCCGAAGGGTATCGCGCATGGTTTCGTCCAATAAATCGACGCCCACCATACGCCCGATGGCCTGGGCCTTGTAGGCGTCGGTTTCCTGCAAGAGAAAGGGCCCGTCCAGTTGATCGGAAAAGTTCAGAGGCAGAGACTTTTTATCATCCAACATGACTTTTTTTATGCCGATGGCCTCTTCGATTTCTGCCGGCACATTTTTGCCGAAGCCCTCAAAGATCAATTCCTCTTCACCCGGTTGACGCAAAATGTATTGATTCTTCGACCGGCTGCGCCGACGTTCCACTTCTACCTTGTTTTGGAAGCGAATGGTAACGGCGACTTCCGTTTCCCCTTCCCGTACAAACTCTACGCCGGAAGGATCGTTAAACATATTCCAGCGCAGGGCACGCATAATGGCAGTTTTTCCGCTGTCGGAGGGGCCTACAATGACATTGACGCCTTTAGAAAGAGAGAGCTCGGAGTAAACGTGGGATTGGAAATTCACGAGAATAATTTTTTCGATGGAATTCATACCGTGCTTCTCCTCTCCTGAACCTGGGCGATGCGCTTCATGGCCTCTTCTTTAATGGCGGGGTCCAATTTTTCGTTGGCGGATATGTCGGCCAAGAGGTCAAAAAAATTGATGCGATCGTAATTGCCCGAACGCTCGATGGATTCCTTAAACTCGGCCAGTTCCTGGCGCTTAAATTTGTGCATTTCGATTTCCGAGCGGTCCAATACTTCAGCACCCGGTAGGGCGGATTTCAGCTCCCTTACCTCGATACTCGCCCGGTCTTTTTCCACATCGATAAGAACAAACTTCGGCCGTCGCTTCAATTCGGTCATGGAATTGGAAATTCGCACCATGGCGCCGGGGTTAAGAAAGGCCTTGCCCTCCCTTTCAACCAACGGAAAGCCGTCGTGCAAGTGTCCGGACAGGGTAAGATCCGCCTTGGTGTGGATAATATCGTCGATGGTCGTGTGGGAAAACATAGCCTTTACTTCACCGGCCATTAAAAAGCCGTGCACCAAGTGAATGGCATAGTCCGCATCGGGATCTTTTTCCTCGACGATATAAAGATGACGGTTTTCCTCCCGATCCAGGCCGTAAATATAGGGGGAGCCGCTTAATTGCACCGTGGTATTTTCGTCTTTTAAGAGAATTTTCCGGTGGTTAATCAAATGAATGATGCCCAAGGTGTCCAAGAGCCCCATCATGGTCCTGGGCAAGGTGACGGGGTTGTGGCCGTAAATATCGTGATTGCCGCTAATGGCGTAGATGGGCGCGGAGAATCCCTTTAAAATGGGAATTATCTCATTCATGACGGAAATAGATACGTCGGGACGATCGAATAAATCGCCGCCGTGTAGAATATAATCCACGGATTCTTCCCGTGCCACGGATTGAATTTCCTGTAATTTAGTTTTAACCGTATGGAAAAACGAATCCGTTCTTGATTTCGGATTCGTCCCTCGAATATGACTATCTGTGAAGTACAGGAATTTCAACGACTATTCCTCCTCGGAAGGTTCGCCGGCCCCACTTTCGTTGACCTGTTTGTTGCCTAAATTGTAGTGGATACGCACTTTTTCATCGATTTCAGCCAAAAGATCGCTATTTTCGCTGAGATAGGCCTTGGAATTTTCCCGACCTTGGCCGAGCTTTGCATCGCCATAGCTAAACCAGGAGCCGGATTTTTCCACAATGCCCGCTTCAACGGCGGCATCCAGGACGGAGCCCACTTTGGAAATGCCCGTGCCGTACATGATGTCGAATTCCGCTTTTTTAAAGGGAGGGGCCACTTTATTTTTTACCACTTTTACACGGACGCGATTACCGATAATGTCATCGCCTTTTTTCAGGCTGTCGATGCGGCGAATATCCATGCGAACGGTGGTAAAGAATTTAAGAGCCCGACCGCCGGTTGTGGTTTCCGGATTGCCGAACATGACGCCGATTTTTTCGCGCAATTGATTGATGAAAATTACGGAGGCTTTGGATTTGCTGATGGCGCCGGTTAATTTTCTGAGCCCTTGGCTCATGAGACGGGCCTGAAGCCCCATGTGGCTGTCCCCCATTTCACCTTCGATTTCGGCTTTGGGCACCAATGCCGCCACGGAGTCAACGACGATGAGATCCACGGCATTGCTTCGAACCAAGCTTTCTGTAATCTCAAGGGCCTGTTCTCCCGTATCCGGTTGGGAAATAATTAAGTTTTCCGTGTCGACGCCTAAATTTTTGCTGTACTGGGGATCCAGGGCATGTTCCGCATCGATAAAGGCCGCCGTGCCGCCGAGCTTTTGCGCTTCCGCGATCATGTGCAGTGCCAGGGTGGTCTTACCGGAAGATTCGGGACCGTAAATTTCAATGATACGGCCTCTGGGAATGCCGCCGATTCCCAAGGCGATGTCGAGACTTAAGGAGCCTGTGGGAATGGATTCGATGTTTAAATTTGCGTTTTCGCCTAGACGCATAATGGCGCCTTTGCCGTATTCTTTTTCAATTTTCGCGATGGCATCGTCTAATGCTTTTTTTCTACTCTCGTCCATTTTCTTCTCCTAACTCATGTAATAAAATCCCTGCCAAAATGTATTTTGAACTACGATATTGAATCGTGGTGCGATCGCCTTTGTACATGCGGCTTTCTTTTAACACTTCTTCGCCGTCTTTTCGAATGGAGTAAATAACCGTACCCACTTCTTTTCCCGTGGCCGATTCCGGTCCGGCTTCTCCCGTGGTGGCCACACAGTAGCGGCTCTTTGTCTTTTCGTAGAGACCGCGACTCATCTCCGAAGCCACAGCTTCAGATACCACGGTATCTTTGGAAATTGTGGCGGGTTTCACGCCCAATAACTTTTCTTTTACCTCGTCGCTATAGGTGATGTAGCTTTCGTGGAGCACATTGCTTGCGCCGGCGACGGAGGTGATCATGTGGGCCATATTGCCCCCGGTGACGGATTCGGCAAAGCTGATGGTCAAATTCTTTTTTGTAAGACAATCTACCAAGGTTTCAAAGACATCGCTTTCGCCGTCGCCGTAAATAAACTCGGCGAATAATTCCCGAAGGGCGCGAAGGGCTTCTGCGTATTCCTTCTCGATAATTTCGGCTTCCCCTTCATCTTCCGCATGGGCGATGACTTTTATTTCCACTTCGCCGGTCTTGGCGAAGGTGTTGATTTCCACATTTTCCGTTTCGATCTTCGCTTCGCGGAACATGGACTCACACTTGGATTCACCGATATTAACCAGGCGCAAACTGGTGATAAAGTTTTTCCCATGCACCGGATTAAGGTAATTGGCGACAATGTCGTCGGCCATGGGCTCGAATTCTCGCGGGGGCCCGGGAAGCATAAAGAATTGCTTGCCCTCGTAGTCCAGCATACATCCCGGAGCCGTGCCTTTGGCATTGGGAATAACGACGGCGCCTTCCGGAAATTCCGCCTGGCGCTTGTTGTTTTCCGTAATATTTTTAGAAAAGCTCATGGATACATTGCGAATATAGTCCCATTGCTTCTCATCGAATATCAAGGGCAAATCCAATGCGTGGGCCAGGGCCTGCTTCGTCATGTCATCCTGGGTCGGCCCGAGTCCGCCGCAAAGAAAGATAACATTGGATCTTTCAAGGGCCGTCTCGATGGCGTCGCGAATGGCTTCATACTTGTCCCTTACCGAGGCGTGATACTCCACGTCGTAGCCGGCATCGGTGAGCTTTCGCGACAAATAGGGGCCATTGGTATTTAAAATGGATCCGATCAGTATTTCCGTTCCGATGGTGATAATTTCTGCTTTCATAGGTGCTCCTATATATTTTCTAAATCCAAGACACCCTTATTCTTCACCAAGTAGTCCACGCCGCTTAATACCGTGAGCAGGACAGCGACATAGAATAATACGATGCCGATGGTCGTGGGAATGGGAGGCGAAAATAATAAGGCGATTAAAGATGCCAATTGCGTAATGGTTTTAATCTTACCGAAGGGGCTAGCCGCTATGGTGATATTATCCGATGCGGCCAAAATGCGAAAGCCCGTAATGGCCAATTCTCTGGCGACGATAATAATTACGCCCCATGCGGGAATGACTCCTTCTTCTACCAGCATAATAAAGGCGGAGATCGTAAGCACCTTATCGGCTAAGGGATCGAGAAATTTTCCGAAGGTGGTCACTAAATGATACTTCCGCGCCAAATGCCCGTCGAGAAAATCCGTAAAGGCTGCCACGCAAAAGACGAAGGAGGCCATGAGGCGCGTTGCCGGGGTATTTATTAAAAACAAGATGACGAAGACAGGCACAAGAAATAGGCGCATAATCGTCAGTTTATTTGCAATGTTCAATATAATCACCACCTAAATCATATGCCGTCGACTCGGTAATTTCAACTTTTATAAAGTCGCCGACAGCTAAATTTTCATCTGTGTAAATCGAAACCATGCCGTCGATATCCGGCGCATCTAAATAGCTCCTACCGATGGCGCCTTCTTCGGTTATTTCTGTCACCAAAACTTCTAATGTGCGGCCCACTTGTTTTTCCATGAGGCGCTCCGATTGATCCATTTGCGCCGCCATAAAGGCATCTACGCGGGCTTCCTTTACATCATCGGCCACTTGATCCGCCATGGCGGCAGCCGGCGTGCCTTCCTCACGGGAATAGGCAAACGCCCCGGCACGCTCCAGAGGATAATCTTCTAAGAAATCAAGGACTTCTTGAAAATCTTCGTCCGTCTCGCCGGGAAAGCCCAGTAAAAAGGTGGAGCGAATGGCTATGTCAGGCATGGCGCTTCGCAAACGGGTAATTAAGGACTCGATGGCGCGGCGATCGGTCTTTCGATTCATCCCTTTTAATACGGGATCCGCCACGTGCTGAATGGGAATGTCGATGTAGGGAAGGATTTTCGGATTATTCTTCATTTCATCGATGAGGGCATCGTCGAAATGATCCGGGTAGGCGTAAAGGATTCGCACCCAACGCAGGCCCTCGATATCTCTCAATGCCTTTAACAGATCCACCAAGGCGTATCTTCCGTAAAGGTCGATGCCGTAGTCTGTGGAGTTTTGGCCGATAAGAATGACCTCGCGAGTGCCTCTTTCAACTAAGTGGCGAATTTCATCTAATATATGCTCCATGGTGCGGCTGCGGTTGTTTCCCTTTAGAAAGGGAATGATGCAGTAGGCGCAGCGATTGTTGCAGCCTTCTGAAATTTTTACGTATTCGGTAACGGAGACTTCTTCCCTGCGGGCCTCTTCAATATAGTCATTTTCAAGGGAAGCGGCAAAAATCGGTTTTTCGTGATTTTCCGCCTGTTCAATGGCTTCATTGATGGAGCGAATATGCCCCGGTCCTAAGATGCCGTCCGCTTCCGGGATGGATTCTAATAGTTCATCGGGGTAGCGTTGCGCCAGACAGCCGGCGAGAAGCAAGGTTTCCAGTTTGCCCGATTCCTTTAGCTTGGCCAGATCCAGAATGGTGTCGATGGATTCTTCCTTTGCCGCATCAATAAAACCGCAAGTATTGACGACGATTACCTCGGCATCTGTCACCTGATCGGTAAACAGAAAACGAGATTCGTCTAAGACCCCGCGCATTTGCCCTGAATCGATGTCGTTTTTGGAACACCCTAAAGTAACGATGGACACTTTTTTCATATATTCTCCTGATTTTTCTTCATTTCTTCGATTTGTTCTTTTGTCATGAGCAGCTTCCGCGGCTTCGTACCCTCGTTTGGCCCGACAATGCCCATTTCTTCGATTTGGTCCACAATGCGTGCGGCCCTGGCATAGCCCACTTTTAATTTCCGCTGAATAAAGGAAATGGAAGCCTGTTCTTGAGTCAGTACGATATCGACGGCGTCATACAAGAGAGGATCTTCATCGGTGACGGCCATTTGGACTTTCTTTTCCATGGTATCCAGGGCTTCTTCGTCGTATTCAGCAGCTTCCGTATGATTTTTTACGAATTCAAGCACATTTTCCACTTCTTGGTCTGAAACAAAGGCCCCTTGAAGGCGCTTCGGTTTCGGGAAGCTTGAAGGATAAAAGAGCATATCCCCTTTTCCTAAAAGTTTTTCCGCGCCGGACATATCTAAAATCGTGCGGGAATCGATGGAAGAGGACACGGAAAAAGCGATCCTCGAGGGAATGTTCGCCTTGATGGTTCCCGTAATGACGTCAACAGACGGGCGCTGGGTCGCGAGAATTAAATGGATTCCCGCCGCCCTGGCCATTTGTGCCAGTCGCGTAATATAGTCTTCCACTTCTTTTGCCGCCACCATCATTAAATCGCTTAACTCGTCGACGACGATGACGACTTTCGGCATGGTCTTTTCCCCTGCGGCCTTCATTTTTTCGTTGTAGCCGGATACGTCCCGTACCCCGGTTTCGGCAAACGCCTTGTAGCGTTTTTCCATTTCGTCCACGGCCCATGCCAAGGCAAAGGCCGCCTTCTTCGGATCCGTGACGACGGGAATCAAAAGATGGGGAATGCCGTTGTAAATCCCAAGTTCCACCACTTTCGGATCGATGAGAATTAAGCGCACATCTTCCGGTGCCGATTTGTACAAAATGCCCATTAAAATACTGTTAATACAGACGGATTTCCCCGAACCCGTTGCGCCGGCGATTAAAAGGTGGGGCATTTTATCGATGGATGAAACGATGGCATTGCCGCTAATATCTTTACCTAATGTAAGGGGCACCGTGGAATCCAAGGCGTCGAAAACATTGCTTTCGATGATCTCGCGAAGATTGACGCTGTCTTTTTCCTTATTGGGCACTTCGATCCCAATGGCACTTTTCCCCGGAATCGGCGCTTCAATGCGGATGCCCGGACTCGCCAAGGAAAGACTGAGATTATCGTGCAGGGAGACTATTTTTGAAATCTTCACGCCGGGAGAAGGTTCCAATTCGTAGGATGTAATGGTGGGGCCGCGGTTAATGGCGCGAACGCGACAATCCACGTTGAAATTATCCATGACTTCCTGGATAATTGCGGCATTTTTCCGAATGTCCTCGTCGCCGGCCACAGGTCCTGCACCGGGTTTTTTCAGTAATTTTATCGGCGGAAAATGATAGACCGATTCCTGAACTTCCGTCTGCATATCTTTCGCGAAGGCTTCTTTTTCCGTTTCATTCAGGGTTTCCGTGCGCTTCGGTTTTTCCTCGGCGGACGGTCGATAATCGCGAATTTCTACGGGCTCGGCTGCCTTTTGTTTCGGGGATTCAAATTCCTTAAAGGCCTCGGCGCCGGAGGAAATAACTTTCTTTGCTTTTTTGTTTTTCCCTGTCGGCTTCTTCTCTTCTTTCGGCTCGGCCTTTTCTTTTTCAATGCGCAGCTTTTCTCCGGCCTCTTTCTTCTCGCGGAAATACGCTGCCATTTTTTCTTTCATCATGGTGCGCCGCGCTTTCGACGGTAGGTGATAGATCGTAAAGAAGGTGATTAAAACCATGACCGTGATGCTTCCCACGGTACCCAGAAGACCGACAAATAAGCGGGCGAAGTTTTCACCTAAGAAGCCCGGATCCACATAAGGGCCCGTCAGGTTTAATCGCGCGTTCCAGCTTAAACTCGGGCGCGCGGGGTCGTAGGTAATTAAAATTGCCATGAGAAAAACAGTGATACCCAGGGCCAAAACTTTAAACTTCGTCTTTACGTCCCAATCGGTGATGAAAAAAAGGCCGATAACAAAAAGCAGGGCACAAAAAACAGGGCCGACTTTTCCAAATAAGACACCGATGACCGAAGAGGTGAGATCTCCGAATACGCCCATTTGCTCGCTATAAAGGCTCAACATGGAAAGGATGGCCAAAATGATTATGAAGCCCCCGATCATGTAAGCCTTTTGTTGGCTCTGAGCGACGGTCTTTTTTTTCGTGGTTTTTCTTTTTCTTGGCAAGGGAATCCTCATTTCATCAAATATATGTTCGGATTTATTATAACATAATTTACGTCCCTCTACCTAATTTTAACGGAGGCCCGTGTGGCCGAATCCACCTTCGCCTCGCTCAGTTTTCGAGAGTTCATCCAGGCTGTCCACCTGAATCCAGTCGGCTACCTTGTAGGCCATAAAGACCATTTGGGCGATGCGGTCTCCGTCTTCGAGGGTTACCGCTTCATCGGATAAATTCACAACGAGGATGCCCAGTTCCCCACGGTAGTCGCTGTCGATGGTTCCTATGCCGTTGATTAATGTAATGCCTTTTTTCAGGGAAAGACCACTTCTCGCCCGAACTTGCCCTTCGATGCCCTTTGGTATTTCAAAGTAAAGCCCCGTAGGGATCATGGCACGTTCCAAGGGTTTTAGGGTTTTCGGCGCATCTAAATTGGCGCGCAAGTCCATGCCGCAGGAACCTTCGGTTTTATAGGACGGAAGGGGATGATGGGATTTATTGACTACTTTGACCTTCATAGAATCTCCTTTTTATAAAAAAAACCGCCGAAGCGGTTTTCGTTTTATTTATTGTCTTTATCGTCGAACTTTTTTTCTCCGGAGTTTTGTTTCCGTTCCGGTTTCGGCAAAAGTGCTTTTCTGGAAAGGCCGATCTTCCCCCGCTCCAGATTCATAACTTTAACTTTCACCTTGTCTCCTTCTTTCAGGACATCATCCACTTTGGCGATGCGCTTGTGGTCGATGTTTGAAATGTGGAGCAGACCTTCGCGGCCCCAGAGGATCTTAACAAAGGCGCCGAAGTCCACGACTTTCGTAACCGTGCCTTCGAAGATTTCGCCCACTTCCAATTCGTGAACGATGTCTTCGATGATTTTCTTCGCCACGAGGGCGCCGTCGTCGTTGGCAATAATGGATACGCGGCCGTCGTCATCGATTTCGATTTGTGCGCCGGTTTGTTCCGTAATCTTGTGAATGACTTTGCCACCGCTACCGATGACTTCACCGATTTTATCGGGATCGATTTGAAGCCCGGTAATCTTCGGTGCATAGGGAGAAAGTTCTGCTCTCGGCGCTTCAATGGTGCCCTTCATATGGGCCAAGAGTTCCATGCGGGCGTCGTGCGCTTGTTTCAGTGCACGGGAGAGGATTTCTCTGGATACGCCGTCGATTTTAATGTCCATTTGAAGGGCGGTAATGCCTTCGGAGGTGCCGGCGACTTTAAAGTCCATGTCGCCGTAGTGGTCTTCCAGGCCTTGAATATCCGTTAAAATTACGGGATCGGCTCCGTTGTCGATAAGACCCATGGCAATACCGGCCACAGGTGCGTGAATGGGCACACCGGCGTCCATTAATGCCAAGGTGGATCCGCAAATACTTGCTTGCGAGGAAGAACCGTTGGATTCCAAAATTTCATTGACCACGCGAATGTAGTAGGGGAATTCATCTTCCGTGGGGAGCACGGGAATTAAGGCCCTCTCAGCTAAGTTTCCGTGGCCGATTTCGCGGCGACCCGGGCTTCTCGGCGGGCGCGTTTCCCCGACAGAATACGAGGGGAAATTGTAGTGATGGACGTAGCGCTTCGTGTATTCCGGATCCAAACCGTCGATAATTTGCCCTTCCGTTAAAGCCGCCAAGGTGACGGATGTGAGGGCCTGGGTTTGACCGCGAGTAAAGAGGGCGCTGCCGTGGACGCGAGGCAAAAGGCCGACTTCCGAAGAGAGGGGGCGAATTTCAGTGAAGCTTCTGCCGTCACTTCGTTTTCTGTCGACGAGAATTTGTTTTCTGAAGATTTCTTGGGTGAAGTCTTCAAAAATCGTATTGACCTGAACCTCTCTGTAATCTTCTTTTTCTTCCAAATCGGCGATAAGGGCGTCTTTGATCTTCGAAAGTGCGTGGCCTTGTTCCGTTTTATCGGCGATCCAAAGGGCTTCTTCCACTTTGTCGTAGACGGCATCATAAATGGCTTTCTTGTAGTCTTCGTCGATGACGAGGCGTTCGTATTCCATGTTTTCTTTGCCCACTTCGTCGACAATGGAGTCGATAAAGGCAACTAATTTTTTAATTTCTTCGTGGGCATAGAAGATGGCATCAAGTACGTCGCTTTCTTCCAGTAAATCCACTTCCGCTTCCACCATCATAATGGCATCGGCGGTGCCGGAAACGGCGAGATTTAAGCGGGAACGCTTTTGATCCTCCACCGAAGGATTCAGGACCAATTCACCGTCGATGTGGCCTACCCGCACGGATCCCGTGGGGCCTTGGAAGGGAATGTCCGAAATGGACAGGGCGACGGAAGATCCGATCATGGCTAAGATATCCGTGGGATAGTCGGGATCGTAACTGAGTACGGTGGCCGTCACTTGAATGCTGTGATGGTAATCCGACGGAAAAAGAGGGCGAATGGGCCGGTCGATGAGTCGACTCGTTAAAATGGCGTTGGTGCCGGGGCGACCTTCTCTTTTGTTAAAGCCGCCGGGGATTTTACCCGAGGAATAATATTTTTCTTCGTAATCGCAGCTTAAGGGAAGAAAATCCGCCCCTTCGCGAGCCTTTGTCGATGCCGTGGCCGTTACGAGAACGACGCTTTCGCCTTGTCTTACCCAACAGGCACCGTTGGCCTGCTTGGCGACCTTCCCGATCTCTATATGAAGAGGCTCGTTATTTAACATTGTCGTATATGTTTTATACATGTCACTCTCTTTTCTCTATAAAGAAAGAGCGGTCGCCCGCTCTTTAAAATACTGTCTTAACCTCTGATTTCCAAGCGTTCGATAAGGGATCTGTAACGTTCCACATCCTTGTTCTTTAAATAGCGGAGAAGGTTCCGTCTCTTACCGACCATTTTCAAAAGACCTCTACGAGAGTGGTGGTCTTTTTTATGTTCCTTTAAGTGTTCGTTCAGCGTATTAATGGTGTAGGTTAAAATTGCTACTTGAACTTCGGGAGAACCGGTGTCTCCTTCTTCTCTTTGATACGCTTTGATGATTTCTTGTTTCTTTTCTTTTGATAACATAATTTCCTCCTAATTTAAATTCGGTTTGACCAAGTAAGCGTCGAGGATCGACAAACTGAGCCAAACTAACAATACCTTGTTATTTTACCATTAACCGGCTACTTTGTAAATTCTTCTTGATGAATTTGTTCTTCAATGAACTTCAGATCCCGGTCCATGCGCGCTTTTAATTCTTCCACGCTATTGAAGGCGATCTCCGGTCGGATGAAATCCAAAAGAGCTACGTCCATGATTTTTCCGTAGAGACTCTCGCCTTTGTAGTCGTAAAGATAAGTTTCCACTTTTATCCCCTGCTCCGCAAAGGTGGGATTGGTGCCGATGTTGGTGGCGCCGTAGTAAAATTCCCCTTCGACGGTAACGCTGGTAAGATAAACGCCGTATTTCGGCACGACATAGTTGGCGTTGTAAAGGATATTTGCCGTGGGAATACCGATGGTGCGACCCAGTTGCTTTCCTGGGACCACTTTGCCTCGAATGGTAAATGGCCGCGTCAAAAGGGCTTCGGCGAGTTTAACATCCCCTTCTTTTACGGCGGACCGAATGCGCGTACTGGATACGGCTTCTCCGTCGTAGGTGACGGCTTTTTTTACAGCCAGATCCAGATTATGGGCCTTGCAAAGCGCATCCAGGGTATTCACATCACCGGAGGCCTTAAAGCCGAAGCGGTAATCGTAGCCGACCACCACGCCCTTGGCCTTCAAGTGACCGACTAAAAAATCGACGACGAAGGCTTCCGGACTCAGCCGCATGATGCGCTCGTTAAATTCAATTTCATAAATTACATCGATGCCCATTTCACGAAGAATGTCGTGTTTTTGTGAACGCGAGGTTAAAAGTTCTTGGGAAATGCCGTCAGTCATGTTTTTTGTGTGGGTCTTAAACATTAAAACGGAAGAGAGGCAATTTAATTTCTTTGCCATCGCTACGACTTCCTTGATTAATGTTTGGTGACCGCTGTGCAATCCATCGAAATTACCCAGGGCAATGGTCGCCTCACGGGAAATTTCAGAATCTAAATCGACTTGAATAACCTCCATAAACACCTCAAACTAAAACTTTTTTCATGCAAACATTCGTCGTGCCATCTTCTTCGTTCACGATGCCCAAGCCGATAAACACATCCCCGGCGTAAATGCGGTAAAGGGGAGATTTTTCCACGGGAAATGAAATTCGCGAAGACATTCCGTTGGTCATGGGCTTTAGCCGCTTTTTCGGCAAATGAATCGGCGGAAGATGGTCGAGAAGCCGGTCCATGGGAAGTAACAGGCTCTTTCGTTCATTGAGGCTCATGGCCTCCAACGCCTCGATGGTATAGGCGCTTTCGACGGTGGCGTTTCCCACAGACACTCGGCGAAGATCCGACATCGTTAAAAAACACTTTGCCGCCACACCGATATCGTCTAAAAGGGTGCGGATATACGTGCCGGAGGAGACTTCGGCCAGAAGGCTGATCTCCTCGTCGTCTTGTTCTAAGCAAGCAAGCTTCGTCACCGTAATGGGCCGCATTTCTCTCGGTACGCAAATGCCTTTGCGGGCGTACTCGTAAAGCTTTTTCCCCTTGTACTTCAGAGCCGAGTGCATAGGCGGCAGCTGCAGCTGCTCTCCCATAAAGCCTTGAAGTACATCGTCGAAATTCTCGGGAATCGGCGATTCGCTCTTGGCATAGATCACGCCCGTCGTATCTGCCGTGTCTGTGCGTATGCCCCTCACCGCCCGTGCGACATAGGCTTTTTTATCGTCGGAAATATACTCCGCCACCTTTGTCGCCTTTCCGATGCAGATAGGCAAAAGGCCCGTAGCCATGGGATCCAAAGTCCCCGTGTGTCCGACTTGCTTTGTCTCAAACAAACGACGCATTTTCTGTACGACGTCGTGGGAAGTCCAATCGGCGGGTTTATCCACTAATAAAATGCCGTTCATCGTTGTTGATTTTCTATTTTTTCCCGCACCAAGGATTCCACCTTGGCCAGAACATTTTCCAGCGAATCCCTTTGCGATGCACCGGAAGCGCGGATGTGGCCGCCGCCGCCGAAGACGGAGGCAAATTCCGTGCAGTCCAAATAACTTTTTGAGCGGAAAGACAGCTTCACTTCCTCGGCCTTTTCCTTCAGGAAAATGGCCATTTCGACGCCGTCGATGTTACGCGCCTTTTCCACAATGCCCTCAGTCGCATCCTTCGGCGCGCCGGTAACATTTGTATCTTCCAGGCGGCAAATCGCGATGGAGACTTTCCCGTCCGCCATAAATTTCAGATTGGAGAGCACACGAGCGTGAAGGGCCAGTTTTTCCTTTGACATAGACTGATACACCGATCGCACCATGATGTTGTGATCGCAGCCGGCATCGTAGAGAGCGGCTATAATGCGGTGGGTGTCTCCGGTGACGCTGTCGTATTGAAAGCTCCCCGTATCCGTGGACATGGCCGTGTAAAGCCCCGTGGCCATAGCCGGTGTGAGCTGGATATCCATGGCCTCAAAGATCCGAAAAAGCACTTCTCCCGTGGAGGTGGCTTTCGGCGAGACATAGTTTAAATCGGCGTAATGATCGTTGCTCATGTGGTGATCGATATTCACCGTGTAGGCCGCTTTTTTAAAGAGCGCTTCGCCTTCGGGTCCGAAGCGATGAACGTCGGAGGAATCTAAGGCGATTATAAGAGGTAGGGGCTCGTGAATGTCGTCGATGGCTACACGGGCTTTCGTGGAGGGCAAGAAGGTGAAATCTGCCGGCACATCGTCGTTGGAGATGTAGATCACCTTTTTATCCATGCCCATTAAACAGCCCCACATGGCTTCTAAGCTGCCCAGATTGTCGCCGTCGGGGCTCTTGTGGGAAAGGATGCCGACGACGTTCGCATCTTCAATTTTTTTCTTTAATTGATCGGCGAATACCTTGATCTCACTCACCGCGATGCTCCGATTCCATAACCTTATTAATGGTTTCTTCCAAGGCCATGCCTTTTTCGATACTCTCGTCAAGCTCCAAAATCAATTCCGGCATGGCTCTTAATTTCAATCGGCTGCCTAATTCCTTCTTCATGAAGCCTTTGGCACTTTCAAGGCCCTCCATGGCATCTTTTTTCGCCTCATCGTCGCCGAAAATGGAGATCCCCACGGTGGCGAAGGAAAGATCCCGCGTCACAGAGACGAAGGAGACGCTGGTCAAGGGAGGGATCCGAGGATCTTTCAATTTATTTTGAATGATGTCGGAGAGTTCCCTCTTCACTTCTTCTGAGATACGGTGAACTCGTTTATCCTTCATAATTAAATTTCCTTCTTAATTTCTTTTTCGATATAGCATTCCAACAAGTCGTTGACTTGAATGTCGTTGAAGTTTTCAACCATAAGGCCACCTTCGTAGCCTTGGGCGATTTCCTTGGCGTCATCTTGGAAGCGTTTCAAGGAGGAGATGGGGCCTTCGTGAATAATGACGTCGTCGCGCAGGACTTTGACAAATGCTTTTCGTGCAATTTTTCCCTTGAGGACGTAAATACCGGCGACGATGTCGTTGGAAGGAAGCTTGAAGGTTTCTCTTACTTCGCAGCGTCCCAAGACTTCTTCGGTAATTTCCGGCGTCATCATGCCGCTAATAGCATTTTTCACGTCGTTTAGAATATCGTAAATGACGCGGTAGGTGCGCACATCCACTTCTTCTTGCTTGGCCAGCTCGATGGCATTAATGTTCGGGCGAACATTGAAGCCGATGACCAAGGCGTTGGATGCGGAAGCCAGGTTAATGTCACTTTCATTAATCCCGCCGGTACCCGAGTGAATGATGTTGACTTGTACTTCGTCTACTTCTTCGTTGTCGTTTAATTTCAACAAAGATTGAGTCAGGGCTTCAACCGTACCCTTTACATCCGCCTTCACAACCAAGTTCAGATCCTTAAGCTCCCCTTCTTTAATCTTGTCAAAGAGGTTGTTCAAGGAGACTTTGTTCTTAGACGCCAGTTTTTCTTCTCTTTCGTGTGCGATGTTTCGCGCTGCGATTTCTCGTGCGGTCTTTTCGCCTTGAACGGCATAGACTGTATCCCCTGCATTGGGAACGCCGTCGAGACCTAATACCACAACCGGAGTCGCAGGGCCTGCCGTCTTCAAGCGTTTCTTCTTGTCGTCGGTCATGGCGCGTATGTGGCCGTAGCAGGTGCCGCTGACGATGTAGCTGTCGCCGGTTAAAGTACCTTTTTGCACGAGGATCGTGGCCATGGGGCCTTTGCCCTTGTCGAGGCGGGCTTCCACAATGGTGCCGATGGCTAAGCGATCGGGATTGGCCTTCAGCTCAAGCACTTCTGCCACGAGAAGCACCATGTCTAATAGCTCGGGAATCCCTTCCTTCGTCTTGGCGGATACTTCGACCATGATGGTGTCGCCACCCCAATCTTCGCAGACCAAGCCTTCTTCGGTGAGCTCTTGGCGCACGCGGTCGGGATTGGCGCCATCGCGGTCGATCTTATTAATGGCGACGATAATTGGTACGCCTGCAGCCTTTGCGTGGTGAATGGCTTCCCTCGTTTGAGGCATGACGCCGTCATCTGCAGCGACCACGAGGATGGCGATGTCCGTAATGGAAGCCCCTCTGGAGCGCATGGCCGTGAAGGCTTCGTGGCCCGGCGTATCCAGGAAAGTAATGAGCTTACCGTTTGCGGATACTTGGTAAGCACCGATGTGTTGCGTAATGCCGCCGGCTTCCGACGCCGTAACATGGCTCTTTTTAATGACGTCCAAAATCGAGGTCTTCCCGTGGTCGACGTGGCCCATAACCGTAACAACCGGCGGTCTTTCAACCAGGCTTTCCTCGGGATCTTCCTGATCCAAATTGTAGATTTCTTCGATGTTCGAATCCGATTCGGAAATAAATTCGATTTCGATGGCGAGTTCGTCGGCTAAAATTTCAATGACATCCCGATCGATGGATTCGTTTTGTGTCGCCATAACACCTAAACCGATTAACTTCGTTATAACTTGTGCCAAGCTGATGCCGACTGTGTCAGCAAATTCCTTCACCGTTAACGGTGCCTTGATCTTAATAGCCCCGTCCCCCTTTACATCTTCCTTTGCCATACGCTCTTTACGCTTCTGACTTCTCGACTTTTTCTTTGGCGCTTTCGGCTTCTCAAAATCTTGATTACGTGCGCCGCTTTGTTCGTTATTACGCGATTTTTTTGCTTCTTTTTGCTTTTTCTTCTTACTTTTCTTTTTATCCGAATGTTTTCCGCCCGTTCCGTCCATGAATTGTTTTTCTTCGTGAACGTC
Source organism: Peptoniphilus rachelemmaiella (assembly GCF_943169845.1). GTDB lineage: Bacteria > Bacillota > Clostridia > Tissierellales > Peptoniphilaceae > Aedoeadaptatus > Aedoeadaptatus rachelemmaiella. Next base: position 33,798 of record NZ_CALPBW010000013.1, read on the forward strand.
GGTAACAGGCGCACTCTTCGCAGGCTCTTTGCGTGTGGGCGCCGGCATATCATTCGCTTTTTCTTGTGCCGCTTTCTTATGAGATTCCGGTGCCTTGGGCTTTACTTCGGCTTTTTCCGGTTTCTTTTCTACTTTCTGCGGCTTCTTTTCACTCTTTACAGGCGCATCTTCTTTTTCAGACGACGCCTCCGCTTTTTTCTTTTTCTCCGGTCGTTCTTCTCTTTCGGGCTCTTTCTTTTCCGCTTTTTCTTCGCCGGGCTGTTGTGCACTTTGCGCATTTTGCGCCTTACGGATAAAGCTTAAAAGATCCTTCTGCTGCTCTTCAGTTAAAGTACTCATGTGACTTTTCACGTTTATATTTGCCTGCGCCAGAATTTCCATTAAATCCTTGCTGGCCATGCCAAATTCTTTAGCAACCGTATAAACTCTCTTGTTGGACATGAGAACACCTCCTTAGTATAAGGGGTCTATAGATCTGAAAGTGATTGACGGAGCGATTCTATTGCCTCTTCGGACAAGTCTTTACCCAATGCCTTGGCAATGGCCTTTGATTTAATCGCCTTATTTAAACACTTTATATCTTTACAAACATAAGCGCCTCTGCCGTTTGCTTTTCCTGTTTCATCTATAAAAACCTCTTGTTCTTTATTTTTTACGATTCTTGTGAGCTCGTTTTTCGGCTTCGATTCAGAACACCCGACGCATTTGCGCAAGGGAACTTTCTTCTGCTTGTTCATTGATGAATCCTCTTACTCATCTTACTCCACATCTTCCGCTTCAACCTCGCTGTCATCGGATGCCTCTTCCGGTGCCTTTTGCGCATCTTGGAACAATTCCGATAAATCCATGCCCGTTAAACCGCCGATACTGGCAAAATTATCTGCCTCATGGGCTTCGGGTTTTTCGTCGGCCGGATCATCGTTAATAACCGACTCTTCCGCTACAGAGGTTTGAGTGTTTTCAAAATATGTTTTAAAATCTTCCGCATCCATACCCAGGGAATCCAAGTATTCTTCGAATTGGGTTTCGGATTTTATATCGATTTTCCAATTGGTTAACTTCGCCGCTAATCGCGCGTTTTGTCCTTCTTTACCGATGGCCAGAGACAGTTGATAATCCGGCACCACCACCATGGCCGATTTTTCTCGCTGATTAATGAAGACCTCGACAACTTTTGACGGGCTCAGCGCATTGCCGATAAATGCCGCAATGTCCGATTCCCAAATGACGATATCGATTTTTTCATCGTGCAATTCGTCGACGATGGTCTTGACGCGGCTGCCTTTAAAGCCGACGCAGGCACCCAAGGGATCCACTTCATCGTCCTTACTGAACACGGCGATCTTCGTGCGGCTTCCCGCTTCTCTCGCGATGGAGAAAATTTCTACGATGCCGTCATGAATTTCAGGCACTTCCAGCTCAAAGAGGCGGCGTACCAAATTCGGATGGCTTCTTGAGAGCACGATTTGCGGCCCTTTCGGCTGCTTGTTGACTTCCAAGACCAGCATTTTGTAGCGATCGCCTTGGCGGTAGGTTTCTCCTTGAATTTGCTCCGATACGGGCAAAATCGCTTCGGTCTTTCCTAAATCCACGAAGACATTGCCTTTGGTGACTCTTTGTACGTCGCAGGTAATGATTTCATTTTCCCTATCGGCGTAGTCGTCGTAAATGACTTCTCGCTCGGCGTCTTTAATTCGCTGAATCACGACTTGTCTCGCCGTTTGTGCGGCAATTCGACCGAATTTTTCCGGATCGATTTTTTCGTAGTAAACATCGCCGATTTCAAGCCTTGGATTTTCTAATCGGGCATCTTCTACGGCAATTTCCGTGTTTTCGTCAAAAACTTCATCGACCACTTCTTTTTCGGCAGCCAGGGAAATTTCTCCCGTGTCGCGATTAATTTCAACAATCACATTTTGCGATGTGCCGAAATTCTTCTTGTAGCTGGACATCAGTGCCGTTTCCAATGCTTCGATAATGACTTCTTCCGGAATGCCTTTTTCGCTTTCTAATTGCTTCAGAGCTAAAATAAACTCTTCATTCATTGTTTTTTCTTTGCCTCCTAAAATTCAATGACCTGTCGCATTAATGAGATGGAGTTTGAATCAAAGGTGACAATTGTTCCATCTTCTGTGCGGATAGCCACGGTGTCATCGCCGTAATCCGCTAAAATACCTACATATTCTTTTTGGTCGTTTACTTTTTTGTACAGGTGAACCTCGACCTTTTTCCCCATATTCCTGCGGTAATCATCTTTCGTTCGAATGGGCCGATCCAATCCCGGAGATTGAACCTCCAGAGTGTACTTCCCTTCGAATAAATCCTTGTCGTCGATCATGTCTCCAACAGCCCGGGATATATCGGCGCAGTCGTCGATTTGCACCCCGTCGGGATGATACACCGTGATTATGATGCGCGACGGATTTTTATTGGTGATGTCGACTTCCACCACTTCATACTCTCGTTCGGTGGCCGCTTTTTCCGCCGCCTCCGATACAATCGCGCGTACCTGAGAATGTTTCAAGAACTCACCTCCCATAAAAAACTAGAGTGGTGGACCCACTCTAGTTCTACTCGTCTATCTTTTCTTTAGTATATCACATTTTGCCACTATCGCCAATAAGATCCAACAGGCTTAACTGGTTATCTTTCGGGATTCCGTCGAGGGCGCCGTGAGCCTTTAGGGTTTCCACGACGGTTTTCGACGCACCGCTTCGTTTAACCATGTCTTCTACGGAAAGAAAGGCTTGTTCGTTCATGGCCTTGTAGATTTCTTTGGCCACGGTGTGCCCGATTCCCTGAAGGGAGCTAATGGGCAAAAGGACTTTGCCTTCGTAGACGGAAAACTTCGAGTAGTGGGATGCGCCTAAATGGATGGGCTCGAATTCAAAGCCTCGCGCCATCATTTCCAGTACAACTTTTAAAATGGGAATTTCCGATAATTCCGCTTTTGTCGCCTCGTCATTTCCCTCGATCCATTCCACACGCTTATTGACGGCATCAAAGCCTTGAACCAAAATATCGCCGTTTAGATCCGAAAGTTTTGTGGTGAAGTAAGCGGCATAGAAAGCCAGAGGGTAGTGAACCTTGTACCAAGCAATGCGCAAACTGGTCATAACATAGGCCACAGCGTGGGCGCGGGGAAACATGTACTTGATCTTTTCGCAACTTTCGAAGTACCAACTCGGTACATCCAAGGTTTTTAACACGTCCATGTATTTTTCAGGAAGACCCCGCCCTTTACGCACGGCCTCCATAGTATCGAAGGCCACTTTATTTTCGGCACCGGCTACGATCAAGTAGTTCATAATATCTTCCCGCGTACTGATGACTTCGGAGATGGTCGCTTTGTTTGAGTGAACCAGGTCCTGTGCATTGCCCGTCCATACGTCGGTTCCGTGGGAAAGGCCTGAAATATTCACCAGCTCGCCGAAGGTAGAGGGCTTCGTGTCCATAAGCATGCGCACGACGAAGTCTGTGCCGAACTCGGGAATTCCCAAGGTGCCTGTTGGTGACGAGAACAAGGACTCGTCGACCTTTAAAGCGTCGGCGGATGTAAACAGACTCATAACGTCGGGATCATCCATGGGAATGTCTTCCATGGCTACGCCGGTTAAATCTTCCAACATGCGAAGAATCGTAGGTGCATCGTGGCCGAGAATGTCCAGCTTTAATATATTTTCACTAATGGAGTGGTAGTCGAAGTGCGTAGTGATGACATTCTTCTTCTTTTCATCCGCCGGGTACTGAATAGGCGTGAAGTGATGAATGTCCTCATCCTTCGGCACCACCATAATGCCGCCGGGGTGTTGGCCGCTTGTGCGCTTGACTCCTTCGATGCCCTTGGCCAGACGCAGGATCTCCACGGGATTTTTTTGAATATTATTTTCTTCGGTAAACTTTTTGACCAGCCCGAAGGCGGTCTTTTCCGCCAAGGTGCCGATGGTACCGGCGCGGAAGACAAAGCCTTCGCCAAAGTAATCTTCGATAAATTTGTGGGCGGTAGGCTGGTATTCCCCTGCGAAGTTTAAGTCGATGTCGGGCTCTTTATCGCCGTAAAAACCCAAAAAGACTTCGAATGGAATTTTATGGCCTTCGCGAATCAATGGCTCGCCGCAGACCGGGCAGTTTTTCATCGGTAAATCGAATCCGGTGCTCACTTTCCCGTCGTCGATAAATTCGCTGTGCTTGCATTTGCCGCAGACATAATGGGGCATGAGGGGATTGACTTCCGTAATGCCCGTCATGGTGGCGACAAAGGAAGAGCCTACGGAGCCCCGTGAGCCGACGTAATAGCCGTCGGCGTTGGATTTTTGCACCAGCTGCTGGGCGATTTTATACATGACGGCATAGCCGTTTCCGATAATACTTTCCAGCTCCGTGTTCAGACGATCTTCCACAATTTTCGGTAGGGGATCGCCGTAGATTTCCCGCGCCCGATTAAAGGCATCGGCCTTGAGATCCACATCGGCATTTTTAATTTTCGGCGGGTATTTTCCCGAAGGAATGGGCGGAAATACCTCGATGGCTTCTGCAATCTTCTTGGGATTGTCGATGACAATGGCCTCGGCATCGTCGCCTAAAAAAGAGAAGGCGTTAAGCATCTCTTCGGTGGTCATAAAATAGGCCTTACCATTTGTAAAGGGGCGGCCACGGAATTTCGAATATTCCAAAATTTCCAAGAACTCGGCATCTTCAGCATTCATATACCGAACGTCCGACGAGGCGACGACGGGAATGTCCAAGCTTTTGGCTAATTCCATTAGATCGCGGATCATGGCTTGTCCGTCTTCTTCGCTTCGCAACAGGCCGTCGGCAAAGGCCCGCTCGTAGCGCGCAACGGGCGCCACTTCAATATAATCCAAGGTCGATGCGATGTGCTTCAGTTCCTCATGGGAGGCGCCGCGCAGGTAGGCATCGATTAATTCACCCTCTTCTCCCCCGGATCCGAGAATAAAGTCCTCTTTCGATTTCATAATTTCCGACTTCAGCATTCGTGCCGTTCTGAAGAAATGGTCCATATGGGAGGCGGAAATTAAATGGTACATGGCCATAAGACCTTGTAGGTTTTTCGGGAAAATCGTGAGCTTGGTCGGGAAGGTTTTTTCCGGCGACTCAGGCTTTAAGCGGTTTAAATCTTCAGGCTTCTCCACGCCGACATTTGCCGCCAAAGCCTGAAGCTGAATAAACAATTCCGCCGTGGCCTCTGCGTCGTTCACGGCGCGGTGTGCACCCTGCAGATTAATGCCGAAGCGCTTTGCCAAGGTACCTAATTTATAATTTTTAACTTGAATGTCCAAAGACCTGGCCAAAAGCAGCGTGTCGATGGTGGCATAGGGCACTTTCCCCTTTCGTCTGAACTCGATAAATCTGGAGTCGAAGGAAGCATTGTGTGCCACTAAAATGCTGTCGCCGATAAATGCTTCAAAGCGCGGCAGCACCACATCGATGGGATCGGCGTCTGCCACCATGTCGTTTGTAATATGGGTCAACTCCACGACCCGCGGCGGAATCGGTTGCATGGGATTGACGAAGGTGGAAAAGCGATCCACGATGCGGCCGTCTTGAATTTTCACGGCCCCGATCTCAGTCACTTCGTCGAAACGTGGCGAAAAGCCGGTGGTCTCCAAGTCGAAAACCACATAGCTACTTCCGTATTGAGCCTCACCGGGATTTTTAAAGATGCACTCTCCGTCGTCGACCACATCGGCATCCACGCCGTAGAGAATGCGAATGTCGTGTTTTTTTGCCGCACTCATGGCATCGGGATAGCCTTGTACCACATTGTCGTCGGTAATGGCAATGGCCTCGTGGCCCCAGGCCTTGGCCTGCTTCGCAAATTCGTCGATGGTATTGGTGCCGTCCATATTGCTCATTTTCGTGTGAACGTGCAGTTCGATCCGCTTTCTTTCGCTTCGATCTTCCCGCTTTTGTGCGGCCGATGGCTTCATGTTTCGCGCCATAATGCTTTCTGTGCGATCGAAGCTGTCGAAATCATATTTCCCGTGGATGCAGACGGTCTTTCCCTTGGAGAAGGTGCGAGCAAAAGCTTCGGCTTCCTGATTTTTAACAAAGGCCTTTACCTTCGTGCTGTCCGTTCCGTCGTAAACGGAGAGGATAAAGAGGGTTTTGTCGTTTTTTACAGGTCGTTCGTCGAAGTCAAAAACCGATCCCATAATGGTTACCATCTCGCCGACGCGGCATTGTGCCAGAGGCGTCGGCGCTTCAAATTTATTTTTTCCGTAATGGTAGACCTCGTCGCCCTTATCCCTAGCTTTTACAGGAGGGGTTTCGATTTTTATACCGTCGCAAAAGACGGATTCCTCGCTTTCGATCATCTCCTCTAAAACCTTAAATTCACATTCCCCCGCCGCACAGTCGCATTCCAGAAAGTAGTGTGTACCGGTAAACTCCTCCAATCGATTTTCGATTTCCATAGACTGAAGGGTTTTTTCCACCGTGGCATTGGGGACTTTTAGGGTGATGCGGCTTTCATTCATCGAAAAACATGCCCTCTCCAGCCAGGCTTCCGACGAAATAATCGATGTCTTCAGAAAATGAAAGATCTCATCTTCAGAATACTCCTTCATCTCCCGCTTCTTCTCTAAGTAGTGCACTTCGATGGATAAGGTTGGATAACACGCCGTAAGAAGCGATTCAAATGACTCACGCCAATCTCCTGCTTCACAATCCATCTCCAAGGCCATACCGGACTTATCCCGCTGATAGACCACTTTTTTTACGGGCAGAGATTTTTCTAAAATAAAATCCATCAGGTTACGCTCTGATGGATGGTTGTTTTGTTCGATCACCGATGATCCCTTTCTATTAACTCGATTAAAGCATCTAAGAGTTTCGACTCTTCGACGGTTTTGACGATTTCGCCTTTTTTGAAGATCACGCCGCGGCCGTTGCCGCCGGTAATGCCGTAATCCGCTTCTCGTGCCTCACCGGGGCCGTTGACGCGGCAACCCATAATGGCGATTTTTCCTTCAAAATTTAAAGACTTAAAGCGGTCTTCAGCGGATTCAACCAAATGAATCAGATCGATTTCCGTGCGGCCGCAGGTGGGACAGGCGACGATGTCGATGCCTTCCTGCCTTAAGCCCAGACTTTGAAGGATGGCCTTGGCGCAGTACACTTCATCGACGGGATCCCCTGTTAAGGAGACGCGCATGGTATCGCCAATGCCTTCCTCAAGTAAGGTGCCCATTCCTACCGAGGATTTCACGATGCCGTTCATGCCGGCGCCGGCTTCGGTAATGCCAAGATGAAGTGGATAGTCGCTGACGCGGGAAAATTCCCGATAGCTTTCGATGGACTGACGCACGTCCGATGATTTTAAGGAGACCTTAATGGCGTCGAAACCGAATTTTTCCAGTGTGGCGATTTCATCGAGGGCCGATTCCACGATGGACTTCGGATTCACGCCCCTGTATTTTTCAATAAAAGCAGGCTTCACGGAACCGGAATTGACGCCGATACGAATGGAGACGTTCCGCGTCTTTGCCGCTTCCGCCACTTCTTTTGCCTTCCATGCCTCGCCGATGTTTCCCGGATTGATACGCAGGCCGTGGACGCCGTGTTCCAAGGCATAAAGGGCCAAGCGATGGTCGAATTGAATGTCGGCAATAACCGGAATGGAAATAGCGGGAATAATTCGGTCCAAAGCCTCGGCATCTTCCGAATCGTTGACCGCCACGCGAATAATGTCGCAACCGGCTTTTTCCAATCGATGAATTTGATCAATGGTGGAAACAGCATCCTTTGTTTTCGTATTGGTCATGGACTGAATGCTTACCGGAGCACCGCCGCCGATTAATACGTCTCCAACAGCAATCTGTCTCGTATGTTTAGACAAGTTCATCGTCCTTTCTAGTGTATAAATCGCGCAATATCGCCGAAAATCGTCACATAAATCATAAGGGCAAAAAGCAAAACGAAGCTCGCCACGGAAAGGCCTTGCTCGATTCGTTCATTTAAGGGCTTGCCGATGATTCCCTCGATCAAAAGGAACACGAGTTTTCCGCCGTCGAGGGCGGGAATGGGAAGCAGGTTCATAAAGCCCAGGTTCGCCGAAATATAAGCCGTAATAAAAAGAAGAGAGGCAAAACCGTATTTCGCCGAATCGCCGATGACTTTCACCACGCCGACGGGACCGGACAAATTATCGACGCTCAGGCTTCCCGTAAATAATTTACCTAAAACATCGAAGATCGTTACGATGACCTTACCCGTCATTTTAAATCCGTCGCCAATGGCCTTTGCCGGATGCTTTTCGCTGGTAGGCTGAATGCCAACAATGGAGCGGCCGTCTTTTTCCGCGGGCTTCACGGAAAAAGAGAGGTCTTTTCCTTGGCGATGAATGGTGATGGTTATGGGCCTTTTAGAAGCGGCCACGGTCTTTGAAAAATGATCCCAGTCTTCAATGGGCTTTCCGTCAATGGAGCGAATCTCATCCCCTTTTTGAATTCCGGCTGTAGCCGCCGGAGAGTCGGGAAGCACCTTGTCTACGGTTCGCGTGGGATAGCCGGTAATTAAGAGAAAAAGGGAAAAGGTGACGATGGCCAAGACAAAATTCATGCCGGCGCCGCTTACAATAACTGCCGCGCGCTTTAGAAGGCTTGCGTTATTAAACGACCGCGGGTCATCCGATGCCGACTCCTCCCCTTCCATGGCCACATAGCCGCCGATGGGCAGGGCCCGCAGGCTGTATTGTGTTTCTTCTGTCTCTTTTTTATAAATTAAAGGTCCCATGCCGATAGCGTACTCATTGACGCGAATACCCACGGCCTTTGCAACGGCAAAATGACCGAATTCGTGTATGGCGATAATCAGTACAAAGACAAATAGTGAACCGAAAAGGGTCGTCATATAACCTCCTAAAGTGCGAAGTGGTACAAAATATAAACCATGGGAATGATTAAGAGCATGCTGTCGAAGCGATCCATAAATCCGCCATGGCCCGGTAACAAGTTCCCGAAGTCTTTGATCCCCGTGGCGCGTTTGATTTTCGATGCAAATAAATCGCCGAGCTGTGACGTTACCGAAGCCAGTCCGATAAACAGACCGTGAAGGAAAGTAACCGGAATGTCGGCAACCGCACAGTAGATCAATCCGCAGGTCAACGCGCCGATAACGCCGCCCAATGCGCCTTCCACAGTTTTATTCGGACTGATGGAAGGACAGAGCTTGTGTTTTCCGAAGGCCATTCCCGTTAAATAAGCGAAGGTATCCGTGGCAATGGCTATGACAAAGACCAAGTACAGGTAATTTGTCTTATCCAATGACATGATGGGGAACAAAAAGGTGGGCACATAAATCAGGATTAAGGCTGAAATGCCCATGTCCTCGATGGTAAATTGATCTTCTTTTAAATAATAGAGAATGAGAAAAAATAAGGGAATGGTGAAGGCGACAAACCAAGGCCAACCGCGCTCAAAAACCACAAAGTGAAAGGCACAGGCCAAGAGAATGTAGTGTTCGGGAATTTCCTTCCCCTTGTGTTTAAAGGCGCCGATCAATTCGTGGCACAGCACCAATGAAAAAAACAGCACGGCAAAGTGCAGCACACGTCTGCCGAAAAAGAGAATCGTCCCTAAGAGGGCGAGTAGCACCAAACCCGTTATCGTTCGTTTTAACAGATTACTCAATTATACGCCTCCAAATCGCCGGTCCCTGGTCTGATAATCGTCGATGGCGGTCTTTAATGTGTCCTCCGTGAAATCCGGCCACAAAATATCCGAAAACCAAAATTCCGCGTAGGCCATTTGCCAAAGCATAAAATTGCTGACCCGAAGTTCGCCGCTGGGGCGAATCAATAAATCTAAAGGCGGTTGATTTTTCGTGTAAAGTTCCCTTTCGAATGCGTCTTTGTCGATGGCTTCAACGGCAATTTCGCCGTCTTTCACCTTTTGCGCCAATGCCTTTGCGGCACGAAGGATTTCATCTTGACCGCCGTAGTTTAAGCCAATATTTAATGTCAGCGCCTTATTGGATTCGGTGCGCCGTACGGCACCTAAGACCATGGCCTGCGTCTTTTCTCCCAAAGCCGAGGTGTCTCCCATAATATTAAGCTTCACGCCGTTTTCGTCCAATTCGTCGATGTATTGATCGATGAAGGTGCGCAAAAGAAACATTAAGTTGGATACTTCCTGCTCCGGTCGCTTCCAGTTTTCAGTTGAAAAAGCGTAGAGGGAAAGGTAGGGAATATTTAATTTGTAGCAGGCCCTCACCACTTCTAATACCCGCTTTACGCCCTCTTTATGACCGTAGGTTCGGGGCAAATTACGTTTTTTGGCCCAACGGCCGTTGCCGTCCATGATGATGCCCAGGTGTTTGGGCATGGCTTTTTTATCAGAATCCATAATTTCTCCTAAAAAGAAAGAACCCCCGCAGGGGCCCTATTCAGTTGTATTTAAATTTCAAGTAATTCGTCTTCCTTAGCTTTCGCAATGGCGTCGATAGTTTTGACCGCATCGTCGATGACCTTTTGAATTTCTTCTTCATAATTTTTTTGGTCATCTTCGGAAATTTCCTTGTTCTTTTCCGCTTTCTTAATCAAATCGATGGCTTCGCGACGAATGTTGCGAATGGCAACTTTCGATTGTTCGGCATCTTTTCCTACGACTTTAATCATGTCCTTGCGTCGCTCTTCCGTCAAAGCGGGAATCGCCAGGCGAATCAATTTTCCGTCGTTGGAGGGATTTAATCCAAGATCCGACTTTAAGATTTCCTTTTCAATGGCGGGAATCAACGAAGCATCCCACGGTTGAATGGTCAACAGACGCGCTTCCGGCGCCGTAATGCCGGCAACTTGATTTAAAGGCGTTTGTTGGCCGTAGGCTTCCACGGTAATCCGGTCTAAAAGAGAGGGATTGGCGCGGCCGGCACGAATGGATGCCAATTCTTCTTTTAAGCGATCGGCAGTCTTTTGCGTTTTGCTTTGAACCTCTTTTTTAATTTCGCTAAAATCCATACAAAATCCTCCTTATTCCACACGGGTCCCTAAATCCTTGCCCATGGCCGCATCGTAGAGATTGCTCGATTCATCGATGCCGAAAACAAGTAAGGGAATTTCATTATCCATGCATAGAGAAGTGGCTGTCGAATCCATAATTTTTAAATTCTTGCTTAAAATATCGAAATAAGACAAATTGTCGAATTTCACGGCGTCTTCGAAGAGGTTGGGGTCGGAATCGTAAATGCCGTCGACGCCTTTTTTCGCCAGCAGAATCACTTCGGCGTCGATTTCCGCTGCGCGAAGGGCTGCCGTGGTGTCCGTGGAAAAATAGGGATTGCCGATGCCGCCGGAGAAAATGACCACACGGCCTTTTTCCAAGTGGCGAATGGCGCGGCGACGAATGTAGGGCTCTGCCACCTGCTTCATTTCGATGGCCGTCATGACGCGGGTCACCACGTCCATTTGCTCAAGGGCATCTTGAAGGGCCAATGCATTCATCACCGTGCCCAGCATGCCCATGTAATCGGATGTGGCTCGGTCCATGTCCTTGCTGTCGCGACCACGCCAGAAATTGCCGCCGCCGACGACGATGCAGGTTTCCACACCGGCTTCGGAGATGCGTTTAATTTCCGAGGCGAAGAGCCTGACTACGGAAGAATCGATGCCGATTCCTTTTTCTCCCGCTATGGCTTCCCCACTGAGTTTTAAGACGATCCTCTTATATTTAGGTTCCATGGTCCGGTTCCGATTATTGCATTTGCTTTGCGACTTCTTCTGCAAAGTCTTCGGAGCGCTTTTCCATGCCTTCGCCGACTTCATAGCGGCAGAAGCGACGGATGCTGATCTTTTCGCCGATTTTTGCAATCAGTTCGGTTAATAATTCGTTAACGGTTTTGTCGCCGTCTTTAATGAAGGGTTGATCCAAAAGGACGATTTCTTTGTAGAATTTTTCCAAACGGCCTTCGACCATTTTTTCTACAATGTGTTCCGGTTTACCTTCGTTTAACGCTTGTTCCTTTAATACGGCACGTTCGTGTTCCAATTCAGCTTGGGGCACTTCGTCGCGAGTAACGTATTTCGGATTGACGGCAGCAACTTGCATGGCCATGTCGCGAACGAATTCTCTGAAGTCTTCGTTTTTAGCGACAAAGTCGGTTTCGGAGTTGACTTCGATGAGTACGCCGATGCGGTTGTTATGGATGTAGCTTTCGACAATCCCTTCAGCGGCGATGCGATCGCTCTTCTTAGCGACCTTGCTTAAGCCTTGTTCTCTGAGGATGTCGGCAGCGCGGTCGATGTCACCGTTGGATTCCTTTAATGCCTTTTTGCAGTCCATCATGCCTGCGCCGGATTTGTCTCTTAATTCTTTTACCATTTTTGCAGAAATTTCCATTTTACAGTCCCCTTTCAGATACGAGTTGCACTCTCAAAAAAATAAGAGTTCTAATGGCTCAGAACTCTTATAATTTACCTTATTCTTGTTCTTTTGTATCAGCCGCACTATCCGTGATTTGATTTTCAGTTTCTTCAGATGCTTCAGGCGCTTCCGCAACTTCAGCTTCTTCTTCAGCGTGGTCTTGAGCCCCTTGTTTACCTTCGAGAACGGCATTGGCCATGGTTTCCGTAATTAATTTTACGGCACGGATGGCGTCGTCGTTGCCGGGGATGGGGAAATCCAATTCATCGGGATCGCAGTTGGTATCGAGAATACCGACGATGGGAATACCGAGCTTTTGAGCTTCTTTAACGGCGATATTTTCTTTCTTCGGATCAACGACATACATGACATCGGGCAGACCGTTCATGTCTTTAATGCCGCCTAAGAATTTTTCAAGACGTTCTCTTTCGTGACGAAGGCCGATAACTTCCTTCTTGGGAAGAACGTCGAAGCGTCCGTCTGTTTCCATTTCTTCTAAATCTTTCAGACGGGCAATTCTTTTCTTTATGGTTTGATAGTTGGTGAGAAGACCGCCTAACCAACGTTGGTTAATGTAGAATTCTCCGCAACGCTTTGCTTCTTTTTCGATGGCATCTTGCGCTTGCTTTTTGGTACCGACAAATAATACTTGTCCGCCGTTTTGAGCGGTTTCACGAACGAAATCGTAGGCTTCTTCGATTTTGCCCACGGTTTTTTGTAAATCGATAATGTAAATACCGTTACGTTCGGTGAAGATGTATTTCTTCATCTTCGGGTTCCATCTTCTGGTTTGGTGACCAAAGTGTACGCCGGCTTCAAGCAGGCTCTTCATAGATACTACAGACATATTACCTCCAAATGTTTTTTCCTCCACAGCCCGTATGAGCAAGGCGACCCTTAGGCAACGGCCAAGTTCTGAGGCTGTGTGCGTATTTGTACCGATATATTATAACATGGCCATCAAGGCCTTGCAAGAATCCTTTCCTCTTTTTCGCCGCCGGATTGTGGTATACTTTCAGAAAAAGGAGGAACTATGAATTTCAACGAACAACTAAATGCTTATGCTGAATTATTAATAAAAACAGGCCTTGCTTTGCAAAAGGGACAGGATCTAGTGATCCGAAGCCCCATCGAGGGAAGGGACTTGGTCGTCGCCTGTACCGAAGCGGCCTACGCCCAAGGCGCTAACGATGTGCGCGTCATTTGGTCCGACGACGACCTCACTCTTTTAAAATACCAACACGCGCCCGATGATGTATTGAACACGGTACATGATTTCGATACGGCCTTGTACCGCCATTATATTACCGGCGGCGCCGCCTTTTTGTCCTTCACGGGATCGGATCCCGATTTATTAAAACAAATCGATCCCCACAAGCTTCAAGCAGCTTCTATGAGCCGTTCAAAAGCCATGCGCTTTTATTCCGAAGCCATTATGAAGGATGAAAATCCCTGGACGGTGGCCGGCATCGCCACCAAGGCATGGGCGAAGAAAGTGTATCCCGATGCCGACACAGAAGATGCCGTAAAAAATTTATGGCAGGCGATTTTCGACATGTCCCGCGTCTCTGAAACAACCATCGCCGATTGGAAAGAACACACGACGACGGTGGACGGCCAGGCCAAAAAGCTCACCGAGGCCGCGTACCGCTCCCTTCACTACAAAAACAGCTTGGGAACGGATTTAACGATCACGCTGCCCGAAGGCCATATTTGGGCCGGCGGCGGCTCTACTTTGCCCGACGGTCGCTACTTTGTGGCAAATATTCCTACGGAAGAAGTCTTTACCCTTCCCCTCCGCATGGGAGTCGACGGCATCGTCTACGCCTCCATGCCCCTGGCTTACAACGGCAATGTCATCGATCACTTCTGGTTACGATTTAAAGACGGGCAGGTCGTGGATTTCGATGCCGAAAAAGGAAAAGATGTGCTGGCACGGTTATTGGACACCGATGAAGGGGCTCGCCACTTAGGTGAGGTGGCCCTCGTTCCCTACGACTCGCCTATTTCCAATCGCAACCAATTGTTTTTCAACACCCTTTACGACGAAAATGCTTCCTGTCACTTGGCTCTTGGCAAGGCCTATCCCACCAATTTAAAGGGCGGCGGCGATTTAGATCGCGAGGCTCTTTTAGAGCGAGGCGCCAACGACAGTTTGATCCATGTTGACTTCATGGTAGGTACGTCGGATCTTTCGATTACGGCGACAACATTAGAAGGAGATGAAGTGCCCATATTTGTAGACGGCAATTGGGCATAAAAAGGACCCCGTAAGGTGCCCAAAACAAAACCCCCGGCTTAACCGGGGGCTTTTAAATACAAGAAAAGCTTCCGAAAAATCGGAAGCTTTTTTCTTATACTTCTTCAGAAGTTGCGATAACTTCTTTGCCATCGTAGTAACCACAGCTCGGGCAAATACGGTGGGGCAACTTCGCTTCGTGGCAATTGGGGCACTCAGCGACAGTCGTTTTATTCAGACGATAAGAAGATGCACGTCTCTTGTTTTTACGTTGTTTCGAAGTTTTACTCTTAGGTACTGCCATGTCTACACCTCCCTATCTTATGCTTTTTCATCGAATAGATTTTTCAAGGATTCAAAGGGGCTGATGCCTTCCGATTCACAATGGTGATCGGGATGTTCGTTTAAATCCTCACCACAGACCGGGCAAAGTCCCTTGCAATCATCATCACACAAAACCTTGATCGGCACGGATGTTATCACTTGCGAGAATACTATTTCCGCCAAAGGGAATTCATCCAGAGTACTGACGAGCAGAACATTTCCGTCGTCGTCCTCTTCCCCATTTGTGGTAACGACCACGCGGGATTCACTGTCGATGGTTTCTTCCACCGTCTTCAAACAGCGATCACAGGGGGTTTTAATGTCGTAGGTTACGCGAACATCGACTTCCAAATCGCCGTCGACTTTGTAAATGTCCATATCGTAGTCGACGGGATCCACGAAATCGAGACCGTCCAAATCAAGCGGACTGTCTTCTTTCATCAGCTGACCCTCGACGTGTTTGTGGATGTCACTTCCTTGTAAAAAATCAGAAAATTCTCTACGCAAAGGTATCACCTCTAAAACTGCTGCAAGCTATTATATGACAAGAAATGGTCTCCTGTCAAGGAAATTAAACGAGTTTAGCCGTTTCCATGGCGATTTTCAATTCTTCGTTGGTGGGAATGACCAAAACGGGAATGGAGGAATCGTCGCTTGAGACGACGGCTTCTTTGCCGCGCATGTTGTTTTTATCGTGATCGAGCTTAATGCCTAAGGAAGACAAGCCGTCGATAACCCGTTCTCTCGTGGAAATGGAGTTTTCGCCTACGCCGGCCGTAAAGATGATGCCGTCGCAGTGATCCATTTCAGTTAAATAAGCGCCGATGAATTTGCGGACGCGGTTTTCGAAAATATCCAGTGCCAATTGAGCGCGATCGTTGCCCTTTTCAGCTGCTTCTTCCAAGTCTCTGAAGTCGCTGGAGACGCCGCTGATGCCTAAAACACCGCTCTTTTTGTTCATCACATTGGACATTTCGTCGGTCGAGAGGTTTTCTTTGTCCATAATGAAGGGAACGATGGCCGGATCCATGTCGCCGGTACGGGTACCCATGGCCAAGCCTTCCAAGGGGGTGAAGCCCATGGTGGTGTCGTAGCATTTACCGCCGACGACGGCGCTGATGCTGGAGCCATTACCTAAGTGGCAGGTAATTAAGTTGACTTCATCGAGCTTTTTACCGAGCATTTCAGCGGCACGTCCTGTAATGTATTGGTGGCTGGTGCCGTGGAAGCCGTAGCGACGAACTTTGTATTTTTCGTAGTATTCGTAGGGAAGGGCATAAATGTAGTTTAATGCCGGAATGGTTTGGTGGAAAGCCGTGTCGAATACAGCGACCATGGGGATGTCGCCCATGATTTCTTTGCAGGCTTCGATACCGATAATGTTCGGCGGATTGTGCAAGGGTGCGATTTCTACATTGTCGTTAATGGCTTTCATAACCTTTTCGTCGATGATCACCGATTCGGCAAATGCTTCACCGCCGTGTACGACGCGGTGGCCGACGGCATCGATTTCGTCTAAGCTCTTAACGGCGCCGTATTCGGCGTGTTTGAGAGAATCTAAGACGATTTTAAGGGCTGCCTTGTGATCGGCGAGCATTTCTTCGATGACGATTTCATCTTTGCCGGCTGCTTCGTATTTTACGCGGCCGCCTTCAATGCCGATTCGTTCCGCTAAGCCTTTTGCGAGAACCTTCTTATCTTCCATATCGATTAACTGGTATTTCAAAGAAGAGCTGCCACAGTTAATGACTAAAATTTTCATGTGTTTCCTCCTTAAGCATTTTCATTTTGACCGCAGTTATTATATCATATAATCGTTCTCTATCGAAGAAAAGTGAAGAAAAGGATTGAATCATGCCCTATGCACTTATCGTGGCGGAGATCAACCCCCTCCATTACGGCCATACTTATTTAATCGAGCGGGCCAAAGAAAGCGGCTATGGCGTCGTGGTTTTAATGAGCGCCTCGTTCACGCAGAGGGGCCTACCTGTGGTGACCGACAAGTTTACCCGGGCCCGTGACCTTGTGGAAAACGGCGCCGATGTGGTAATTACCCACCCGGTGCAATCGGCCACTTCCGGCGGCGAGTATTTTTCCTACGGAGCCATGGCCGTGGCGAGTAAACTGCCCCTTGTGGACGCCGTGTTTTGCGGCACGGAGTTCGGCGACGAGACCACCTTTCACGACATTTACAACTACGAAAAAACCGAACAATTTCATACCCGGCTTAGGGCTTTCATGGAGAGCGGCGCATCCTACGCCGCAGCGTACAAGCAGGCCTTGGAAGTGGAAAAAACCTCTTGGGGACAGGTGTTTCAATCCAATGCCCTATTGGCCTACGGCTATTATAAAAGTTTGAAGCAGCTGGCACCGCAGATTCCCCTCGTCATGGTGAAGCGCGCCTGCGATAAGGACCGTATACGCACCGCATCGGCCATTCGCGCCATGAGCGATGTAAGGGAGATGACAGAATTTTGTGCCGGATCCCCGCCTCAGTACAGGGAAACGGAGTTGGCGGACGCTTTATACCGATTTTATCGGGGCCTGTGGCTTTTAACTCCCATGGATCTTTCGTCCATGGCCGGCTACGAAGTAGGATTAGACAAGCGCATACTAGCTTGTATGCGAAAGGCCGCGACTTTTCGCGAATTTACGGAGCTGGTGAAGACCCGTCGCTATTCCCGCTGGCGCATCGCTCGCCTTCTGCTCCACGCTTCTCTCGCTATGGATCAAGAATCCATCGAGGATGCCATGGCCAGTCAGCAGACCTTTCAGGTTTTGGCCTTTTCGGAGGCGGGCAAAAACTACCTTCGGTCTGCAAAACAATCCTCCGTTACTCTTCTTTCCAATTTCAAACAAGTGAAAAAGTCTTCCCCCGATGATCAAAAGTTTTTGGCCTATGAGGAAAAGGCCACGGATCTGTGGAGCCTTTTGACCGCCGGGAAAATGGGGCGGGACTTTCGGGGCTTTTAAGCAAAGAAAAAACGGCGCGAGGCCGTTTTTTTAAAGCTCTTTTCTGTTTTCGTTAATGGTTTTAATCATGTCGGACAAGTGAACTTGGGTGTTTTCCAACATGCTGTCCACGTAGTCGCGAGCCGAAAGACGAATTTGATCCGATTCCAGTTCGGCGCGGTTCATGATTTCTCTGGCTTGTTCTTGAGCGGCGAGGGTAATTTCGTCTTCATTTACAAGCTTTTGTGCTTCCACATGGGCCGCCTGAATGATTTGTTTTGCCTGCATATTGGCTTCGTTGACGATTTCATCCTTGCGATCGCGAATGCTTTGGGCTTCGGCTAAATCTTGAGGAAATTGAGATTCGATTTGGTTTAAAAGTTCATTGACTTCTTCCTTATCGACCATCACTTTTCCCGTCAACGGGATGGTGGAACTCACTTCCAATAAATCTTTCAAATCTTCGATGTAACGCATAACTTCCATAAGCTACCTTCCTCTCACTTTCCTCTTCATTGCTTCTCCTACCACTTCCGGCACAAAAAGCGACGTGTCTCCATTAAACAAAGCCACTTCCCTGGCGAGGGAAGAGCTGATAAACAAATGCTCCTGCGTCGTCAACAGAAAGACGGTCTCCAAATTGGTTCCGTAATTTTTGTTGGCCATGGCGACGGTGTATTCGTTTTCGAAATCCGAATTGGACCTTAAACCCCGAACCACAGTAGAAATGTTTCTCTTTTTCGCATAATCCACCAGGAGTCCTTCGAAGTGATCCACTTCGATGTCCGCCTCCCCGTTAAGCGTTTCTCGCAACAGCGCCAGCCGCTCGTCTACGGTGAAGAAGCCCGGCTTTTTCTTATTATCCAAAACGGCGACGACGACCTCTCCGAAAATGGCTTTTGCCCGTCGGATAATATCCAAGTGGCCGTAGGTGACCGGGTCGAAACTTCCGGCGTAAATAACTTTCAAATCCTAATCACAACTTTCATAAATCCAAATTTTTTTCTTACCATAGGTCTTTTCCCGCACCAAAGCCAAATGCTCGTAGTGGGAAAAAGTATATTCCTTCGGCGCCTCAAATACCAGGCGACCGCCTGAAGACAGTAGCCGATGCGCACCGATGGTTTGGGCTGCGCGGTCGTAAAAATCACGATTCGCATAGGGAGGATCGACGTATATGTAGTCGAATGCCATCTCTTCATTCACGGCAAGTTCGAGGCAGTGCTCGAATGATCCTTCCACTACCCTGCTCTTGTCATTATACCCTGTTATCTTTATATTTTCACGGGTAATTCGAATACTTTCTCGATGATTATCGCAAAACCACGCCGATGTTGCGCCGCGACTTAAAAACTCGATGCCCATATGACCGGTTCCGGAAAATAAATCCAAGACTGAAACCCCGCTAAAGGGGCCGTAGAGGAGATTAAACACATTTTCCTTAATGCGATCTTCCGTGGGCCGTATGCGATCGCCTTTCGGCGTCTTTAATCGTTGTCCTTTTTTCTCTCCCGCAATGACGCGCATGGCCACTTCCCTTCAAATTTTAGCATAATCTCTTTCCTATAACAATTATATCCCTTGGGTTCGCGCCTCGTAGGCCTCCACCGCCTTTAAAAGATCCGGTTCTTCCTCTGCATTGAGGTGTCCGCCCTGTAAGATGGCATCGGCCTCCACTTTGGCGTAGCGCATAATGTCCATGTTCTCGAACAGATCGCCGACGCGAAATTCCACGGTGCCGGATTGCCGTGTGCCGAAGAAATCGCCGCCGCCACGGAGCTTCATGTCTTCTTCGGCGATGTAGAAGCCGTCATTGGAGCGTTCCATAATGCGGAGCCGCTCGTCGGCCTTCAAGCTGTCGTTGGCACTGTGCAAAATGCAGTAAGCCGCCTGATCCCCGCGGCCCACACGGCCCCGAAGCTGATGCAGCGTGGCGAGGCCGAAGCGGTCGGCGTCGTAGACAAAGAGCAAATTGGCGTTGACCACATTGACGCCTACTTCGATCACCGTGGTGGAGATTAAAATCTGCACTTCATTTTTTTGGAAGGCTTCCATGACCCTGTTCTTTTCCTCGGAGGAAAGGGCGCCGTGCATCAGTCCGACGGCATACTTTTTAAAGCGATCCTCGGAAAAATACTTATAGATCGCCTCCGCCGCGTGAAGGGGGAAATCCGGGTTTTCTTCGATGAGCGGGCAGACCACGTAAATCTGTTGTCCGCTTTTTAAAAAGCGCTCCATAAAATCGTAGGCGTTTTTTAAACCCGATTCGTTAATCACCGTGGTCTGTACGGCTTTTCGCCCCTTCGGCATGGTTCGAATCGAGGAGATCTTCGTATTCCCGTACATGACAATGCCGAGGCTTCTGGGAATGGGCGTCGCCGTCATAATCAGACGGTCGCTTTTCGACTGCTTCTCTTGCAGGGCTTCTCGCTGCATGACGCCAAAGCGGTGTTGTTCATCGGTAATGGTGAGGCCGATGCGGTCGCTTTTCAAATCTTCGTTAAACAAGGCGTGGGTGCCGATAATCACGTCGCAGATTCCGCTTTCGAAGTTTTCGCGAATGGTTTTTTTCTTGCTTTCCTTGGTGCTCCCCGTCAAAAGCTCTACCCGCACGCCGAGAGGCATGAACAAATCGAAGGCCTCTTCGTAGTGCTGCTTGGCGAGAATTTCCGTCGGCGCCATAAAAAGGGCCTGATGGCCGGAGGCCACACAAGTGGCTATGGCGAGAAAGGCGATGACGGTTTTACCGCTTCCTACATCGCCCTGCACCAATCGCTCCATGCGGCTCGATGAAGCCATGTCCTTGCGGATATCGTCCCAAGCCTCTTTTTGCCCTCTCGTAAGCTCAAAGGGAAGCTTCGATAAAATCACTTCCGCCAAATCGGTTTTTGCCATGGAAAAGCCCGCTTCGCTCCTGCTTTGGTGGAAGCGTCCCAATGCCAATTGAAAACAGAGAAATTCCGAAAAAATCAAAGACTGCAGCGCCACTTTCGCATCCCTTAACTCTTTCGGTCCGTGAAGCACCTGAAGGGCTTCCGTCTCCGTCATAAGACCGTAGCGCTTCCGCAAGTACTCTGGCACCACCGACGGCAGGGCCACCTCTTTTAGAGCCTCTTGAATAAATTTTGCCGTGGCCTTTTGCCCCACGCCGCCTAATATGGGATAGATGGGAGAGATGGCCAGCGCTTCTTTTCGCTTCGTCTCATCGAAAAATTTCGGTGTGGTAAAGGACAGACGATTTTTGAAAAACTTTGGTTTTCCGAAAATATAGTAATCCCCTCCAAGGCGCAAACTCTTGTCCAAATAGGGCATATTGAAGAAGGTCATTTCCCCTTCCCGGGCCCCGTCGGTAATCACGAAGGTCTGCATGCTCAAGCCCTTTTTTAAATAGCGGCGAGGCTTTTTCTCCACGAGACGAACGTAATAGGTGGCGGGCTTGTCGAAATCCGGATGGGCAAAATCCCGCATCTCACTGCCGTCTTCGTAGCGAATCGGCAACGTGTACAGGAGGTCTTCCACCGTAAATAGGGATGCTTTATTTAATTTTTCCGCAATTTTCTTGCCGATTCCTTTGATCTCTAAAATACTCGAATGTGGTTCCATAGGGCCTCCAATGAAAAAGCAGGCCTGCGCCTGCTTCTCACTCGACTGAAATTAAATAATAATAAATTGGCTGCTCACCGCGCATGATCTCGATGTCCATGTCGGGGAAAGCTTCATCCAAGCGTTCCTCCAAGGCTTCAACGTCCTCGGCGCTTACGTCTTCTCCGGCGTAGAGAGAGACGAAGGCGGCGTCCTCATCCACCATTTTTTTGATCATTTCGATGGTGGTGTCGTTCACGGATTCGCCCTTTGCCAAGATTTTTTTACCGGAAAGGCCGATGTAGTCGCCCTTTTTAATGGCGATGCCGTCCATCTCCGTATCCCGTACGGCATAAGTGACTTGGCCGGTGGTTAAATCGTCTACGGCTTCCATCATGGTTTCGACATTTTCCTCTACGCTCTTGTCAGGCATAAAGTGAATGCAGGCATTGATTCCTTCCGGAATGGAGCGCGTCTTTAATACGGTAACTTCTTTTTCGGATATATCCGCCGCCGCTTCCGCCGCAAGGAAAATATTGCTGTTGTTAGGAAGCACGAAAATGTGTTTCGCATTGACGCGGTCGATGCCGGCCAAAATATCTTCTGTTGAAGGATTCATCGTTTGTCCGCCGGTGACCAAATAGTCTACGCCGACTTGTCGGAAAATTTCCTCGATGCCCTTGCCGGCACATATGGAGACAAAGCCGTAGGGCTTCATTTCTTCAGGTTCCTTCGCATTGGAAGCTTCCACTTCATAGTCGGTAAACAGTCGCTCGGAATGTTGCAGGCGCATATTATCGACTTTAATGTCTTTTAAAAAGCCGTAGTTCAGCGCACTTTGAATGGCGAGGCCGGGATCGTTGGTGTGAACGTGAACCTTAATCATGCTGTCGTCGCCAACGACGATGAGGCTGTCGCCACGGGGAATTAAGTCCGCTTTCAAATCATCGACGTGATTGGACTCGGTGTTCACGATAAATTCCGTGCAGTAGCCGAATTTAATGTCGTCAGTGGAAATTTCTCTCCGTTCGATTTTCTCCTTGCCTTGAGGGGATCCCTCTTCCATACCGCCTAAGACAGCCTCGCCTTTTAAGGCTTTCAGCGCACCTTCCATAATGGTCACCAGGCCTTGGCCCCCGGCATCGACGACGCCGGCTTCTTTTAAGACGGGAAGAAGATTCGGCGTGTTAGCCAAAGATTCCTTTGCCTTCTCCAAGACGGCCTCGCCGAATAAAATTAAATCGCTGTATTTCTTCGCGTGTTTCACGGCGAAATCGGCACTTTCGCGGCCCACTGTAAGGATGGTGCCTTCCGTGGGCTTCATGACGGCGAGATACGTCATTTCCGAAGCGCTTTTCATGGCTGCGGCAAGGACGGGCACGGTGAGGACGTCGTGGCCCTTCAGGCCTTCGGCAAATCCCCTGAAAAGCTGGGAAAGAATAACCCCGCTGTTGCCCCGAGCACCCATCAGTGCGCCGCGGCTCATTTCAGCGGCTAAGGCGCCCAGTTCCTTGGCGTCGGATTCGGTCACTTGTTTCACGGCACTTTTAATGGTCTTCGACATATTGGTGCCCGTGTCCCCGTCGGGTACGGGGAAGACATTGAGATCGTTGACGTGTTCTTTATTTATTTCTAAAAAATTCGAAGCACTGATCAGTGCTTCCTTAAATTCTGTAATCGTAATCTGATCCATACCCTACCTCTAGTTCATTCGTATACCTTCGACCAAAACCTCGATTTGATCGACTTCTAATCCCGTCATTGACTCGATATTAAATTGAACGGTGTCAATAATATTTTGTCCCACGGTAGAAATGCGAATGCCGTATTCGATGATGACGTGCAATTGAATGTGTACCCGTTCGTTTTCAGTGTACACTTCGATTCCTCTGGTTAAGTTTTCAAATTTAAGCAATTGGAAAATTCCGTCCGTGGCATTTTTGCTGGCCATGCCCACGACGCCGTAGCTTTCCATGGCGGAAACGCCCGCAATGGTGGCGATGACTTGATTATCTATGGTAATATTGCCCTTTTCGTTTGGGATCGTAATTTGCATGATTCGTCTCCTTTCCGCTATTGGGAATTACCGTCATTATATCACATAAGCCTCCCGGAAAAAACCGAAGCCTAATTGCATTTTATTTTTCTCTGTGGTAAAATAATTCGAGTTGAAAAAATGTCGGAGGAGGTGTAAGTATGGCAAAAAGATGTGAAATCTGCGGAAAAGAAAAAAAATTCGGTAACTCCATTTCCTTCTCCCATAAAAGAGGAAATAGATCTTGGTCCCCGAACCTTCAACGCGTCCGCGCCGTTGTTAACGGATCGAAGAAAAGAATTTACGTATGTACGCGTTGCCTGAGATCCGGCAAGGTTGAACGCGCCCTTTAATTACGAGTCGATTCTTAGGAATCGGCTTTTTTTATCGCTTTTTTTAGGAGGTAACTATGAAGCTTTTTATTTCCAGTCGTGTACCTGATGAAATTATCCAGCGCTTAGGCGGCATCGATTATAGCTACAACGACAGCAATGTCCCTATGACAAAAGAAGAAATTATCGCGGCCCTTGAGGGAAAAGAGGCTCTTATCTGTCCCCTGTCCGATAAAATCGATCAAGAAGTCATCGACGGCGCAAAGGATCTAAAACTAATTTTAAATTACGGCGCCGGCTTCGACAACATCGACATCGCCTATGCACGTGAAAAAGGCATCGTCGTCTGCAACGCACCGGCCCCCTCCTCCGCCGTCTCCACCGCCGAATTGGCCTTTGCTTTAATGCTGGCACAGGCGAGACAATTGATTCGCGGCGAAAAGGACTTAAGAGATGGCGGCTTCCGCGGATGGCGCCCCACCTATTTCCTCGGCCAACAATTAAAAGGCAAGACCTTGGGTATTTTCGGCATGGGAAATATCGGACAAAACCTGGCGAAGCGCGCGCTGGCTTTCGAGATGAAGGTTATTTACAATTCGAGAACCCGTAAAGAAGCCATTGAAGAATTAGGCGCTACCTACGTTTCTTTCGACGAACTTTTGAAAGAATCGGATTTCATCAGCCTCCACTCCGCTTTTGTTCCCGAACTGAAACACAAATTCGACGCCAATGCATTTAAGGCAATGAAAAACACCGCCACCTTCATTAACGCCGCCCGCGGTCCCTTAATCGACGAGCAGGCCTTGGCCGATGCGTTAAAAGACGGAACCATCGCCGGTGCCGCCTTGGATGTCTATGAATTCGAACCGAAGGTCACGGAAGATCTTTTGCATCTCGACAATGTGACCTTGGCACCTCACCTGGGCAATGCCACCGTGGAGGCTCGCCTGGAAATGGGCAATGCCTGCGTCGATAACTTAGAAGATTTTATCGCCGGCAAAAAGCCGAGAAACCAAGTCAATTAAGTGCAACAAAAAAAAGGGTTCTATGTCAACCATTGGGGAGTCTAGTGAAAACTAGGCTCCTTTTTGTTTTCCTACACACCCTCACTCACTTATCTTTTGAACAAACGAAAAGCAGTTTCGTGCGGAAATGATGAAAGTTACGC
>NZ_CALPBW010000014.1 GCF_943169845.1 Peptoniphilus rachelemmaiella
CATTCATGGGCTTTCTAAAAGGGAAGAGCAGTATCATGATCTATGAACGATGGGGAGACATGAAATTTAAATATAGGGGAAGGCAGTTTTGGTGCCGAGGCTATTACGTCGATACAGCGGGAAAAAACGCTAAAAAGATTCAAGAGTATATACAAAACCAGTTGAAAGAGGATCAAATAAGTGAGCAACTAACCTTTGACACGGCGAACCCCTTTAAGGGGTAGTCGAGTAACGTAAGCACGGGCAGACCACCGACGCCCTTCAGGCGCAGCTAGTAATACAGGCCCTTTGGGCCGAAAAAGGAAAACCCCCGGCTACGCCGGGGGATGTTTATTGTGGGCGAAAAGCCGAAAAAAACACGCCACCGATTTCGGTGACGCGTTCGCTTAACAGTAATTTTCCGCCAAAATACAGCGCATGCTTCCGCCGCCGTAGGTGGAGATCACATCCAAAGGCACGTGGATGATTCGGTGGGTGGCTTCGATCTGCGCGATTTGCTCGTCGGTGAAGTGTTCGTAGGCCTCTTCACTCATTAGGTAGAGCTTTTCATCGCCCATAAGCTCCAGGCAATTGCCGCAGAAGTGATCGATTTGCTCGCCGGTCAGCTCGATGACCGTTTTTTTCGTGGCGCGCAATTGATCCATGAGCCCCTCTTTATTTTCCGTGAGAAGCTCGGCCGCCACCACGGCGAAATCGTCGGCCACAGACAAAATCACATTGGTGTGATACACCGCCGCATCGTGTTGGCGGGCCTTAAAAGGCAGAGGCTTAAAGCCGTAGGTGCGGCAAAAAGCGAGAAAAGCCTCTTTTTCGCAGCGCTTGGAGAGGCAGCCGTAGGCGATCATTTCCTTGCGATCCAAAACCACGGAGCCCGTGCCCTCCAGCACACCGAAATTTTTATCGCGAAAATCCGTCACATCCAGCGCGGAAAAATTAAGCAGGGCGTCCAACTGATCCTTTAGCTTGGGAAACTCCCGCCGCCGGTTTTCGCTGTACATGGGGGCGATGAAAAGCTTGTCCGGGAAAGTAACGAAAATATTGTTGGGAAAAATCGAATCCGGCGTGTCGTCGCCCTTATCGTGCAAGACATCCACCTGCACACCGGCTTCCTCCAGGGCGCGAACCACGGCGGAAAACTCCTCGTTCGCCCGATCCTGCACCTCGCTGGCCGTGCGGGTCGTGTCGTTAATTTGATAGACATTGTCTGCGGCGGTTTCCATATTAAAACGAAAGGCCGAGGGGCGAACCATTATGACCTTACGAGCAATCATAGCCACTCCTTTCATCTGCTACATAACATTTACATCCCGTCTATTTTACAACAGATGGCGACCTTTGCCCAGAGGGCGTGGGGGAAAAGGGTCTTATGGCTTTTCAGAGAAGAAAGTTCGCAGACGAAAGCGTGAAAAGCTTTTGCGTTTTTTGCATTCTCGTAAAAACCACACGAAAAGAACGGTTAAAAAAGCACGGATAAATGAATCAAATTGCCAAGATCTGTTTGAAACCCGTGAAATAACACGGATTCAGGCTGCTTTGGGGATTGATATTTTCTAAACCACCATGGAAATTTCAATTGCCTTGTGTTATGATGAATACGTTGGAGCGAGGGCGTTCTCACGTGGCAAATAGTCACCGCATTTTTTATTTCCCGAAAGGGAAAGCCTTTGCTCTTCTAACGAGGCATTAAGCCAACTCATTTTCTTTAAGGAGGAATATTGTATGAGCTATCTTGAAAGTGTAATCGAACGTGTTAAAGAAAGACACGCCAGCGAACCTGAATTCTGCCAAACCGTAGAAGAAGTATTAGGTTCTTTAAAACCGGTTATTGATCAACATCCGGAATACGAACGCGTAGACCTTTTAGGCCGCATGGTTGAACCGGAACGTCTCTTCAGCTTCCGTGTTGTATGGCAAGACGACGAAGGTCAATACCACACCAACATTGGCTACCGTTGCCAATTTAACGGGGCGCTTGGGCCGTACAAGGGCGGTATCCGCTTCCATCCCACCGTTAACCAATCCGTTATTAAGTTCCTCGGCTTCGAACAATGCTTCAAGAACTCCATGACCGGCCTCCCCATCGGCGGCGGCAAGGGCGGCAGTGACTTCGACCCCCGCGGTAGAAGTGACGACGAAATCATGCGTTTCTGCCAAAGCTTTATCAGCACCCTTTATCACTACATCGGGCCCGACACCGACGTTCCGGCAGGTGACATGGGCGTTGGCGCAAGAGAAGTCGGCTTCATGTACGGTCAATATCGCCACTTAAAAGCTAAATTCGAAAACGGTACCTTCACCGGTAAAGGCTTCAGCTTCGGTGGTTCCCGCGTACGTCCCGAAGCTACCGGCTACGGCGCAGTTTACTACCTCTTGAACGTCCTCGATCACTTCGGCGAAGACATCAAAGACAAGAAGATCGCTGTTTCCGGTTTCGGTAACGTATCTTGGGGTATCTGCAAGAAAGTTCAACAACTGGGCGGTAAAGTCGTTACCATCGCAGGTCCCGACGGATACATCTACGATAAAGACGGTATCAACACCGAAGAAAAAGTTAACTACATGCTCGAGATGCGTGCTTCCGGTCGCGACAAGGTTCAAGACTACGCAGACAAATTCGGCGTAGACTTCTTCCCCGGTGAAAAACCCTGGATCAACGCAGAATACGACATCGCTATGCCGGCTGCTTACCAAAATGAAATCACCATCGAAGAAGCAAAAGCCATGGTTGAAAAGGGCGTAGAATACTACATCGAAGTAGCTAACATGCCTACCACCAACGAAGCTTTGAACTACCTCATCGAAAACGTGAAGGTTGTTGCTCCTTCCAAGGCTGTTAACGCCGGTGGTGTTGCAGGTTCCGCACTCGAAATGAGCCAAAATAGTGCTCGCCTGAGCTGGCCCGCAGAAGAAGTTGACAAACAACTTCACATGATCATGGACAACATCTACAAGATGTCCGTCGAAGCAGCTGAACAATACGGCTTAGGCTACAACCTCGTAGCCGGTGCTAACATTGCCGGTTTCGTTCGCTTAGCAGACGCCATGATGGCACAAGGTGTATTCTAGAATACAAAAAGAGCAGTACTCTTTTCGTAAAAGAATAAAATGACTACAAAAGATCGCGTACGACCTACGCGGTCTTTTTGTATGTTATGAGTGGCGGGCATGATTTCGGAAGAAGCGGGTACAAGAGAAAAAAGGGGGAATAGGAAATGAATGTAAATGAAAAAGACGCACTGAATCTGCTTATGAAATACAACACCGATCCCTTTCACCTGCGCCACGCCCTCACCGTAAAAGAAGTGATGGCATCCTTCGCACGGGAACTGGGCTACGAGGATGAGGCGGACTTCTGGGCCATGGCGGGCCTTTTACACGACGTGGATTACGAGCAGTTTCCCGAGGAACACTGCAAAAGGGCGCCGGAGCTCTTGGCGGAAATCGACGCCCCCGATGCACTCGTTCGCGCCATTGTGAGCCACGGCAGGGGAATTTGCGCCGACGTGGAGCCGGAGCACACCATGGAAAAAGTGCTTTACGCCACCGATGAGCTCACGGGCTTGATTTACGTCTACGCCATTATGCGGCCCTCGGGCTCCGTGCAGGACATGAAGCTGAAGAGCTTAAAGAAAAAATTCAAAGACAAGAAATTTGCCGCCGGCGTGGACTGAGACACCATTCTTCGCGGCGCGGATATGCTGGGCTGGGAGACGGACGAGCTCCTTACCCGCACCATGGCCGCCATGGCGGAAACGGAAGAAGCCGTAGCCGAGCAGCTCGCTTCTTTAACCGCAGAAAAATAAAAGCAAAAAAAGAAGGCGCCTTGAAAAATCAAGGGGCCTTTTTCGTATCCTTTGTTCCTTTCTTAAAAACGTGCTACACTGAATTTAGCGGATCTCAGCCACCACATAGGCGAGGATTTTTTCCGACACGTCGATGCCCGTGGCTTGTTGAAAGCCCAAGTAGCTCATATTGGAATTGATTTCCACCAAAAGGGGGCCGCTGTGGGAGTCGATAAGGTCGATGCCCGAAAAGGCGAGGTGTGCCCCTTTATGGGCGGCGAGGGCCAGTTCTTTTTCTTCCTCGGTGAGATCAATGGGCCG
Source organism: Peptoniphilus rachelemmaiella (assembly GCF_943169845.1). Lineage (GTDB taxonomy): Bacteria > Bacillota > Clostridia > Tissierellales > Peptoniphilaceae > Aedoeadaptatus > Aedoeadaptatus rachelemmaiella. The sequence goes on from NZ_CALPBW010000014.1 coordinate 4,104, forward strand.
TGCCGTGGATCCTGCGGCGATGTTGGCGCGGAAGTCGTGCTCGTTTCTGCGCTCGATGGCGCCGAGGATCCCGTCGCCCACGACGAGCACCCGCTTGTCGACCCCGGCGGATTCGGCGATAAAGGGCTGAAAGAGATAATCTTCCGCCCCCATGTTTGTCGCAATCACCTTCGCTTCGTCGCGATTGTTTGCGAGAAACACCTGCTCGCCGAAGGAGCCTTTGGCGGCTTTAATGACCATGGGGTAGCCGAAGCGGCCTTCCACATAGGCGAGAAAGTCGTCTGTGGGCACCTGCGCCCGGTAGTGGAAGGGGGCGGGGACGGTGTCGATCATGGGAAGGAAAGGCGCCAGGGCGTCGAAGGTGGCGATTTTGTCGTCGGCCAAGGCGATGGCGTTCGCCGGATTAAAGAGGGGGCATTGCTTTTCCAGTGCCCGGGCGAGGCGCACGTCTTTGTCGAAAAACAAGATGGCGTCGGGGGCGGGATCGCCCTTTATGTCGCGGGCGAGGAAGCCCTCTTTTCCCGCCGAAAGCACGTAGTCTGTGTGGGGCTTGGCAAGAATGTCCGCCCCTTTGGCGGCGAGATCCTGCACCACCTTGTGGATGGCGAAGGAAAAGTAACCGTGATAAATAATGTGAATCATGAAACCTCCGGAGGTAGTATGTCTATAGAATCTATTCGAAATGAAATCGACGCCGTGGACGACGCGCTGGCGGATCTTTTAAAGGCCCGCTTCGATTTGTCTCGCGCCATGGGCGAGGAGAAGAAGAAGGTGGGCCGGGCGGTTTACGATCCCGACAGGGAGGCAGCCCTCCTCGCCCGAGTGGAGAAGAAGGCTGCGCCCTATGGCGGCGAAGTGCGTGCCCTCTATGAAAAAATGATGGAACTTTCCCGAAACCTTCAGGAGTAAAACCTCCTCTTGATTATAACCGATTTCACCTATGATATAATCAAGGGAGGAGGGATCCTATGAAAATTTTAATTACAGAAGACGAATCGGCCATTGCCGAAATCATCGCATACAATTTATCCAACGAAGGCTACGAAACCGCCATGGCAAAAGACGGCGTAGACTGCTTGGAAACCTTCGACACCTGGGCGCCGGATTTGGTGCTTTTGGATGTCATGATGCCGCGCATGGACGGCTTTGAAACCTTGCGGGAGATCCGCAAGAAAAGTCGGGTGCCGGTGATTATGCTTACGGCGAAAGATTCCGAAGGCGATCGCATTCGCGGTTTGGAACTGGGCGCCGACGATTATGTGGTGAAGCCCTTCAGCATGGGGGAATTAATCGCCCGCGTGAAGGCGAATTTCCGCCGCCAGGATTTCGAAAACGAAGGCTATTTGCCCGACGAGGTCATCGAAGAGGCGGATCTGAACATCGATCCCGTGAAGTATGAAGTGACGAAGCGGGGGAAAGTGATCGAGCTCACCCTTCGTGAGTTTGAGCTTCTGAAGTACTTAGCCCAGTCGCCGGGCACGGTCTTTAGCCGGGAAACCCTCCTGGAAGAGGTGTGGGGCTATGAATATTACGGCGACATTCGCACCGTGGATGTGACGGTGCGCCGTTTGCGTGAAAAAATTGAAGATGCGGGGGAAGATTTCCGCTACATTCTGACGAAGCGAGGAGTGGGCTATTACTTTGGAGGATAAGCATTATTCCAGCATTAAGTGGCGATTTATTTTTATCTACGTTCTTCTCGTCTTGGTGGTTATGGCCATTATCGGCGCTTTTATCGTCAATCGACTGGAAGACGCGCAGCTGGAGAAAGTACAGACGGACATGGAGCAGACCCTAAGCTCCATGGCCAATTCATCGCCCTATTTGACGGAAACGCCCTGGGATGAGGTGCACAGCCGCATTCAAAACACCTTGGACGCCTGGCGCATCGGAAGCGACGAGGCCATTTATGCCATTGGCCCCGGGCGGGTGCCCAAGATTATTGCCTCCACCAACAATTCCGGGGAGCTGGTGGCGGGGCAAAATGCCCTGGGCGATTCCGATTTATCGCCGAAACTGATTTTAGACGGCTTCCGCGGCGAAGGCTCTTCCGTGATTCGCGAAGACGCCAAGACCAAGGTGCGCCACGCCCATTACACCATGCCGGTTTTCGCAAAAGACGGCAGCGTTATGGGCTTATTTTACATGGTCTCCGATTTAAGCGGCCTTTACGGCGTGGTAGACGACGCCCGGGTCATTATGACCTACGCCATGGTGGTGGCCATGGGCATTACCACCCTTCTCGCCTATATTTTGGCCCGCTCCATCACCTTGCCCATTCGGGATGTGACCCGTCAGGCACGGGAAATGGCCGAGGGGAATTTCAATCAAAAGGTGGAGGTTAAGAGCAACGACGAAATCGGCCGGCTGGGGAGCATGTTTAATTACCTTACTACGGAACTGGAAGAGACCATCTCCCGCATGGATTCCGAGCGTTCCAAGCTGGACACCATGTTCCACTACATGTCCGAGGGGATCGTCGCCGTGGACGCCATGGGCCGATTGGTTCATGTGAATCCCGTGGCGAAGGAGATTTTGGATCTGGCCGACGACGCCGTGGGCGAAGCCTTCGACATGAAGCGGCTGAACATTCAAAAGATTAATTACTACGACGCCGGCTCCTTAACGGGCCTGAGCCAAATCGAAATTAAAAACAAGTTCTACAACATTCGCTACGCCCCCTACAAAGGGGAGAGCAAGCGGCCTCAGGGGATTATCGCCGTGTTGCAGGATATTACGGAAGAGCACAATTTGGACGTGCTCCGGAAAGATTTCGTGGCCAATGTGGGCCACGAGCTGAAGACGCCCATTACCACCATTAAATCCTACACGGAAACCTTGATGACGGCATCTTTAAATCGAGATGCTCAGCTGCGGTTTTTAGGCATTATCGACCGTGAAAGCGACCGCATGACTCACCTGGTCACGGATTTGTTGCAGCTTTCCAATATGGATGCCAAGCGCACCAATTGGGAGCCCGTGTCCATGGATGCCTACGAGGTGGTGACGGCGATTTTGGAATCCTTGCAGCCCATGATTAAGGAGCGCCACCACAAGGTGTATCTGGACATTCCCGTGGACATTCGCCCCTTCTTGGCGGACAAGCACGGGGCCTATCAGGTCATTACCAATATTTTGACCAATGCCTTTAAGTACACTACCTACGCGGGAAAAATCGAAGTCATCGGCAGAAATTTCGGTTCTCGGGTGCATATCCAGATCAAGGACAACGGCATCGGCATTGCCCGCAGCGATCTGGAACGAATTTACGAACGCTTTTACCGCGTGGAAAAGGGCAGGAGCCGCGCCATGGGCGGAAGCGGCCTGGGCCTTTCCATCGCCAAGGACATTATGGAAAACATGGGGGGCCGCATCCGCATTAAAAGCGAGCTCAATGTGGGCACGGAAGTGCTTTTGAGCTTTCCCATGGATCAGGAGGAAGCATGAAAGAGCGACTTAAAACCATCGTCCTCGCTGCCCTTCTGGTGCTGACCTTGATTCTCGCCAGGCAAATCTGGCTCTCTCCGCCGCCGACGGGCAACAAACTCATTGCCGCAGCGGATCCCAAGCTTACCGATGCCGTCATCGGGCGCATGATGCCTGCGGCCATGGTGGTGAATTTCGGCGGCGGCGCCCACACGCAGACGGTGCAGCTGAAAAACCTCTGGCCCTTTTACCGCAACATCTTAAAGCAAAGTTTCGACGGCAAAGAAGACATTCACTGGAAAAAAATGCCCTACAAAGACTATTTAAAATGCCACGACAAGCCCTCGGTGGTTTTCGAAGTGGCCAAGGGCACTTACTCCGATCTCTTTAAAAACGTGTACAATCTTCACGATTTACACGGCGAGATTTCCGCCATCTATTTTTCCGAATCCGAAGGCGTGATTTTCGAAACGGAGGAAGGGGCCATGAAGCCCGAGTTCACCGTGAACCTTTCGGACATCAACAAATACATTCGCTCCCTGGAGCGGGAGACCAATCCGCCCTACAGCTCCCTTTGGGAGCGCTACGGCATTCAGCGGGCGGTGTACCTTCCCGACGAAAAGCCCGTCTTTGAAGGGGGCGTGGTCTATGAAAACGACCTGGCCCACATGAAAAACACCTACAAAAGCGATTTGCTTCGCCGCCTCTTGAAGGCCAACATCGACGACCTTCACGAAATCGGCGAAGAGGATTCCACCCTCTACGTCTACGGTCAGCGCACGGTGCGTTTGTATAATAACGGCCTTTTGGACTACAAAGACCAGACGGAAGTGGCGAAGGAAGTCATGGATCCCGCCGGTGCCGTGGAGCGGGCCTTTGAGTTTGTGGCGAAAAACACCGGCACCATCGACGACGTGTATTTGGAAAAGCTGGAGCCCATTACAAACGGCGGCGTCCGCGGCTTTCGCGTCACCATGAACCATTCGCAAAAAGGCTTGCCCGTCTTTCCCGTGCAAGACGAAAACACCGATTACATCGTGGTGGATTTGTTTAACAATCAGGTGAAGCGCATGACCTATCTCTACCGCAACAAGGCCGAGGAAGAAAGCGAAAGCCACGCCGTCAAAGGCATGGACTTCGCCGAGGTGGTGGCCATGCATCCGGAGATTTTCGGCGCGAAAGGAGAAGGCTACGATCAATTACTCAAGCCCTTAAAGCGGGTGAGCCTTTGCTATTTAGACGACGGCAGGGAAGAGAAAAAGGCCCTCGTACCCGGCTACTACGTTCTTTACGGGGAGCAGGTTTATCTTTTCGACGCCATGAGCGGGGACTGTGTAGGCGGTGAGCGACCATGAATTGGGAAAAAGCAAAAACGGTGCTCATCGTGGCCCTTCTTATCACCGATTTGTTCCTTGCCGGCGTCCTCTACGTGGACCGGATCCGCGTGGCCCCGGCGGAAAATGCCGCCGCCTTTCACCGGGAGACGAAATCCCTTTTGAAAGAGGCGGGCATTACCGTGGAGGCGGACATTCCCAAAGACGGATCCACCTTGCCCGTCTTGGATGTGGCCTACGAAACGGACACGGAAAACAATTTGAATCGCCGCTTTTTTAGAGGCCATGGCCGCATTGCCGAGGGCGACGACCGACGCCTTGTGCTTCGTACGGCGCGGGCGCAGCTGAAAGTGCTGGACAAGCGGCGGCTTATTTATGAAGCCGACTCCACCTCCAATGCCTTTTTAAGCGAGAAGGAGGCGGAGAAAAAAGCCCTGGACTTTTTAGAGGCCCGGGAATTTCCCACCGACGACCTCGCCCTGTTTTACAGTGAAGCTTCGGGCAATCGCAGGAAGCTCATGTTCACCAAGACCTACAAAAACAATTACGTGGAATCCGCCTACACGGAAATCGACCTGGTGGGCGACAAGGTGGTGCGCATGGACCGGCTCTGGATCGACGTCATCGACGAAACCGACGAGCGGGAGCCACTGCCCATGGCCACCCAATCCCTGCTCCGCCTTCTCTCCCACGACAGCTTAAAGGGCAGGACCATTAAAAAAATCGATCCCTGTTACTACTTCAATCCCGAAGAGCAAGGCGCCGTGGAAAACCTCTCCCACGGCATTCGCGGCTACGCCACCGTGGCATGGCGCATGGAACTTGACGGAGGGGAAGAATTGGTACTCTTACACTAAAGACCGCGCGGGCGGTCTTTTTTGTTGCATAAAGAAAAAATTCACCCGATAAAAAGCGAGCGGCCCTGTGGTTCGAATGATTGCACAGCGGTGAAATCCATGGCATTTTCCGTGTAATCACCTTGAAGAAGGCGTGTTTGTGCAATGCATTGTGAATAGTGTATACAAAACAGAAAAAAGTGCTGAAAACCTGTAAATTTGCCGATTTTTTTTGCTTTAAGCTGTTGTGTTTTTCACAAACAGCGTTATAATAAATGAGTAAGTAGTAGAAGCCTTAGTAGATGATTGGCTTTTATTTAGACATTAATTTAAGGAGGTATTTATGACCACATTTCTCATCGGCCTCGCGATTTTGCTCATCGGCGGAATCGCCTATGGTCGTTTCACCGAGAAAGTCTTCCAACCGGATGACAGAGAAACGCCGGCCATTAAGAGTCAAGACGGCGTAGACTACGTCCCCATGGACAAAAAGAAAAACGCACTAATCGAATTATTGAACATCGCCGGTACGGGCCCGATCTTAGGACCGATCCAAGGGATTTTATTCGGACCTTTAGCATTTATTATGATTCCCGTCGGCTGTGTTCTCGGCGGTGCCGTTCACGACTACATGAGCGGGATGATTTCCCTGCGCTCCGACGGGGCACAAATGCCGGCATTGATTAAGCGCAATTTAGGCGGCAAGGTATACTCCGTCTACAACATTTTCGTCATCGTACTCATGATTTTAGTCGGTGCCGTATTTATTTACACCCCCGGGGACTTAATCGTCGCCAATGTATTGCATCAAGAAGCCATCGCCTCGAATCCCGTGGTATGGATTGTTTATGCCTGCATTTTCGCATACTACATCATTGCGACGCTGTTCCCCATCGACAAGATCATCGGCCGCGTTTACCCGATTTTCGGCTGCATCCTCTTGCTCTCGGCCATCGGCATTTTCTTCGGTCTCTTCTTCAAGGGCTATCAATTAGATAATCTGACCATGAGCAACTTTGGCAGCATGCACCCCCAAGGCACACCCATTCTGCCCGTCTTCTTCGTCACCGTTGCTTGCGGTATCGTATCGGGCTTCCACTCCACCCAAGCAACCTTAATCGGTCGCTCCGTGAAGAGTGAAAGAGAAGGCCGCTTCGTCTTCTACGACATGATGATCTTAGAAGGCTTCATCGCCATGATCTGGGCCGCTGCCGCTATGGGTATTTACAACAAGGGCATCGACGCCGGGTTAATCGGCAAACCCGCCGTTATCGGTCTCGTCGCCAACGACATGTTAGGTTCCATCGGCGGTTTAATTGCCGTTATCGGCATTATCGTGCTCCCCATTACTTCCGGGGATACGGCCCTTCGTTCCGCCCGCTTAATGATCGCCGATCACTTGAACATTTCCCAAAAGGATATGAAAAACCGCGTAAGCCTTTCCTTGGCTATTTTCGCCGGCGTGCTCGTGATCTTGATTTTCGCTAAATTAAGCCCCAACGGCTTCAATGTTTTATGGCAATACTTTGCTTGGGCAAACCAAACCATCGCAGTCTTTGCCTTTGCCATGATCGCCATTTACCTGAAACGCCACGGCAGAGCCTATATCATCTCCTTGATTCCGGGAATGTTCTACACCTATATTATTACGTCTTACATTTTCGGCGCCAAGATCGGTTTCCGCCTGCCCTACATGGCAGCCAATGTCATCGGCATTGCCATTGCATTGGTCTATGGCTACGTTGTCTCCAAAGAAGGCGGCAAACAAAAAGACCTCGCCAATGCGTAAATTTTATTGAAATGAAAGAGTGCGGCATGCTCCGCGCTCTTTTTTTGTGCAAATTTTTAAAAAATATCGGCGGCCTCACCCTTTCGGGCGATGTTTCCTTTCCGTGAAGGTGGTAATTTATAGACAAGAAAATTCCCTTGCACAAAAAGAAGGAGGCCGTTTATGAAAAAGAAATTACTGTGGATCGTCCTGGCGATGATGATGCTCGTAGCCCTTCCCGCCTGCAGCAAAAAATCTGACACGGATCTGGCGAAGGAATCGGTCGAAGGCTTTATGACCGCTCTCGGCGAAATGAAAGTGGATGACGCGCAAAAATACGTCTTGGAAAAGGATAAAGGCGCCTTAAAAGACGACGACTTCATGAAGGAAATGGACAAACCGGAAAATAAATTTTTCGTAGACATTCTTAAAAGTGCCAAGTTTGAATTTAAGTCCGGCGAAATTAAAGACGGCGCCGAAGAAGGCAAATTGGTTTATGCCATTACGGCGAAGGACATGATGAGCATCATTTCCCAATCCATGGATGACATTCTGGCAGGCAAGTCGGAAGAAGAAATCATGGCCGGAATCGACGTATCGAAGATGGAAGAAAAGACGAAAGATGTGGAAATCGAAGTGAAGAAGGAAGGCGACAGCTGGAAGGTTGCCGATCCTGAAACCATTATGATGGAAATGTCCGGCGTCGGCGGCATGGGCGATTTAATGGAAGGCGGAGAATAAATACCATCCCTTGCATGAAAAAATGCATGAAAAAAACCGAGGTGCATCCTCGGTTTTTTGTGTGTAATCAATCGTTTTGCCGCTGGGGCTCGTAGTGGGGATAGTATTTCCGCGTGGAGATGCGCCGGCGCATGTAATCCAGCCAGCGGGGAAGGGAGCGGTCTTTTTCGTACCACTGGGTAAAGGTGAAGCCGCCTTTCAGAGAGGCTTCGATTAAATCTCGGTCTTTTTCGCTGCCGTATTTTCTTAAGACGGCGGGATCCACAAAGAGCCAGAGCCCGCGGGCATCGTGGTAGTGGCAGGGCGTGGATTCACAGGCGATGAGATCCTGCACCGGGTAGGTCATAAAATTGCAGCCGCCGGCGGTCATGTAGTAGGATGAGCGGCCCTGGCGAATGTTGATTTCGAAGACCTTGTAGGTATTGTCCCGCACGTCGTATTTCAAATCGAAATTGGCGAAGCCGCGGTAGTCGATGGCCTTTAAAAAGGCTTCGTACTGATCGTAAAGGGCCTGATCCCCCATGGTCAGAAGGGCATTGTAATTGCCGATTTCATAGGGCAAACATTCGTCTAGAAGGCATTTGCCCAGACACATCATGGTCACCGCACCGCGGGTATCCACATAAGCATTTAATACATACATGGCCGAGGAGTTGCCGGGAATAAAATCCTGGGCGATGAGATCCCCCTTGTAGCCGGCGGCATAAATGGCATCCACCACCTGGGCCATTTCCTCGGCGTCTTCGATTTTGTAAAACTTCTTTTTCCCCTCGAAATGCAGATGCACAAAGGCGATGCTGTCGTTGGCCTTCAGGCCCACGGGGTAGGTGAGGCCCAGATCCAAGTTGTCTTTGTTTTCTTCCGTAATAATCACGGTCTTCGGGTAAGGGAGCCCGTATTCCTCGCAAATGGCGTAGAAATCTTCTTTGTTTTCCAACTTTTGTTGAAGGTCGTAGTCGATGTAATTAAAGCGGAAGCGGCCGTTCAACTGATCCTTGTACTTGGCGATGAGGGCGGTGTAGCCGTCGGAGCAGGAAGTGAGGAGCAGGGGTAGGCCCTCGTCCTTGAAACGATCATAAATGGCATCCATGACGGGCATAAAACCCGCCTCCGTGTCGAATCCTTCGTGAATTTCCACATCCACGATTTTCGATTTCCGCGTAAAGCGCAGGGGCTTGATGCCGTAAGCGTGGGAATGTATGCCGTAGGCCTCGTGAAGGGAGCGAGCCACGCCGTAGGCATTGTTGTCTGTGCCTAAAATAATTGATATAAATTCCATTAAACCCTCTTTCTGCCGCAGCGGGCGATAATGACGTCGCCTAAGACTTCGGTGGTGTCCACGACCCGCGAATGGTCGATGCCGATGGTGGAAAGCTCCGTACAGGCGAGAATCACCACGGCGTCATTCGTGTACTTGGCGATGAGTTCGTCCATGACGGGGAAGCGGGTCTCGCCCAGCTCCTTCACGTCGTAGATCACCCGAGTAATCTGCGCCTGTTCCTCGGCGGTGGGATAGATGACGGCCAGGTCGTGTGCCTTTGCGTAGCGATCGTAAAGCTTTGCGGATCGGGTGCCTTCCGTGGCGAAGACCGCCACTTTATCCGCTCCCATGGCTTTGCAGCGAGCCAAGGTTTCGTCGATCATATTGATGATTTTGCCGTCGGCCATAGCCTCCATGGCTTCGAAAAAGTAGTGGCCCGTGTTGCAGGGAAAGGCGATGAGGGGCACCTTCAGTGCGTTTAAAATGTCGTAGTCGCCTTTTACGGCGTCGAGAAAATCCTCGTCTTTGCCGCGGAGGATCACCTCCGTGCGATCGGGCAGGGTCGAGTGATTTAATATCAAGGCGTTAATATGGTCTTGGTCTTTATGGGCTTCGGTGTGGCGGACGATGTAGTCGAAGAGGACGGAAGTGGCCAAGGGCCCCATGCCGCCGACGATGCCTAATTCATAGTTCATAGTCTCAGATCCTTTATCCTGTTTTCTTTATTGTACCACACCAATCCCCGAGGCGAATCAGGTGCCGCAAAAGGTTTTGTAGCCGGGAATGGCCGGGGCGCCCCTTAAGGCCATCTGCTCCTCGTTGTGGGCGTAGGGATCTTCCAAAAGTGTCATAAAGTGAAGCAGGAAGCTTTTATCTCCCGCCTCCGCTTCCTGAATGGCCCGCTCCACCAGGTAATTGCGGGGGAAAATGGCGGGATTGTTTGCGCGGCGAATGGTATCGCCTGCATTTCCTGTGGCTGCGATGATTTTTTCGTAAAGGGCGGCGAAAGCGGGGGACCAATCCTTGCGCTCGTCGCCGTAGGTGAGGCGCAGGAAGGATTCGTTGTAGTCCAATTGCTCTTTCATCAAGAGGTCAAGCCATTCATTAATCAATGCGTAGACCGATTCGTCTGCATCATCAAAGCCCAAGCGACGGGCCATGTAGCGGAAATAGGCCTTTTGGAAGGTGTCGCCGTAGATTTTAAGGGCAGCCGTGATTTTTTCATCCCGGGCCTTTTCGTCGCCGAGAATGTCCCCTAAAGCCTCGCCCAGTTTCGATAGATTGTACACGCCGATTTGCCCCTGATTTTCAAAGCGGTAGCGGCCGAAGTGGTCGATGGAGCTGAACACCGCCTTGGGATTGAAGGTATCCAAAAAGGCGCAGGGGCCGTAGTCGATGGTTTCGCCGGAAATGGTCATATTGTCCGTGTTCATGACCCCGTGGACGAAGCCCAGGGCCATCCAGCGGGCGATGAGATCCGCCTGCCGCTCGGCCACACGAACGAGCCACTTCCCCCCGCGATCCGGGGCGAGGAGCAGATCCGGGTCGTGGCGCTTAAGAGCGTAGTCTAAAAGCACGGCCACGTCGCCGCCGATGGAGGCGAGCCACTCGAAGGTGCCCACCCGCAAATGGCTCTCGGCCACCCGCGTTAAAATGGCGCCCGGCTCCCGCTCTGTGCGCTGCACGTATTGCCCCGTACTCACCACGGCCAGGGCCCGTGTCGTGGGCACGCCCAAGTGGTACATGGCCTCGCTTAAAATGTATTCGCGGAGCATGGGGCCCAGGGCCGCCCGGCCGTCGCCCATGCGAGAGAAAGGCGTCTGCCCCGCCCCCTTCAGCTGAATGTCCACGCGGCGGCCATCGGGCGTGATCTGCTCGCCGAGAAGAATGGCCCGCCCGTCGCCCAGCATGGCCGGGTAGCCGAACTGATGGCCCATGTAGGCCATGGCAAGAGAGGCGGCCCCTTCGGGCAGGGCATTGCCGCTTAAGAAAGCCAAGCCTTTCTCGGAAAAAAGGGCCTCGTCGTCGATGCCCAAGTCCCGGGCCAAAGCATTGTTCGTAATAAAAAATGCGGGATCCGCCACCGGCGTCGGCTCCACCTTTCGGTAAAACCGCCGCGGCAGCCGCCCGTAAGAATTGTCAAAATTAAACATAGCATCACCGGTAAATAGATACCCAAAGAAGGGGAAATTACAGGGTTGTGGTATAATGCCATAGACAGAAAAGGAGGCATTATGGCGAAAAAATATGTAGAAGGCGAAATCATTCAGCGGCATTTCCCCAACAAATCCGTGGTGGAAACGGAAGACGGCACCCGTGTCGTGGTGAAAGGCGGTCTGCCCGGGCAAAAAGTGGGCGTGCGCATCACGAGAAACCGAAAGGACAACAAAAAGGGAAAAATCGTGGAGCTTTTGGCCCCCTCACCCATGGAAGAGGCGCCCGATTGCCCTCATGCGGCCATTTGCGGCGGCTGCACCTACCAAAGCCTGAGCTACGAAAAGGAATCGGCCCTGAAAAAAGCCATGATCGACGATCTCTACGGCAGGGATGTGCCCTACACGCCGGCGCCCAAGGAATACCACTACCGCAACAAAATGGAATACACCTTCGGCGATGCGGAAAAGGGCGGCCCCCTCACCCTGGGCCTGCACCACAAAAAGGGCTTTTACGACATCGTCTCCACCGCAGGTTGCCTCCTGGTGCCGGAAGACATGGAAACCATTCGCGGGGCCGTGGAAGGCTATTTCCGCGAGCTGAACACCCCCTTTTACCACCGCATGAAGCACGAAGGTACCCTGCGCTTTCTCGTCGTGCGACACGCCCGGGCCACGGACAGCTATTTGGTGAACCTGGTCACCTCCTCCGATGAGGTGGACGAGGTGGCCTTTGTGGATTTCCTTCGTGGTTTGAAGCTAAAAGGCACCGTGGCAAGCATTTACCGCACCATCACCGACGACTGGGCCGACGCCATTAAGCCCGAAGAGGTGCGCCACCTTTTTGGCGAGGAAGTCATCGGCGAAGAGCTTCTGGACCTTCACTTCGACATCGGGCCCTTTTCCTTCTTTCAGCCCAATCCCGACACGGCCACGTTGATTTACGAAAAAGCCCGGGCTTTGGCGGCGGAAGAAAAAGGCGTGGTCTTCGACCTTTATTCCGGCACCGGCACTATCGGCCAGGTGCTGGCCAAGGCGGCGAAAAAAGTGGTGGGCATCGAAATCGTTGAATCCGCCGTGGAAGATGCCAATCGCTCCGCCGCGCGTAATGGCATCGACAACGCCCGCTTCATTGCCGGCGACGTGCTGGAGATGATCGACACCGTGGATGAGGCCTGCGACCTTCTCGTCGTGGATCCGCCTCGCGACGGCATCCACCCGAAAGCCATCGATAAGCTGGCCGCCCTCGGCGCGGGACGCATCCTCTACATCAGCTGCAATCCCGTAACCCAAGTAAGAGACATCGAAATACTTGAGGCGAAGGGGTATAAGGTGCAACATTTAGAGGCCGTGGACCAATTCCCCAGGACGGCGCACTGCGAGGCGATTTGTCTGCTGTCACGAAAATAAGATTTAATAGAGAGCGTGTAAAATGCCATGATAACTGATAGCTTCTAAAATAGAGATTAGAAATACATGAAGCGCTAGATCAAATGACGAGGAAAGGAATATGGAAAGAAATATTATAGATAAAATATGGGTAGATGCAAAAATTTTTGAAAACAATACAGTCAGTAGTATTAAAAACATGAGTAGAATTAATGGATTAATTAATGCTTATAAAATTTGGGAAGAAGCAAATAATACGATACTGAATTGCAAGGGAAATGAAGAAAAGTTAAATCAAGGATTTTTATCTTTAAACAAAGTATAAATTTCTAATTATCTTTTTATATTTTCTTAAATGCTCGTAAAGCCTTATTCTATGTGCTTTCGAGTATTTTTACTGTAGGAAGATACTTCACGTTTCTTTGCATATTTCCTCATGTCTTAGCTGTCAGAAGTGGTAAATAAGTAGTAAATTCATTTGTACTACTAAGCAACAAGACGCTCCTGTTGCTTCTCTTTATTCAAGCGTTTCATTTCTGCCATTGCAGAATCGAATGTTGCATGTGCGTAATAGTTCAGCGTCATGGCTATATTAGCATGTCCCATAATGTACTGTAATGCCTTTGGATTCATTCCTGCATTTGCATAGTTGGTACAGAATGTATGTCGCAAACTATGTGGAGTGATGTGTGGCAATTTATCCTCGTTATACTTATTGTATTTCTTAACAAGACCTTTCATCATGCCGTTGTAATCACTTGCCACTTTTGGATAGTTCTTTCTATTAAGAAAGAGGAAATCACTATATCCATCAATCTCAACACGCTTATCATTCTTTCGATTCGCTAACACTCGCTTAAATGCTTGATAGGCTTCTTCAACCATAGGAACTTGACGTTCGCCACTTTTGGTCTTTGGTGTTTCAATGTAGTACCCAATTTCAGTATCTCTCAATAGCTGATGGTCTATATTGACAAGACGATTCTCAAAATCTAAATCTGGAAGTGTCAAACCACCAAACTCTGAAATACGAAGACCTGTTTTTAAGAGTATCAGAATTTCATCATAATTTTTGCTGTAGGTTTTATCAGCTTTTGCAAAGGCTAACAGTTTTTCTTCCTGTTCTTCTGTTAGTACGGTCTTAGGGACAGTATCATCATCAAGAACTGCTTTCAGTTGAAAGTCAAATGGATTCTTCCGAACACAATCATCTTGTATAGCAATATAGAATGAAGCCTTTAAAGAACGTTTGTAGTTATTGATGGTTTGATAAGCATAACCATTTTCACTCATTCTAATAGCCCATTCTTTAGCGTCTGATGGCTTAATACTGTCAATACTTCTTACACCTAACTTGTCTTTCTTCAAAATATCCATAAGATATTTGCGTCCAGTTTCAGTGTTTTTTCTAACCTTTGGTCTTTGAGCGTTCTGTTTTGCGTAAAGCTGGCAGAGTGTCATTTTCTTTCCTACAACATCAATACCATCATGAATGTCTTTCTGTAACTCTGCGATTTTCTCTCTAAGTGAGATACAATCACGCTTTCCTGCTGGTACTCGGTCTGTAGCCACAAGTTTCCACGAGTAAACAAATTGCGGTTCTCCAAATGAATCTACATATTTATATAAGTATCTTCCGTCTTTTCGTTGGCTCTCCCCAGTCTTTAAAATGCGACCTTTATTGTCACGTCTTTTCTCTGACATGGCTTTCGCTCCTTTCCAAAATGGAAAGAGCCTTGATACGACTTAATGCTATTTTATCATATCCAAGACCCTTTGGCGACGCTAGATTGCGTCCAATTTATCAATAATTTTTTCAAACTGTTTTCGCTTTATCTGAATACGATTGCCATTCATAATCAGCCAATCAGCATTTTTATTTTCATCTGCCAAACGACGGAGCTTATTTTCGCCAATACGGAAATACTTAGACGCTTCTTCAATGGTCAGGGTATAACGCTCCCAGATAGGAATATCTGTCTGCTTCATAAAATCCTCCTTTCCCAATCACACGTTAGATTTCATAAAAGTAGTTTTACAAGCAATCGAACAGCTTTAGCAAAGCTCACGGGAGTTCCACCCTTGCACGGTTCTCGTCCAACTGTACTCATTGCCTGCGACGCTTTTAACGCTCGGACTATGACGATACAGGAGTATCATTATTACGATAAGAATGTCTTCGCTGGCAATCCTGCTAAAGATTACTTCTCGGATCACTGACATGAATCGCTCGCTATCTTTACAGGGCAGGTCATGGCGGTCAGCTCCGTTGGCTCTTTTCTTATCGAAATGTATTCGACTGCTGTTATTCAGTTTTCAAAGAACAGATGGCTTGTCAGCCTATCAAAACATACTGAAAGACAATATGCTTTGATGGAATAACAAACCTCCCCAATCGGGAAGTATGGAAAGCTCGTCCGCACTTCCACGAAAAGAGAGATAAATCGGTGCTACTCAATCTCAAATGACAGGATTTTTGTAATCAACCTGGTTTCCATTCGTCCACGTAAGACCTCATCAACGACCATACTTTGATTGCCATATTCATCTTTCATCAACCGTAGAGAGCGTTTAGCAATGTACCCTCTGTAATAATGTAGAATCTGGTTAATCGCTTCTGTATCGCCATCACAAGCCTTTACAATCAATGGGAATGGAATTCTGGAATATTCTTTTCTCATTCTTCGTTTTCCTCCTCCATAAACTTCTTGATTAAGGCTAGTCCACTGGTTCTATGCCGATAGACAGTAGAACGGTTCAATTTCAACAGGTCTGCAATTTCTGAATCGCTCATGTCCATAAAGTAAAACAGCAGTAGAATTTCACGTTTCTTGTCTGGCAACTCACGTAATGCTTCACTCAACAAATCATTTTCAACGCCTACTGATAACCCATTGAGTGTAAAAATCTGAAAGTCAGTTGAATAGTTATCTGTTGTCGCAAACTGGCTAACAAGATAATCGCCAACATCCGAAAAGGACACCTCACGCTTTGCAATCCTTGAAAGATAAAGCATATAATTCTTTCGCTCGTCTTCCATAGCACGTTTACAGATATAGTCAAACTGATTTTCTATTGTGGTCTGAAAAGAAGATGGTTTCATGTTTCTCACCCCCTTTCTGTCTAGGAAAGGAAGTGAGCCTTGCTCGTTTATCTCCTTTCACTCTTAGTCCCAATGTGAAAGGGGGATTTGTTGCATTACTGATAAATAAACTTTGTAAAAAAGTTCTGAATAGCCAAAAAAGCATATAAACAGATTTATTTCTCTGTTTACATGCTTCTGTTATTCTATCTATATGATTTATAAAACCACATTGGTGGACGTACTTATCTATTGCAGATAGACGACTTTTTTTGACAAGAACCCAATGTAAGGAAATTTATTGTATATGATGTACTTCATGGCGACGTTGACCTCCAACAAACCGCCATTTGGAAGTAATATACAATATTTTAACAGCGTAAATAGCACTACCATATAACGGTTTTTTTTATTGGCGTTTAGTAGTGCTTTTTATTAAATATAAACCTATAAACCATATAACACGTTTTTCTATACCTGTTTTTAATTCAGTAGGAACAATAAAATGTATAGAGGTGGTCTACTATGCGTAAAAAAGAAGATAAATATGATTTTAGAGCCTTTGGTTTAGCCATTAAAGAAGCTCGATTGAAACGAGGTTTAACTCGTGAACAAGTGGGAGCATTGATTGAAATTGACCCACGGTACTTAACTAATATTGAAAATAAAGGGCAACACCCCAGCATACAAGTTCTTTATGACCTTGTATCGTTACTTCATGTTTCCGTTGATGAATTTTTCTTACCTGCTAATAACTTGGTAAAAAGCACCCGACGATTACAGATAGAGAAATACATGGATAGCTTTACAGACAAAGAACTATCCTTAATGGAATCTTTAGCCAGCGGTATCAACGAAGCAAGAAACATCGAAGACTAATTAAAAGAATCCATACATAACGGAAAGAGCCGATAAAATGAGATTGTATTAATCTCATTTTATCGGCTCTGCGTCTTTGCGTCTGGCTCTGTAATCACAGTTACTTTGAACTGCTTTATTTCAATTAAATTTTCTTGTCTGCATTTCGGACAATAGAGGGGGAATTTTTTTAATTCAGTATCTTCCCTTATCTTTAATCGTGTTTTATTTCCACATACAGGACACAATATCCACTTGTAGTTTATAATAACTATCTCCTCCTTTACACTTTAATTCAAATCTTTATTAAAAAATATTTCATCTTATTTAACAAGAAACCATATTTATATAACAACATAAAATACACTAAGTTATTTTATTGAACATATATCGTACTTTATCTATCCGACTATTTGGACGACGGGGCTGGCAAACAGGTTCACCGGTAGTAACATGGTACCCTTTTAACTCTGTTAAACAAACACTACGTCCATTTGTAAAGAAAGTTAAATCACTACGATATTCTTGAATACACCGAGCAGGGATTTCTCCACTAAGAATGACCTCATTATTTTTCAATTGAGTGTCTACGATGTTCGCACAATATTTAGGAGCATCGTTGTATGCTCGTGAAAGATATTCCTGTGGCGCATAAATTTTAAAACTAAGATATGGCTCTAACAATTCTGTTCCAGCTTTTTTTAAGACTTGTTCCAATACAATAGGAGCAAGCATCCGAAAATCTGCTGGGGTACTAACAGGGCTATAGTATAAGCCATACTTAAAACAGATTTTACAGTCCGTCACATTCCAACCATATAATCCTTGTTCGCAACCATAGCGTATCCCTTCCATAACTGCATTTTGAAATGATTGATTTAAGTATCCAAGAGAAACCGAGCTCTCATACTGCATTCCACTTCCCAACGGAAGCGGTGATACAGATAAACCAATGGAAGCCCAGAAAGGATTTGGCGGCACTTCGATGTGAATGGTATATTCTGCATTTTTTAACGGTCTCTCCATATAAATGACTGTAGGCTCTTTTAGTTCTATCTCCACATGATACTTTTCTTGCAACAGTGCACTAATCACTTCCATTTGTACTTTCCCTAAGAAAGAAAGTATAATTTCATGTGTCGTAGAATCCACGTAATATCGTAGAAGCGGATCACTATCTGAGATTTCCAAAAGGGCATCAAGCAACATTTCTCTCTGTTCAGGTTTACTCGGTTCAACAGTTGTTTGTAGTAGAGGGTGCGGATTTTCAATCTTTTTTCTCTGTGGCAATAGTTTTGTATCTCCAAGAACACTATTTAACTTCAAAAACTCATTTTGCAAAATAACAATTTCTCCAGAATAAGCTCTATCAATCTTACATAATTCACCATTTATTGAAGTATACATTTCTGTAACTTTTATTTTTTCTTTTTCTGATACTCTAACCGAATCTCGTAAATGTAGTACTCCACTATAAAGGCGTATATATGCAAGACGTTGTCTTTTTTTTGTATATTCAATTTTGAAAACATTTCCGCAAAGTTCAGACGGACCTCGATGTGTTGATGAATAAAATTTATTCGTAATCACTTCTATAAGGTTATCAATCCCTATATTGTTTTTTGCACTTCCGTGATAAACAGGGAACAGGGAACAATTATGAAATCTTATGCTTTCCTCTTGTTCGAGTTCCAATGCTTCTAATGATTTACCGGACATATATTTCTCTAAAAGGTCATCGTTTCCCTCTATTACCGTATCCCATTGTTCAGATTCGGTAAAGTTCGTCACACACATATTAGGATACAGTTCTACCTTCTGTTTGATTACAATTTCGGCAGAAAGTTTCTCTTTAATATCCTGATAAACCGTTGATAAATCAATTCCATTTTGGTCAATCTTATTGATAAAAAAGATTGTGGGAATCCCCATTTTCCTAAGTGCATGAAATAATATACGAGTTTGTGCTTGTACGCCATCTTTTGCAGAAATCAGTAGAATTGCCCCATCTAAAACTGATAATGAACGATATACTTCTGCTAAGAAATCCATATGTCCTGGCGTGTCTATGATGTTCACCTTCGTATTTTCCCACTGAAAAGAGGTTATTCCTGTCTGAATTGTAATTCCTCTCTGACGTTCTAAAAGCGTATTATCCGTCCTCGTTGTACCTTTGTCCACGCTTCCTAATTCTGTAATCGCTCCACTGTTATATAATAAGCTTTCTGTTAAGGTAGTTTTTCCTGCATCAACATGAGCTAAAACTCCAATATTAATAATTTTCATGTGATTTTCCTCCATTCAAAAACCCAAAAGGGCATAAAAATCCCAGTGATAAATACTTTTATCACTGGGATTTTTATGCATAACCATAGGTATACAAAGCATACAGATATTCTCTGGATACTTTAGAATCACATGATAAAGGTATTCTTAAACTGGGTACAAAAAACTAAGCCCTCCTAAAAAAGGACATCTAATTATTTGTTCCCGCTATCAAATTGACAGTTTATTTAAGAATACCTTGCCGCATATTTATTAACTCCTTTTAAATAGTCACTTAAATAATAGCACGTAAGAGCATATTTGTAAAGGAATCTCCAATTTTTTATCAAAAAGAGTACATGATTACAAAGTATCTGTAATCATGTACCAATATTTGTTATTTTACAATCTTCCAATTACTCCCGTTCTTTTCAAGTACCAAATCAAATTGAGATACCTGCGTTGCTTTGGTCTGCTGGTCGATATACTCCACTGTCAGCGATACCGTGACTTGATTATCCTTACGATTGTGAATAGGATTTACCAGTTCTTGAAAGATGTACTCTTTTCCGATTGGTTTTAATATCCCGTCATTCACATAGTAGGAAAGTTCACTGGCTGTCGCTGTAGGATAGAGCTTGAAGAACGTCGTTAAAAACTCATTGATTTCATTGGTTGTAATGGAATCAACCGTCCCCTCACTTTCAATGGCTTTTGGTTTATAACTTGATTTCTTAGGTATGTTGGTAATGGTCGGATTCTTAACCAGTACCATATTTCCAGAACCATCTACATAGACACTCACTATATAAGCAGAGTGGACGGTCTTTGTATTTTCTCCCTCTGTAATGAGCTGGTCTACACTGTAGGTTACATTAAACTCATTGTCGCCAGTTGGCTCTACCGTCCATATCTGAAATCCTCTTACAGAAGACGATACAGGAATATCTTTGCGTACTGTATCAACATTGAGAGCTTGAAGTTCATCTGTCAGATAGCCTTTTAGACTTTCCATTCGATTATCAATGGACTTATCGGATTGCTCCCATGAATAGTAGACTTTCGCAAAGTTCTCTACAAAATTTTCTACATGATGAGTATCAACGTATTCCTTTTCTATGATAGTTGTTTCGTGAATAGTATGAGTATCTATAGCTGTAAAGTGCTTGAATATCGCAAAGCTGAAACTAAGCCCTAAAAGTACCCACAAGGCAATCACAACCTTTTTATGAGGATTGACCTTATAGACACGAGGTTTCTTTTCCTTTGGTATCTGTTTTTCTTTATTCTGATTTTTTCTAAATTTCATCATTAAATCTTCCTTTCTCATTGTTTGATTCGTCCTGCTCCCACTAAATGCTGTTGCCAGTAGGGGCTTGTTAAGTCGGCATAACCGATTGGGTCGCCTGCATGAAACATACGGTTATTGCCAAGGTATATCCCAACATGAGTAATATAAGAGCCAGCGTTATAGGTAGAATGAAAGAAAACCAAATCGCCAGCTTGTGCTTCCGATAGTGGGATATGCTGGGTCACATCATATTGCTGTTGTGCGGTTCGTGGTAAGTTAATTCCAGCTTTTCCATACGTCCATTGTGTCAGTCCGCTACAATCAAAAGAAGTAGTCGGGGAAGCTCCACCGTAAACGTATCGCCAGCCCTCATATTTCAGTGCTTCGTCCATGATGGCTTGTACCGTATCATCATCAAACTCTGTTATGACAAGATACTGCGTTACCAGTTGCACATAAAACATATTGCCATAGTTGTATCGCCAGCCCCCATTGATAGGTATGGCTATGGGATTGGGGTAAGACACTTTTTCGCCACCTGAATACTCTTTTGAGAAACTTTGAGCCAGTTCAAAGGTATATTTATTTCCACGATTAGCCACATACCCTAAGAAACCACCACCATAATTGTAGGACTGGATAACCGATTCTAAATCTACACTGAGCCTTTCGCTACTGGCTAATAATTCACTGAAATACTTCACACCTTGCTTAATGGATTCTTCTGTACTCAATGAATTAGGTGGAAGACCGAGGGATTCCGAGGACTGCATAACATCTTCCGCAGTACCGCCCGATTCCACCTGTATAATCGCAAGAAGTATGTTGACATATTCTTCAACGCCATATTCTTTGGCATATTTTTCTACCATAGGCTTATGAGCCAGCACTTCTGCGGAAACATTCACACCTCCATAATGAATATTGGAAATTCCGCTGTCCTGTTCATCTGAAAATAAAATGGCAACAAACAGAAGCAGTGAGAAGACCATCAAGAATAATCCAGAACCACCAATCACTAAAGTTTTCAACTTCATGGTTTCTTACCGACTTTCTTAATGGTGGCGGTTTTGATTGGTGGTCTACTTCTTGTATTTTGTAGTGGTACTCTTTGAACAGTAGACGGACGTTCTTTTGTGATTGGACGTTGTGAAGTTCTATCTGCTGTAGTGGTTGAAGTTGCTGGCTTTTGAACGGTTTTTTCTTGAACGGTATTGCCTTGGCGTTCCACTTTTGGACTTGAAAAATCGGACTTAACTGCTGGACGCTCTTGTTTGGCTTGTTGAGATTCCTTATATGAAGTCTGAATATTAGACTGTTTTGAGGTCTGTTCATCATGATATTGTTCTTGTCTTGTAGTCGGTCTTTCATGAACAGAAGAAGCAGGCTGTTTTTTCTGTTTGACCTGTTCCATTTCAGAGCGACGCTTCGCAATGGTTTTTCGCCTTTGTTCCTGCTGTTCCTTGCGTCCACTGGCTCTGTCCGCTTTGGTTTGAGAAATACTACTGGTTAAATCACGGACATTCTCTTTTACTTTGGATTTTCCTTGATATACTGCATATCTTGCATTGGTCGGCAAATCTTTAACCTGTTCTTTCAAACCACTAGCAGTGTCTACCATTCTGTCTTTGGTATCAGCTACTGTACCGATGGTTTGACCGATACGTTTTCCAAGTGTTGATTTTTCCTTTCCGTCTGGTCGGGAGTGATCTGCTTGTGTCCTTGCAGAACTCCCCGAACCCGACTGTCCTTTTTTACCTGTAACAATGGCAGACCCAGCCCCTAGAGTAGTCATGGAACGTCCAAGTTTCCGCTGTAGACGGTGCATGTGAGCGTGCATAAGCATACGAGGTTTTCTCATCACACGACTTCCCACACTTTGAGAATCGTTACTCTGTAGAGAAAACATACTCATTAAATCGCCCAGCTTGAAGTAGATTCCTGCAAAGGTCACAATCTGTAGAAAAGCAATCAAAAAGAACGGATAACCAGCCGATAAGGTATAGAGCATGGTTGAAATACTAAATGCTGTCGTAATAATCAATGTGATTCCAGCTCGTGTCAAAATGGTATTAAAGAGCTTTGTTATGGCTCGTTTTGACATACCATCAAATGATGGAATCATGCTTAAAATAAAGCTCACAGGCAGAAACATAGCATAGATGATAAAAAGTACCTGCGAGAAAATCATGATTCCTGTTAATAGGAATACAAATATGGAAATCCCAATATTGAAGACAAATAGGAAGAAGACTGTACCTAAACGGTTAATGGTCTTTGTAATGGTTAGATTGGTATTGCTTCTGTCTTCAATTTCTTCCGCAACAATTTTTTCTCTGTCTTCGCCATTGTTGGAATCTGGGCTGGTGGAGAGCAGGCTTTCCACACGGTCAATACCGATACTTTCAATGTCTGAACTGTTGTATTGAAGCAGTAGCCACGGTTGCTGAACCTGTATGGAAAACAGGCTATCTCTGATTAAGTCCACGCTGTCCTTGCCTTGACTATCGGAATGGGGCATGACAATCTTCGTGCCAAGTGATAAACTGGCATTACTGATGTCTGATGAAAAGTCATTGATTTTTTTAATGTAGTCGGGAGCGTAGGCAATAAAGGAAGCCGATAGGATAAACACCAGCACAAAATTCATAATGGCATGAATTGCCTTTGTGGTTTCTCTCTTTATCAGTCCCGTATAGGCAACATAAACCCCAAGAACCAAAATCAAGAGTAAGAGGAATCCAACATAGAAACCCTCTGTTGAAAATCCGTTTGCACTCACACCAGCTAAGGTCTGCATATTCTTACCAATGGAATCTGCTGTAGCGGAAATGAAGTCTAAGGAATAGGCTTCCTGTACTAAGTAACCTGTCGCATTGGAAACATACAAACTGATTGTCCAAATAAAATTGGTAATGGCATATAGTCCATACATGACCTGTTTTCCAATCCCGTCCGACCAGTTCCACGGAAGCCAGCCCCAGCTATTATCCACATAAAAATCCAGTTGATAGTTTTCAAGTGGGTATCGGCTGTATTCATTTGCCACATTGACCGTATCATCTACCAAGCCCGCAGCTTGAACCACCGTTCCCAGCATGGCTAAAAGAAAAATGGCAATCACAAGTGTGAAAGCCACTGTCATTGCCACTTTACCTAGACGTTTCAGCGTCCAGTTTGATTTTATTCTGTTTACTATTGATGGTTTCACATTTACACCTCTTTTCGCACAGGTGGTCTGGTATCAAAGGCATGGAGCAGTTCTTCAAATACAGGGTGGAACTGTATCACACCGACACGACCATATAAATCACTGATAAGGCATTGCCCGTTTTCCAAATCACGCAATCGCTTCTGATTGTTTTCGTCCTCTGGGTCTACACCAAAAAAGGCTAAGGTCTTTTTAATCTCGTTAAGGTCAGTGGAACGAAATGCAAATTTTAAGCCGAGGTTATTTTTCAGTTTTTCATCTAAGAGGTCGTCTGTATTTTGGGTCACGAAATATACCCCAGCGTTCATAGCACGACCAGCCCGAACCAGCTTCATAGATAGTGTTTTTCCTTGTGCTACCTGTAAAAAGCTCCATGCTTCGTCTAAATCTACAATCTTGAAAATGCTTCGGTCTGTATGGATAAAGTCTAAAGCAAAGGTACTAATGACAATCAGCATAGCAACGGATAAAAGCTCCATAGTGGTATATTCCTCAAAGGAAGTTTCCTTGTCGGGAAGTACCAAGTCCGCAACCTGTATAATGTTCAGTTGTTTTTCTAAGCTGATAGACTGCTCCACATAACCATTACTGAATAATAAATGTGCAAAGTCATAGTCTGTAAAACTTTCGATATGGTCGGCTATACTGGTACTTAGTGGCGTATTCTCAACCCGTAATTCCTCAATCACTTTCATCAACCCTCGTACTTCACTATTGGTTACTGCACGAATGGCTTTTCTAAGGATTGGGAAGCGTTCCCCATCACGAGAGGAAATCCCCGTAAGGAATGTCAGAATATCAATAGCCAGTGATTCAGAATCTTTGGGATTTTTCATAATCACATAAGGGTCAAGTAAGCCTTTGTTTTTCTCATCAGAAGTCAGAGTGACGATATTGATTTCATGGGAAATCTCTGGCAAGGTTTCTTTCCATCTGCCACGTTCTGCTTTTGGGTCTACAATCACTGCTTGTGCCCCATAAAGCACCGCATAATAGACGATAAGGTTATTCGCAAAGGATTTACCACCACCCAGCGAACCAACAAAAGCCGACGCTAACGCATTGGTTACTGAACCCTTAACCCCTTGACTGGCAAGAGCAGGTTTCAGATAGACATTGCGTCCAGTATCTAAGCTGTAGCCAACATAAATCCCCTCATTTTCCCCCAGCATTTGAGTAGCACCAAAACCTAAACCAGCGAGGAAATCAGAGGTCACGTATTGAATATAATCATTCATATAACGCTTGCTGGCAGGTAAAAATTCTTCATGTAAGCCGAGCATATCCCCAAATGGTCGTACCAGTTTTACGCTTAAATCGTCATAAAAATCTTTCACTTCATTACAACGACGTTTGAGTTCGTCAAGATCATTTGCTGATACCCTTACCACATAAGACAGCTTGTACATAGATTCCTTGCTTTGGTCTAAATTGGTTTCCAGCTCATTCACACTTTCCAGAGCTTCCGCCACATTGGAGCTGGTTTCATTATCACTTTGCCAAGCGTGGTTATCCAAGTCTTTCAGTTCTTTCTTTTTATTGCGGACAGTAGATAGGGCTTTACGATTCGCTACAATTTCCACATTCATTGACGTATCAATCGGGAATGTAAATTGCTGTTGCTGGTAGTAGAAGATTTCAGAGGACGGGAAGTCCAGTTCTCCGACAATGCTGTTAATGGTAAAGTAAGCTACATAGACGGTTTCATCTTCCTGCTGGATTTTCAAATATCGCTGTTTTTCTTCCACCAAACAGCGAGTAGGCTTAATCAAGTCATAGTATTTAATCAGCGTTTCATTATCCAGCTTTTTCTTTGATAGATGGTACTCATACTCTTCATAGGCAGTGCCTGTCTGTCCGTAAAGGTGTTCAATCAGATAGCCGAAGTCGTCCTTATCTAACCTGCGGATTTTGAAACGACGAGAGATTTTATTTTCTAAGAGCTTTTCCATCTTCTGAAAACGCAGGATTTCATCATTACTCATACTAACAAAATCGCCCATCAGCTTATGGTTCACATCATAGACAAAATCAGACAAAGCATTTTTTGCTTCAACGGTAAGACTTTTCATAGAAAACTCCTGATCGTTGAGAAGCAACTTAAAGCCGATAAAGAAACGGTAGTTCACTTGATTTTCGCCAATCATGGATATTAAAGCGTCTGTCTGTTGGTCGATTTTGTCATAGGCAACCGCTTTGAGCTTGCCAGTGACTTCATTTTTGGAACGCTCTTGTGCAGAACGTATGCTGGATTCTGTACTGATTTGTAAAGCATGAATTTTGCCATCACGATTTTGTGCGATAAGCTGTCTGAAAGAATCATGCACTTGTATTTTCTGTTCTGGACTTAGAAATGAGTAATTGTAAGGAACAAGCTCATAGTAAGCATAACATTCCCCGTCTTTATTCCAGACGAGATTGTTTTCAATGTATTTAATTGGATATGCCATAAAATTCACTCCTAACTGCTGTAATGGCTTCTTGTGGCTGGTTTCTGCCAAGCGTTACTTTTTTTCCTGCATAGGTCAGCTTTGGTCGCAGTGCATAAGCAATGACAGACTTCAAAAATCCATAAGGCTTTTTACCATCAAAAGTTTTTGTAGACATAAACCATGTGAAAGCCACAGGAATCCCAAAGTATTTGAGAAATGCTCCCTCTATCATGGAAAGAGGGGGCAAGTTGCCAAGTATCATCACTGCAAAGAGTGACACGACAAACCATGTCATTTGCGTAAAGGTTATGGGAAACGGAAGTCTAAAATCATTGATAGAATACAGTACCTTTTCCACAGACCAGATACTGGTATAGCTTCGTATTTTCTTCATGTAATCAATCCTTTCATAAAAAATAGGGGTAGCTGATTGAGCCACCCCGTAAAATAGAAAATCTGCCAGTAGTAATGTACCGACAGATTTAATAGACGATTTCAAAAATCCCATGATTGGTTGAGATAAACGTTCCTGAAAGGTCTAAATCCCGACCATAGGCTTGATAATCAATATAGTTTTGAAGACTAGCTGGTACTTCGCCTAAAGCACCCGTTTCTTCAATGTAGTAGCGTGCCACGTCATACATATCATCACAATCGGAATGAATGATAATATCCTCTTGATGTTCGCTTAGTTCTTCAATGCTTGAAAAATGAGTGAGCAGAGCAGATAGCTCCGATTGTAATTCTTCGGGTAATTCCGATACCATTTCCCATAGTCGATTGAGTTCGCCAATGGAAGTGTATTCGTCAACCGTAAAGGGTAACTCGTAGTCATGAATGGCGTATTCCTCATATTCATCATTCAAGCCGATTTTCTCTTTGACTTCCTCAAAGTCAATGGGAAAGGTAAACCACGCACCGACCAATTCGCCCTCATTGTATTTGCCTAAATTCGCAATATAGACTTGCATATCGTCCATATATTCACGTCCTTTCTTTGTAGAGATTCAAAAATCCCTACCGCACTTCGTTTGGTGTACCATTCCTTTGCGGAACATAAGAAAACCACTTATATTCCACAAAAGAACGGTTTTATTTAAGCACCAATAATGCGATTGAATAGCTCTAGTAAAATGTCTTTTACTCCAGCAGCGTTGAAGACTAAGCCAACCGCAATAATCGCAATAATTAAAAAGCCAATCAGTTTGCTAAACTCACGCTTGAAGCCAAGATACAAGCCAATCACAACGATTGCTAAAAGCACCAGTGATTGAGCGTTTGATAGAAACCAGTTATAAAGGTTTTGTCCAAAATTCATAAAAATGTTCTCCTCTCTATATTCAATGAATTTGTATTTGAGTTATTTTTTTGTTGTTATCACGTCCTGTTCTTTTACTGACTGTTGCTTCAAAATCTGCTTGTGTCGGTCTGTCAGTTTCGCATGGTCGAGAATGTCTTTTACAACCTGCGTCTGGTTGATTTCATCAAGTTTAATCGCAACCTTTAAGGTCGGGGCAACTTGATGAGATAGCCAGTTCAGCGTCCTTTGGAAGGAGTAAGGCTCTGGTTTTGTGGTTAGTTTTAATCGTTCACGATTGTTCCCAATAAACCAAGCCCATTCTTCATTCAGTTTCCAATCAGAACGAGGTTTGGAATCGTCTTTATCTACAAAACGGATATACCGATTGATAATTTTAAAGGCGGTATGCTCTGGATTGTCATAGACGAGTAAATCACGGACTGCATAATAGGCACGCTCATTTTTCAATCGAATCTCAAAACGGTTTTTTACTTCTGCGTCTTCAATGGGAATATCATTTTTCTTGTACTGCTCGTAGTCCTTTTCATAGATACAGAAATAAACTTCACTTTGTAATGAACCGATATAGAGGGTGTTTCCCATACATTCCTTTTCCTCTTTGCGTACCAGTTCGCCACTGCGATAGCTTTTAAAACTGCGGAAGACGGAGATACATTCTTCCTGTTGGCACTTTTCAGTGAGTACAGGGATATTTAAAATCCCTGTCTTATCGTTAATGGCAAGGTCAAGGCGTTTCATCACACCGCCAGCCACCAAAACGTCCATAAAGAACTCATACCAGCTTCTTTGTTGTGCCAGAAGATAGCTTTCAAATTGTCTGCACCCACGACCTTTCAATTCCACCAGAACTCCTTTGTCCAGTTCATGGGAGCAAAGGACGAATATGTCGCCTAAAGCATAATGCTCTGAATAAGAATAGAAACCATAGTCCTCATGAAGAAAATAGGACAGTTTCAGTTGTAAGATGTTTTCGACCACCTGCTGTACGTCTGTTGTCGGAAAGCGAATTCTTACATAATCAAACAGCATTTCAAGGGGAGCGTCGGGATTGAAGCGTTCCAGAGCTTCCCAAAGGGACTGCTGTAAATCCTCTGATGGCTTGACTTTTCCTGTTTCAATATCGCTTAGATACTGCCTTGTAATACCAGTCGCAACAGCTAAACGGTTTTGAGATAGTCCATAAGCCAAGCGTTTTTCTTTTAAATGCTGTAACCAAGTTTGTTCATTCAGTAAAAATCCCTCCAATCAAAAAGGCGTATGTCAACTTTTAAAGCCCATTTGACATACGCTGAAATTTTGTAAATCCCTTGTAACCAAAGGATTTTCTAATGTTTTTTTGACTGTTTCCTGTCGATTTGTACCCCCCTGTTAGATACGGGGGGTTAAGTGCTGGCGTGGCTATTGCCACACCAGCCAGCAAGATCAGTCCACACCTGCGACTTCCGCTTCGCACGTCGCCTGCGTGGACTGTCTGCTGTTGGATAACTTTTTAATTTCCTCCAAGAAATCATATCCTTTTGGTACAAGGGGAGTATAAAACTCTGATATGACACTTGTTCCTACATCAACATAGCCACGACCTTTGATTCGCTTTAAGAAGAAATCCTTTTGTACGTCACTGCCAAACATCATGCCATAGCCCATTTCAGACATACGACCTAAAGCCACTCTGAAATTAAACTGATCACGGATTCCGTCGCCTAAATATTTTGCGTCTGGACGTTGACAAGCCAGTATTAGAAAGAAGCCAGCTTGACGACCTAACATGACAATCTGTTTCAGCTTATTCATAACTGCGGTGTTTTCTTTTGTTCCCAGCATTTCCATGAAAGCGACGTATTCATCAAAGATTAAGAAGTGTGCCGGGAGACCTAAGTAAGCATAATTTTTGCCAGTCTTATAGTTCTTCATCTGCTTCATTTCCTCACTACGTTTCATCATTTCTTCATAGAATGTTTCAATGCAAGAAAGCAAGTCTTCTTTTCTATAGTAGACATTTGCCATCACAGAACCTAAGTCCGCAAGATCAGCATTTTTCGGGTCAAGAATATACAGTTTTGAATCTGTATGAAGCAAGGCTTCAATCAGTGTCAGTATAAAGTAAGTTTTACCGCCACCTGTACCACCAGCAATCAACATATGAGGGAGCTTATCATATTCCCACCATACGTTTTTCATTAAGCGAAGTTTACCATCTTTAGCTTCTACTTCATCAATAGAAATACGACTGGCTATGGTGTCATAGAGCAAAGTATATTCCACATAGGAATCCTTTAACTCTTTATCCGTCAGCTCACAGTACAAGCCACTCTCTAATTTCTTTTCCAAGTGTAAGAGTTGGTCTTGATATTTTCCCAGCGTGATTTCCACCCGTATCTGTATCAAGCCATTTTTAAGTCGATAATACATTTTAGGGAAGTAGGTTATCTTTTCCTTTGTACGACCAGCACTATCTTTAAAGAAACCCTCTGTTTTGACCTGTTCAGATTCATACCACTTGTTTTCAAGTATCATCTTTGCCAGTTTTTGACGGTGGTAAAGTTGTTTAACCGTATCATAGCGAACCCGTTTGAATACAAACGCTACCAGCAAGCAGATAAGAATTGCGACACTGAAACTGATAATTAAATAGGGAATGTCAATCTTATCTGCTTGTGATAGGTTAAAATCCTGCCAGTTGATCTGCTGGATTGTCTTCACATGAAACAGTCCGACAACCAGCAGGAAAACAGGCAGGAGTGACGCTATCGTAAAATGAAAGACTAAATCTTTACCAGATGGGCGAATCCTTTTACCACGCTGTTTCATGCGAAAAAGTCTCCTTTCTACCTAGCGACTATTTGTCTTGTGTCGGTTCTTTCTTTGCTTGTGGTTGAGCTTTGAATGAACTAGAATCCTTTGTCAGCACAATATCGTCTGCCTTGATATACCAGTCAACATCTGCTCCTTGATAGGTGGCAGTAGCAACGGTGTCCGCAATGGGATTGATAAGTTCCACCCGTGCGTTATAATCAAACTCTTTCAAAGGCACGCTGGCAGGAATACTTACTTGAATCATGCGTCCTTGTCCTTTGGATTTTAAGTCATAGGTACGTTCCTTGATTTCATCTGAAACCGACCCGTCTTCATTTTGGATTCTCACTTCACGACGTAGAGCAGAGAATTTCAATTCTCCAAAAGTCGTGTCTTTATCTAATACAATGCCATTTGCTAATCTCATCATTTTTCCTCTCTTTCTTTATTCTTTTATCATGTCGTCAGCATGTAAAAGGTAATTTGTAAAACCACGAGTGCCGATTTTGTAGCCCTCTGCGGTAATACGTGGATTGACTAACTTCACACGTTCCTCAAAGCCGAAATGTTTTTCGCCAGCTTCAGCAGGAAGCACCACCACAATATCATCTGCTCTTTGAACATCAGAATAGAGATTATAGCTTCTTGATAAGACAGTTAGCCGTCCGTTGATTCTTCGCTGAACGACTTTATCCTCGCCAGCAAATTCTAAATTGCCGAATGTTTTTTCCATGTTGGGAATCACAAATTTAAGTTCCATATTTTTACCTATCCTTTCTTTTTTATTGGCTGAATGAATGTTTGATGGTCTTAAAGAGTGGGGAACGACCTTTTGATTCTTGATTTTTTGTTTTCATAAGTTCACTTCCTTTCAAAATCGGGTAAAAAAATAGACACCTCATTTTTTGAAGTGTCTACCTATTAAATATTCAAATTTTATTGGAAGTATCTTTATATCTTCACTTTTCAAGGATAAATCGTCGTATCAAAGCTCATTCATAAGTAGTAAATTAGTAGTAAATTGAGTGGTTTTGACCTTGATAAAGTGTGATAAGTCCAGTTTTTATGCGGATAACTAGATTTTTATGCTATTTTTATTAAAAAAAGAGCATTTAATGTAACTTCTATGGAACTAAGAAAAAATTTAGGTATCGATAAGATAAAATATAAATCTAAAAGGAAAGAGAAAGATTTTCTAGGAGATTTAGAGTACTTTGAAATTATAAAAACTTTGACATTAAATAAGTATCTAAATATCAGAAACTTAATCGAGCATGAAAATCATTCGCCGCCTTCAGTTGAAGACTGCCTATCTTTATCTGAATATATATGGAATTATATTAGAAGTACAGTGAACATTTTCAATCAGTTTATAGAGACTATTAGTTTTACTAGCTCAAGTAACAGCAAAATTCTATTTGAATATACAATAGAAGAAAAGAAAAAGGCGTATATTCCTCATTTATATGTAACTGCATTTGTAGGATCAAGTTACATTTCCTTCGTCCATAAAGAAAACGCGATGAAAGTAGAAAAGATAAAGCTATTAAACAAGTTCGATCTACAGAGAGAAATAGAATTTGAGAAAAAGGCGGGTTTTATAGATGATTTAGAGCATATTGCATTTAAGGGAGAAATTCTTGATCCAAATGTACTTGCTGGGTATATAAAAGTTTTGACGTTACCGGAGTATGGGGGGTTAGATGACACATCAATTCAATCGATTTTCTCAGAAGTATGAAAAAAATGATTTCGAAATCTTTTTAACATCCGCTCACGATTACGAAGATGTCATAAAAGGGAAAATGGTATTTTTTGATCATTTATGTTCAGATGGAGTAGAAGCTAAAAAGCGAATAGCTACAATAATTTTTTATATTTTCAACATTTATGATCTTAAAGATATGTTGCCATTAGCAGATTGTATTTCTGGTGATTTGGAATATGTAGCAAGTGCTTATAATATTTATTGTAACGAATTCGGAGGATTAGGATCTATTGCCATATTAGATGAATTCATTCTGACAGATGACGTAAATGACTATAATGAAGAAATACAAATGATTAAATGTTTTTTAGCGAAAACAATAGAAAAATTACAAATAATAGGTACAGGGACACTACTTTTTATGTCCAAGGCTTTAATTTTTAGCCTTAATAAATCAGATAGAATTTTCTTAATAAATGAACTACTCGATATTAGTTGCATACCAATATACCAAGATGAGAAAGATGTAGTTTTAGCTAGAAACCTTGACTATTCAGTATAGTTTAATTAACATTGATTAACACCATATGTAGGGGCTAAATAAAGTTAATAATGGAACTGACACATAAATTGTTAAAAGGGAAAAATATTTCGTGATTCTAAATATCTTAAGTGGCACCATTACGTAAGAATTATTATATTTGCAGATAATAAAGTTAAAAATGATTTATTGGAAAATATTGGAAGTTTTTAGGTTGAATGTAAGTGGAGTATATATATGACTAAAGAAATGAAAACATCGAAAGAAGAAATATGTGAGTATCGGTTTTCTAGAATTGATGAAAGCGACTTAAGTGTGGATGCATCGGAAGCACTAGAAAGATGCTGGAGATGTGGATCTAAGAGAAGCCTTGAGAGATGTCATATAATTCCAAGATCCTTGGGTGGTGAAGATGTTCCATCGAATTATGTGTTACTTTGCGAAAGATGTCATTTAGAAAATCCTAATGTTTATGATCCTGAAATTATGTGGGATTGGCTTAAAGCATATAAAGAAAATTATTATGATACGTTTTGGATAAATCGAGCATTAGAGGAATATGAAAAAATTTACAAAAGAAAGTTTAAAGATGATATTGCCCCATTTAATCAATATTTAACAGATGAAGTAGCCAAAGAATTTTTAGACAAAGAAATGGATAATTATGCTACACACCATTTTGGGCAAGCATATTTAAATTCTGCAACGATAGCTGGTTTAATGAGAATTTTAATTAAGAAATTAATAAGAAAATATGATGTTAATATTTAAAGGATGAAATTAATTTTTATAAAATACAGTATAAAAACGACTATAGGGGGGTAAAAATAAGTTACAAGTCTGGGTTTAAGTTAAATTTGATAAACAGAGAAGGAACAATGGCAAAAACAAACCTATATGTGAGTTTGAAAAAATTGACAAATCGCGGTAATTACTGTATTATAATAAATAACAGTACCCGACACGCCTCTTAACAATGCGGACCAAGTCGGGTCTTTTGATTATAAGGAGAAATAAAGTGAAGAAGTCCCACCAAGCTCCAATAGATTTAAACGAGCAAATTGAAAACTTAATATCTTTAGGTTTAGAAATAGAAGATAAAGGTTATGCAAAAAGTGTGCTTAACAAAGTATCTTATTATAGGATTGTCAAGGCTTATAGTATAACTTTAAAAGAAAATGGAAAGTACATAGAAGGAACCACTTTTAAAGATATAGTTGACCTATATTTATTTGATATGGAACTTAGACATATTTTGTTTTCGTTAATAGAGCATATAGAAGTTTATTTAAGAGCTGTAATTACTAATTACTTTTCATTAAAATATGGGAATTTTGGATATAAAGATTTAAGTAACTATAAGAAAAAGAATTTTCAGAAGAGTACCCTAAAGGAATTAGAAAGAGAAATAAAAAGAAATAAGAAATCACCATTTATACATAACTTCGAAAAAAATTATGAAGGCGGAGAGATTCCATTCTATGCTGCAATAGAGGTAGCAAGTTTTGGTACACTTTCTAAAATGTACAAGAATATGGAGAATGAAGATAAGAAAGAAATTGCCAAAGAATTCGAGGTTGACTATATTTATTTAGAATCTTGGATTGAAAACTTATCTTATGTAAGAAATATATGTGCTCATTATGGACGATTATATGGTGCGAAACTGACAAAAACTCCAAAGCTATATAGAGAATATTTAAGACAAGGCATATCTAATAATACTATCTTTGCTAGTATTATTAATCTGAAGATACTGTCTAATCAAGAGTATTTTGAGAAATTTTATAGTGACTTATTAGAAATAATTAATAAATATCCAACAGTAGAATTGAAGCACTTAGGGTTTATAGAGACTTGGGAAAGCATTTTTTAATGATTTCAGAATAAGCCAAAAGAATAATTACTTAAAAACAGCTTCAAGTGAGCTGTTTTTTACATAATACAGGATGGTATAATAAAATCAGCAAAAATAGTAATGGAGGTGATTTTTTGACAGGTATGGAAAAAATTATAGATTTAATCAACTTAAAACAAGAAGGCAGTTATTGGGATTTTAAGAAAGAATGGTATAGATCTGATAATAAAGGTAAACAAGATTTACTTCATGATGTTATTTGTATGTCTAATAATTTGGAAAGTAAGGATGCGTTTATAATAATTGGAGTCGATGAAGATGATAACTATAACATTAGAGATGTAAGTGAAGATGAAGGAAGAAGAAATACACAAAATATCGTTGATTTTCTAAAAGATAAGAAATTTGCTGGGGGTTTAAGACCAACTGTATATGTAAAAAGCTATCAAATTTTAGGTAAAACAATTGATGTAATAGCGATATTGAATGACAATAACACACCATATTATTTGACAGATAACTTTCAGGGAATTAGAGCAAATTACATTTATACGAGAATTCAAGATACTAATACACCTATAGATAGATCAGCAGATTTAGATAAAGTTGAATTTTTATGGAAGAAGAGATTCGGATTAACTCAATCTGTATTAGAGAGATTAGAGATTTATCTTGAAGACTATGAAAATTGGAATGATGGTCCATATGGTGAGATGCAGAAGTATTATAAGTATTTTCCAGAATTCACTATAGAATATGAAAGCGCTAGAGAAGAAAGAGATGGATATAGATATTATCTTTTTTCTCAAACAGATTCAAGGCCACATTGGTATGATATAAAATTTAAATATCATCAGACATTATTGAAAGAATTAGGTGGAGTTGCTTTAGATGGAGGTAGGTACTTCACGCCTTGCCCTGAAATAGATGGAATCACATTAGACAAAAACAATAGCTTTAGTTGGGATTTTTCATATAGATATTTTACGAAGGGTACTTTTCTTTACAAATTAAATCAGTTTTTCTTTTTCCAAGAAACCTTCAGTGATGAGTTCTCAAGACAGGAATTCTTTGAAGTAATACTATTATTTCAATCGGAAGAAGAACGTATGGAATTTAAAGAATTTATTAGGAATAATTGGTATAAGAGAAACGAATATTTAAAACATGTACATATGCCAAATATTCCGAATTTTCCTCAGTACAAAGAGGGAGCATTTGTTGAAGAATATGAAAACGCATTGGTTTTAAATATAATGTTAAAAGAATTTAGAAATAGCTTAGAATAAATATGTTCCCTCATACGAGGCTTTTGAGAAATCTTAAATTTTATTCATACTGACCACTCGAGCCATGCTGAAGCCCTAACCCTCTTGGTACGAGATTCGCAAAGCGAATCGAAGTAGCAATAGAGGTAGGTCTCATGCCAAGAATCTCCAAGAGAAGCGCCCGCAAGGGTGATTCGATTGGCAAGATTCGACGGCCGAGAGTGTTGTTTTGATGTTAAGAAAATAAAATAAGAGACTCTAAGACTGTTGAAATCAATGGCTTTTAGGATTTTTAAAGAGATCTTAAAAGCCATTTTTTTTGATAAATACCTTGTAGGAACATATCGATGGTAAAAATCGTAGGGGTGTGTAGACAGGATAGATATTTATAAGGAGAGTGGAGAAGAGAAACTGAAAGTAATATTTAAGTCAGGAATTGAAATTGATATCAACAAGTAGCAGATCCGTAAAGGGTCTGCTTTTACTTATAATGGTAATGGTGTTAAACTAAATTGAGTGTATTTTTGTACTTATAATGTATAATCTAACATAGATTTAATGATTTTCAGGAGATTTTATATGAACAAGATATTACTATTAGAAGATGACAAGAGCCTTATTTATGGTTTGTCATTTTCTTTTAAGAAGCAAGGGTTTAATGCTGATATAGCTAGAACTATAAGCGAAGCTTTAGATTTATGGTCAAAAAACAAATATGAATTATTAATTTTAGATGTATATCTTCCTGATGGATCAGGGTTTGAATTTTGCAGAAAAGTCAGAGAAAACTCTGATGTACCTATTATTTTTCTAACAGCCTCTGACGAAGAAACAAGTGTAATTATGGGTCTGGATATTGGTGGAGATGACTATATAACTAAGCCATTTAGATTAAGTATTTTAATCTCAAGAATAAATGCACTTCTTAGGAGAACAGAAAAATATAATAACCAAAATATCGAATCAAATGGTATAAAAATTCATTTATCAGAAAGTGTTGCTTATAAAAATGGTCACGCTTTAGATCTAACGAGTGGTGAATATAAACTTCTTTGTTTATTAATGAAAAATCCTGATATTGTCCTATCTAAAGATCAAATTTTAGAGAAATTATGGGATATTAATGATAATTATATAGACAATAATTCCGTAACTGTATATATTCGCAGACTTAGAGTGAAAATTGAAGACAATCCTAGCCATCCCAAAATGATACAAACTATTAGAGGTCTGGGATATAAGTGGAACGTTTCTTGTTGAGGTAAACAATGATGTCAGTATTTTCAGATGAAAACAATAAAAGATATTTCAAACATATCTTTACAGTTAATATCTTATTCGCCTTATTAATTCAAATATTTACTTGGAAAGAGTTCAAAACTATTTCTACTCCTTCAATTTTTATAAGTCTTATTTTTATTTTTTTGACACCTGGTATATTTTATCTTTATTTAAAACGCCAAGAAGAAATTATAGAAAATGCAGAAGCACAAATCAATATGTATCTTGAAGGCAATCATAATGTTCAGATTGATTCTGACAAAGAAGGGACAATTTACAGGTTATTTAATTCCATAAATCAGATGGCTTCAATATTAAATGCCCGAGCCAAGAATGAAACGAAAGAGAAGAAATTTCTAAGAGATATTATATCTGATATATCTCATCAACTAAAGACACCATTAGCAGCTTTAAACATATATAATGAACTTATTTTTAATGAGGTTGATAAAGATTATCCAATTAAAGATTTGTGTGAAGCGTCAGACCATGAGCTTAATCGAATGAATACATTAATACAAAACCTTTTGAAGTTAGCTAAGTTTGATGCAGGTGTGATTGTTCTTGAAAAATTGAATGAAAATGTGTATGCAATGATTAAAGACGTAGAACTCCACTTTACATACCGTGCGAAAAGTGAAAAAAAACATCTACAAGTTTCTGGAGATGAAAAAATAAATCTTACTTGTGATAGAGATTGGCTATTGGAAGCAATAAATAATATTGTGAAAAATGCTTTTGATCATACCAAAAGCGGTGATGTAATTAAAATTGAATGGGAACAATTCTCTTCTATTTTACAGATAAAAATTACAGATAATGGCTTTGGTATACATGAGGATGATCTTTATCATATTTTCAAGCGTTTCTATAGAAGTAGACATTTAACAGATTCGCAAGGGATAGGCTTAGGACTACCCTTAGCAAAGTCTATCATCGAAGGACATGGAGGCACAATTGAAGTTTCTAGTGAATTAGGTTATGGGACTAATTTTATATTAACTTTTAGAAATCCTACAAAATTGTAGGATTTTAGTAATTTAATTGTAGGAATGGAGTGTTATTCTTTAATAAATAGAATAAGATCGAGGTGTTTTATGAGTTTATTAGAAGTTAAATCTGTTTCAAAAATATATGGAAAAGGCGACAATGCAGTGCATGCTTTAAAAGATATTAAATTTTCTGTAGATAAAGGAGAATATATAGCTATAGTAGGAGAGTCAGGTTCTGGGAAAAGCACCCTCCTAAATATAATAGGTGCGCTAGATACACCTACTGATGGTAAGGTTATTATTAATAATAAAAGTTTGTTTTCAATGAAAGATAGCGAGCTTACAGTATTTCGTCGCAGAAATATAGGTTTTATTTTTCAGGGATTTAATTTGATTCCAGAGTTGACTGTGGAACAAAACATAATCTTTCCAGTTTTATTGGATTACAAGAAACCAGATAGAAAATATCTTGAAGAACTATTAAATATATTAGGATTACTAGAGAGAAAGAATCACTTGCCAAGTGAACTTTCTGGTGGTCAGCAACAGAGGGTTGCTATAGGTAGAGCGCTTATAACAAAGCCTTCTCTAATTCTAGCAGATGAACCAACGGGAAACCTAGATTCTAAAAATAGTTCAGAGGTTATCAGTTTACTAAAAGAATCTTCACAGAAATATGAGCAAACTATAATTATGATTACACATAGCCGTTCGATAGCTCAAGCAGCAGATAGAGTTTTAAGAGTTTCAGATGGAATACTAGTTGATCAGGGAAGTGCTACAAATGAAAAGCTATCTTAGTTTAATTCCAATATCAGCTAAAATTCGTAAAAAACAGAATCATTTAACTATAATGTGCATAGCTATTTCAGTATTTTTGGTAACAGCAATTTTTAGTATGGCTGAAATTGGCTTACGAATGGAAATTGATAGATTGAAGTTAAAGCATACTGGTTTTAGTTTCAATGATGTATTAAAAAGTAACTTGGGGCAAACTTTAATTCCTGTAGCGATAATATTATTTATTCTAATACTTGTAGCTGCCGCTTTAATGATTTCTGGAAGTATTAACAATAGTATTGCTCAAAGAACAAAGTTTTTTGGGATGATGCGTTGCCTTGGTATGAGCAAAGGTCAGATTAAAAAGTTTGTAAGGTTAGAGTCACTAAATTGGTGCAAAACAGCTATTCCTATTGGTACGTTAATAGGTGTTGTTTCAACTTGGATTCTTTGTGGTGGACTAAGATATATAGTTGGGGAAGAATTTTCTAACATACCTATTTTTACAATAAGTGTAACTGGTATTCTAGCAGGTGTTCTGGTAGGACTTGCAAGTGTTTTAATTGCCGCACAAAAACCTGCGAAAGAAGCCTCTAAGATTTCTCCAATTGCGGCTCTTTCTGGAAATACAGAATCTAATATAGGAAATAAACAATTAGTAAATAATAGATTCTTTCATATTGAAAAATCACTAGGAATAAATCATGCTATAGAAAATAAAAAGAATTTATTTCTAATGTCAGCTTCCTTTGCATTAAGTATTATCTTGTTTCTAACATTTATAGTTTTCGGACAATTTGTAAATTATATAATGCCACAATCTTCTGCCAGAGCAGATATAGAGATTACAAGTAAGGATATTTCAAATAATATTGATCCA
Source organism: Peptoniphilus rachelemmaiella (assembly GCF_943169845.1). Lineage (GTDB taxonomy): Bacteria > Bacillota > Clostridia > Tissierellales > Peptoniphilaceae > Aedoeadaptatus > Aedoeadaptatus rachelemmaiella. Next base: position 43,573 of record NZ_CALPBW010000014.1, read on the forward strand.
AATTTGTTGAATAAATTAAAAGAAGTAGATGGAGTCAAAAATGTATATGGTAGAAGAAGCGCTTTTGATGTAAATGCAATTTTAGAATCTGAATCTAACCGTAGAGAAAAAATAGATATTATCTCATATGATGATTTTGATTTAAAAAGTCTAAAAAAAGATAAAGCCCTAAAGAGAAAAAGTGATTTATCGAATGTATTTGGCAATAGCCATTATGTTTTATCCACTTGGGATAGAGATAGCAATAATAAAATTGGAGATAAAATAAAAATTAAAGGAGAAGATTTTGAAATAGCTGGACTATTGAAATATGATCCATTTAGTAGCGATGGTGAAACTGGAGGTAAAACTACAATAATAACTTCAAATGAAACATTCAAACAGATAACAAATGAAAATGGATATAACTTAGTCATGTTACAGACTGATGAGAATTTTTCAAATGAAAGTATAAATGAAGTTCAAAAGATTATGGGGAACAAGAATACAATAAACGATCGTAGAGAACAAAAGACAACAGGAACATATATGGCATTTATGTTTTTTGTATATGGTTTCATAGCGATTATCGGTCTTGTAAGTCTATTAAATAGTATCAACAGCATATCCATAAGCGTATCATCAAAAATAAAACAATATGGAATGATGCGTGCAGTTGGTATGGACAAACTTCAAATTAAGCGAATGATTAAAGTTGAATCAGCAACCTATGGTTTCTTTGGCTGTTTTATAGGGATTATTGGTGGTGTTTTGCTGAATAAAATTATATTTACAAAATTGATAGAAAATCATTTTTCCTATGCCATTTGGCAGTTTCCAATTTTGCCAACGATGATTTCGATAGGATTTATATTGATTTCAGTAATTCTTTCAACTTATAAACCTATTAAGAGAATTAATAAGATGTCCATAACTGCCAATATAAATGAATTGTAAATTATTCTTTCTTATAGCTATATTTGTTGGTCATCTTAGTAGTATTATAATTAGTTCAATTAGAGGTTTTAAACAGCTCTTTTATGGGCTGTTTTTTCTTAGTTCTAAAATGATATAATAATTATAAGATGTTTATTTATTGACATATTCCCACATACGAGGCTTTTGAGAAATATTAAAATTTATCCATACTGACCACTCAAGCCATGTTGAGACGGTAGCTCTGTTGTCCAAACTAAATACAGAACATCATTTAGATATAGAAATAGGGGAAGATGAATTATCTGAAATTGACTTTTCAAAAGACGCAACTTATGGAGAAATTAAAAAGTATGTGTTAGATAAATACGGACTAAAAGTTTCAAGCCTATATATTGCACAAATAAAAAGGAAACATGGTCTAATAGAGAGAGAAAATTATAATTTTAGTAAGAAAGAAAATCAAAGAGTGCCAAATTGCCCAGAAGAAAAAGAAAAAGCAATCGAAGATGCTTTAGAGCATTTTGGAATGATTTAAATAATATCTAAGATTGAAAATTTTAAAATGAAGACTTAAAAACTTTAAGATTAAAAAGATATGTACTTCTTATATAACCTAAGAAGATTAATTGAAAATCAGGGGAACGATGATGGTAAAATAAAAAATTTTAACAACTAAAGAAGAATTAGGCATTATTGCCAAAGAGGTTTTTATGAAGTTAAAAATACTGAAAAAGACTTGTTAGAATTGAAAATTTTAGATCATTGTGCAGGGTTTCGTGTCATAATAGTGATAGAGGCAAATAGTTATGTAAATATAAAGAGTTCAAGACTTCTACCAAAGTTTAAAACTCAAAAAATAAATAGTTGGTGTGCTGCTTAGAGTAACCATTTTGATAATGTGGATGCGAAACAAAAAGAGATAATCAGACTTCGTAAAAAATTGAAACAGGTTGAAATGGAGAATGATATTTTAAAGCAAGCTGCACTACTGTTAGGCAAAAAATAGACCTCATTATCTCGAACCGAGATAAATATAGCATTAGTGCAATGTGTAGACTACTTGGGGTCACAAGAAGTTTAGTCTATTATCATTTGAACAAAGAAAAAGATGTGAAATTAGATGAAGATGAAAAACTAATAGAAGAAATAAAAGAAATATTCAGAAGAAGTAGAAACAACTATGGAACACGCAAAATAAAAAAAACTAGGGAAAATTGGATATAAAATATCGAGAAGAAAAATAGGCCGAATAATGAAGAAAAATGGCCTAGTCTCAAACTATACAGTAGCACAATATAAAGTAATAAGATCCAAATGCAACGAAGAAGACATCCCTAACCTTTTAAATAGATAATTTGACAATAGAGACTATTTAGAAGCAATAGTAAGCGAGCTAACATATGTAAGAGTAGGAAAAACATGGAATTATATATGTTTTAATAGACTTAAACAGCCGTGAAATAATAGGATACTCATCAGGTAAAAACAAAGATGCAAATCTAGTAGCAGAAGCATTTTACTCAATAAGGCAGCCACTAAATCGTATAAAAATATTTCACACAGACAGAGGAAGAGAATTTAAAAATATAAAAATAGAAGAAATATTAAAGGTATTTGGGATAAAAAGATCGCTAAGTAAAAAAGGAAGCCCATATGATAACGCAGTAAGCGAAGCAGTCAATAAAGTAATGAAGACAGAATTCATATATCAGGAGAACTTTACTAATTTCCAAGAACTTAATCTAAAATTAGCAGAATACGTATATTGGTATAATAACCTAAGAATTCATGGATCTTTAGGATATAAAACACCAGTAGAATATAGAAAAGCAGAATAAAAAGCTCTGGAAGTTTCATAAATTAAATAAAATATATGAACAGACTGTCAAGGGCAAATTTCAACGAAATTTGGGCGAAGCCTTTACCCTTGATTGTCTGAGAATATATTTTATAATCTAAAGAAACTTTCAAGCTTGATAATGTTCGGTTATAAATTGTCTAAAAAAGGGTTGCCATTCCATGTATTTGGGTTCATTAGAAGAATGCCGAGCAATGGGTAACATGACGCTGATGTGTTTATACACAAAAAAGCTACACGTGCGTTGGCTGACAACAGGGAGCTAAGTAAATTAACACCAGCTAAAATGTTTGACGCTATTAATAAATGACAAGTATATGAAATTGGCTTTACCTAGTTTAAAAAAGAAATTATAATGAAAATATGGAGGCTAAGAATATGAAGATTAATAATGAATGTTGTTGTGGATGCAAAACAGAAAAGCCGGATCAAATTAAAGACAATTGTCCTGTATGTAATAATGAAGGGATTTCCGTTAGTAAAGTAACTGTTGAACATCTAGTGGTAGATGATTATCGTAATGCTGTTAACGGAGATCAATATAAGATTTGCATGAACGAGGACTGCGACGTTGTTTACTATAACTTAGATAATGAAATAAAATTCTTGAAAGACCAAGTTAGAGTTCCTATCTGGTTTAAGAAAGATGCAGATCCTAAGTATGCTTGTTATTGTAGCGAAGTCACAGAAAATCAGGTAATTGAAGCAGTTGTAAAGCATGGCGCGAAATCCGTAAAAGAAGTAAATGCCATCACTGGGGCAATGAAAAATTCTAATTGTAAAGAAAACAATCCGTTGGGAGTTTGTTGTCATAAGATTATTCAGGAAGCTATCGATAAAGGCTTGAAAATGAAATAATTACAGTCGATATGTTCCTACAAACGAGAGCCAATCTTTGATATGTTTCCATCTACGAGCGTGGATATGTTCCCCATAACCATAGGGGTTGAAGCTATAGCGTTGATACAAAAGATGTAAATAAGGAAGATACCAAGACGTTTTCATCAGTTTTTTCACCCTTAGTAATGTAATCTATTGTCAAATTTAGAGTTGATTTTATAGGATGTATTTTTGTAATTGCCACACTAATCATCAGAACTTTCTTTTGATTTATTAAGAAGTAGGGAATGGATCTGCCATATTTCTCTTGACAGTTTTTCTATCTGTTTATTCATTTCTTCAATTTCATTTTTGTAAATAATGCCAGTTGTATTAGTAGCCTTGGCGATCTGGTTTATATTATTTGTTGCATTTGAGAGTAGCCATTGTAAGTTTCTAAATGGTTCTAAATCTACAACATAAATTTCTTTCTCTAATACACATTTCCTAAGAAAGTGGGACATAGTTTTGCAATTTGCAAGTTTCATTTTCTTTTCAAAAAATTTTTTCTTCTTTGGTTAATTTTATTTCTATTCCTTCATTTCTAAATCTATCTGCCATTTTATTGTCCTTTATAAAATATATTTCGGGGTCTTAGGGTTCTCCCTAACAAGGTTAAAATTAAAAAAATGGAGCATTCCGTAAAGGTCTGCTCCATTAATTTTTTTGTAAGTGTCCGTACACTTACTGTGCTTGCTATTAAAGTTATAAGCGTAAAGCGTTTATTAAGTTTTATTAATTATACCGTATTTAAATAAATTAATTAAGAAGTATATGGTAGAGTAGAGCAAAATTTATAATTTGATCGATATTGAAAATACTTTCCAATTAAGCTATAATAAAAACCGAGGGAGTCCTCGGAAAAACAATCGAATGACTGGAGGTATTTTTTGAAAGATAAGGAAATAAAAGTTGGTCAAATAAGAAAAAAAGAAATTCGAGATGCAGCAATGAGATGTTTTTTGAATAAGGGATTTCAGAATACAACGATGGAAGATGTGATTAAAGAAGTTGGCATGAGCACAGGTGGCGTCTATCATCATTATAAAAGCACAGCTGAAATGCTTAAAGATTTAATGCTTGACGGAAATCAGTATAGAAATAATTTAATTGATAATTATTTAGAAGCTCACATAGGTCAAGATAAATATGAACAGATGAGTGAAATTTTAGTGGATAAATGTCTACCAGATACTGATATTACTAAGGTTTATTCTCTATTATTACAATCAAAAAAATATAATGAAGAATTAGAGAGGATGTTTCAAGATTTGAAAACAGAAACAGTAAATCAATTAGATTCAATATCTAATAAATTAGGAATTGATTCAAAGATTTTTGAAGATGGTTTTTTAGTAAATTATATAAATGGAATGATATTAAGCTCGCAAGTTCTTAATGCAAGAGATTCATATGATGAGAATAGGAAATATCTAAAAGATACAATTTTAAATTATATTTTAGATTTAGAAAAAAATAGATAACTAAGGAGGTTTCAGAAATGAATAAAAAATTAGAAGTTAGAGATTTAATTAATGTTGGTCTGTTTGCGGTACTTGGGTTTATTTTTATGCTAATAGGCTCATTTACAGCTATGGTTCCTGTTTTGATGCCAATTGTTCCATTAGTACAGGGGATTTTAGTTGGACCTAGTAACATGCTTTTTTCAACAAAAATTAAGAAGCCAGGAATGCTTTTTATTCAAACAATGCTAATATCTTTAGCTTATGTCATCATGGGTCATGGTCCATGGGCACTTTTAACAGGAGCAATTGCAGGATTTATTGGAGAAATAATATTAAAATCAGGCTCTTATGACAGTAAAGGAAAATCTAGATTAGCATTTTCTTTTTCAAGTCTTTGTACTTTAGGAAACTATGTTCCGATTATCATCTCAAGAAATGAGTATGTACAAGAGCTTTTAAATCAAGGTTATAAACAAGAATTTATTGACACGATGATGAAAGTTATGCCTGATTGGATTTTAATAGTCATGGCTATTTTAGGATTTATTGGTGCTTTTGTAGGTTGTAGCTTAGGAATTGTGTTTTTGAAAAAACATTTTTCAAAAATTGGTAAGTAAGAATTAGGGAGCAGGTTATTAGATATGATAAGGATAGATTTTAGAGCAAAATTATTTTTAATGTTGGTTATTTCTTTTATAATGACAATTGGAAATATTCAAAGTCTAAATCCTATATATTATGTATTAATATGTATGCTCCCTACTTTTTTATTATTTTTATCTGGACATATAAAATCTGGGATTAAAGCAATCATATTTTTCATAATATTGAATATTATAGAAATTAATATTAGGGAATTAAATGATTCCATAATATTATCACTTATACACATAGTTATAATTATAATAAAAAGAGTTTTTGCACCTATGGTTATGGGAAATTATATAATTTTAACAACTAGTGTAGGAGAAGCAATTTGTTCATTAAAAAAGGTGAAGTGTCCTGATCAGATAGCCATTCCTGTTGCGGTTATGGTTAGATATTTTTATGCAACAAGAATTGAGTATAGACAAATAAAACAAGCTGTTTATTTGAGGGATATAAGTTTTAAGAAATTTTTAAAGAATCCTATTTTATTAATTGAATATAGGATAATCCCACTATTGATGACCCTATCAAATTCTGCTGATGAATTGACGGTAGCTTCATTAACTAAGGGTCTTGCTGTCAATCAAAATAGATCAAATATTAGAGAAGCAAAGTTAACATTTGCTGACTATTTAATTTTTTTTGTTTCTATTTTAGTTTTATTTTTTTATATAAGAGGTAGAAAATATGCTTAAAATAAGAAAGCTTGATTTATCTTTTGATGATGAAAATATCTTAAAAAATCTAAATTTTGAATGTAAAGCTGGTGAAATTACAGTTATTACAGGACATTCTGGATGTGGAAAAAGCACACTATTAAAAGCAATTAATGGGGTAATACCTGAATACCTTGATGCTAATATTAGTGGAGAAATAAAATATAACAACCTAGATTTACTAAGTAAAAATATATTTGAAAGATCATGTATTATTTCAAATGTATTTCAAAATCCAAAATCTCAATTTTACTGTATGAATTCCACTGAGGAGTTAGCCTTTCAGCTAGAAAATAGAAATACTGACATGTTAGAGATAATCAATAGAATAAAGAAATACTCAAAACTCTTAAATATAGAATACTTATTAGACAAAAATATATTTGATTTATCTGGTGGAGAAAAGCAAATGATAGCACTTGCAGCTTGTGCAATTTCTGAAAATGATATTATCTTATTAGATGAACCATCTTCATCATTAGATAATGAATCTATAGAAAGGTTAAAAGAAGCCTTAGTGAAATTAAAAGAATTAAATAAGATAATAATTGTTGTGGAACATAGATTATTTTATTTAAAAGATATAATGGATAGGCTCTGCATTATTGATAATGAGTCTTTAAATTCATACGAAAAAGAAGATTTAAATGATTATAATTTGAAAGCTATTGCAGAAGGATATGAACTTAGAACATTTAATAAAATAGAGAAAAGTGATTTAGAGATTAATAAATATTATAAAGTAAATTTATTGGATGATAAAAATAATTTTAGCAATGGAGATTTATCGTGTCATAATTTCAAGAAAAAATATGAAAAGAATAAAATTATTGACTTCAGTATTTCCTTTAATAAGGGAGTAAATTTTATCATTGGAAAAAATGGAATAGGGAAAAGTACTTTCATTAAATTATTGACCGGTACTACAAAAGGTCACGGAGATGTATTTGTTAATCAAAAAAAAGTTACAAAACAAAATAAAGAAATTTTTATGGTAATGCAAGATCCTAGCTCCCAGCTTTTTACAGAAAGTGTATTATCGGAAGTATCAACAGTAAGTGAAGATAAAAGCCTAAATGAAAAAATGTTGGAAAAGATGGGATTATTATCAAAGCTTGAAAAACATCCTCAAAGTTTATCGGGAGGAGAGAAGCAAAGATTGTTGATTGCTATAGCAAGGCTTAGTAGTAAACCTATTATTATCTTAGATGAGCCTACAAGTGGATTATGTAAACCACAGATGGATACATTAATTAATTTCCTACACGATATGGAGAGAGAAGGAAAACTCATTATAATTATTACACACGATTATGAGTTTATAAAAAACTGTGGGGGTAATATTTATGAGTTTTCAAAATAAAATATTTTAGAATGGAGGAGTGTTGTGGACTATTTAAAACGCATTTGGGAATATGCAGAAACAGAGAAAAAGTGGATTAAACTTGCTATTTTTCTTTCTAGTATAGGGGTTTTATGTGGAATTATGCCATATATTTTTGCTAGTAGCATTATAAATAATCTAATTCAAGGGAATCATGATACCAAATATTACATGTTACTATGTCTATTTATATTTCTTGGATATAGCTTAAAATCAATTTTATATTCATTTGCACTAAAAATTTCTCATAAAGCAACCTTTTCAATTTTAAAGAACTTAAGAATAAGTATAGCTCAAAAACTTCCTAGAATGCCTTTAGGAAAGATTATAGACACAAGTAGCGGAGAATTTAAAACAACCATTGTTGACCAAGTAGAAAAAATGGAAAGACCATTAGCTCATTTGCTTCCAGAAATGACAGCAAATATATTAGGACCGCTATTTATCATTATTTATTTATTAATCATTGATTGGAGATTGGCAATTCTTTCTTTAGTTTCAATTCCAGTTGGTATGATGTTTATGGGTTTAATTATGAAAGATTACGCAAGTGATTATGCTAAATCTGTTGAGGTCAATACCAATATGAATAAGTCAATTGTCGAATATATCAATGGAATTGAGGTTATAAAAACTTTTAATCAGGGTGAGAATTCCTATTCTAAATATGAGAATAGTATTTATGCAAATGCTGAATATTTTTATAAATGGATGAAGAAGACTCAATTTTCTATGTCGTTATCTAAAGCAATATCACCTACTACTTTGATAACGATACTGCCTATAGGTTTTTTGATGTATATAGGTGGTAGCCTAGAAATTAGTAGTTTTATAATGGTCATAATACTTTCATTAGGAGTAGCAGGTCCTTTATTAGCCGCAATTAATTTTATTGACAGTTTAGCACAAGTAGGAACAACAGTTAATAGAATAGATTCTATTTTAGCAGCTGATGAACAGATTCATAGCGATAATATAACTTATTTTGAGAACTATGAAATTAATATTAAGGATTTACATTTTGCATACGATGAAAACAAAGAAATTTTAAAGGGCGTAGATTTATTTGTAGAAGAAAATACAGTTAATGCTTTAGTTGGACCTTCAGGTTCTGGGAAGTCCACTATAGCAAAGCTTATTGCTGGGTATTGGGATATTAGTGATGGAGTAATTACTATTGGAGATAAAAATATATTAGATATTCCACTTAGACAATTATATGATTTGGTAGCATTTGTATCTCAAGACACTTTTCTTTTTAATGATACTGTGATGGAAAATATAAGAATGGGAAAGGTAAATGCTAGTGATGATGAAGTAATAGAAATGGCAAAAGCTTCGGGTTGTCATGAATTTATTATGTCATTAGAAAAAGGATATCAAACGATAGTAGGTTCTGGGGGAAGTAATTTATCTGGGGGAGAAAGGCAAAGAATTACTATAGCTCGAGCTATGCTTAAAAATGCACCAATTCTTATATTAGACGAAGCAACAGCTTATATAGATCCGGAAAATGAAGTTAAGTTACAAGAATCAATTTCTAAATTGATAGAGGGGAAAACTGTTATAATTATTGCTCATAGGCTATCTACTGTAACTGATGTAGATAAGATTTTTCTAGTTGAAGATGGAAAAATATCTTGTGCCGGTAATCATGAAGAATTACTAAATAAAAGCAATACTTATAAAGATATGTGGAGAGCAAATCTAAAAAAATAAGGAGTGCAAAATGATTAGTGGACTTAAAAAAATTTGGAACTTTGCAGATCTTGAGAAATCTAATTTAAATGTCTCTGTGGTCTTTGAGTTTATTTACGCCATATTTAATATGTTACAGATTGTAGCAATTTACATTGTATTAAACTCCATCTTTTCAGATGATAAAAATATGAAAGTTTCATTAATAGTTTTAATATTACTAACTTTAAGTATTATTGGAAGAAGCTATTTTAATTCTCTTGCCCAACTTAAACAGGTACACGCAGGATATTTTATGGTAGCTAATAAAAGAGTAGAAATAGGGAAACTTTTAAAAACTGTACCTATGGGATATTTTAATAGAAATAATACTGCTTATATAACAGGAATAACTACTTCAGTATTGGATGATATAGAAAATACTGCACCATTTATTCTAGTAGGTGTATTAAGTGGTTTAATAAATTCAATAGTTTTTACTTTAATGATTTTTATTTTTGAATTTAAACTAGGATGTATTGTTTTTATAGGAACATTATTATACTTGTGCGCCGTATCCTATATGGAAAAGAAGTCAAGAGTCAGTTCTGCTGCTAGGCAAAAATCTCAATCAGAACTTGTGCAAAGAACTCTAGAATATATACAAGGGCTTTTTGTAATAAAAGCTTTTAATCTTGAAGGTATAAGAGATAAGGAAATAATATCGTCTATTACTAAGAATGAAAAAGTAAACTTAGATATGGAAGAAAGTCTTACTCCCTATATCATAATTCAAGATATTATTATAGCTTTCTTTAGTGTTATTATGATAGCAACATCATTGCAATTATTTTTTAAGGGAAGTATGAATATTTCAGACGGGATAATGGGTATAATAATGTCCTTTCTAGCTTTTAATCATATAAAATCAACGGGTAGCGTATTAGCAACTTTAAGACTAGTAACAAGTTCTATTGAAGAAGTTGAAAAAACTATGAGTATGCCTAAAATCGATATAGATGGCAAAAACATAGATCCAGAAAAATGTGATATAGAATTTAATGAAGTTTCTTTTTCCTACGAGGATAAAAAAATATTAAAAAACATATCTTGTAAAATTAAAGAAAATACAATGACTGCAATTGTAGGACTTTCAGGTTCAGGGAAAACAACTATGTGCAATCTAATTTCCAGGTTTTGGGACGTTGATAAAGGAAGTATAAAGATAGGTGGAATAGATATAAGAAAATATAAGTTAGAATCACTTATGGAATTAATAAGTACAGTTTTCCAAGATGTATATCTCTTCGAAGACACTATTGAAAACAATATAAAATTTGGAAAACAAAATGCAAGCCATGAAGAGGTTGTAGAAGCTGCAAAGAAGGCAAGGTGCCATGAATTTATAGAAGCTTTACCAGAAGGATATGACACTATCATCGGAGAAGGTGGAGCAAGCCTATCTGGTGGAGAAAAACAAAGAATTTCCATAGCTAGAGCCATGCTAAAAGATGCAGATATAATTATCTTTGATGAGGCAACTGCAAATATAGACCCAGAAAATGAAGATAAGCTTAAAGAAGCTATAGAACAACTTACAAAAAATAAAACAGTCATCATGATTGCCCACAGACTAAAAACCATAAGAAATGCAGACCAAATTTTAGTCTTAAAAGATGGAGAAATAGTAGAACGTGGAAATCACGAAGAACTGATTAAAAATAATGGACTTTATTCTGATCTTATCAACGCAAAAGCTAAGGCAGAATCATGGAAATTAAATAATTGATAGGAAGAAAGATTTAAAGTCTTTGAAGAAGAAAATTTAGATTAGAGGATTTATGCCTAATAGCATAAGTCCTTTTTTTATGTTCAAATTAATCATTGAAACTCAAAAATACTATAGAAAAATAAAAATTCTGTTTACCAAAGAGGACAAATTTCACTATATAAAGTGAGGGGTATTTTGTCATCAGGGAAGGTTCGGGCAGGAGTACATTTTATTTTCGTGCGGACAGCAAATGATTTTCGTCCAAAATGAAGCTAATTTGAATGAAAGCAGGTACGAGTGGATAAAAATGATTTAGGGGTTGGCAGAATGTTGATATTAAAAATTATACTAATGACGCTCGGCGTTGCATTTACCGTATTTGGATATAAGATTTATTTTCGAAAGAAGTATAATCTAATCAACGGCTTTGAAGAAGCTTATAAAGCAGGTAGAAAGACAGAATCAGATGCCAAGCGCGTGGGATTGGTAGAATTAATTATTGGAATTAGCCTAATTTTATTTGGATTCTATGCGATTATTATCAAATAACAGACTGAGATTTGTGAAAGGGTAGTATTAGGTGGCTAGTATTTGGTATGGGTACAATAATCTTTGCGAAATTCAATGGAATATGGCTATTTAAGGAAAATTTGCAATACTATTTTCCGGCAAGTCGTATATAGAGCATGGCAAGAAAAGTCTTGTAGGCAGAATTAGGAGCTTAGAAGAATGGAGAAGACTTTATGAGGAAGAATTTAAGCAAGAAGTTATTTTTACTTGGACTTGTACTATTTGTAATTTCTTACCTACTTCCGGTAGACATATTTCAAAGCTATACAAATCTAAGGCCAACCGGGCTTACATCGATGTTTGTCTGCCCAATTGTTGGACTAATAGGTTTAATATTTGGGGTAAAGGAAAAGGATAAGTTGTTTATGGCGTTAAATGTCCTTTTAATCTTATTACTGCCTATAGCAATGGTTGTAGGTAATCTAATAGAAGTAATGCAACTAAAACAAGAAAATAATAATCTAAACAGCTCTTTTGAGGGCTGTTTTTTTCTTTCTTTGCTCCAGAATGATATAATGTATTATAAGATACGTATTGATTAATATATGGTTCTATGTCAACCATTGGGGAGTCTAGTGAAAACTAGGCTCCTTTTTGTTTTCCTAAAAGCCATCCATCACCGATCTTTTGAACAAACAAAGAGTAATTTGGTTCGAAAATGATGAAAGTTTTGCATCCCAAAAGCCACACGCTTCACCGTCTTGATCTTGTTGTGCGTTCCTTCCACGTAGCCGTTACTCCACGGGTAATCAAAGCTGTTGGTGATCTCCTCGAACCAGTTGTTGTAGGCACGTAAGCAGTGGCGCCACTCCTTTAGCCCGCTTTTCTTTGCCTCTTCCATCC
>NZ_CALPBW010000015.1 GCF_943169845.1 Peptoniphilus rachelemmaiella
CCGGCAATTTCCTACTCTCCCAGGTCGTTACCAACCAAGTACCATCGGCGTTAAGAGGCTTAACTTCTGTGTTCGGCATGGGTACAGGTGTGTCCCTCTTGCTATCGTCACCGGACGAACCAAGTGCATATACAATCTCTTTGGTCAAGTCTTCGACCGATTAGTATCTCTTAGCTGCATACATTGCTGTACTTCCACCTGAGACCTATCTACCTCGTAGGCTACAAGGGGTCTTATCATATGAGGGAAATCTCATCTCGAGGGGGGCTTCGTGCTTAGATGCTTTCAGCGCTTATCCCTTCCAAACTTAGCTACTCAGCTATGCCATTGGCATGACAACTGATGCACCAGCGGTTTGTCCATCCCGGTCCTCTCGTACTAAGGACAGATCCTCTCAAATTTCCTACGCCCACGACGGATAGGGACCGAACTGTCTCACGACGTTCTGAACCCAGCTCGCGTGCCTCTTTAATGGGCGAACAGCCCAACCCTTGGGACATGCTTCAGCCCCAGGATGAGACGAGCCGACATCGAGGTGCCAAACCTCCCCGTCGATGTGGACTCTTGGGGGAGATAAGCCTGTTATCCCCAGGGTAGCTTTTATCCGTTGAGCGATGGCCCTTCCACGCGGTACCACCGGATCACTAAGTCCTGCTTTCGCATCTGCTCCACTTGTCGGTGTCGCAGTTAAGCTTCCTTTTGCCTTTGCACTCTTCGCACGATTTCCGTCCGTGCTGAGGAAACCTTTGAACGCCTCCGTTACTTTTTGGGAGGCGACCGCCCCAGTCAAACTGCCCAACTGACAGTGTCCCTCTTCCGGATTCACGGAAGTAGGTTAGAATTCCAGAATGAATAGAGTGGTATCCCAAGGGCGACTCCCGAAACACTGGCGTGCTTCGTTCTTCGTCTCCCACCTATCCTGTACAGTCCATTCCGAAATCCAATATCAGCCTGCAGTAAAGCTCCATGGGGTCTTTCCGTCCTGTCGTGGGTAAGCGGCATCTTTACCGCTACTACAATTTCACCGGATCCTTTGTTGAGACAGTGCCCAAATCGTTACACCTTTCGTGCGGGTCGGAACTTACCCGACAAGGAATTTCGCTACCTTAGGACCGTTATAGTTACGGCCGCCGTTTACTGGGGCTTCAGTTCTAAGCTTCGCTTGCGCTAACTTTTTCCCTTAACCTTCCAGCACCGGGCAGGTGTCAGCCCCTATACTTCGTCTTTCGACTTCGCAGAGACTTGTGTTTTTGGTAAACAGTCGCTTGGGCCTTTTCACTGCGGCCATGTTTCCATGGCTCCCCTTCTCCCGAAGTTACGGGGTCATTTTGCCGAGTTCCTTAACAAAGGTTTTTCCGCTCGTCTTAGGATTCTCTCCTCACCTACCTGTGTCGGTTTACGGTACGGGCGACAATACGCGAATAGTGGCTTTTCTTGGCAGTATGGATTCGGCTCCTTCTCTACTTATTTTCGATCCGCATCACACGTCAGACTTCACGAGAAGCGGATTTGCCTACTTCTCATCCTTGGTGCTTGCACGCCTCACCAACCGGGCGCTACGCTTATCCTTCTGCGTCCCCACATCTTCATTGCGTTTGCCGGTACAGGAATCTCCACCTGTTGTCCATCGACTACGCCTTTCGGCCTCGCCTTAGGTCCCGACTTACCCTGAGTGGACGAGCCTTCCTCAGGAAACCTTGGGTTTTCGACGGGTGAGATTCTCACTCACCTCTCGCTACTCATGCCAGCATTCTCTCTTCTGTACACTCCACAATACCTTACGGTTTTTGCTTCGTCGCGTACACAATGCTCCTCTACCAATCCTTACGGATTCCACGGCTTCGGTATCGTGTTTAGCCCCGGTTATCTTCGGCGCAGAGTCACTTGACTAGTGAGCTATTACGCACTCTTTCAATGTATGGCTGCTTCTAAGCCAACATCCTAGTTGTCTCAGTAACTCCACATCCTTTTCCACTTAACACGAATTTTGGGACCTTAGCCGGTGGTCTGGGCTGTTTCCCTTTCGACTATGAAGCTCATCCCACATAGTCTGACTCCGGAGGATACTGTCTTCGGTATTCGGAGTTTGATAGGTCGCGGTAACTTGGTAAAGTCCCTTGACCATTCAGTGCTCTACCCCCGAGACATTGCCTTCCAGGCTAGCCCTAAAGCTATTTCGAGGAGAACCAGCTATCTCCGCGTTCGTTTGGCTTTTCACCCCTATCCACAGGTCATCCGATAACTTTTAAACGTTACCCGGTTCGAGCCTCCATTGAATTTTACTTCAACTTCACTCTGCCCATGGATAGATCACGCGGTTTCGGGTCTATGACCTACAACTCTTCGCCCTGTTCAGACTCGCTTTCGCTGCGGCTTCGATGCATAACATCTTAACCTTGCTGAAAATCATAACTCGCTGGCCCGTTCTACAAAAAGTACACGATCGTGGTACGAAACCACTTTCGCTGCTTGTAAACATCCGGTTTCAGATTCTATTTCACTCCCCTCCCGGGGTTCTTTTCACCTTTCCCTCACGGTACTTATGCACTATCGGTCACCAAGGAGTATTTAGCCTTAGGGGGTGGTCCCCCTATATTCCCACCGGGTTTCACGTGCCCTGTGGTACTCGTTTAGAGTAGCATACCTTCACTTCGCATACGGGACTGTTACCCACTATGGTCGATTGTTCCAAATCGTTCTGCTCGCTACATATGCCGTATCTCAAGTTGGGCTCTACCCCGTTCGCTCGCCGCTACTTGGAGTATCGAGGTTTCTTTCTTTTCCTCGGGGTACTTAGATGTTTCAGTTCCCCCGGTATTCCTTTCATACGCTATGAATTTACGCATGAATGCTGAGAGTTTGTCTCAGCGGGTTTCCCCATTCGGATATCTGTGGATCGATGTGTATTTGCCACTCCCCACAGCTTTTCGCAGCTTATCGCGTCCTTCATCGGCTCTTGGTGCCAAGGCATCCACCGGATGCTCTTTCTAACTTGACCTTACGATCTATTCGTTGAAATTGTAATCTTAAATTTAAATTTGAAGATTTGATTTTTACGATGTTCTCGTTTTTTGATTGTATATGCAATTTTCTTGGTTCAATGCGCATCATACGATGCGGTGGTGGAGATGAGGAGATTCGAACTCCTGACCCCCTGCTTGCAAGGCAGGTGCTCTCCCAACTGAGCTACACCCCCATATATAATTAAAGGTATAAGAGATTTGTCCATCTTTCGCTCTCCCCCGCAGGGGAGTGCGCATTTCCTTAGAAAGGAGGTGATCCAGCCGCACCTTCCGATACGGCTACCTTGTTACGACTTCACCCCAGTCATTAACCCTACCTTCGACAGCTGCCTCCTTGCGGTTGGCTCGCTGGCTTCGGGTATTGCCAACTCCCATGGTGTGACGGGCGGTGTGTACAAGACCCGGGAACGCATTCACCGCAGCATTCTGATCTGCGATTACTAGCAACTCCGACTTCATGCAGGCGAGTTGCAGCCTGCAATCCGAACTGGGATCGGCTTTTTGAGATTCGCTTGCGATCGCTCGTTCGCTGCCCTCTGTACCGACCATTGTAGCACGTGTGTAGCCCAGGACATAAAGGGCATGATGATTTGACGTCATCCCCACCTTCCTCCGATTTATCATCGGCAGTCCCTTTAGAGTTCCCACCATTACGTGCTGGCAACTAAAAGTAAGGGTTGCGCTCGTTGCGGGACTTAACCCAACATCTCACGACACGAGCTGACGACAACCATGCACCACCTGTATTAGCGTTTCCGAAGAAAAAACTTTATCTCTAAAGCGGGCGCTAGTATTTCAAGTCCTGGTAAGGTTCTTCGCGTTGCTTCGAATTAAACCACATGCTCCGCTGCTTGTGCGGGTCCCCGTCAATTCCTTTGAGTTTCATGCTTGCGCACGTACTCCCCAGGCGGAGTGCTTATTGTGTTAACGGCGGCACCGAGGTTTGACCCCCGACACCTAGCACTCATCGTTTACGGCGTGGACTACCAGGGTATCTAATCCTGTTTGCTACCCACGCTTTCGTTCCTCAGCGTCAGTTGAAGTCCAGCAAGTCGCCTTCGCCACCGGTATTCCTCCTAATATCTACGCATTCCACCGCTACACTAGGAATTCCACTTGCCTCTCCTTCACTCAAGCTTGACAGTTTCCGATGCTTACGAAGGTTGAGCCTTCGCCTTTTACATCGGACTTGCCATGCCGCCTGCGAACCCTTTACGCCCAGTAATTCCGGACAACGCTCGCCCCCTACGTATTACCGCGGCTGCTGGCACGTAGTTAGCCGGGGCTTCCTCCTATGGTACCGTCATTATCTTCCCATAGGACAGAGCTTTACGATTCGAAAACCTTCATCGCTCACGCGGCGTCGCTGCATCAGGGTTGCCCCCATTGTGCAAGATTCCCCACTGCTGCCTCCCGTAGGAGTTTGGACCGTGTCTCAGTTCCAATGTGACCGTTCACCCTCTCAGGCCGGTTACTGATCGTCGCCTTGGTGGGCCGTTACCCCGCCAACCAGCTAATCAGACGCGAGGCCATCTCTTACCGCTAACGCTTTGACTTCATCATCATGAGATGTCGGAGTCTTATACGGTATTAATCCCGGTTTCCCGAGGCTATCCCGTTGTAAGAGGCAGGTTCCTCACGCGTTACTCACCCGTTCGCCGCTAATCCAGAAGTTCGTCACCCGAAGGATCAGAACGACTTTCATCGCTCGACTTGCATGTGTTAGGCGCGCCGCCAGCGTTCGTCCTGAGCCAGGATCAAACTCTCAATAAAAACTTTGAGTTTGCTTAGCTCGGATCCACTGACTGTGTTCCGCTTTAAGCTTATAGATTGTTATGGTTTAATCTCTTATACCATTTAATTAACTTGGTTCAGCGCTGTGTCTTTCGAAACAGCTTATTTAGTATATCTCGCAGGGAATGCTTTGTCAAGAACTTTTTAACATTTTGTAAAAATTCTTTTCCGCACGCCTTGCGCGACAACTTTTATATCATACCTCTCGAGATCTACACTGTCAAGATGTTTTTCAACTTTTTTCTCGACATCTTTCTCTCTTTCGAGGCGACTAATGTATATTAGCATCGAAGACGGCTTCTGTCAACAGGGATTTTTGTTTTTCCGATACTAACATTCGGGTTATTTTGCTTCTATTTTCTCTGGCAAATTGCTTTTCTTCAGGGAATAATTTCAATTGAATAGTAAATACTTGGTAAATATTGTGACATCGGGCTTTCTTTCTGCTAAAATAAAGGCGTAGGGAATCCTACATCCATTCATCTATGTCTGATGGTGCTCCTTTGTTTAATAGAGCGAAAGACGCCCCTCTTCGGAGGGGCGTCTTTTTTATTGCTTCTTTTTATTGAAAGATTTCCATTTTTTCGATGCGGTCGAAGGCTTTGTCGATTTCATCCACGCCGACGGTGACGGCAAGGCGCAAGAAGCCGCGGCCGCTTTCGCCGAAGGCGGAGCCTTTCACGGTGAGGACGTGGGCTTCGTCTATAAGCTTTTGCCACACCTCGTCTTCGGTGAGGCCCGTGGGGCGAATGTCCACGAAGAGGTAGAAGGTGCCTGTGGGGTAGGCGATGCGAATGTTTTTGAGGCGTTTGAGCCGTTCGTAGGCGTGGAAGGTGCGCTTTTTAAATTCTTCCACCACCGCAGGCTGCACTTCTTCGCGATGGGTGAGGGCGTAGAGGGCGGCGCGCTGGGAAATGGCCGGGGCGGTGTAGACATTGTTTTCGTTCACGGATTTCGCCGCGACGATGAAGTCTCTCTCCCCTAAGATGTAGCCGATGCGCCAGCCGGTCATGGCGAAGTTTTTGGAGAAGGAGCGCAGGGTAATGGTGCGGTCTTTGCACGCATCCAAGGATGCCATGGGCACAAAGGGCCCGTCGTAGGAAAAGGCGGTGTAAATATCGTCGGCTATTAGATAGAAGTCTTTTTCTTCCGCCAAGCGGCCCAGGGCTTCGAGCTCTTCTTTTTTCAAGCACAGGCCCGAGGGATTGTTTGGCGTGTTGACGATAAGGGCCTTGGTTTTGTCCGTGACTTTTTCGCGAATCACATCGATGTTCGGGCGAAAGCCCGCCTCGGGATCGGTGGGAATAAACACGGGCACGCCCCCTGCCATTTTCACCTGATCGGCGTAGGGGGCGAAGTAGGGCTCGATAATCATGACTTCGTCGCCTTCATCGAGCATGGTTTCGAGGACGAGCCACATGCCGTGGCAGGCGGAGGTGGTGACGAAGACATTGTCAGGCGAAAGATCGACGCCGTATGCCTCTTTTTGAAAATCCACAATGGCGGCGATGAGCGCTTCGTCGCCTCGGCTATTGGTGTAGTGGGTGTGGCCGGCGCGGGCATCTGCCGCGGCGGCATCGATGATGGCTACAGGCGTGGTAAGGTCGGGATCGCCTAAGGTGAAGTCCACCACATCGGGATGGGCTTTGGCTAAATCGGCGCCGGCCGCCAAAGCACCGCTTCCTTGGGCTGCATATTTTTTCGAAATTAAGGGCTTCTTCATGCTTCCTCCTCTGTGGCTTCGTTTTCTGCTATACTAAAATTATTGCAAGAATCTTTGTGATCGGTTTAGGAATGGTTCTATTATAAAGGAGGCTTCGCGGAATGGCAAAAAAATCGGACTATACAGTGCCCATGGTGGAGAAGGCACTGCAAATTTTGCGTTTTCTCTTGGAAAACGGCGGCGCCCACGGCACGGGCGACATTGCAAATCGCCTGAATCTGCCCAAGGCCAGCGTGTTTAAAATTCTCTACACTTTGGAGCGGGAGCATTTCGTGGCCAAGGACAGGGAGGATCGCTACCGATTGGGCCTGGGCTTTATTCCCTACGACGCCGAGGTGCGCAATCGTTGGGATTTCACCACGGTGACGCGGCCCATTATGGAGCGGGCCGTGGCCACCATGGGGGAAAGTTTGAATCTGGGGATTTGCGCCGACGACACCATCGTGGTTTTGGACACGGTGGCCGGGGAAGATTTCTATATTATGCGCCACTTAATTCCCGTGGCGCCCCTGTATTGCTCCGCCATCGGCAAGATTTTTCTCGCCGAGTACGAAGAAGAGGCTTTGGATCGCTACCTCGCTCGCCACGAACTCGCCCCCCGCACCATTTCCACGCTGACGACGAAGGAGGCCCTTGCCGCGGATTTGCGTGAGGTGGTGGAAACGGGCACGGCCCACGACCGGGAAGAGTATGAATACGGCCTGACCTGCATGGCCAAGGGCGTGTATTTTAACGGCAAGCTCATCGCCGGGGTGAGCCTCTCCGGCCCCACGAGCCGCTTGGAACACAAGGGCATGGAGAGACTGGAAGAGGCCTTGGCCGATGTGGCCGATGCTTTGGCGGCGGAACCGGGCTTGGGGACCCTTTTATCTCTGTGATTTTTCTTTATTTTCTCGGGCCCGTTGTTTTTTCGACGATGCAAAGCGTGGCCCTGCTCGTGCCCGGGCTTTTGTGGGCATTAAAAAAGCGGCCGGCGATAAAAATCGCAGCCCTCGCCTTTTTTCTTTTCGCCCTCGCCCTTGCCCTTCTCGGCATCGACGGAGCACCTGCAGCCCTCGCCGCCTCGATTTTGCTCCTCGCCTATGGCCTGCCCCGAATGAAGCGACCCCTTTATCTGCCCGCCATCTTCTTTCTCATCCTTCTTCAAGGCGGGCTCTTGGCCTTTCGCGGCACCTTTTCTTACGCATCTGCGAGGGCCGCTTTCTCCTACGCCTTTGTGAACCTCATCTTCGTGGCATCGGAGGAGGTGTTTCTGCGGGAGGTCTTGCGGAAGCGATTGGGCTCGGGCTTCTTCCCCACCCTCTTTTTGGGCCTGCTCTGGGGCATTTGGCACGTGCCCTTTCACCCGACGTCGGGCTACGGGGCCATACAAATCATTCACGCCGCCGCTCTAAGCCTTTTAATCGACGGCATCTACGATTTTTCCGGCCTCGCCACGGCGATTTTTCTTCACAGCCTACATAATGCCCTGCCCCTGTTTTTTCACGCTGCCTTTTCTCCGGCGGACCACCTGCTTTTCTTCTGCGGCTGCTGTCTCTTTTATTACTTCGTAACGAAAGTTACCGCATCAAAACCCCGGGGGCCTTATTATAGAAGAAAAGAAACCGACGAGGAGGATTTATGAGTTTATTTTTAGCACCGATTCACCAAATAATGTACGATAAAATTCACTACACCGACGATTTGGCCACCGCACTGGCTGAAAAAGATCCATTCGCGGCCCGGGCTCTGGAGGAAAATTTCCCCGCCATCGAAAAAGAGCCCCTGGAAGCGGTAATCGATGAGGGAAACATTCACGGCTGGCTCGCCGAGCGTGTGGTGCTGGCGGAAAAGCGCTTGGCTTTTGCGGCCTGCGCCCTGGCGAAAAAGGACCGTGCCGGGCTAATGGATGCCGTCAAAGACTTCGGCAGGAAGGAAGCTTTTTCAGGAAGCGCCGATGAGGCCTTCATCCTCTACGATCGCCGCTTTTTAAACGGCATGCCCTGCGACCGCGTTCACATGCCCGAAGAGGCGGAAGAAGGCGTCGCCTGGCGCATCACGCGAGACGTCCACGGCGAATACTACGACGAAGCCGGTCTTTACGACGCTCTTATCGCCGCCTGGTGGGAGGGCTTGTTGGACGGAAGCGAATTGAATTACCATCGTGACGGAAATTTATGCACGGTAAAATAAAAAGGCTGCCGCATTTGCGACAACCTTTTATTTTTTTGCTTTCTACGCATCCATGTTCACGCGCCACTTGCCCTTGAAGTAATAAATCATGGTCAAAATCCAGGTGAAGACCCAGCTAATGGGGTAGCTCCAGCAGATAATGTCGATGGTTTTGTACATGGGCATGGCGATAAAGATCCAGCTCAGGCGAATGATGAACATGCCGATTAAGGTGATGACCATAATGGGCACGGCGGTGCCGCTTCCCCGAATGGCCCCGGAGAGGACTTCCGTCGTGGAAAAGATCACGTAGAAGGGCGCCAAGATCACGATCATTTTCGCCCCGTAGAAGATGACGTCTTTTTCCATGGTGAAAATTTTCATAAGGGGCGTGCGGAAGATCACGAGGATGGAGGAGACGGAGGCCACGAAGATGAGGGTCATGGCCAGGGCGGTGACGATGCCGGATTTCAGACGCTTGTGCTGTTTCGCGCCAATGTTTTGCCCCACGAAGGTGGTAATGGCCAGGGCGAAGGCCTCAAGGGATGTGAAGACAAAGCCGTCGACCCGGCTCGCCGCGGCCACCCCGGCGATGGCCTGGGCACCGAAAACATTGATTTGTGCCTGAATGATGACATTGGATAAGGCGATGAGGCCCCCGGAGATGGCGGCGGGCAAGCCGATGGCCACGATGCGTTCCAAGGATGCCTTGTGGAAGCGAATGCGCTTCAGACGCAGGCGGTAAATGTCCGTGGTCTTTAAAAGGCTCAGCATAACGAGGATGCCCGAGACGGATTGGGCCAAGGCCGTGGCGATCCCTGCCCCGACGGCGCCCATTTTCAGCACGCCGACGAAAATCAAATCGAGAAGGATGTTCAGTCCTGCGGCAATGGCGAGGAAATTGAAGGGGCGTACGCTGTCGCCGACGCTTCTTAAGACCGCCGAGCCCATATTATAGACCATGACGGGAATCAACCCCGCAAAAAGAATGCGCATGTAGCGAATGGCCGGGCCCATAACTTCCGCCGGCGTATCGATCCAGGCAAGAAACTGCGGCGTAAAGGCGACGGTAATTATAGTAAGGGCCAAGCCGCCGTAAAGGGCGATGGCGGAATTGGTATGTACCACTTTTCCCAGATTGGCCCGATCTTTCGCGCCGTAGTATTGGGCCACCAAGACGGACGTCCCGGTGGAAAGGCCCATAAACAGGGCGACGACGAGGACGGTGATGGCGCCGGATGCGCCGATGGCGGCCATGTCGATTTTTCCGGCGAAGCGGCCGACGATTAAAAGGTCCACCGTATTATAGAGCTGCTGCAGTAAAGCGGAGAGCAGAAGGGGCAGCGTGAAGGTAAGGAGTCGTTTCCAAATGACGCCTTCGGTTAGATTGACATTTTCTCGCTTCATAGTCCCTCCCTTTCTTTTCTCAATGACACGATGACCTATCTTAACACAAGCCGGGGAATATTCCCACAGAAACGGCTGAATTTTACAGCTTCTTTCCCTTTTCTACGGTTTTAATAATGGATTGGGCAAAGGCGTAGCGCATGGCCATGGATTCCAAAACCATAACCCCTTCGATGGTGGCACCGGCAGGAGAGGTGACTCCGTCTTTCAGCTGACCGGGATGCAAGTCCTTTTCCGTCATAAGATCGCAGGTGCCCGCCACGGCTTTCGCCGCCAAGGTGTAGGCCAAATCCCGCTTCATGCCGCAGGCGCAGGCGCCGTCGACGAAGCCTTCGATTGCCATGGCCACAAAGGCCGGGGTGGCGCCGGTTAAGGCGGTGACGATGTCCAGATCTTTTTCGTCCACCTCGACGATGTCTCCCGCGCCCTTTAAAAGCGCTTCAAAGGATGCTTTTTCCTCGTCGCTCATGGCGTAGCCCGGGGTGTAGGCGATGACGCCGCGTCCCACGGCGACGGGGGTGTTGGGCAAGATGCGGATGATTTTTTCCGTAGGCGCCATTTTTTGAAGCCTGTTAAGGCTCACCCCTGCGGCCATGGACACGATGATCTGCCCTTCCACCTTCGGCGCGATCTCTTTCATCACCGCCTCCACCATGTAGGGCTTGGTGGCGATAAACAAAATGTCGGAATGATCCACGACGGCGCTGTTGTCCCGGGTTTGGAAGGTGGCGATGTCCTTTTCGCGGGGACAGCCGACGAAAAGATCGTGACCTTCTTTTAAAAACACATCGTAAAGGGCGCGGCCCATGTTGCCGAGACCGATGATGCCGATGTTCATTTGCATCCCTTCCTTTCTTGAAGCACTATTCTCCTTACAGTATACTATTGAACAGGAGGTCATGCATGGATAAGACGATTTCTATGAAAAAATTATTTTTTACTTTTCTAAAGATCAATACCTTTACATTCGGCGGCGGCTACACCATCGTGCCCATTATTCGGGACGAGTTTGTAGAGCACCAGCCTTTAATCAGCGAAGACGATATGTTGGACATTGTGGCTCTGGCTCAGTCGGGGCCCGGCGCCATGGCCATCTCCGCCTCCCTCTTAACGGGATACAAATTGCGGGGACCGGCGGGGGCGGCGGTGTGTCTCATCGCAAGCGTACTGCCCTGTTTGGTGATTATTCTCTCCATTAATATGGCCTACCGCCAATTCCGCTCGAATTTTTACGTGAACGCGGCTTTGGTAGGGATCAGCGGCATTATTTCCGCCGTACTCTTTCTCACCACCTACCGCATGGGCAAGCGGGCCATAAAGGACGACCGGGGCTTTTCCGTGTTGATGATTCTCGTGGCCACGGCCCTGGGGATGTTTACGGATATTAACACGGCACTGATTATTTTGCTTTTAGGTTTCAGCGGCATTTGCATCACGAAATTTGAAGATTACACGAAAGAAGGACACTGATGAAAGAGTTTTTGCACAAGAAAAACGTGCACCCGAATTTAAAGACCTACGGCATCGACGCCTTGGGCGCCATGGCCTACGGCCTCTTCGCCACGTTGCTGATCGGCACCATTTTAAACACCATCGGCACCCAGCTGAACATTCCCTTTTTAACGGAGACCCTTTGGCCCATGGCCCAGGCGGCCACAGGCCCCGCCATCGCCATGTCCATCGCCTTTGCATTGGATGCGCCGCCCTTGGTGCTCTTCGCCTCCTCTGTCGTGGGGGCGGCGAGCTACAAAATCGGCGGCCCGGTGGCCGTCTACATCGCGGCCATTGTGGCGGCGGAAGCGGGCAAGCTCATCAGTAAGGAAACCCGGGTGGACATTCTCGTCACCCCGGCGGTAACCGTCCTCACCGGGACATTGATCGCCGTCTTGGTGGGCCCTTCCATCCAATGGCTTATGGAAAGCGTGGGCAAACTCATTATGGCCGCCACGGAACAACAACCCTTCGTCATGGGGATTCTGGTCGCCACCATCGTAGGCATCGCCCTCACCCTGCCCATTTCGAGCGCCGCCATTTGCATGATGCTTTCCCTGGCGGGCCTCGCCGGCGGAGCGGCCACCATCGGCTGCTCGGCGCAAATGATCGGCTTTGCCGTCATCTCCTTTAAGGACAACGGCTTCGACGGCCTCTTCGCCCAAGGCCTCGGGACAAGCATGCTTCAAATGCCCAACATCGTGAAAAACCCCAGAATTTGGATTCCGCCCACCGTGGCCGGCGCCGTGATCGCGCCCCTTTCCACCGTGGTCTTTAAACTGGAAAACACGCCCCTGGGAAGCGGCATGGGCACCAGCGGCCTCGTGGGACAAATCGGCACCATTCAAGCCATGGAAGGGGCCATGCCCTTTGCGAAGCTCATCCTCATCATCGTCATGCTCCACGTCATCCTTCCCGCCCTCATCAGCTACATCGTCTACCGCGCCATGAAAAAGCGGGGCTGGATCGCCGACGGAGACATGCGACTGGATATTTAGGAGATGGCCATGTTACTTGCGAAATTATTTTATGAATTCTTTAAGATCGGCCTCTTCTCCTTCGGCGGCGGCTACGCCACCATTCCCCTGATCCAACAATTTATCGTGGAGCGGGAAGGCTGGCTTACCATGACCCAGTTTACGGATCTGGTGACCATCAGCCAAATGACCCCGGGCCCCATTGCCATTAACAGCGCCACCTTTGTCGGCGCCCAAGTGGCCGGGCCCGTAGGCTCCGTGGTGGCGACGGCGGGGGTCACCGCGCCGCAAACCATCATCATCCTGACTTTGGCCTACTTCCTCTTTACGAAAAAACGCTCCTTCCGCC
Organism: Peptoniphilus rachelemmaiella; assembly: GCF_943169845.1. GTDB lineage: Bacteria > Bacillota > Clostridia > Tissierellales > Peptoniphilaceae > Aedoeadaptatus > Aedoeadaptatus rachelemmaiella. The sequence continues at coordinate 12,916 of NZ_CALPBW010000015.1, forward strand.
TGATGGACATGCTTCTTCGGGGAATCAAGGCGGGGATTATCGGCCTGATCTTTATCGCTTCCTACGACATGTTTAAAAACGCCCTGTGGCCGGAAGGGGGCGGCCTGGAGATCGTGGCCCTCATTACCTTTGTCGTCGGCGGCGTGCTCTATGCGAAAAAAATGGATCTTATCAAGCTTATTATGCTGGGCGCCGTCTTAGGCATCGTTCTGAAACTGGCCTTGCCCCTTGTATCCTAGACTGCACCCCCTTGCGGGGAATTTTTCAACCGAGGTGAATCATGAAATACATTCTGGCCATCGACGCGGGCACCACGTCCAATCGGGCCATTCTCTTTGACGAAGACGCCCGGGTTATCTCCGTGGATTTATAATATTTTCTTAGCTATCTCGATATGTAACTTGACAAAAATCAATGAGAGAAATAAAATAAAAAAAGTTATCAAAATGGTTTTTATTTGTACATGACAATTGTTCGGGTCTTCTTGTACAAACACTTTTTCCCGAACGGTATCTATCCGAAATTATTTATAAATCAAGGAGGAGACGCATATGAAAAGAAAGCATTTTTCGATCATCCTTGCGGTGATCCTGGCGTTCGTGATGATGGCGCCGACGCTGATTTCCCAAAAGGCTTTCGCGGAGGAGTATAGGATCAAAGATCCTATTTTGCGAGAGCTGATGAATGAACGTTACGGTAAACCGGCGGATTACAACCTTCCCCCTGAGGAACTTTCGCGTATAGTATATACCGGTGACGGCTGGATGAATAAAGGCATACGCACTCTCGAAGGTCTGCAGTATTGCACGAATTTGAAAGGGGCGAATTTTGCGGGGAACCCTATAGAGGATGCGTCAGCTTTGTCCAACCTTAAAAATTTAAAAAGGCTCAACCTCAACGGAGCAAAGATCAAGGATCTCTCGTTCATCGAAAACGGGGAAATTGATTTGATTGACCTCGAAATCAACAACACGGGTATAAGAGATCTTTCACCGCTCAAGACAAAGCGCACGGAGTGGGAGTACTTAAGCGCTTCCGGCAATCATCTTACCGATGAAGATATCGCCGTGTTCAGCGACATGAACATCAACAATATCGACGTATCGAATAACGACATCACCGACCCGAGCGTATTCAATCACATGAAAAATGTGGAAAACTTGATATTGACGGGAAATCATATAAGCGATCTTTCCAGGGTGGGACAGATCAACTCAACGACCGGTGAAATCGTTGAGGTCCCGCGTTTTTACCGGGCCTCTGATCAAACTATCACGAGATTTGCAAAGAACGGCAAAGTATCCAGCATCATAAAAGACTACGACGGCGCTTTACTTAACGATGAGAAGCACCTGAAAAACTTCGTTAACGTCAGATTGAACGGAGATGAGTTCGAGCTGATCGACCCGAACAAGCCGGGCTCCGTTGAATTTGCTGCCGATGCCTATAAATTCTTGACGGGAGAAGTCTACGTCCACTTCAGCGGTAAAATAAATATCGTGAGCCTGGCAGGCGTAATGGTAACTCCGGAAACGGCGACCGTAGAAAAGGGCAAAACGCAGCAGTTCACAGCCACTGTCGTAGGACAGGGCGAGTTTGACAGGACCGTTACGTGGAGCGTGATCGGCGGCGGCGCAGGAACGTCGGTCGATGCAAACGGACTTCTCACAGTAGGAAAGAACGAAACGGCAAAGACGCTCACGGTAAGGGCAACGTCCAATGCGGACAACAAGGTCTTCGGAGAAGCCACGGTAACGGTAAAAGAGAATGCTCCCGTCGTAGAGCCTACCGTAACGAGAATAACCGTAACACCTAAGAATGCGACCGTAGGAAAGGGCAAGACGCAGGCATTTGCAGCCACTGTCAGCGGAACGGGAGACTTCGATAAGACGGTTACGTGGAGCGTTATAGGCGGGCACGAAGGAACGTCGATCGCAGCTGACGGAACGCTTACGGTAGCTAAAGACGAGAACGCAAAGACGCTCAAAGTGAGAGCGACATCCAATACGGACAACAAGGTCTTCGGAGAAGCCACGGTAACGGTAAAAGAGAAGGCTCCCGACGTACATCCTACCGTAACAGGAATAACCGTAACACCTAAGAATAAGAAGAAACCAGTCGAGTCCAAAGAAGAAGTCCACCTAGCCTATATTAAAGGCTATCCTGACAAAACAGTAAGGCCCGAAGGCAAGGTGACAAGGGCAGAAGTGGTGACTATGGTTGTGAGGTTAAAGGGCTATCCTTTAATTGAAGGCCAAGGCCTTTACAAGGACGTAGGAAAAGATAAGTGGTGTGCTCCCTATATCGAAGCTGCCTATAGGCAAGGAATTTTAGAGGAAAAAGCAGGAGAAGCTTTTAGGCCTGATGAAAAGATAACCAGGGGCGAGCTGGCACAAATTATTAGCCACATCGATAAAAAGAATGATGCAAAGGCTCCTTTTACCGATATAGAGGGTTACAAATTTAAAAAAGCCATAGACCAAAGCTACGGCAACAAGAGAATCATGGGATATCCTGACAATACCTTTAAACCGGATGCTGAAATAACCAGGGCGGAAACAGCGGCAATGTTAAACAGGCTGTTTGAAAGACATGTAGGGCAAGACGGCCTTAAAGATTTAGTTATAAAGGAGTTTAAAGATTTAAAGGATAAGACTTACTGGGCATATTATGATATAGTAGAAGCATCTAATGCTCATATATGTACAAGAGTCCATGAAAATTCTTTGGAAGAAGTTTGGAAGCTAATAAATAAATAAAAATTTGGCTCTATAATAAATAGTGTTGGTGAGAAATCATCAGCACTATTTTCGTATGGATATGCATATAAAAAATAGATAATATGTATTTTGGAATAAAAAGATAATTTTGAGTTAATCCTGGAAGATTAAATTGTATAATTTTTTACAAATTGCTTAAAAGGACACAGCGCCACCTTCGTCGGTGGCGTACTCTACTGGAAGAAAATGGATCTTATCAAACTCATTATGTTGGGCGCCGTCTTAGGCATCGTTCTGAAACTGGCCTTGCCCCTTGTATCCTAGACTGCACCCCCTTGCGGGGAATTTTTCAACCGAGGTGAATCATGAAATACATTCTGGCCATCGACGCGGGCACCACGTCCAATCGGGCCATTCTCTTTGACGAAGATGCCCGGGTTATCTCCGTGGCGCAAAAATCCTTCCGCCAATTCTTTCCCCAACCGGGCTGGGTGGAACAGGATCCCGCGGAAATTTTAGCCACCACCGTCGGCGTCTGCGCCGAAGCCATCGCCCAGGCCCAGGTGGATCGAAAAGACATTGTGGCCATGGGCATTACCAATCAGCGGGAGACCACCATTCTTTGGGACAAGAAAACAGGCAGGGCCATCGCCCCGGCCATTGTGTGGCAATGCCGCCGCACCGCCGATCGGGCGGAGGCCGTGAAGGAGGCGGGCTACGGCGATATGATCCGCGAAAAGACAGGCCTTGAGGTGGACGCCTATTTTTCCGCCACGAAAATTGCCTACATCCTCGACCACGTGGAAGGGGCGCGGGAGAAGGCGGAAAAAGGCGAGGTCCTTTTCGGCACCGTAGACAGCTTTCTCCTCTACCACTTAACCGGCGGCGTGCACCGCACGGACATTTCCAACGCCTCCCGCACCATGCTCTTTAATATCCACACCTTGGATTGGGACGAGGAGTTGTTAAAACTTTTCAACATTCCTCGTGCCTGTTTGCCGGAAGTGTTGCCTACGGCGGCCCATTTCGGAAACACCTTGGCGGAACACTTCGGCATCGCCATTCCCATTACGGGCATGATCGGCGATCAACAATCCGCCCTCTTCGGCGAGCAATGCTTTGAGGTGGGCGAAGTGAAAAGCACCTTCGGCACCGGCGCCTTTGTTCTGATGAATACGGGGCACAAACCCATTATCAGCGAACACGGCCTCCTCTCCTCCTGCGCCTGGGACATCGGCGAGGGGCCGATCTACGCCATGGAGGGAAGCATTTTCGCCTGCGGCAGCGTGATTCAGTGGCTGAAAGACGACTTGGGCCTCGTGGCCACGCCGGAAGAGACGGCGGCCTTGGCCGAAAGCGTGAAGGAGAAAAATCCCATGCTCTTCGTCCCCGCCTTTACGGGCCTGGGCACCCCCTATTGGGATCCGGAAGCCCGGGGCACCCTTTTCGGCATCAGCCGCTCCACCACCAAAGCCCATTTAGTGAAGGCGGCCCTGGATGCCATCGCCTACATGAGTGCCGATGTTATCGACGCCATGGAAAAAGATTTGCAAGCGAGCCACGACCGCATTCTCGTCGACGGCGGCGTGAGCCACAACGACTACCTCATGAAGACCTTGGCCGATGCCATTCACCGCTCCGTCCACCGGCCGGCGCTGGTGGAAACTACGGCGCTGGGCGCCGCCTTTATGGCGGGCATGGGCTGTGGCCTTTACAAGAACCTTTCGGACATAAAAAAACGGGCCTCCAAGGCCCAAGTGCTCGCCCCCTCAGACGCCGACCTCACGGCGGAGCGCGCCCGCTGGAAAAAAGCCGTCGCCGTCACCATGGCCAATCACATGGATTGACCGAAGGCGTTTAGGCGCTGAATTTCTTTTTCGTGATCCGCCCCCTCCCCCGGGGTTTCCAAAATCATGGGAAGGCCCTTCACGGGATCGGCGTAGAGAAACCGCCCGATGACGTCCAAACCGATTTCGCCCGCACCCACCGGTGCGTGGCGATCTTTTTTTGCGCCGAATGGGGTGAGGGAGTCGTTCACGTGGACGGCCTTTATTTTTTCAATGCCGATTAATTCGTCGAAGGTATGAAAAAATTTCTCGGGATCCGACAAATCGTAGCCGGCGCTGAACAAATGGCAGGTGTCCAAGACCACGCCCACATCCTCCGATGCCAGGGCGTCGATGATTTCTGCGATCTCCTCCAGGCGACAGCCGATTTCCGTGCCCTTGCCGCTCATGGTCTCGAGGCAAATGGCCCGGTGGGGAAATAATTCCTTCGCCTTATCCATGGCGTCGATGATTCGGCGGATGCCCACTGACCCACCGTCTTTCGTGTGGCTTCCCGGATGAAAGACGTAGACCGTATCCTCCGGGTAGTGGGCGAGAAGATCCATGTCTGAAGTGAAGATCTCGAAGCTTTTTTCCCTCACATCTTCCCGGCTCGAGGCCAGGTTCATGGTGTAGGCGGCGTGGGCGACGATGGGGCCGAATTCTTTTTTCATGCGAATAAACTTTTCCATGTCCGCCACATCCAGCGCCCGGGCCTTGGAGCCTCGGGGATTCCTGGTGAAAAATTGAAATGTATTCGCGCCATAGGTCTTCACCTCTTCCATGGCCTTGACAAAGCCCGAAGTCGTCGACGTGTGGTAGCCGATCCTAAGCATAGTAATTTCCTTTCCTTCTTAAACCCTCAAAAGGCACAAGAAAAAAGTGCCCGCAGGCACTCTTTTCGCACGAACTTAACTAAGCTAGGGGAATGTAGTTTACCACCGGCACTTCGTAGGGGTGGATGCGGTCGATGATCCGCTGTACTTCTTCCCGATCCTCTTCGGCGATGCGAAATTCCATTTTCATTTCCTCCCGCGTCTGCACCTGACCGATGACGCCGTCGTAGGGATCGGCGCCCTCCAGGGGCCGCCAGTGGCCTTCCACCTTCGTCAGGCTGAAGGTGTAATCGTAATTGCCTTCGCGGAAAATATCCGCTTCGTTTAAATCATTGGCGAGCTCCACGACGAAATCTTCCGGTATGAAAATTTCAACTTTTAAATAACTCATAGAACCTCCCCTTCCATATCATCCTCAATGTCTTCATGAATCGGGTCGATGGCATCGAAGGCGCCGCGGGCCACGAGTTCCCGAATAACGTCCACTACAGCGACGTAGCTGATGAGGCCGAAGATGACCGTGCTCACGACATTCATCACCTTCATCAACGCGCCCTGGGTCATGCCCGATGCCGCAGCGGCCAAGCCGATGCCCCCGGAAAACACGAGAACGATGATGACGACGATGGCCATGCGGCCGAAGATCATGCCCTTGTGGCCCTTGGTGATTTGCCAGGATTCTCTAATGGGCGTAAAGGCGCCTTCTCGCCCGCGAATGCCGTCGATGCCGATGACGGCACCTAGGGGCACCATGGCCAGAGAAAAGATGATCGCCGGCACAATGAGCAAGAAGAAAAAAACGACGGTGAGAATTTTTTCGATAATATAAGTGCCAATCGAAGAGACAAGCTTCGGGTTAAAAAAGTAAAAAGCGTCGACAAATTCCGGTGTTGTGTCGTAGCGAGCCATGCGATAGATCATGAGAATCAGGCCGTAGCCCACGAGGCCCACGGCGATTAAATAAATCGTGTGAACGAGAAGGGACACGCCTGCCATGGCGCCGAAGTGAAATTCCGGCATGGGCATGGCGGGGTTTGCCCCCGGTGTCATAAAGGCGTCGGTTCCCAAACCCATCATATTAAAAATTTGGGTGAATCCCGCGACGATTAAAAGATAAATAAGTAAACTGGGGAACATGGCTTTGTAAATTTCCATGGTTGTTTTTTTCATAAGCAGCTCCTTTCGGATGTTGAATAGGGTTTGCCTTTACTTATACCCAAGACAGGGAGACATCCCACGATTTTTTACGCAGAAATTCGTCGTTTGCCGTTGATTTTTCGAATGGCGGGCAAAGCCTGGGACACGAATTGCCCGGTGAGGATCAGGACGCAGCCCAAAATCTTCTTCGGATAAAAGACCTCGCCGGCGAAAAAATAGGCGGCGAAGGTGCCAAAAAGGGATTCCGTGCTCATAATCAAGGCGCTCTCCTCGGGGTTTGCGTCCCGTTGGGCGCCGTTTTGCAGGTAAAAAGCCACCACCGTGTTCAAGAGCACGATGTAGCCCATGGCCAGGAACGTCTTGTGGGTCACGGGGGCGATGACCGTGCCCTCGCCGAAAATGAAAAAGATCACGATCGAGGCGAGCCCCGCCACGAAAAGTTGCACCATGGTAAAGGCGATGGCGCTTTGAACTTTGGGCATGTAGTGGTCGATGCGAATAATTTCGATGGAAAAAAGAAGGGCCATAATAAAGCTCAGGGCGTCTCCGCGGTTGAGTACGAGGGAGGGACCCAGGGTCAAAAAGCCCACGCCGATGACCGTAAGTATGGCCGCCACCACCATGTGCTTGCCCGGACGAATCCCGGCGATGACGAAGCGAATAAGGGGCACGAGCACCACGTAGATGACGAGAATAAAGGTTTGATTGGCAGGCGTCGTAAATTTCAAGCCCTCCATTTGAAAGGCCGTGCTCACCGCCATTAAAAGGCTCACTTCCGATGCCCCGATTACCGTGATCCTGTCGATCTTTTTCCGCTCCTTAGGAAAGAGCAAACACAGGGCCGCCGCCCCTGCAAAAAAACGCAGCACCATAATGAAATAGGCGTCGAAACTTTCCATGGCGATTTTCGCCGCCACGAAACAGCCGCCCCAAATCATGGCCAGAGCGAGAAGCATGAGATTGGCCCGTGCCTTTTTCGAGAGCGCCCTAGTCATCTAACCAACTCTTCAGCCGGTCCATCTCCTCCGGATCCGCCATGCCGTAGACCACCGGTGTCACCGTGACATAATCCCGCTCCAAATAGTAGCGATCCGTGCCCGAAAGGTGTTCCATGGTGCTTCTGCCCTTTAAGGTGAGGCGGCGCTCCCCTTCGATTTCCTCTTCAAAATAATAGTCGTAGGCATTGGAGCCGATTTCCGCCACGCAAAGGCCCTTTAAATCCTCCTCGTCTAAATAAGGCACATTAATATTCAACACCATGGGCTTCGCCGAAGAAAGGAAAGGCTTCTTCACCTTGTCGAAAATCTTTTTCGCCACAGCCGCTGCCGTGTCGTAGCGGCATTGGCCCTTGACCCAGCGGGCGCTGACGGCCACGGAGGGAATCCCCAAAAGCACCCCTTCCAAGGCGGCGCTCACCGTTCCGGAATAAATAATGTCCATGCCCGCATTGTAGCCCGCATTGCAACCGGAGAAAATCACATCGGGCTTGAAGGGCACAATCTTATCGAGCCCCGCCCGCACACAGTCCGCCGGCGTGCCGCTCACGCTATAGGCCGCCACGTCCACCCCTTCGATTTCCACAGGTTTTACGATCAGAGAATGCTTAATGGTAATGGCGTGGCTTTGGCCGGAATGCTCTTCCTCCGGTGCAATCACTACCACCTCGTGTTCCTCGGCCAACACCTTGGCCAAAGCTTGTATACCCGGCGCAAAATACCCGTCGTCGTTGGTTAAAAGAATTTTCATGCTTCCTCCTTAGAGCTCGATGAAGCGGGAAGGCACCTTGGCCTTGGCCACTTCCAAAATAAAATCCCTGCCTTCGTAAATGGCGTGTTCCGCCAAAATTTCCCGGGTGGCTCTCGCCGCCAACAGGGGGCGATTATTCTCCTCAGACAAATGGGCCAAGATCACAAACTCGCCCTTCTTCTCCAACAGCCCCGTCAAAAGCTCCCCGCAGTGCTCGTTGGACAAATGGCCCCGGGTCGATGCGATTCGATCCTTCAACATGCGGGAATAGGGCCCGTTTTCCAGCATATCCGCGTCGTGATTGCTCTCGATGTAATAGAGATCACTGCCGCTCATCTTCTCCAGCATGGACGTATTCACCCAGCCCGTGTCCGTGAGCACGGAAAGCTTCTTGCCCCCGGAGCGGATCACAAAGCCCGTGCCCTCGGCGGCGTCGTGAAAGAGCCCCATGGGCACAATGTCAATGTCCCCGTAAGAAAAAGGCTGCTGGGTGAGAAAGACGTGGCGCTTGTGATCGTCAATGCGCTTCACCGTCTTCGCCATGGCCTGCCAGGTGTTTTCATTGGCGAAGACATCCAGGCCCCAGCGGCGGGCCAAAATCCCCACGCCCTTTACGTGATCGCTGTGCTCGTGGGTGACGAAAATGCCGTCCAGTTCCGAAGGCTCCACACCCACGGCCCGTAAATTTTCCTCGATGGCCTTGCCGCTTAAACCCGCGTCGATTAAAATCTTTTTTTCGTTCGTTTCTATATATTGGCAGTTGCCGCTGCTGCCACTGGCCAGTGCACAAAATTTCATAGTTTCCTCCACAGCCTATTATAGCAAACTCTTCGCCGGGGAAAAGAGAGGAAACACATTCTTCTTGCGCGCCCCACCGGAATTTTACAAAACGACCACAAAAAAATCCCCGAAACCGGATGGCCTCCGATTTCGGGGAAAATCATATTATCTTGCAGCTTTTCTGAATTTATTCCCTACGCATGTGAATGGCATCTTTGATGAAGGTGCCGGCTTTGATTTCGTCGTAGGCTTCTTTCAGTTCCTCTTCCGTGTTCATGACGATGGGCCCGGGCCACCAGGCGATGGGCTCGTCAATGGGCTCGGCCATAAAGACCAGCACGGCGATTTCCTCTTCCGTATCGTTGGCGATGCGGATTTCATCGCCGCCTGCGAGTATGGCGGCATCGAAGTGATCTACGGGCTCCCCTTCCACAGTGGGGCTTCCCACGAGGGCGAAGAGGGTAATGTTCGCCCGCTCGCTCACTTTGGTATGGAATGTGCCGCCGGGCTCGATGTGGACGTCGTAGTAATTTACGGGCACATAGTCGGAGAGATGGCCTTCGCGGCCTTCGTAGCTTCCCGCCAAAAGGCGCACATAGCCGCCGTCGAAGGGGATTTCCGGAATGCTGTCTTTTTCGATGGCCAGGTAGGCGGGCGGAGCGAATTTATCTTCTTTCTTCATATTCAGCCAGAGCTGCACGCCGAAGAGGCGCTTCACCGGCGGGAGTTTTTCCTCGTGGAGGATGCCGCCCCCTGCCGTCATCCATTGAATGCCGCCGTCTGTAACGGCGTCTTCATTGCCCAGGGAATCTCGATGCACCATGCTGCCTTCCACTACATAGGAGATGGTCTCGATGCCGCGGTGGGGATGCATGGGAAAGCCCGCCACGTAATCGGCGAGATCGGTGGCATCGAAGGCATCTAATAAAAGCAAGGGATCGGTGTCGTGCATGGTGTGGCGGCTCAAGACGTGGGTCAGGTGCACGCCGGCGCCGTCGACGCCTGCTTCGCCGCGAACCACGCGCTTAATTTTTCGAATCATCGCAGTTCCTTTCTCTTTCTGTTGCTTATTTTGCTTGCTTTTTATTGATACCCTGAAATTATTTTTTTATTTGGCGGATATTTCGATGTAATTTGTTTAAAGAAAGGGCGACTATGGTATATAAATACAAAGGAGGCGTATCTATGTTTAAGAAAATTTTAGTCCCCGTCGACGGTTCTCAAGACTCTTACTGTGCGCTGAAAGAGGCGGAATTGTTGGCTGAAAATTTCGGTTCGAAGCTGATCATTCTTACTGTTTTAACAGACGCCAATGTGATCGAACATTATCCCGGCAATTTCCTTTCCACGGATTTTAAAAAAGCGCAAGCCCTGCGCGGCGAGCAAATCCTGGACAAGGCTTTGAACACCATCGAAACCAAGGGTGAGGTGGAAACCTGCGTTCGCGTGGGCCGGGCATCGGAAGAAATCGTCAAATGCTCCGAAGAAAAAGATGTGGATCTCATCGTCATCGGCAGTCGCGGCTTAGGCGGCTTCTCCAGAACTCTTTTAGGCTCCGTATCGGACAGGGTATTGAATGCGGCCAAGGTCCCCGTATTGGTCAATAAAGTAAACTGCAGAATTTAATTTATAAAGCACCTTGCTTCGGCAGGGCGCTTTTTTTATTTCTCTTTGTTTCTTTTTTAAAATTGGAAGGATTCTGCGGATGACAAATAGTTGATATACGTAGCCGACTGAAAGACGCGTTGATTTATTTTTCGCTTAAATTACAGTATTACACGGTTCTGAAACCCGGGGAAGGGGCCAGGGCGTTGCGATTCGCCCTCTGCCCCTTCCCCGGAAAGAATCGCGAAGATATCAGCTAAGAAAGAGAAATTTGGTTCGCTAATCACAACACGTGTGCCTATTTGACTGCAAATACTCGCCGAGTAAAGGAAAATTACAGATAGTCTCTCCTTTTCAAATAAAAGTACATCAAGATAATAACGGCAAAGGTAAGCCCCAAAAGCCACCAAAAAGCGTGGGGCTCTTCTGAAAAGGGCAGCGAGGTGTTCATGCCCCAGTAACCGCCGATAATGGTGGGGACGGTCAAGAGGATGGTAATGGAGGTGAGGGTCTTCATGACGTCATTTAAATTATTGCCCACGAGACTGGAATAGAGATCGGACAGTTTTTCTACTGTCACCGATGCTTCTTTTACCATGACCCGCGCTTGTGTACTTTCAACTTTTAAACCATTGAGCAGTTGGTTTCTGGAAGGGGAGCTGTTCAGCGAATCCAGGTGAAACAAATCGTGTAAGACGAACTCGTTATTCTCCGTGGCCATGGAAAAGCGGATCAAACTTCTCGACAGTTTGATGAGTTGTTGAATGGTCTCGCTCTTCGTCGAGCGGGCCATGTCCCCCTCCAGCACTTCGATGCGCGCGTTAATGTCTTTTGTCAGATCAATATAGGATTTACAGATATGGTAAGCCAGGTCGACGAGGGTTTTCTCTTTCGGAAAATTTTCGTCTTTGATCAGGCGATGCCCTTTGTTCTCTAAAAAGCCGGAGAAGGCCCGATCATCTTGGTATTTTACAGTGATGACCACCTCCTCAGTGTTAATCATCGCCAAGGGCCGGGTTTCGTAAATGCCTTTCGCCACCTCCACCGGATAGCGGAGAATAAATAAATCGTAGGTCGAACTCTCCCGGCCGTCGCTTCGGGCCACCTCCCCGGGGTCGGCGACGGAAGAGAGGACGCTTTCGGGCACTTTGTATTTTTGTGACAAGGACCGAATCTCCTCCTCCGTCGGGTCGATGAGATGAACCCATCGGCAGGTGTCATTCTCTGATAAATCCTCAGTCCTTACGCTGTACATTTGATCATGGTTGTAAACATAGTATTTCATGACATCTCCTCAGGTCATCATGTGTGAATCTATTTGCAATGGGCGATTTTTCCCATAAGCTTCTGATTAAACTCTACACCTTGCGCGGTTTTATTTCCATAGCCGAAGAGATGAATTCAAGCGACTTTTTTCTTTGCGGAAGGCCGCATTTTCCCCGTCCCCACCTTTTTTTGGCCGCGCCTAAGTTGTAAGAAAATGCCTGCGCCATTTTCTACTAATTGGGATGCGTCGCGGGAAGAAGAATGTGAGGTGGGCGAAGAAACAAATTAGTCAACGAAAATTGCTTGCCCAAATCAAAATGATTCAAAAACGAAGAAGCCCAATACAAATCAAATGCCGTCAGGCATTTGCACTGCTAAAAGGCGTTTGTGGGTGGATGGGGATGGGGCCCCGGGGAAGGGGCAGAGGGCGAATCGCAACGCCCTAGCCCCTTCCCCGGGTCTCAAAGCCATGTAAGAATGAATATTCAAGCGAAGAAAGTTTCTTGAATTTCTAACATTAGCTACGCTTTTAAAAATCTATCACCACTGAATTAACGCCCTTTTTCCCTCCCCCGGAAGTCGTTGATGAAGCTATGGTGTGAAAGAAATTGAATAAATTTACTTGCAAATAGTGGGCCACTGAAAACCAAGAACAAGAAATGAGAAAAAGAATTGAAAATAATCATATGCAAATCACAAATTCAGAGAATAAAAAAACAAAAACTCTTTTCCTATTCCTCTTGCTTGCGCATTCGCAAGCAGGAGGAATATTTTGTCCTCAATATTTTAAAGCAAATATGGTTTACAACCCCCTTTCTACGCGATACAATGACCAAAGCAATTCGAAGCAGAAAGGTTGGTTTTGCAGTGAATATTTTAGATACAGTCGGAAAGACGCCCCTCGTGCAATTAACCATGGGTGGCGGCCGCATTTACGCCAAGTTGGAAAAGAATAATCCCGCCGCATCCATTAAGGATCGGGTGGCTTATCACATGATCGAAGATGCGGTGAACCGCGGCGTGCTCACGCCGGGCATGAAGATTGTGGAGCCCACGTCGGGCAACACGGGGATCGCCCTGGCGTTGGTGGGCAAGCAATTGGGCTATGATGTGGCCATCGTCATGCCCGCCTCCATGAGCGACGAGCGCAAGGCGTTGATTCGCTCTTTCGGCGCGGAGCTGATTTTAATCGAAGAGGGGGGCATGCAAGGGGCCGTGGACAAGGCCAAGGAAATGGCGGCCACCGGCGAGTATTTCTTGCCGGATCAATTTAACAACCCGGCCAACCCCCGCATTCACGAGCTCACCACGGGGCCGGAGATTTTGTCGGCCCTTGACGGCGATGTGGCGGTGTTTGTAGCGGGCATCGGCACCGGCGGCACGGTCACCGGCGTGGGTCGCGCCTTAAAGGCGGAAAATCCCGCCACGTATATCGTGGGCATTGAGCCGGCGGAAAGCCCGTTGATTACGGAAAATAAAGCGGGCACCCACAAGATTCAAGGCATCGGCGCCAATTTCATTCCCGGCAATTACGATCCCGAGGTGGTGGACGAGGTCATGACCATCGAAGGCGATGAGGCCATTGCCATGGCGAAGCGATTAAGCGCAGAAGAGGGCCTGAGCGTGGGCATTTCTTCCGGCGCCAATGTGGCGGCCGCCCTGAAGCTTTCGGAGCGCTTCGAAGGAACTATCGTCACCGTGCTGCCCGATGCCGCCGAACGGTACATGTCCACGGAGCTTTTTTAGGCTATGTTATTTAAGGAGCGCATAAAAATCGGCCGAGTGATATTAGAAAAGGACCCGGCCTGCAGAAATTTGTTTGAAGCCATGTTTCTCTACCCCATGGTGGCGGCGCTGTTGAGCCATCGCCGCGCCCATCGGCTGTATAAAAAGGGCCACACCACCCTGGCCCGCTTTCTTTCCCACCGGGCCCGCAGAAAAACGGGGATCGAGATCCACCCGGGGGCTATCATCGGCGAGCGGTTGTTTATCGACCACGGCATGGGCGTGGTCATCGGCGAGACGGCGGAAATCGGCGACGACGTCACGTTGTATCACGGGGTCACGTTAGGCGGCCGCGGCCTGAGCAAAACCAAGCGCCATCCCACGGTGAAAGACGGCGCCATGATCGGCGCGAGGGCCACGGTTTTGGGCCCCATTACCATCGGCGAAGGGGCCAAGGTCGGGGCCGGTGCCGTGGTGCTGGATCCCGTGGCGGACAACACGACGGTGGTGGGGGTACCGGCGGAAAATGCCCACCCGAAAACGGCGGATTTTCAGTTTTCTCTCCCCCATCACGCCTCCAAGGTATCTGCCCGCTAAATTACGAGCCGCCTCTCTGCACCAATTTCCATCGGCGGTGCATCAAAAGGCTATGAAAAGCGTCTCCTCGGGAGGCGTTTTTTCTTTTCCTTTCTTTTTGTATTGAAATTGTTTTCAAAAGAATTTATCATGGTTTATAAAGGAGGTAATTATGTTTTGTACTCACTGCGGACACGAATTGTCCCCTGAAGATAAGTTTTGTACCGGATGCGGCGCGCTTGTAGACGACGGCCCCGCGTCGGAGGAAGAAACCCTTTCCTACCGACCCGCCCCTATACCGGAAGGGGCATCTTCTACCTACGACCGCTTCCCGGAAAATAATCGCCGCCAAGTGCCCGGCCGATTTAATTGGGGCGCCTTTTCCATGACGTTGATTTGGGGAATCGGCAATCGATGCTACATAACCCTATTGTGCCTCGTTCCCATCGTCAACATTATTATGCCTTTTGTTGCGGGCTTTAAGGGCAACGCTTGGGCCTATGAAAACAACCGCTACCGCGACATGGAAGAATTTTCCCAAGTACAGGACACGTGGAATCGCGCCGGATTTATCTGCTTTATCATTCAATTGATCTTCGGCACGTTCTGGATTTTCTTAACACTTGTGTCGGGCTTAAACCTATTTATGGCGCCCGTTTTAGGTGATATATGATGAAATGTTTACATTGCGGCGCAGACAATGCAGCCGATGCAAAATTTTGTAAATCCTGCGGTCAACCGTTGGAGAGTGAAATCGTAGAGGACACGGCCGTCATAAAACCGGTGGACGCTTACGATGCGAACCCGGCCTATGGCTACGACGAGGTCGAGGAGAAAAAGCCCGTGGACAAAAAGAAGGGCGTCATCATCGCCGCTTCCGTGGCCGCCATCATCGTGCTTCTTGTGCTCTCGGTGTTTATCTACCGCACGAGCCGGCGGATCAGTTTGGAAAAATCCGCTGCCGCCGCCATTGAAGATGAAAATTACGACAAGGCCCGGGAGCAGTACGAAAAGCTCTACGACATGATGGGTCGCAGCGTCTACAAGGATCGGGCGACGGAGGCCAAGACCATGGCCAAGGACGTGGATCTTTTGGACGAGGCCAAGGATGCATTCCAAAGCGGCAATTATGCAGACGCCTTGCGTATGTACACCGCCATTCAGAACCACGAAAACAATCTTTCCGACAAGGCGAGAGACGGTGCTTTTGATGTGCTTGAGGCGGTAAGTCAAAAGGTTGAGGCCCTTATCGAGGCCGACGACTACGACAGTGCCATGGACATGGTCAACGGGCTCATCGCCATTGCACCGGACAACAGCCGCCTGAATTTTTTAAAGAAGGAAATTAAGAATGGGGCGCAAAATTTAAGCGAGGAAAAAATCCGCACCGCCACCGCCGAATCGGAAGCCGCCAAGGCCGCGGAATCAGCGCAAAAAAGTGCCAAGCGGGCCTCGGAAGCGAACCGCATTCTTTACACCGTGCAATACGTCACCGCCGGCGAGGCCAATGTGCGCACGGGCCCGGGGAAAAATTATCCCGTGGCCTACACCTTGACCCGCGGCGCCGAAGTCTACATCATCGACACCCGCTCGGATTCCGTCAGGACCTGGTGCAATATCGGCGACGGATGGATTTCCTACCGGACCTTAAACGGCGAATTTTAAATTTTTCCTGAAGATTCCTCCCAAGACCCTTGTTTAATTGCATAGCCAACTGATTAAAATCCGATTTTCTATTTTGAATAAAAATCCATTCTTACATGGTTTTGAGGCCCTGGGATGGGGAAAAGGCGTCAATTCTGTGGTAATCGATTAATTGAAGCCTAGCTGACGTTAGAAATTCAAGAAACTTTCTTCGCTTTAAAATTCATTCTTTCACGGCTTTTAAACCCGGGGAAGGGGCTAGGGCGTTGCGATTCGCCCTCTGCCCCTTCCCCGGGGCCCCATCCCCATCCACCCACAAACGCCTTTTAGCAGTGCAAATGCCTGACGGCATTTGATTCCTACCGGGCTGTGTTGCGTAAGAAAGATTTTGAGTTGGGGCAGTCTACTTTTTAAAAATGGTAACGGCTCGCCTGACTCATTGTCATCGTCTAGCGAAGAAGCCCAGCATACAAAAAACCCTGTCGGCGGACAGGGTTTTGTTTTGCGCTTATTTCAAGCTGCGGCCAAAGGCATCGGCCTTTAAGGCGGCGGCTTTTATTTTTTCCACGGAAATGGGTTTGCTCGAGCGCTTGTATTCCGTGGTTTCGGGAACGAAGGTCATCATTTCGTCCAGATCGTCTGCCGTGAGGCCCACGTCTTCCAATGTAATGGGCAGGCCCAAAGACTGATTGAAGCGGGCGATTTTTTCCAGCTCCGCCTCGTTGTCGTCGTAAGCGTGAAGGACCATGACGCCGAAGGAGACCACTTCGCCGTGAAGGTACTCTCCTTCTCTCGGGATCAAGCAGGCGGCGTCGAAGAAGATGTGGGCGATGTAGGAATTGTAGTAGAAATCCGGCTGATTGGTGAGGTTGCTCACATAGCCTGTGGAGACCAAGACGTCCAGAGCGATTTCTTCCACGGCGCGGGAGACGCGGTTGTTCTTCACATCCTCAAGGCCTTCTTTGCCCCACTTCAGGAAGGGCTCTTCGCAGGTTTTGGCAATGCCTACGCCCAGGCGGGCCATGTGGCTCAAGTCGTCGCCCTTCGATGCGGAAAGGACTTCCGCCTGTTTGCTGATGCCGTCGCCGATGCCGGCCCAGAAGTAAATCTCAGGGGCTTCGGCGATGATTTTCAGGTCGATAAAAATATCCGAGGGAGACTTGGGAAATTCGTAGCCTTTCACCCGGCCCGACTCGTCGTAGACCACGGCAATGGCGGTCATGGCCGCGCAGTTGGAACAGATGGTGGGAAAAGAAAAGGCGGGCTTGTCGGCGCGGAGGGAAAGGACTTTCGTCGTGTCCAGGGCCTTGCCCCCGCCGATGCCGAAGAGTACGTCGGCTTCTTTCACGGCGGGCTCATTTTTCAGCCGCTCGATGTTGGCGTTGGTGCACTCCACGCCGTAGACGAAGGTGCCGGTGATTTCCACGTCGGTTCCTTTCAGGGCGTCGTTAATTTTTCCAGAGGCGGCCTTTAAGGCGCGCTCGCCGCCGATGAGGGCGACTTTTTTAAAGCCCCTCGACGCCAGCACGTCGGGCAATTCGTCGTATCCGTCTTTGGACAGATGGTAATTCGGCATATACATAATCTATTCCCCTTTTCTTTGCGATAGTAGAAAAACACTATACACCCCCGCGGGATGAGACGCAAGTATGAATGAGGAAGAATCTATTCTTCCTCTGCGGGCTTTTCCCTGCCCGCTTCTTTTTTGTCTTCCCCCGCCTTTTTATCCGGCGCCTTGTCTTCCTTCGGCTTTGCCTTCACCGGCTTCACCGAGGGCATAATGCCCTTGGCCACCACTTGAGGGAAAAGGTAGAGGCCCAAATTTTTCGGGTGGGTGTGGTCGGATATAAAGAGTTCGTCTTCTTCCTTGGCGATTTTGTGCCAGTCGATAAGGTGTACCCGCTTCGACGCCTTCGCAGCATTGGCGAGCTTCTCATTCACCGGCTCTTCCCAGGGATCGGGCATGACCGTGTTGACCAAGTACACGGGATGCTCTCCCGTGGCGGCGATGATTTCATCCAGCACCTTGGTATTGAAGTCGTAATTGGTGCCCAGTTGAATGACGATGGGGGCGTCCTCTGAGAGGGCACTTAAATCGTGGCTTTGAAGAACCTCCAAGCCCTTCTTCATTTGGCGATTTTTCATGCCGTCGACGGTAAATTTCGGCAGAAGCAGTTTAATGTATTCCGCTTCCATTTCCGTAAGGCTGTCGCCGATCATAAGGCCGTCCCGCGCGGCCAGGGCGTTCACCTCTTTTTCCCCGAGGGCCACTTGGGGCCAGCGGCGGTTGATTTCCTTGATTTCGTCGGAGAGGTTTTCGTCGTCGATGGGCTCGGGGGCCTCGGCCTTGGCCGCTTCTTTTTCCTGTGCCTCGATTTTTTTCGCCTCGGCCTTTTCTTTTGCCGCCATGCGGGCGGGACTAAAGGCAAAGGTGCCGATGAGTGTCATAAGGGCGAGGGCGGCGGCGGAGACGGTCCAGATGCGCTTTTTCACCGGGCGCTTAAAGAGGCGGTAGGTCACTTCGCCCAAAATGAAGAGGACGGGCAATTGAAGGAGCACCACGACAAAGTAAGACAGCTCACTATGGGAGAAGGCCTGTTGAAAGACAAGCATCACCGGGTACTGCCACAGGTAGAGCTCATAGCTGCGGGTGCCGAAGTAGCGAAGCAGGGGATTGCCCAGGGCCTTGGCAGTCGCGTTATCGTCTTTTGCCGTATAGAGCAAGAGGGCCGCGCCCACGATGCTGAAGAGGGCCATGCCGCCGTAGTAGAGGAAGGCGGAGGTTCTGAAGAAGGCGAAGGAGAGGAGCATGAGAAGCAAGAGCCCCGCGGCGGGCAGTGTTTTCGCCTTTTGACTGCCCTTGAAGCTGCCCTTCTCGCCGATGAGCCCGGCCAAGGCGCCCATGGCGAAGGCGAAGTAGCGGGTGTCCGTGCCGTAGTAAATGCGGGTAATGTCTTTTGTAAAGGGCGTCATCAGGGGCATGAGGAGAAGGGAGATCCCCCCGGTAACGACGAGGGAAAGGGCGAGCTTGCCCCGATTTTTTCCGCAGAAGGTTCTCAAAATTGCCCAAATAAGATAAAACTGCAGTTGTGCCGACAGGGCCCAGAAGTGGGTAAAGGGCAAAAATTTTCCGTGGAGATCGAAGTAGGAGAAGCCCCGGAGGATTTGCTGGTAGTTGTTTACACCGAAAATGGCGCTGATCCCCGAAGCGGCCACGTCGCGAAATTCCCCATGAAAGGCAATGGCGGCGATGAAGACCACCACGGCCACGACAAAGACCAAAGGCGGCGTAAGCTTTTTGTATTGTTTGGCAAATTTCTTAAGGGGGGCATGATTTTTCTCCGATAAGTGTTGGCCCATGAGCAGGTAGCCGGAGAGGAGGAAAAACATAACCACGCCCAGGTAGCCGCCGACGATTTTGTGGGGATAGAGGTGGTAGAGTATGACGCCCCACAGGGCCAGCGCCCGAAGCCCTGTAAAAGATTTTATTTCTTTGTGCACATTCAGTCTCCTTCTTAACGCACGAAAAGAATGGCCATGTGACCATTCTTTTCGTCTTTTTTAATAAAAGCGAATCCCTGAAGTATAAGCTTGCGATTTAGTGATTATTTGCCGGCGGCTTCTCTGTCTCTTCGTTTAATGTTCTTATAGCCTAAGATCCACAGGGGCAGAATAATCAGTGCCCAGTTGAAAATACCCAGGTATTTGTAGGCATTTTGCACGATCCACATTAAGCCCAAGGTGGAAACCAGGTAGCAAACCACCAAAGAAACCACGGCGATAATGGCTTTTTTCTTGACCAAATTGGTTTCGTTCTTCATGACGTGGGGTTCCATGCGGGTCACGATGCCGAAGATAAAGCCGACGGCGGTGGTGATCAGTGCCAGGAAGAGCAGGATCGGATAAAGGACGGAGAGGATCGAAATGTCCAATTTATTGACGACGGCGATGGTGGGCAGCGCTCTGGAGGCTTCGTCTAAATAAATGTCGGGCATTTGAGAGAAGATCAAAAGGGTGATGCCCACGAGCATGAGAATGTTCATGATGCAGCCGATGATCATGGCGCCTTTGGCTTCATTTTTGTATTGACCGCCTTTAAAGGATGCGGTAATGCCGCCGATGGCGCTGATTTGGAAGCCGGCATAGGTCAATGCCCACAAGAGGGAGTTGCCGATGTTGCCGGGGACGGTGGCATCCGATGCGGAAATGCCCCACTTGGTAGCCTTCGGATTCACATAGCCTTCAGAGAAGAGGCGGGCGATGTCCGGTCCGAATTTAATCAAGCCGGAGATAATAACAATAGAGATAATGGCTAAGATCATAATGGTCATAATCGTGGCATTTTTACGAACCAGCTCTTCGCCGAAAATAACCAGCAAGGTGACGACGACCACCATAAAGACGGAGCCGACGAGAACGGGCAGCCCCAGGTATTGATTCACCAAAAGCCCGCCGGATGCGATGGTGGCAGCCGATGCGGCGATGGTGGTGATGATGACACTGACGTCCATGGCCGGGGTAAAGATTTTGGCGTATTTGCCGTAGGCTTCCTTGGACCAGGCATCGTAGCCCCATTTATCCGTTTGCCGCGCCGTTTCAAGGCCGACATAATAAGTAATGGCGATCAGGATAAAAGTAAGAATCGGCATTAGGGTGCCGAACCATCCGTGGTTTGCGAAGAATTGAAGTTCTTGCGTCCCCGATGCGAAACCTGCGCCGCAGTGGGTGGAGAACCACACCGTCGCAACACCGAAGCTGATGGATGTAAGATAATTGCGCTTGTCGTTATTCACGATATTCCTCCAATCTAAGGGGTTGCTTCTATTTATAGAAATAGTATCACAACCGCCCGCCCTTGAAAAGAATCTTTTCACCGATTTGACACGCTTTCTTAGGCTTTTTCCCCCTTTTTCGCTCCATTTTGATATAATAGCACCAATCCAATCATTTTTTATTCAAGGAGGTTTTTATGTCTGAGAAAAAGGCCTTTACTCTGGGCCTCATCCCCAAGCTTATCATTGCCATTGTTCTGGGTATTTTGGTAGGCTCCTACCTGCCGGAAGTGGTGACGAAAATCGCCGTCACGTTCTCGGCAAACTTCGGTAAGTTTTTGAACTTCGTCATTCCCCTGATGATTATCGCCTTTGTGTCCAAGGGCATCGCCGACTTGTCGGAAGGCGCGGGCAAATTGCTCCTCGCCACGGTGGGCATGGCTTACTGCTCCACTTTAATCGCCGGGAGTTTGTCCTACACCATGGCCCATGGCATCTTCCCCTCGTTCATTTCCACGGAAATGGTCGAGCAGATCAAATCGGCCTCCGAAAAGAATTTAAGCGCCCTCTTTGAGATCCCTCTGGATCCCGCCATCGACGTAACCGGCGCCTTGATCCTTGCCTTTATGGTGGGCCTTTGCGTGTCGATTTTACGTCAAAAAAACAGCGGCGACACGTTCTACAAGCTCATTAACGAATTTAACGAAATGATTAATCTGGTTTTATCCAAGGCAATTATTCCTTTGCTTCCCTTCTTCATTTTCGGTAACTTCGCCAACATGGCCTACTCCGGCAGCGTCTTCGCCATTCTCTCCGTCTTTATTCGGATCTTCGGCTGCATTTTGGTTCTGCACCTGCTTTACGTCTTCGCCATGTTCCTCGTGGCCTGCACGGCGACGAAGCGCAATCCCTTCAAGACCTTTACGAAGATGTTCCCGGCTTATTTCACCGCCGTAGGTACCCAATCGTCCGCCGCCACCATTCCCGTCAATGTGGAATGCAATAAGCAAATGGGCGTCAGCCGCCAAATTCGGGAATTCTGTATTCCCCTTTGCGCCACGGTCCACTTGCCCGGCTCCATGATTACCTTAACGGCTTGTGTCTACACCTTGCTCTATATGTACAACATGCCCCACGGCTTCGGCTTGATTATTCAATTTATCGCCGTCTTAGGCGTGGCCATGGTCGCCGCACCGGGCGCACCCGGCGGCGCGGTTATGAGCGCACTGCCCTTCTTGCCCATCGTCGGCGTGGCTACCAACTCGCCGATGGCATCGATTTTGATTTCCCTTTATTTAACCCAAGACTCCTTCGGTACCGCCGCCAACGTAGCCGGCGACAACGCCATTTCCATGCTCGTGGAAAAAGTGTACTACAAACACATTTTGAAGCAACCGAAACCGACGGAAGAAAGTCTTTCTTAATGCAAAAAACCGGCCATGACAGCCGGTTTTTTTGTGCGAAAATTTATTCGTTCATGAGGGAACGTTCGTCGGGATCGCCGCTAAAGGTGACGACGCAGACTTCCGGACCTGTGTGGGCGCCGATGACGCAGCCCACCCGTTGGTCGATGTCGATGTTTTTCTCTTCCATACCCATCTCTTTGATTAAAAAGTCTTTGACCAGCAAGACCCGCTCGGGCCAGTCGCCGGAATAGACATAGACCCGTTGGTTGGGATTGAACGTACCGCCGACGGATTTCTCGTTCAGGTATTTCTTCAGCTTTTTCAAAAAGGCTTTCTGTCCCCGGTACACGTCTAAAAGGGCCAAGGTGCCCTCTGCTTTGTTGACGTCGAGAATGGGGCAAAGTTGCAGCACGCCACCGGCGATTTTCGCCGTCTTGGACACGCGGCCGCCGCGATGGAGGTATTCCAAACTGCCTACGGTAAAGAATTCGTAGGAGGTGGTTTTGATTTTGTTTAAGTAATCGGCAATGGCCTTAAGGCTTTCCCCGCGGTCCCTGAGGAGGGCGGCCTTCAAAACCAAAATCCCTTCGCCGAAGGTGGCGGTTTTCGAATCCACCACTTCGATTTTTCCCGGATACTCCTTCTCCAAGGCGGCTTTTACCATCTCCGCCCCTTCGTAGGAACCGGAAAGGCCGGAGGAGAGGCTAATGTATAAGACCTCGTCTCCCTCTTCCAGGGCCTTTCGAAAGGCCTCTTCCATGACTTGGGGCATGACGCGGGAGGTGCTGTAGGTGGTGCCTGCCCGCATGTTGTCGTAGAAGTTTGAAATGTCCATGGCATGGCCCGTTTCAAATTCGTTTTCTCCGTCGGAGACGGCGATGGGCAGCTGGACGATGTCGTATCGCCCGGTGATGGTGAAATTAATATCCGCACCGTCGTCGGTAAATAATTTTATCATGAGTCGCTCCTTATGGCGTTGATTTTTCTCTTTTTCCGCCGGAATCTCCCTGCAGGAAATTTCCGTTTGTCATTATATTACGTGTTACGGCGTTTAAAGTCAACGAGGGCCGCGCCATTGGAGCTTTTTTATTTTTCGGCACCTGTAAGCTGATTTTTTGCCAACAGGATCACGAGCATGGCCACGCCGAAGAGGACGATGCTCCCGCCGGGCTTAAGGCCCAGGTAGTAGGAGAGGGCGAGGCCGCCTTCGGTAAATAGGATGCCGAAGAAAATGGCGGCGACGTGGGTTTTTTTGTAGCTGAGTTTCAACTGCAGGGCGCAGGAGACGGGAAGCACCAAAAGGGAGGAGATGATTAAGACCCCGACGGTGCGGGCGGAAATGGCCACGGTAAGGCCGGTTAAGAGGACGAAGATGCCGCTCAGTCGATCCACATGGATGCCTGCCAGGCGGGCGGAGATGCTGTCGAAGGAGAGGTAGAGAAGTCTTCTGTAATTATAGATAAGAAAGAGCACTACGCCACAGGAGACGGCAAGGATCATGTAGAATTCGAAATCCGTAATGGCCACGATGGTACCGAAGAGGAAGGATTCGAAATTGGCCCCGCCTTTGACGAAGCCCGAGAGGATCGATGCCAGGCCCACGCCGGTGGACATAATGACCGCCGTGGAAATTTCCCCGTAGGAGGGGAAGCGGCGGCGAATCCATTCCATGGAAAGTGCCGCGGCGGCGCAGGTAATGATGGCGCCTAATATGGGATTGATCCCGATTAAAAGCCCGAACATGACCCCGGCCAAAGACACGTGGGAAAGGGCGTCGCCGATCATGGCCAAGCGCCGATTCACAATCACCACGCCCATGGCGGGAATGACGATGGAAAGGAGAAGGCCTACGACCATGGCCCGTATCATGTAATCGTATTGAAATAGCGCCATTGACTCACCTCTTTTCCAAAACGCCGTCTTCTAAGACGTAAATGCCGTCGATTATTTCTTCCACCAAATGCAATTCGTGGGTAATCATTAAAATGGTAATGCCGTGCACGTCGTGAAGGTGGCGCAAGATGTGGAAGAGCTCTTCCCGCGCCTTAAAGTCGATGCCTGTGGTGGGCTCATCTAAAATCAGCACGTCGGTCATGGAGATCAGGGCCTTGGCGATTAACACCCGCTGCCTTTGCCCGCCGGATAAGGCGCCGTAGAGGCGATGGCGAAAGTCTTCTAAATCCACGAGGGACAGGGCATCGTCGATGCGGCTTTTGCGCTCCTCTTCATTTAGCTTTTCTCCGTAAAGGCCCAAATCCACCAACTCTTCCACAGTAATGGGAAAGTCGTAGGAGGCGACCATGAGCTGGGGCACGTAGCTGATGCGGGAAAAATCCGTGTCCTTTCCCAGGGGCTTGCCGTCGTATTCGATGGTGCCCGATGTGGGCTTCTCGATGCCCAAAAGGAGTTTGATTAAGGTGGATTTTCCCGAGCCGTTGGCCCCTATAAATGCGAGAAAATCTCCCTGTTTAACAGAGAGATTTACCCCTTTTAACACATCGTTTTTCCCGTAGGAAAATCGCAGGTCACTGACCCGATAGATTTCTTTCATTGCAATGCAGACTCCAGTGTTTTCAGATTGCTTTCCATGCGTTCGAAATAGTTTTTATCGCTTTCGTATTCCATGGGATCCAGTTCTTTTACTTGTGCCCCGGCTTCCGATGCGATGGTTTGAGCTATTTTATCATCTTCGTGGGGTTCCGTAAAGACGGTTTTAATGCCCTTGGCTTTCATTTCATCGACGATGGTCTTCATGGCTTTGGGATCCGGTTCCGATTCGGAGTTAATGCCTTCGATGGGGATTTGATTTAAGCCGAATTCTTTGGCCAGGTAACCGTAGGCTTCGTGGCTGACGACGATGTCTTTGTATTTGGCTTTGGAAAGCACCTTTTCGAAGGAATCGTTCAAGGCATCGAATTTTTCGCTGAGTTTTTCGTAATTGGCCTTATAGAAAGCGGCGTTGTCGGGGTCTTTGGCCGACAGGGCTTCGCAGATATTTTTTGCCATTTCTTCGGCATTTTCCGGAGACATCCATACGTGGGGATCCATGCCTTCGTGTTCGTGATCGTGTTCAGCTGCGTCGTGTTCGTGGTCGTGTTCAGCGGCGTCGTGATCGTGGTCGTGATCGGCGGCATCGTGATCGTGGTCGTGATCGGCGGCATCGTGATCGTGGTCGTGATCGGCGTCTTCATCGTGGTGGTGATGGTGGCCGCCCTTTAAGAGCTCGATGCCTTCGGAGGCTTCCACAAAGGTGGCGTCGCCTTCTGTGGTTTCTTTAAAGCGATCCGTAAAAGATTCCAGGCCGGCGCCGTTGTAGATAAAGAGGTCTGCCTCGTTTACTTGGTTCATGTCCTTCGGCGAGGGTTCGAAGCCGTGAACCCCTTGGCCCTTGGGAATCAAGCAGGTAACCGTGGCCTTGTCCCCGGCGATTTCTTGGGTCAGGTCTCTGAGGATGTAGGTGGTGGTGACGACCTTCAAGCCTTCTCCCTTGGGCTTTTGGCTGTCGGTGGCCACTGCTTTGTTGTTGTTATTGTTATTGTTATTGTCGTTGTTGTTGGTTTTTGCGCCGCAGGCGGTGAGCATCAAGGCGGCTGTAGCCAAAGCGACGAGTTGTTTTATTTTCATCGTATCCTCCTAAATAGAAATCATTGTTATTTAACGGATCTAAGTATACCACTTCTCCCCGCTTTTTGGGAGGTTTTATCATAAATTTTTTTCACCGCTTTTCTTTTTTCTTCCCATGGCTTATGATGGAGCGAGGAGGTATGCCATGGAAAAATTACTGAGAGAAAAAGGCTTAAAGGTCACGAAGGGCCGCTTGGAAGTGCTGAAGATTTTACAACAGGCCCGTGTGCCCATGTGTGCCATGGACGTGTTTAACGAAACGCAGAGGGCCATCTGCGCCTCGTTGTCCACGGTGTATCGGATATTAAATCAGCTCACCGAGGCGGGGATTTTACAGGTTTCTCTGGAGCAGGAAGAAAGCACCTATTACGAAATGAAGGGCGATCATCACCACTACATCGTCTGCGCCCGCTGCGGCAAGCTCGCCCCCATCGACGACTGCCCCATCGACGCCTTAGACGAACACATTATGCGCGCCACGGGCTACGCCATTACAGGCCACCGCTTTCAGCTGGAGGGGATTTGCCCGGACTGCCTGAAGAAATAAAACGGAACCGCGGATATTTTTCCGTCGGTTCCGTTTTTGTTCTCTATTCAAATGTTTTACGCCTTTTTGCCCTGCCGAATCCACAGGGCGAGGACGACACTTGCGGCGGTGATGGCCATGTTTAAAAGGACGACGTGCCTCGGTGCATCCATGCCCCCTGTGGCCGTCACAGCCCCCGCCGCGGCGAGGACCACGTAATTGGCGAGGGAGGAGGCCATCATAACCACGGAGGTGATTTTCCCCTTATGCTCCTCGTAAAGGCCGTTGGCTTCGGCCACCACCAGCTGCAAGACGCCGCCGGCGCCGCCGTAGCCGATGAAAAAGCCGCCGATTAAGGGCGAGACGGGGCTTTTCACCACGTAGGTAAAGGCCAGGGCCGCAAAACAAATGGTCGGGTAAAGGACGAGGACATCTTCCGTGTCGATTTTCTTAAGCACCACAAAGGCCGTGGCCAAAATGGCGACGATGGTGCCCGCGGCGTAGACGGATTGAATCATGGAAGGATCATTCATGCCGTAAAGGCTTCCCAGCTCCTGATTGCAATTGAGCCACAGGGTAAAGGTGGCGGTGGCGGTAAAGCCCATGAGCACCACGGGCGCGATGCCTCGGCGAATGCCCGCCGATGACTTCGCCTTCCCATCGGCTTTTTCCATGGCGGGGAAAGGGGCCGTGAAGATCAAGAGGCCGTCGGCGGCGATGAGGGCGCCCAAAAAGGCGAATACCGCTGTGTAGGAGAAGGTGCGGGCCGCGGCAAAGCCGATCATGAAGGGCAGGACGAATTGGCCCAAGGACATGGCGAATTTCGTAAACATATTGGCCTTGGCGCCTTTTTCCTTAAAGAGCTCGAGAATCGTCGGCGTGACGCAGGTGTCTAAAAAGGAATTGGCCATGCCGCCGATAATGGCCGCGGCGTAGGCGGCGGAGGCGGAGGTGCAAAAGGCGATGCCGAAAAAATACAGGGCGTACAGGAAGACGCCCACGAGGCCCGATGTCTTTCGCCCCCATTTGTCGGAGACGTAGCCCGAAAGGGGCAGGGCCACGAGTCGGCCCAAGCCCAGGGCGGCGATAACCTGGATGACGGCAGAAATATCCGCCGCGCCCCAGGCGCTTTGCAGGGCGGTTTTGTACTGAGACAAGATAGATACGCCGATGCCGTGAATAAAGTAAGTAAAGTACAAAGGCAGGGCGGTGCGCAAGACGCTTCGATTGGATTGCATGGATCACCTCGTAAATTTTTCAAAAAAAAAGTGACCCGCGGGCCACTTTTCCGGCTTTTTCAAGCCGTCTCGATGGTATGCCATTCCGATTTTTGGTAAGCAACAGTAAGTAAGAAACAACTCTAAGTAATAAAACTTATAGCTAGGAGTAAGTCGGCACGTTCGCCCATCGATAGGTATATTATCACATGAATTGCCGATTCCGTCAAGGGTTCTTTATCTATTGCCCACCAAATTTTTACAGATCCATAAATTGACGAAGGGTGTCGTAAATTTCCCTGGTCATTTCACGAAATTCCACCGGCGTCTGCTTTTCGTTGACGGAAAAGAGGTCGTCGAGGAGGTAATTAAAGGTAACCGAGAGCATGCCCTCTTCGATTTCTACATAAAAGGCCAGCTGTTTGTTTTCGATGACGGCTTCAAAGCCGTAGCTGTCCCCGTCTAAGATGCGGATGCACTCGTCGTAAATGGCCACGAGCTCTTCGAATTTAAAGAAGCTGTCTTCCGCCTCAAAGTCCACCTCGCCGTCTGTGCCCTGAATCTTGCAGATTAAATAATCGGCACTGAAACCCGTACCCACGCCCCAGCCCGGCTCGTACTCGAATTCCAGGGCGTCCACGGAAATTTCTTTTATGCCTTCTCGTAAGTGAAACATACTATTTCTCCTTCGTTAGGCAAAAGCCTTGTTCTTCGGCGATTTCTATAAGAGCCGCCCGATTCGCCGTGGCGCCTTTTAGGCGAGAAACCACTTGCTTGGAAAAAGAATCTACCCGGCGATTGGCATCCCTGAGGTCGTAGTAGGTCTGCATTTCTTCGTCGTAATCCTTAATGGCTTCCATGTAATTGTCCAAAACCACGTAGCTGTCTGTGAAGCACTTAAGATCCATGGACATGCGGGGCTTCAGCTGCGGCGATTGATTGGGATGGCCGAAACCTAAACCGAAAACGGGGAAGGTGAGCTTGGGCAGATTTAACAGCTCGATGACGGCGCGGGCGTCGTTTAAAATACTTCCCAGATACACGGCGCCAAGCCCCGCCGCCTCAATGGCGTTGGTGACATTTTGTGCCGCGAGAACCGCATCGGTGACGCCTTGGAAGAAGCGATCGCTGTCTGCCTCGGCTGGAAGTTCCACCCCTTGTTCCCGGGCGATGCGGCTATTTCTGTAGACGTCGGCGACAAAGACCCACAGCTCCGGCGCCCGGGCGATGTATTCCTGCCCGCCGATGTCGGCCAGGGCCTTTTTCTTCGCCTCATCGACGATGCGAATAATGGAATAAGACTGCATCCCCGTAGAGGTGGCCGTGCGATTGGCGACGTCTTTGAAGGTCTCCACCAATGCCGGATCCACCGGCGCATCGGTAAATTCCCGAATGGTCACGTGGTTTAATGGTCTATCAAAAAGGGTTTTATCTGCCATTACTTCCTCCTCTGTTTCTCTTTCAGTCGGCGAATCCACAAATTGCCGATTTCCGCCGTGGATTCCATGGTTTTAATCTGCATACGCAATAGGCCTTTGAGGGACTCCGCCAAAGCGGCGTCTTCTTCGTTTCCCGCGGTTTTAAACAGCCCGCCCTCGTCTTTTCCGTAGAGCTCGATGACCATTTCCCCGGGGCCTGTGACATCGGCGTGTTCCACTTCCACGACCAAGGGCTTTTTGTCCGCGGGCAAAAGGACGCCGGGGGTGCGCATGGCAGGGAGATTCACATCCCCGCCCTCGGCAAAACTTCCCTCGGCCTCCGATAAATAGACGCCCCTATCGGTGATGCCGTCGACCAAATAAAAGCGCCGCCCATCGCCCATGAGCCATAGGCCGTCTCCCGCTTTCAAGCGCGCCAAATAAGCCGCCTCCACGGGCAAAAAGCCCGTCTCATCCGGCAGCTGATCCGTGTGTAAATAATAGGCCCGATTTCTCTCGCCCATGCCATCCCCCATTTGTAAATAGAAAAGGTACCGACGTTGGCCGGTACCTCATGCATTGAACGCTTATTTTGCGTTTTCGTTGATCCATTTCATGGATTCTTTTACCGCTTCATCCGTCGGGATTTCAACGCCGGTTTCCGGATCTTTTCCGGCTACCTTACCGTAGATGTCCGATGCCGGAGCGTGTTTGTCGTTTTGATTTTCTTGTTCTCTTCTTGCTTTTGCTTTTTCTTCTTTGTTAGCCACTATAGCCTCCTATTTGTGATACACATGGCCGGCGTGAATTCGCGCAGCTCGATAAATCTGTTCCATTAAAACGACGCGCATCAATGTATGTGGCAAAGTCATTTTCGAAAAGGACAAGAGCCAATTCGCCCGCGCCTTCACGGCGGGAGAAAGACCCATGCTGCTTCCGATGACGAAGACCACGTCCCCGGCGGTTGTTTCAATAAAATCGTATAATTTTTCGGAAAAGGCCGGTGAATCCACCTGCTTTCCCTCCACGGCCAACACGATTACCGTATCCCGCGGATTTATTTTTGCCAAAAGGGCCTCGCCCTCCCGCTCAAGCACCCCTTGTGCCTCTTTTTCAGATAAACTTTCCGGCGCACGCTCGTCTTTCAGCTCCACCACCTCTGTGGGCGTATAGGGCCGCAGGCGCTTCACATACTCCGAAACCAAGGCGCTCAGGGCGGGATCTTTTAATTTTCCCAGGGCCAGAACCTTTAGTTGCACCTTAGATCAGCGCCTTCACTGCTTCAAGGGCTTTGTCGTAATCCGGGTGATTGGTCACTTCTTGGACGTATTCCACGTATTTTACCTTGTCATCTGCGCCGACGATAACGATGCCGCGGGTTAAGAGGCGCAGGCCTTCGATTAAGAAGCCGTATTTGTTGCCGAAATCGCAGATTTGATAGTCGCTGACGAGTTTGGCGCGGTCGATGCCTTCAGCGGCGCCGAAGCGTTCTTGTGCGAAGGGCAGGTCGTTGGAAATGGTGATGACGTGCACATTGTCGCCGAGATCGGTGGCCATTTGATTGAAGTTGCCTGTTTGAATGGAGCAAACGCCGGTGTCGATGGACGGTACGACGGAATAAATGCGTACGGTGCCGTTTAATTCCTTGGATTCAAAGGGGCTTAAATCGTTGTTTACCGCTACAAAATCCGGCGCAGTGTCGCCGACTTTAATTTCTTTACCTAAAATGTTGATGGCGTTTCCGCCGAATGTAATATTTTCTCTGGACATGATGTACCTCCTAAAGTTCATAAATCATATATCTTATGTATATCCTAAAATTCGGGAAACTAACAGAAAATCTGCCGGAGATTTTATTTTTTCCGTCTTTTGCGCCAAATGCCCGACGATGCGGTATGATAGTAAGGAGATAAAGGAGGCATTATGACCCTACAAGCTACCGCCCTCGTCTTCGACGGGCACACCCCCGCAGCCTTGGCCGTCATCCGAAACCTGGGCCGCCGCGGCGTGGTTTTTCGCACCCTGGACGCGGCGCCTTCCGACTACGGCATCAGCCGCTACGTAAAAGATGCCGTGCTGACAAAACATCCCGGCGACGACGCCCTTTTAGAGGCCCTCCTCGCCCTTTCAGACGGCCGACCGGTGCTCTTTCCCACATCTTCCGCCCATGTGGATTTTATGGCGCGGCATTTTTCCCTGCTAAAAGACCACTTCCGCTTCCCCGCCCCGACGGCCGAGGCCCTGTCCTCCGCCGGCCTTACCGCTCTTTTTCGCGAACTTATGCCCCCGGAAAAAGG
This sequence comes from Peptoniphilus rachelemmaiella, assembly GCF_943169845.1. Classification (GTDB taxonomy): domain Bacteria; phylum Bacillota; class Clostridia; order Tissierellales; family Peptoniphilaceae; genus Aedoeadaptatus; species Aedoeadaptatus rachelemmaiella. The sequence goes on from NZ_CALPBW010000015.1 coordinate 44,058, forward strand.
CCTTAATAAAGCGCCGGATCAATTAGTCATCGACATCGCCACGACCCTGGGCTTTCCCTGCTTAATCAAATCCCGCCACGGAAAAAAAGAGGCGCCGATTCAATACATCCAAAGCGCCGCTGCCTTTTCCCGTGCCCTCGAGAAAATCGAACCGGCGGATTTCTACGCCGAGCGCTACGTGCCCGGCGAGGCCTGTGACAATTACACCGCCTCCCTCTACTACGCGGAAGCCGGCGAACTTTCGGGCTTTGTCACGGCGCAGGTGCTGCGGCAGTACCCCGAATTTGTCGGAGAGGCCACTTATTTGAAACAGAAATGGATTCCCGAGCTCATCGGCCTCGTCCATCCCCGCTTAAAGGCATCGGGCTTTCGCGGCATTTTCCACGCCCACTTTAAGCGCGATGAATTTACGAGAAAAGTCTACATCACCGGCGTGAGCGCATCCTTCTCCCCGGAGACGGAGCTTTACACCCACCTGGGCTTCGAAACCCCCTACCTCTATTATTTGGACAGCCTCGGCGAAGATGTGCCGAAGGTGTTCTTTCAATCGGACACCAATTGCCACTTTCTCGACGGCTGGCGAGACATGGCCGGGGTGGCGGGTTACATCAAGACGGGCCACATGGGCCTGATGAAAATTCTCGGCGACTACAAATTCAGAAAAGTCCCCGCCACCTGGGCCTGGGACGACATGGGCCCGGGGCTGAACAAGCTCGGCGCCGAAGCCGCCAAAGGCGCGAAGATCCTTTACGACAAGCTTCCTTTTCATCAATAACGACAAAAGCACCCAAATGGGTGCTTTTATTTGTTCTCATAATGATGGGCGCAGGACAGGATAATCAACCACTCCTCCTCCACCTTATAAATCAACCGGTCTTCCGTATTGATGCGCCGAGACCAATAGCCTGTCAATTCATACTTTAATGGCTCCGGCTTACCGATGCCCTCAAAAGGCGTCCGAAGAATGTCCTTAATAAGCAAATTGATTCGCTTCAGCGTTTTTTTGTCCTTTGTTTGCCACGAAATATATTCTTCAAAGGCCCCGTCGTGAAATGCAATCTTCATCTACTCGTCCAATAACTTCTGTTCCTTAAAAAGTCCCCGTTCCACCTCTTCGGCTCGGCGAATTAACTCCTTGTAGTGAACCGGATCTTTCATAATATGATCGTTTTCGACGAGATTATTGTAGGCTTCCAGGCTGATCATCACCACGTGACGATCCTCTTTCCGCGTCACGAGCACCGTCTCCATGTCGTTGACCGCCTTGTCGCAATACTCCTTAAGATTGTTGCGCAAATCGCTGTAATTAACTGCCAACATCTTATCACCTCTTTCGTTCATTGTACAAGATCTTGTACGTTTTTGCAATCCTCTTTCTCAGGAGTAACAAAAAACGACGCTTGCTTTTTTGGCAACGCGTCGTTTTCATTTGGCGGAGCGGGTGGGATTCGAACCCACGTGCCCGTGAAGGCAAACTGATTTCGAGTCAGCCCCGTTATGACCACTTCGATACCGCTCCTCGCATATTGACTTAACGAATCTATTATACAGGATTTATTCCTGTTTTAAAAGGTCGTTTTTCAATATGCCCCGGTTTACAGCTTGATAAAGTCCAAGGGATTTTTCGCCACGCCGCCGACGCGCACTTCGAAGTGCAGGTGGGGACCGGTGGAACGGCCGGTGGAGCCGATTATTCCGATGGATTGGCCTTTTTGCACCACGTCGCCGACTTTCACGTTATAGGCGCTTAAGTGAGCGTAGCGGGTGGAGGTGCCGTTTTGATGATCGATGATGATGAGGTTGCCGTAGCTTCCCGCCATGCCCACGCGGGTGACGACGCCGCCGTCTGCGGCCACGACATTGGTGCCCGTGGCATTGGCCAGGTCGACGCCGTAGTGGAAGCGGCCCCAGCGGGGACCGAAGGGGGAGGTGAGGCGACCGACGGTGGGGGTCATGAAGCTGCCCGTAGCCAGGCCTTCTTTCGTGCCTACGGCGACGATTTCATCGACGGGCTCCTGAATCAGACGGCTGGATTCGGTGACGGAAGAGGTGATTTTACCGTTTTCCGATTTCACGCAGGTGGTGGTCTCTAAGAGCCCGGCTTTGCCCGCCTGTGCCACCTTTTTCACGCTCTTCACTTGATTGGGATCTTCCTTCGTCACGGTTTTAAAAGCAACCGGTGATTGGGCCTTCATTTCCTGCTCTAAGGTGACGGTGATCATAGGCGCCGGTTTCAAGACGGTGATTTTCGATCCCTTGTGCAGGGGATCTTGCCAATTGGCGTTTAAGGCCTTGATTTCATCGACGGTCATGTTGAATTTCTCGGCCACGGACGCCAAAGATTCCGTTTCCTCGGCTACATAAACCGCCTCTTCCCGGCCGCCGGTTAAGAGAAGCTTGAAGGCTTCATCTACGGTGAGGATCTTCTCTTCGGTCTTCACGGCTTCGGCCTTGATTTCAGGTTCAATGGCCATGCGGCGCACGGTGGCGCCTTTTGCCTTAAAATGGTTTTCTAATTTCGCCATGAGGGCGTCGTAATCGGCGGCGTTTTTTAAGTAAAAGACTGCATCGCCGACGCTGACCTTCACGGCCTCTGCGGCTTTTTCCGCTTCCGCAGCCATGGGCGTGGGATTTTCCGCCGCTACCGATGCAGCAACTACCGGGCTATGCACCATGCCTGCCGCCATCACTGCCGCCAGGGCGCCTACATTAATTGTTCGTCTGATCTTGTTCATGAATGTCTCGCTTTCTCTATGGATTTGAAGCTCGAGGCTTCTTTCGTTACTATTTTGTAACTCTTTTGAGCACGAGGTTTATTATAACAGAGAATCCGCCACCGTCTATTGCCTAAAGACTACAAAAAGATGACAGTTTCATGACAAGATCCGTACACAAAATAAACATCCCCCGGCGTAGCCGGGGGTTTTCCTTTTTCGGCCCAAAGGGCCTGCATTACTAGCTGCGCCTGAAGGGCGTCGGTGGTCTGCCCGTGCTAACATTACTCGGCTACCCCTTAAAGGGGTTCGTCGTGTCAAAGGTTAGTTGCTCACTTATTTGATCTTCTTTCAGCTGATTTTGAATGTATTCCTGAATCTTTTTAGCGTTTTTTCCCGCTGTATCGACGTAATAGCCTCGGCACCAAAACTGCCTTCCCCTATATTTAAATTTCATGTCTCCCCATCGTTCATAGATCATGATACTGCTCTTACCTTTTAGAAAGCCCATGAATG
>NZ_CALPBW010000016.1 GCF_943169845.1 Peptoniphilus rachelemmaiella
GCACTTGGTTCGTCCGGTGACGATAGCAAGAGGGACACACCTGTACCCATGCCGAACACAGAAGTTAAGCCTCTTAACGCCGATGGTACTTGGTTGGTAACGACCTGGGAGAGTAGGAAATTGCCGGTCACACAAAAAACGCACGCTGATCTTAGGACGGCGTGTGTTTTTTTGTACTTAAATATAGAAATAGTGGCAACACACGACAGAAGAGGCAAGCCTCTGGCCGTAGATGGCAACCGGGCGACGCGCTTCGCACGTCCCGCCGGGCCATCCTGACATAGGACCTACCATCCATTTTTCGTCCCTTCGGTCCGCAAAATGGGGTTAGGTCTCTAAACGCCGATGGTACTTGGTTGGTAACGACCTGGGAGAGTAGGAAATTGCCGGTCACACAAAAAACGCACGCTGATCTTAGGACGGCGTGTGTTTTTTTGTGCGTGTAAAAGAAAAAGAGGGCTACCGTTTTAAGTGCGGTAGCCCTCTTTTCAGGTACACTGACGAGGGATCTCTTTTAAGTGTCGTAGACCAGATACATAATAAGCAGATTCTCTTCATCCACCACCAAGGCCTCGTAGTTGGACAGATAATCCCCCGCCCCGCCCGGGGAGCGATCCACGAAGTAGTAGCGGCATTGAGGCCAAGACAGGGCAGGCGCTTTAATTCCCGGTTGCACCTGTTTCGCCCATTTCAACGCCGAGTCCACATCCCTTCCGACCTCGCTCTCTGCGGAAAAAGCTTTTGCCTTTTTCAAATCCTGATTCAGCTGCGCCATGTCCTCGCCATTTAATTTGTAAACCGAATAGCTCACGCCGTCGCCGAGAAAATCCGGCGGCTTTTTTACAGCATCCACGCAGACGGCCCGCCTCGTGACGTGGGTACCAAAAGCAGCGTTTATGGCCTTGAGCGTCCGGGGCGTGGCGTCGGAAAAGATAAAGATCGCCGCGAGGCCCACAAGAAAGAGGGCGCCTATAATTTTAAGTCCTTTAGTCCGCGTCATGTTCATCGTCTCCTTCGTAGCGCAAAATATCTCCCGGCTGGCAATCCAGGGCCCGGCAAATGGCGGCGAGGGTAGAAAAGCGAATGGCCTTGGCCTTTCCCGTCTTTAAAATGGAGAGATTGGGCAAGCTCACATTCACCGCCTGAGATAATTCCGTGAGGGTCATTTTTCGTTTGGCGAGCATTAAATCTAAATCCACACAAATCATGGCACACCTCAAATGGTCAGGTCGTTTTCTTCCCGCAGATGGCGGCCTTCGTCTACCGCATCGGCCAAGAGGAAGAAAAAGAGGGACGCCGCCGCGAGGAGGGCAGCCAAAAGGAAAAAGAGCAGAAAGAGGGCGGCGAGCTGCAGGTTCACGGCCAAGTAAATGGCGAGAAGCAAAAAGCTCAGGCAGGCGCCTAAAAAGCACAGGCCCACCCGCTCCAGGCCGCGAACCATGGCCGGCGTAAAGAGGCGACCCTTGGCGTACAAATAGGTGGTGTAAAGGCCGAAGGCAAGCCCCGCGAGAAGAAAGGCGCCACTTGCGCCCCAAAAGGCGAGGCACGCCGGAATCAGGGGAACGAAAATGGTAAATGTGTTGTCTTTAAGAACCCATGCCTTTCCTAAAATGGATCCGATGAGAGCGAAGAAGCCACTCGTCGATAGCATGGCCGCCGCTAAAGTCGCGGCGATAAATGTGGTTTGTAATCGTTTCATGTCAACCTCCTGCTTTCAGTATACCCGAAACTTATCGATAATCAATAAATATTTATCGAAAAAAGCAAAGAAACGTGAACGAATTCGCCGGCACAGGCTAAAGAGTCGCAGGGAGGGAATCGAAGAAGGGATGAGAAAAGAAGGGAACCCATCGGCAGGTTGGGGAAATAGCCACATCCGAAAAGAATAAGGAGAAGATGGGAAAATCGGGAGGCAAAGACCACGGGATCGCAGACAAGGTAGGGTGATTAAAAGCGAAAACCAAATATCCGGCAAGATAAAAACCATGGGTCCACAGGCACAAAGGACGATTAAAAAGAAAAGCGGAAAAAAAGTCGATAAAGCCAAAAGAAATCCGAGCGAAAAATGGCGGAATCAAGCCGAAAAAGAGACCATTGAAAATAAATCTCAAAAAGTTTCAAAAAACCCTTGCAAAAGTTCCGAGGTACCGCTATAATAATCAATGTAAACGATATGAATTATCAAATCATTTCTTTGCGGTACATATCAGGTGATTCTGTCGTTTATGCCAATGCGTGCAGCGTGAACGTGCCGCAAGGTAGAAAGGAGGGAATTATGGTACCTGTCATTTATTGGTCGGGGACCGGCAACACAGAAGCCATGGCGAAGGCAGTCGTCAAGGGCTTAGAAGCCGCCGGTCAAGAAGCTTCTTTAATTGAAGCTGCCGACGCAACAGAGGCCATCGTAAAGGATGCGGAACGAATTGCATTCGGATGTCCGGCTATGGGTGCAGAAGAGCTGGAAGAAACGACAATGCGTCCTTTAATGGATGATGTAAATCCTCTGTTGAAAGGAAAATATGTGCTACTGTTTGGCTCCTACGATTGGGCGGACGGCGAATGGATGGAAACTTGGGAGGACGAAGTTCGAGGACTCGGCCCCGCTTACGTCGCCACCGTCATTTGTAAAGGAGAGCCGGATGCAGACGGCTTGAAGGAGTGCGAAGACAGTGCTCGCGCATTATGTGAAGCGTAAGCTCAATGACTCCACGGTTCGTTACCTAAACAAATGCGATACATGCAACGATCGCGACTATTTGGAAGCAATCTTAAAAGCCTATACGGCGCCCACGGTTTTCTGCGGAAAAACCGGAACTCTGGTTAACTTAGTCAATCCTTCAAGAGATCTTAGCCGGTGTTGGGCCCAGGACGAAAGTATCAAGCGTGCCATACCCCTTGCGTACGCGGAACTGAAAAACCCCAAAGGCAGTTTGCTTCTCTACTTCTATGATCGAAAACGACTTGAACACAGACTAACAGACAAACGATGCCGAGCTTTCTTAAAGAATCGCGGCTATGATTACGCCAATGCGGACGAAGCCATTGCGGAATTAAAAACACGGTTTTTAATTGGCTGTCCCGACGAAATCGGCATCTTTCTCGGTTACCCCGTCTCCGACGTGGAAGCCTTTAGCCAAAGGCGACGCCATCGATTCGTCGGTTACTGGAAATGCTATGAAAACATCTTGTTATCGAAAGTGCGCTTTTTCTTATTTGACTTAGCGAAATATTTTGTCATGAATAAAGCGATGCAAGAATACTAAAATAATGACACCTTCCTATATTCTGAATGAAAGCGGACGCTGAGGCGTCCGTTTTTTCATGGAAAATCCCCATGGTTTGACCATGGGGATTTGTATTTGGCGAAAGCTCACTCGAGGGCCCGGGGCAAGATGTCCAGCAAGTAGCGGCGCACGGCGCTAATGGCGTCGTTGCTGTGGGCAGCAGAATTTTCGCAGAACACCACGCGCCAATCCACGGAATCTTGAATAGGGATCATGAGGAGATTGTTCACCATTTCTTTCGTAAAGAAGTCCCGCACGATCTCAGGCATCAGGCTTATGTAGTCCGTGCCGATCAGGGTGGTGACCTGAAAGTCCCATACGGATCCAGCCAAGGCCACGCGCGGCTCCGACCCACGGGCGCGAAGGGCGTTTTGTATTAAGGAATAGGTGGCGTAGCGATTGCCCGGGATGGAGAGGGGGTATTGGGCGATGTCTTCCCATTGCAAAATCGTTTTTGCAGCAAGGGGATGGTCCTTTGAAAGAATGGCAGCAAATTTTCGGTGATCGATTCGCGTCGTGCGAATGCCGACGCTGTCGAAGTCGTTGGGCTCGGTCATGAGGGCCATGTCGACGCTTAGGTTTAACATCCCTTCTTTAATGGCCTCCTGATCGTATTCGTGAAAGATAAATTCGACCTTCGGAAATTGTGCCTGCAACGAAAAGAGTATGGAAGCCATGTAGGTCCGCAAGAGAAAGGGCGGCGCGGCAATGGATACGGAATGGGTGTAGCGATTGCCGATGCGCTGCAGCTGATCCATGATTTTTTCGTGGCGGGCCAAAAGCAGCTTGCCCTCCTCGTACAAATACTTTCCTCCCGGCGTCAGGGCGGTGTAGCGGCCCTTGATTCGTTCGAAGAGGGAGAGCCCGCTTTCCCGCTCCATGGTTTTTACGGCGTTGCTTAAAGCCGGCTGGGAAATAAATAAATCCTGGGCGGCCTTGGTAATATTAAAATCGTGTTCGACGATGGCGATAAAATAGGCGATTCGTTGGAGATCGATCATGGCACCCTCCATAAATAAAATGCAAATTACATATAAGTTCAGATTATGAAAACCATTACATATTCGTCTTTTTCATAACAAGTGGCTCTTGATACACTGTTTATAGTTCATTATAAACAAAATTCAACGAGGGCGATAGGCATTCACTCTATTTTTTATGGTCATCCGCGGCAAAATCGCCGATTTGCCATATCGTCAGATTATGGAAAGGTAGGGATTATTCTATGGGAGCTATGGGCTTATTGATCGCTCTGGCCATACTGGTGGTCATGGTATTTAAAGGCTATCACGTGTTGCCGGTATCCTTGTTCGCATCGCTGGTTATTTTCTTGTTCAACCGTTTCGACATTTGGCCCGGTTTTATGGATGGTTACGCGCCGGCCATGACGGGATTTATCGCAAATTACTTAATTATGTTCCTCCTGGGATCCTTGGTCGGCGAGCTTTTATCGAAATCGGGGGCGGCGTCTTCCATTGCGGAAAAGTTCACCCAAATTTTCGGAGCCAAACACGCATTGCTGATCGTCGTCTTGTCGTCGGTGATTTTATCCTACGGCGGCGTATCGGTTTTCGTGATTATCTTCTCCATCTATCCCATTGCCCTGGTGCTTTTCCAAGAGGCAAACATTCCCAAGCGAGTGATTCCCGGGGCCATTATGCTGGGCGCCGGTTCCTTTACGATGACGACCCTGCCTGGTACACCAGCGCTCACGAATATTATTCCCACAAAGTATTTGGGCACCACCACCACGGCGGCGCCGATGCTGGGTGCGATTTGCGCCCTCATTATGTTTACGGTGGGCATGCTTATTTTCACGGCCTACATTAAAAAACTAAAGGCCAACGGCGAAGTATTCGCTCTGGGAGAAAAAGATAAAGCCATCGGCTTAAGCGACGTCAATATGGACGACCTGCCGCCCTTCGGCCTTTCCGTCATCCCCATCGTCGCCATCGTGGGCACAATTCTCGGGATTCGCTTCTCCGGCATCGAGATCGACTCCGTGTATTCCGTGGTCATCGCTCTTCTCTTGGGCTCGATTTTAACCTTCCTTCTGTTCAGAAAGCGCTTAACGGAACCGAAAGAAGCCCTGCGCACGGCCAGCGAAGGCTCCATCAGCGCCATTATGAACACCTCATCCATCGTAGGCTTCGGCGGCGCCATTCGATTGGTACCGGCCTTTCAACAATTCGTCGCCTTTGCCACGGGCCTGTCCTTCCACCCCTTGATTTCCGCGGCCCTTGCCGTAAATATTATCGCCGGAATTACCGGCTCCTCTTCCGCCGGAATCACGATCTTTATGGACAGTATGGCGCAAAACTTTTTAAGCATGGGCATCGAGCCCCAATTGCTCCACCGAATTGGCGCCATGGCCGCCGGGGTCTTGGACTCCCTGCCTCACGCAGGCCCCAACGTGACCTTCCTTATGGTGACGGGGTTGACCTTTAAAGAAGGCTACCCGGGCATCTTCTTTGCCACCTGCGTCGTGCCGTTGATCGGGCTGATCTGCGCCCTGATCCTGGCCTTTATGGGCGTTTGTTAATCCCCTTGTGAAAAGAAAGGACAGTTTATGAAACGAATCAATGCAAAGGAAGCGGCAGCCCTTATTAAGGACGGCGACGGCTTAATCGTCTCGGGCTTTTTGCTCCAAACCACCCCTTCTGAACTATTAACGGCCATCGGCGAGCGCTTCGAAGAAGAAGGCGCGCCGAAGAACATGACCGTGCTTCAGGCGGCGGGCATAGGCAACAACACCGACGAGGGCATTTACGAAATTTCCCATCCCGGCATGATCAAGCGCTACATTACCGGCCACTTCGCAAACAATCAGCGCCTCATCGACCAAGCCAATGCCAACGAAATCGAGGCCTACAACTTCCCTCAAGGCGTCGTTTCGAAAATGTATCGCAACATCGCCTCGGGCTTTCACGGAGAGCTCACGAAAGTGGGCCTGAAGACCTTCTGCGATCCCCGGGTGGAAGGGGCCAAAATCAACGATGCGGCGAAGCAAGATTTGGTGGAACTGGTCACCTTGGATAACGAAGAGTACCTTTACTACAAGGCGCCGCAAATCGACGTAGCCTTGATCCGCGGCACCACCGCCGACGAGCTGGGCAACATCACCTTCGAAGAAGAGGCCTCGGTGGTGGATGCGCGGGAAATCGCCATGGCGGCGAAAGCATCCGGCGGCAAGGTCATCGTGCAGGTGAAGTACATGGCCGATTCCCGCTCCATCAATCGCAACGACGTGATCATCCCCGGGATTTTTGTGGACTACGTGGTCCTCAGTGAAAAGCCGGAGACGAAGCATCGCCAGACGCCGGCGAATTTCTACGACCCCGCCATTGCCGGGCAATCTCGCGTAATTATGGAAGAAGCGGCGAGCTACCCCTTAAACGAGCGCAAGATCATCGCCCGTCGGGCGGCCATGGAATTGGCCCCGGGCGACGTGGTGAATCTGGGCATCGGCATTCCCGAGGTCGTGGGCATCGTTGCCAACGAAGAAGGCTTCGGACACGACATTACCCTCACCTTGGAAGACGGCATGATCGGCGGCATTCCCCTGGGCGGCGCCAATTTCGGCGCGGCGGTCAACGCCATGGTGGGCCTGCCCATGAATCAGCAATTCGATTTCTACAACGGCGGCGGCCTGGACTGCGCCTTCTTGGGCTTTGCGGAAGTCAACGCCGGGGGCGACATTAATGTGAGTCGCTTCGGCATGCGCATTGCCGGTGCCGGCGGATTTATCGACATTTCCCAATCGACCCAAGACATCTACTTCTGCGGCACCATGACCGCCGGCGGACTGAAAGAGCGGGTGGAAGACGGCAAGCTCATCATCGAGCAGGAAGGCAAGCGCAAAAAGTTTTTGAAAGAACTGGATCAGATCACATACAGCGCCGAGCACGGCTTGGAGATGGGCCAAAACGTCACCTTTATTACGGATCGCTGCGTCATGAAGCCCTCAAAAGACGGCCTGGTCATTACGGAAGTGGCGCCGGGGGTGGATATTCAAAAAGACATCATCGATCAAATGGAATTTGAACCCATCGTCGCCGACGATGTAAAGCCCATGGATCCGATTATTTTCAAAGACGCACCCATGGGCCTGAAGCCCGCCCGCAGATAAGGAGGAGAAAATGAATTACGAACCGAAAGGACTGTATTTAGAAGAGTTTGAAATAGGAAAAGTCTACGTCTCCCAAGGGCGGACCATTACCGAGGCCGACGTCGCCACCTTCGCCGGCGTCTCCGGCGACTTTAACGTCCTTCACACCAACGATGAATACGCCAAAAAAGGCCCCTTTAAAGAGCGGGTGGCCCACGGCATGTTGGGTGCGTCGATTATGACGGGCCTATCCAATATGATCGGCATTTTTGACGGCACCACCGTCGCCTTTTTGGAACTCACCATTCGCTACAAAAATCCCCTACGGATCGGCGACACCGTGCATCTGGAGCTGGAGCCGGTGGAAGTAAAGCGCTCGTCGAAACCGGGGCGGGGCGTCGTGAATTTCGAGGCCCGCCTGGTCAATCAAGACGGCCTTTTGATTACGGAATCCCCCTGGGCGATTATGATGAAGGCAAAAGCATAGGAATTATTTGGTCACAGGAGATGTCGGCGCGTGCCGGCATCTTTTTTTGTGCGCGAAAATTCGTCGGTCGAAGAAAAATTTCAAAAAAAGAGTTGACACTGTATTAAGACGGCGATACAATATGACTGTATTAAGGAAGTAGCACAAGTGAGAGGAGGGAAAGATGAGCCTAATGGATGTGACGTCCTTAACCAAGGACTATGGAAATGGAAGGGGACTTTTCGACTTCTCGATGCAATTAAATGCGGGTGACATTGTCGGCCTTATCGGCGTAAACGGCGCCGGTAAAACGACTTTATTGAACATATTGGCCGGCCTCACGCACGCCGATTCCGGAAAAATAGGCTACGAAGGCGAAGAGGTCGCCATAGATTCGTTGCATCGGAAAAAGTTCGGCATCTCCGTTGATCCAAACTTTTATGAATACATGACAGCGTATGAAAACTTGGAATCCATTCTGTACCTAAACGGAATAACGGATGTAGAAAGAATAAATACTGAAATCAAGGGCGTGCTAAACACGGTTGGCTTGGAAGGGGTGGAGAAAAAGAAGATTAAGGAATTTTCTTTCGGAATGAAGCAGAGGCTCGGATTTGCACAAGCCTTGCTTAACGCCCAAACCGTCATGCTTTTAGACGAGCCTTTTGTGGGATTGGATATTCACGGCCGTGGGATGGTAAAAAGCCTCATTCAGGAGATGGCAGAGAAGCAGAAAATGGCGGTGATTTTTTCGGACCACAACTTAGACGAAGTGAAGTCTTTATGCAATCGTCTCATTGTGATTAGAGACGGAGTTAAGCACTATGATGGTGACATTCATATTCAAAGCGCCGTCATGTTGAATGTTGACGACACGGATAAAATCGATAGTCGTTACGCAAGAAAATTAGATCGGCATAGGCTGGTGATCACAGAGGAAAACATGAACGAGAAGCTACACTACATTAGCTCGATCGCTACCATATTGAGTGTTGAAAAGGTAATCAATCCATTGGAAAAGTTGCTGGAGGAGGGGAATGATGAAGACGCTTGTACGGTTCGAGCTATTTAAGCAGTTAAGGCGAAAAGAGAATCTGCTGGTGTTCTTCATGTTCCTATTGCCCTTGTTTTACGGGTTGGGCGTACACAATCATTCGTTGATTGTGACGTATAACAGCAAGGAGCTAATCAATGGGCTAACATTTGCCGACAATATGTACACCTTGGTTTATATGGTCTTCGTTATATTTCTCATTCTCGCCATCAACAGTGCGAATATATTAAAAGGAGAAATTGAAAACGGAAGTCTTTCTATGATGCTAGATCGCGTCAATAACAGGCGCAACATCTACCGGTCGAAGTTTTATGCTCAATCCATTTACTGGTGGGCCGTGACAGCGCTGTTCATAGTATTTTCGATTGGATGTTATTATTTGCTGGTGGCGAATCTTCCAATAGCCGACGGAAAACTGATCAGTGCGCATTATCTTTCTGATCTAATGACGATCGTTGCAACCGGTTCGTTGTATATACTGGCGATTAGCTTAGTACAAAGTCTCAGCATGTATGTTAAATCCCACGTTTCCATCGGCGTATTTATTGTTTTGTTTGTCGTTTTCGTGTATTTAAAATCATTCCCGGGGATACAATTGGGATCTCCCATGTATCACCTAGAGAAATTGATAGATAGCGGAAAGGGAATCGATTTTATTTGGTTTATGGCACTAAACTGGGGATTGGTCTTATTATTGAACACCATAGGCATAAGGAAATTTGAACGAAGTGATTTGTAGAAGAAGCAGCACAGATGAAAGGAGGGCCCATGGAATTTGACGGCAATCGACCGATTTATCTGCAGCTTTACGAAACTATTCGAAAGCAAATCGCCGCCGGGGAGCTGATTCCCGGAGAGAAATTGGAATCGGTGCGAAATTTGGCGAAGATTTACGGTGTGAATCCAAACACCGTGCAGCGGGCACTACAGGAACTGGAGCGGGAAGCGCTCATTGAAACGGATCGAACGCGGGGGAAATTTGTGACGGAAAATAAAGACACCATCGACACGTTGGGCAAGGACGCCTTTTTCGACGCCTGCGATCAATTGATCGGCGTGGCGGCGGATCTGTCCATGTCCCAGGAGACAGCGGTAAAATTACTGAACAAGCGTTGGGAGAAAGGAGGGTCTCATGAAGGCCGTTGAGTGCAAACAAATCGACATCGACTACCGGGGCAAATACGTCTTGGACAAACTGGAATTATCCTTGGAGCCGGGACACATCGTAGGGCTTATGGGGCCCAACGGCGCGGGGAAGACGACCCTTCTTCGCATTTTGGCCGGCCTGGAGATGAGCTACAAGGGCGAGGTGGAAATCTTCGGCGAAGCAATCGGCAAGATCACGAAAAACATGGTGAGCTACCAGCCGGATCACCTGCCTCTGCCCAAGGACTTAACCGCCGAGGCCTGCGTGGATCTCTACGGCCACTTCTTCGACGACTTCGACCGAGAGAAGGCCTTTTATATGCTGAAATCCTTCGACCTGGAGCCTTCCCGCCGCATACGGGAAATGAGCAAGGGCATGCAGGACAAGCTCCAAGTGGCGCTGACCCTTTCCAGGAAGGCGCGGCTCTACTTAATGGATGAGCCCATCGGCGGCGTGGATCCCCTGGCGCGGAAGAACGTCATCGATGGAATTTTAGACGGCTTCGACACGGAGGCGACCTTGATCATCTCCACCCACATGGTGGATGCCATTGAGCCCATTATCGACACGGCAGTGTTTTTAAAAGAGGGCAAGGTGCTTTTAAACGAAGATGTGGAGGCCCTGCGCGGCCGCTACGGCAAGGATTTGGAAGCGATTTTCAGGGAGGTGTACGATGTCTAAACTCATCAGCTATTATTTCAAGCGAGACAAATGGATTCTTCTCGCCATGGTGGCATTGAGCCTTCCCGGCGGTTTCCTCTTGGGGGGTTACACTGGAGAAGAGAGCACGGTCGGCGCCGTCGCCATCTTTGTCGGTTTCACGGCCTTTTTTATCGGCGTGAGCATCCTTCCTCTGTGGCTTTGTATCAGGGATTACAAGCGCATGTACGGCACCTACGGCAGTTTTTTCGCGGCCCTTCCCTTGACGGGAAAAGAGGCCATGGGCGGCCGGGGCTTGTGGTTTATCATCGTGGTAGTAGTGGCGTGTCTGTGTTCTTTAGCCTATTTCGGACCCATAGTCTTTCGTAGCGTAAGAGAGGAAATGGAAATATGTCGATTTTTTGCCGCCCTATTCGAACAACCGAACGTCAATTACTCGGCGGGCTTCGCCTTCATGGTAATCGCTGGCATGCTTTTAGCCGCGGCCGTCTGGGTCTTCGTCACGAGTGTGGGGAGCGAAAAGCCCTTCCGCCGCTTCGGCATCGGCGGGCCCATTATGCTCTATGTCGGCGTGCAAATAGCCATGAACGTTGTGGTCAGTACGGTAATGAATGTGATGGGAAGCCAAAGAGTATTTATAAATGAAGAACTCATGGTTCAAGAAGTCGCCGGGCTGTTCTTCAGAACATCTCTTGTGTTGAGCGGGCTTATGCTTATCGCCGCCGTGGTGCTCTTTTTGAGAAGCATCCACAGCCACGACAAGAAACTTTCCGTGTCATAAAAATGTAACGAGCGAGGCTTTCGGGCCTCGTTTTATTTTGCACCCATTGTTGATAAAATAGTTTTGTAAAACAGATTGGAGGGAAAGGAGGGCCTATGGGGTTTAAAGTCTTTATGGCTTTCGCCGTATTTTTAATTCCCGGAATCATGATCTTTTTTGGTCGCACCATGATGGATCATCCGCCGAAAACCATTAACGCAGCTTACGGCTATCGCACCACCATGTCCATGAAAAATCAGGACACCTGGGACTACGCCCAGGCCGCCTGCGCCAAAAGGTGGCGGAGATGGGGCAGGATCCTCGCCCTGATCACCCTCATCGTGTTGATTTTCGCCCTTCGCCGCCCGGCCTTTGCCGATGTGTTGGGCATCTATACCGCCTTTGAAACCGCCTACCTCTTGGCCTCCGTGGCCGCCACGGAAATGGATCTGCGCCGCACCTTCGACAAAGAGGGCCGGCGGAAGGCGTAGGGCGTGCTTGAACATTGTGCTTTTCTTTATCCTGTGTTAGGCTAAAACAAAGAAATAATGAATGGAGGATATGATGAAACGAATTTGTCGATTGTTGGCGGTCCTTTTTCTCGCCACGGGGCTGATTTTGCCTGCCCGCGGTGCCTTTGCCGCAAGTCGGGACGAAAAAATCGCCTACTTACAAAAAGCCGGCGTGGTGACCGGCTATCCCGACGGCACTTTGGGCCTGGATGCGCCCATTAAGCGGTCGGAAATCGCCACATTGCTCGTAAAAATCGACGGCAAACAAGCTGAAGCCGCCGAAAAAGCCGCAATTTTTAAAGACGTCCCCACAAGCCACTGGGCCAACGGCTTTATTCGCGTGGCGAGCCAAATGAAAAATCCCGGCGGCGTCAGCGCCATTATCGGCTACCCCGACGGTACCTTCCGCCCGGAAAAACACATTACCAATGCCGAAATGATGAAAATTCTCGTGGCAGGTTCCAAAGCCGACCTCACCCTCGCCGACGCAGCCAAGGCCGATTGGCCCGCAAGCTGGATCAATTGGGCGCGAGAGATGAACATCGTGGGCCCCGGTGCAGGCATCGGTGAATTGGATCCCAACAAATCCGCCACCCGAGGCGATGTCTTCGTCATGGTCTACAATGCCAAAGTGAAAGAGCAACCGCCCGCAGAAATGCCGAAGGCCAACGAAGAAAAGCCCAAGGCCAATGAAGGGGAAGAAAAGCCCCTGAAGGATCAGGATCCCTTGAACGCCGCCAATCGCGGCAATGCCTTCCACATGATCTTTAACGGCACCTGGGCGAAAAATCTGCCCTTTCTGAAAAAATAAATCCATTGAAAGCCAATGCCTCTTTCGGGCCTTGGCTTTTTTCGTGGGAAGACGGTAAAGAGCCGCAAAAAAAGATTTGAAGATGAATTTACATAAATAAGAACATATTTCAATTAAAGATGGTATAATTCATTTATATAAATAAAAAGGAGGTAGTAATGAAAAGACAGATGAAGAGACAATGGACGGTGCTGCTTTTGTCCCTGGTTATGACCCTGGCTACGGGCTTCAGCGTATTCGGCGCAAGCTACCCGGATCTTGCCGGCCACTGGTCGGAAGGAACCATGATCAAAGCCGCGGATCTCGGGTGGATCAAAGGCTACGACGACGGCACCATGCGCCCGAATCAATCGGTGACCCGGGCGGAATACATCGCCATGGTTCACCGCATGGCGGGCCTGGAAAAAGTAGGCGCGAAAGCACAATCGGCCTACGGTGATTTAAATCAGGCAGCTTGGGCCGATACGACGATCCGCCAAGCGGAAGAAGCGCAGCTCTTGGATTTGGTCTTTTTAGGACCGAACCTGCGCCCTAACGACCCCATTACCCGCGAAGAAGCGGCGGCCGTGCTCAATATGGGTACCATGCTCAAAAATATGGGCGCACGATCCGGTCTGACGAAAGAAAATGTAGAGACCATCCACAATTTTGCTGCCACGCTGACGGAAAGATACAACAGCGCCGACGCCCTGAGCTATAGAGACAAGGCGAATGTGACGCCGCGCTACGCCTGGGCCGTCGGCCAATTAACCGACGGCAAAATCATTACCGGCTACGAAGACAACGCCTTTAAGCCCCAAGGCAAGCTGACCCGCGCCGAAGCCATGGCGCTGATCCTGCGGGCCACGGGCCAAGTGCCGGCACCGGTGGAAAAACCGGAGCCCCAACCCACGCCTCAACCTGCGCCGCAACCGGCACCCCAACCGCAACCGGCAGCGGACCTTGTGGGCAAAGTGGTACAGGAAGACGGAAAATTCTACATCGTCAATGCAAAAACCGGCGCCCGCTTCAGTCGCAACGCCTTTAAAGACGGCTACGTTACCATCGGCGATCAAGCCTACCTGCTCGGCCCGGACGACGCCCTCACCTCGGGCTTTATCCGCAGAGACAACAAAACCTACTACATCGACCGTGAAAAAGGAAAAGTTCGCGGCTGGAAACAAGTGGGCGACGGACTCTACTACTTCTCCCCGGCCAACTACCGCATGTACAAAAACGGTATGTTCTCCACCGGCGAAGGGGTGTACTGGTTCGGCCAAGACGGCAAGCTCAAGATCGGCAAGCGCCCCGGCGGCCAACACGGACGCAAAGTTTACTGGGCAGGCCCCTCGGCGAAAGAACTGGAAAACGGCTGGCTCACCGGCCCCAATCAGGAACTTCGCTTCAGAGGACAGGAAATCGCTAACTACGCCGCCGCCTTCGAAGGCCAACCCTTCCGCTGGTACGGCTTTGAATTTGACAGCGGCAAAGGCGTCTACTGCGTCGGCCTCACCTACGCCGCCCACAAGGCCTTCGGCATCCACATCCCGGGCCCCAACGACACCAACATTAAACTGCACAGAGGCTACGAACTGCCCCGCGTGCAATACGAAGCCGCCTACAAATTCGGCGGCATGCGCTATCCGGCCAACTTTGCCAACGCATGGCCCGGCGACATTATCTTTAACTACAGCCCGAACTTCTATTTAGGCTACAACCACGTGGGCCTGTACATGGGCAAAAACAACGGACGGGATATCTACGTCCACGCCACGCTGAAAAACGGCATCTTTGTCGGCGACTGCAGGGAAATGAACCGCGAAATCGGCCGCCGCTTCAACAAAGAATTCGTCCGCTACAACACGGATAAAAACAAAGGCAACGGCCAAATCCCCGAAATCTTGCGCCGTCAATAGTTGTAAAGAAAGAAAAACCCGAGGAGGATCTCGGGTTTTTCTCTATAATCGGCCATTGTATCGACGAAAAAGATGGACAGATTTCAATCGGTAGGGTAAAATAAAGCCTTCTGAAATTCTAATAAAGGAGGATTTTTATGGAAATGATAAAAACGGGCCGGCCGCCGACGTCTTGGCGGGTATTAAACGGCGCCCAATTAAAATACATCGCCTTTTTGTCCATGCTGTTGGACCACGTCAACAACGCGCTGATTACGCCTTATTTAGACGGAAAGGGGCCTTTGCTCCATGTAAGCAATCTTTTGAGCATTTTGGGGCGAATCGCCTTTCCGCTCTTTATGTTTTTTCTCGTGGAGGGCTTTTTCAAGACTCGCTCCCGAAAAAAATACCTAATCAATCTCTTGCTCTTTGCCGTCGTATCGGAAGTGCCCTTCGATCTCTTTACCTCCCGGGAGCTTTTCAATAACAACTGGAACAATATGATGTTCACTCTCGCCCTGTCTCTCGTCACTATTTGGATCGTGGATGAGCTCAAGGGGCGGCTGTCGAAAAAGTCCGCGGCCCTTTGGTACGGGGCATCCATCGTCGTGGTGGCGGCTATGTGTGCTGTGGCCATGTTCTTCAGCCTGGATTACGATTACCACGCCATTATCGTGGCCTATTTGTTCTATCTCTTTTACGAAAAGCCCATCTACGGCGCGGCCCTGGGTTATCTCTCCATTATAAAAGAGCTTTATTCCGTCCTGGGCTTTGTTGCCACCCTCACCTACAACGGTCAGCGGGGCAAGCAGTATAAGTGGCTCAACTACGCCTTTTATCCGGTGCACATTCTGATCTTGGGCCTTCTCCGCGTGGCACTGAATATTTAGGGGAGGAAGCATATTATTGATCCGATGAACAAATAAGGATAAAATGACTCAAGGAGGATTTGCTATGGTTACGACACATCTCGATTACTTAACGGAAAGTGGTTACGGTAGCGTACCGAGCATGGCCCATAATGCGGCGCTCTCTGAAGATGTAGAAACGAAATTGGATGAGGCGGATCGCATGGCGAAGGAGACGGCGCTTCGCTACGACGCCGATGAGGTCTTCGGCCGCGTAAAGGCGCGGATTTGCGACAGTGAAAGAGCATAGGTCATCCTCATGGCGTAATTTTAATCCCGGCGAAAACAAATAAGCTATCTGTTTAATTCCAAAACCACCATCCCAAGCCCGTCTTGGGATTTTTTATTCCTTAAAATTCCTTGCATTCTTTCCTGCTTTTTCGTCCTTCCCCAGGTATAATAGGGACATAGGTTCTTCGGATTAAAAGGGAAGTTGCTTGCGGCACGCGGTCCCGCCACTGTAACGGCCGAGACGCCCATTCACTTAACGGGAAGGATGGAACGTCGCCTGAGGTCAGAAGTCAGGATACCTGCCTATGGAAAAAATTTCTTCACGAGGTATGGAGTTGTCCATACAAGATAGGAGGTCTTTATGAAAAAGATTCTGAACGTCTTGTTGCTCGCGTCGTTGCTCCTTTTAACCGCCTGCGGCGGGGGAGAGAATGTCGCCAAGAATGAAAACAATCAGGCTGCGGCCAATACGAACGCCGCGGCGGAAACAAAGGATGCTTATTATCCGGTAACCATCGAGACGGTGGATGCCCAGGGCAATCCTGTCGAGGAAACCTTTGAAAAGGAACCGGAACGGGTTGTGGCCGTGTATCAATCGGCCATTGAAAACATGCTGGCCTTGGGCCTCGGGGACAAAATGGTTCTCGCCGCTCAATTGGACATCGACGTCAAGGACGAGTACAAAGACGCCTTCAGCAAGGTGGACTATGTAAAAGACGCGCCGTCGAAGGAAGCGGTCCTCGCCGCCAAGCCGGATTTCATTATTTCCTGGTCGTCTTATTTCGGGGACAAAACCCTGGGCAATGTAAAAGACTGGCAGGATAAAGGTGTGAACACCTATATTCTGAAAAACAGCGGCGCCGTGAAGGTGGACAGCCTGGAAAATGAATACGAAGATATTTTAAATTTAGGAAAGATTTTCAATAAACAAAAAGAAGCCCAAGCCATCGTACAGTCCATGAAGGATCGCCTGGCCGAAACGGAACAACTTCGTGAAGGTAAGGAACCGGTGAAGGCGGCGATTCTTGAAATCGAAGACGACAATCTCTTCAGAAACTACGGCGCGAAAACCGTGGGCGGCGAAATCGCCGAAAAAGCCGGCGCGAAGCTGGTTATGGACGAAGATCGCTTCGGCTCCGAAGCCCTGCTGACCAAAGATCCCGACGTGATTTTCGTCGTCTACTTCGGCGAAGACAAGGTTAAAGATAAGGAATTGGATCGCTTTAAATCCCTGCCCGCATTAAAAGGCCTTTCCGCCATTAAAAACAATCGGGTTTATCCCGTCAGCTTATCGGAAGTTTACGCCTCCGGCGTACGCACCGCCGACGGCATCGACACCATGATTAAGGGCCTCTATCCCGAATCATGAAGCGCTCGGTGATTTTCGCGGGGCTTACGCTTTTATTCGTCGCGTCGGTGATCGGCGGGCTGTACCTGGGCTATGCGGATCTAAGTCTCGGGGAGATTCTCCACGCCTTAAGCCGCGGCCTTTTCGGCAAGGGCGGCGACGACGTGGCCTATGCCATCGTCATGGACATTCGCCTGCCCCGGGTGCTCCTCGCCATCTTAACCGGCGTGGCTCTCGCCGTCTCCGGGCTCATCATGCAGGCGGTGGTGGGAAACCCCATCGCCGATCCCTACATTCTGGGTATATCCTCCGGGGCATCTTTAGGCGCCACCTTGGCCATCGTCCTCGGCCTTATGGGCGCCTTGGGCAATGTGGCCGTTGGTATCAGCGCCTTTATCTTCGCCCTCTTAACCTCCGTGGGCGTCATGATTCTTTCCCGCATCGGCGGGCGGGCCACCTCGGAGCGGCTCATTCTCTCGGGCCTGGCCCTTTCCGCCGCCGCATCCAGCGTCGCCACCCTTTTGGTCTACACGGCGAAAAACCGCGACGCCATTCGGGAAGTGAATTTCTGGCTCATGGGCTCCTTGTCCGGCGCGAAGATGAATCAAATCGCCTTTATCGGGCCGGTGATCCTCGCCCTATGCATTTTTCTCGCCACCCAAAGCCGCAATTTAAATCTGCTGCTCTTAGGCGATGAAGTGGCCTACACACTGGGCAAGGATCTGGCCAAGCTCCGGAGCGCCTACATTGTGGCGGTGTCCCTTCTCGTGGGCCTCGTGGTCTACACCTCGGGCACCATCGGCTTCGTGGGCCTTATCGTGCCCCACATGGCCCGCTTTCTCTTGGGCACCAACCATCGCCACCTCATCCCCGGCGTGATTCTTTTGGGGGCGAGCCTCCTCCTTTGGGCGGATGTGGCGGCGAGAAACGCCCTGCCCGCCGGGGAACTGCCCACCGGTGTCGTGGTGTCCGTGGTGGGGGCGCCCTTTTTCGTCTATTTAATCGTGAAAAATTCTCGGGAGGTGCACTCGTGATACGCGTGGAACACCTTTCCGTCGCCTATGGAAAAAAGCAGGTGCTTCGGGATTTTTCCCTCACCATTCACGACAAGGAGCTCGTGGCCTTAATCGGGCCCAACGGCTCCGGGAAGAGCAGTTTCTTAAAAGCCATGGCTCGTATTTTGCCCTACGAGGGGAAGATTTTTCTCGACGACATCGAAGCTCGGGCCATGAGCAGAAAAGACTACGCCAAGCGGCTGGCCGTCGTGGGTCAGTTTAACGACATGGCCTTCGACATGACGGTCATGGACATGGTGCTTATGGGCCGCACGCCCTACAAGGGTTTGCTTGAACGGGACACGGAGGATGACCGCGCCATGGCAATGGAGGCCCTCGCCTCCGTGGGCATGGAAAACTACGCCATGCGCTCCCTTCGCGCCCTCTCCGGAGGCGAAAGGCAGCGGGCCGTGCTGGCACGGGCGCTGGTGCAGGAGACCGACCACCTGCTTCTCGACGAAGCCACCAATCATTTGGACATTTACTACCAGCTGAAGCTGCTCAGTATGGTGCAGGATAGAAAACACACCGTGGTGGCAGCTCTACACGACATCAATCTGGCTCTGGCCTACGGGGACCGCATCGTGGCTTTAAAAGAAGGGAAGCTGCTCTTCGACGAAGCCCCGGAACATGTGACCCCGGCCATGATCGAAGCCCTTTACACCACGCCCTGCACCTTGCATGAGGCCCAAAGCCGGCCGGTGGTAGTGTTTAATAAGCCCTGATGAAAAAGAACGCGGAGCAATCCGCGTTTTTTTGTGCGGAAAATGAGAAATCGCCCCTTTCTGTAGCCGTCGCCCGTTCATTTACAAGGCATGGGGCAAGCTATATAATATGTCTATTATAGAAAGGTGTATGAAAGGAGACAGCGTTGAGAAAACAAGTAGAAGAATTACTTTCCCTTATGCGGGAGAGAGATATAGATTTGTACATCGTGCCCTCGGAAGATTTTCACCAAAGTGAATACGTGGGCGAATACTTTAAGGCACGGGCCTATGTGTCCGGCTTTACGGGAAGCGCCGGCACCTTGGTGGCTACGGCGGATGAGGTGTGCCTCTGGACCGACGGCCGCTACTTCCTCCAAGGGGAGGCACAATTAAAGGGCAGCGGCATTCGCCTTATGAAAATGGGCGAGCCTAAGGTCCCCGCGATTAAAGAATATATTGAAGACAAGCTGCCGGTCGGAGGCACCCTGGGCTTCGACGGACGCACCATTTCCGTGGCCGACGGCGCCGATTACGAGGCCATTTGCGAAAAAAAATCCTCCTCCATTACCTACAACATGGATCTCGTGGGAGAAATTTGGCCCGATCGCCCGGCCCTTTCGAACAAGCCCGCCTTTAAATTAGATGAATCCATTACCGGGGAGAGCGCCGCATCGAAGCTTTCCCGTATTCGGGAAGCCATGAAGCAAAAAGGCGCAGACACCCACATCGTCGCCTCTTTAGACGACGTGTGCTGGACGCTGAATCTGCGGGGCGACGACATTAAATACTCGCCGATCCTTCTCTGCTACGGGCTGATTACCATGGATGAGATGGTGCTTTTTATCGACGAAAACAAATTGAGCGATGAAATCAAGGCCGAATTAAAGGAATTGAACGTGCGCCTTCGGCCCTACAACAGCATTTACGACGACGTGAAGGCATTGTCGGGAAAGACCATTCTTTTGGATCCCACGAAGATGAACTACGCCCTCTACGAAAGCATTCCCGCGGACAACACCTTGGTGGAAGGGGCCAATCCCTCCATCCTTATGAAGGCCATGAAAAACCCCGTGGAAGTAAAGAACATGGCCATCGCCCACGTGAAAGACGGCATCGCCTGGGTGAAGTTTATGTATTGGCTGAAGCATGCCATCGGCAAGGAAGAGATCACCGAAATCGGCGCCTCGGATAAACTGGAATCCTTCCGCAAGGAACAGGAAGGCTATATGTGGCCCTCCTTCGCCCCGATCAGCGGCTACGGCAAACACGCCGCCATCGTCCACTACGCCGCCACGGAAGAGAGCGACATTCCCCTGGAGCCAAAGGGACTCTACCTTTCCGACACGGGGAGCAATTTCGCCGAAGGCTCCACGGACATTACCCGCACCATCGCCCTCGGCGAATTAACGGAAGAAGAAGTGTACCACTTCACCCTGGTCTTAAAGAGCCATTTGGCCCTGGCCATGGCGAAATTCCCTTACGGCGCCTGCGGCTACTCCCTGGACTACGCGGCGAGAAAGCCCTTCTGGGACGCCCATCTGAACTTTAATCACGGCACGGGCCACGGCATCGGCCAGCTCTTAAACGTGCACGAAGGCCCGGCGGGCATTCGCCACCGGGTAAATGTGGCGAAAAACGAGCACCATCAAATCGAGTCCGGCATGATTATTACCGACGAGCCCGGCCTCTACATCGCCGGCAAACACGGCATTCGCACGGAAAACTGCATGGTGGTTAAAGAAGACGGCGAAAACGAATACGGCAAATGGCTCTGCTTCGAGCCCATTACCCTGGTTCCCTACGATTTGGACGCCGTGGATTTCTCCCTCTTGGATGAAAAAGAAATCGCCTACTTGAACGCGTACAACCGCCGGGTTTACGACACCATTTCCCCCCACTTAACCGACGAGGAGGCCCGATGGCTGAAGAAATACACGAGAGCAATTTAATAAGGGACAAAAATACCGCCATGGGCGGGGGCTTTTATTTGGCTTCCGCCACACTGGCCGTGGAGCGCTTCGCCTTTTACGCCGTGAAGTGGCTTATGACCATTATGGTGGCCGCCGCCGTGGCGAAAGGGGGCCTGGGCATGGGAAAGGCCGATGCGGCGAAAGTCAGCGCCAATTTAGTGGCCATGACTTACATCACGCCCCTTATCGGCTCCATCCTCTCCGATCGCTTTATCGGCGCCAGGTACTTGATTCCCGTGGGCATGGCGGTTATGGGAGCGGGGTATCTTCTCGGCTACAAGGCCGACTCCATTGCCATGATTAACGGGATGATCCTCGTGGTGTCTTTGGGAAACGGCCTCTTTAAATCCCAAATTCACGCCGTTACCGGCCGGCTTTTTAAAGACGAAAAGCTTCTGGACAAAGCCTTTTCCACCCAATACGCCATCGCCAACATCGGCTCCTTTTTAGGCACGGCCATGATCGGCGTCTTGGTCATGGGCAGGGGCTACGCCTTCGGCTTTTTGGTCTGCGCCCTGGTCTTGTTTGCGGCGGCGCTTATCTTTGTCCTCGGGGGAAACTTCCTCGGGGACACGGGAAAGAAGCCCTTTAAATACGACGAGAAAAAAGAAAAAGAAGAAAAGAGCAAGGCGCCCCTCGCCCCCGCGGAAAAGAAGCGGGTGGGGGCCATCGTCCTCGTCTCCTTCTTTTCCATCCTGTTTCGGGTGTTTTGGCACCTGGCCTATTTGCCCGTGTACTTCCACTGGGCAGGAGAGAATCCCGCCGCCAATTGGATGGTGGGCAGCTTCACCATTCCCTCCTCCTGGTTTGACGCCCTGAACTCCCTGTGCTGCATTCTCATGGGGCCGGCTCTCGGCATGTACTGGGCGAAGCGGGCGCGTAGCGAAAAAGGCGACTTCAACATGTTTCAGAAAACCGCCTTCGGTTTGCTCCTTTTAGGCGCAGCTTACGGAATCTTCGCCGTGGCCGACGTGGCACGAGGGGAAAATCAAGCGGGCCTTCTGTGGATCGTGGCCTTTGGCATTATCTTGTCTCTCGGTGAAATGGTCTTTGCGCCACTGGGCAATGCCTTTATTTCTAAATACGCTCCGGCCCGCCTCCTCTCCACCTTAATGAGCGTGTGGGTCTTCGCCATCTTTATCTCCGCGAAAACCTACGGCTACCTCTACGAATTTACCTTGCAATTTCCCTTTGCAAAAACCTACTTTATCATCGCCGCCATTATAACCTTTGGCGGCCTCCTCCTCTTGGCATTCAGTCCGAAGCTGAACCGATTGGTGGAGGATGACAATCAATTAAACTGAAAGGAGCCTTTTATGAATCAAGAACGGATCCGGCGAATCACAGAGGGCATGAAAGCCCGCGGCATGGACCACCTGCTTATTTCCGATCCCGTGGCCATTTTCTACCTCCTCGGGCGAAAAATCGTCCCCGGCGAGCGCATGCTCGTCCTCTACCTCCACGCAAAAGGCGGGGCGAAGCTCGTGATCAACGAACTCTTTCCCCAAGAGGGAGACGTGGGCGTGGATTTAATTTGGTACAACGATGTGGACGACGGCGTGGCGATTCTCGCCGAAGCCATGGAAGAGGGCGACACCGTCGGCATCGACAAGAATTGGCCCAGCCACTTCCTTTTGCGCCTTCAGGAAATTTTCCCCGAGAAGCGCTACGTGAACGGCTCCCTTCTCGTCGACGACGTGCGCCGAATTAAAGACGAAAAAGAACAAGAGATTATGCGTGAATCCTCAAAAATCTGCGACGAAGTCATGGAAGCGCTCATCCCCTGGGTGGTAAAGGGCCTTACGGAGAAAGAGCTGGACGCCAAAGTGCGGGAGCTTTTCGCCGAGCGAGGCGTGACGGAGATGTCTTTCGATCCCATTACGGCTTACGGCCGGGGCGGCGCCGATCCCCACCACGCCACCGACGATTCAAAGGGCAAGCGAGGCGACTCCGTGGTTTTGGACATCGGCGGCATGTATAAAAACTACGCCAGCGACATGACCCGCACGGTCTTTATCGGCGAAGCCTCCGACAAGGCGAGGGAAGTCTACGAAATCGTGAAAGAGGCCAATTTGCGGGGCATCGCCGCCGCCAAGCCCGGTAACCGCATGTGCGACGTGGATAAAGCCTGCCGCGACTACATTACATCCAAGGGCTACGGCGACTACTTCACCCACCGCACCGGCCATTCCATCGGCCTGGAAGATCACGAAGTAGGCGACGTGTCCTCGGCCAACGACGCCGTGATTCAGCCGGGGCAAGTCTTTTCCGTGGAACCGGGGATTTATTTGCTCGATGAAGGCATCGGCGTGCGCATCGAAGACTTGGTCCTCATCACCGAAGAGGGCTGCGAAGTTTTAAATCAAGTGACAAAAGATCTCATTGTTGTAGAGGAGGAAGATGATGGTCGCAATTAAAGAAGGGCGCATGGCCTTTAAAGGCTTCGAAACCTATTACCGCATCACGAATCCCGAGGGGAAGAAGGCGCCCCTCCTCCTCCTTCACGGCGGGCCGGGAAGTACCCACAATTATTTCGAAGGCTTCGACAAGATTGCTGAGGCGCTGGATCGGCCCATTATTATGTACGATCAAATCGGTTGCGGCGAATCCGCCACCCCGGGCCACACCGAGCTTTACAACGCCGAGGTGTGGATGGACGAGCTGGAGGCTATAAGAGAGCATCTGGGCCTCGAGAAGATTCACCTCCTCGGCCAATCCTGGGGCGGGATGCTTGCCATTTCCTACATGATGGAGCGGGATCCCAAAGGCGTCCTCTCCCTGATTCTGGCATCCACCCTTCACTCCGCCGCCCTGTGGCGGGAAGAGCAGTGGCGGCGCATCTACCGCTTTATGACCAAAAAAGAGCGGGCGATATTTAATCAGGCCGAAGCGTCGGACAAATACGACGATCCCGATTACCTGAAGGCACTGGACCGCTTCATGGCGCTGTACTGCGGCCCCACAGTGAATGAAAAGAGCCCCGAGTATTTGAAGCGGGAAAAGAAAAACGCCGGGGAAGTGTATACCACCGCCTGGGGCGCCAACGAATTCGGCCCCACGGGCACCTTGGCCCGCTACGACTACCGGGGGCAATTGGGAAAAATCACCGTGCCCGCCCTGGTGACCAGCGGCCAAATGGATCTGTGCAGCCCCTACATCGCCAAGAGCATGGCCGACGAACTGCCCAATGCCCGTTGGGAACTCTTCCGCGACTCGCGGCACATGGCCTTTATTGAAGAAGAGGGACGCTACTTCCGCCTCATGGCGGATTGGCTGAAAGATTTCGAATAATACTTACGCGAGGCGCCACCCGGTGCCTCGTTTTTGTATCTTCGCACCCTTCCTGTTATAATGGGCGCGAAAGGGGGTGCGCCGTGGGAGAGATGATCGAATTGCCTCGGGTGAGGGAATTAAAAGCGTCCATCGACGATTTAAGGCAATCCGTGGCGGAGGCCATTTACACAAAAGCATACCTTATCCACGTCGTGGGGCGAGAAATTGAAATGGCGGATCGCCTGGCATCTTACGATGTGGAAATTGACATCCTCGAAGCCCGCTGCCGCATTCTCGTCCTCGCCCGGGAAAGAGAGAGGCGCTTGGCGGGACGTACCGTGGCGGGAAAAATCGCCGAAGCCCAAATGGACGAAATATTGGGCCAATGGGAAGGGGAGCTGAGTCGGAAAAAGACCTTGCTGGCGGAAGCCCGGGCATGGAAAGCCCGGCCCGCGGCGAAGGAAGAGGCGCTGCGGGGGCTGATGATGGTGCTCATAAAGGCCCTGCATCCCGATCTGAATCCCGCAGCCGGTGACGAGGGGCTTATGGAAAAAGCCGCGGATGCCTTTCGAGCAGGCGATGAAAAAGCCCTGAGGAAACTTGCAGATGAAGCGGAAAGAGACGAGGGAGACTCGCTTCCCGGAAGCCTTTTGGAAGAAGAAGCCCGACTGAAAAATCTGCGGGATCGGTATGCAGATGGGATCACCGCCATAAGAAAGGGGCCGCCTTTTGCGGGAGTCCTTGATGCCGAGGGGCGAGAAGCCCGCAGGAAAGACTTAATGAAAGAGCGAGGGCGCCTGGAAAAAGTGAGAGAAAAAGAAGAAGCCGCCTTCAAAGCTCTCTTCGGCAATACAAAACCGAAAGAGAAAAAAGAAGACGATGGGTAGATGGAAACGTCGCTAACAGCGGCGTTTTTTCGTGGGAAGAAATTCTTCATCACAAGGGCGCTCTTCTGTCGCGGCTTTCGCAAAAAAAGCACCCGTCATCGGGTGCTTTCCTTTTGCTCTAAAGGCTTTAATTGATTTTTTGGAAGATGGAGATGGAGCGGTCGGAATGTTCGTAATACACTTCCATGCCCATGTTTTCCACGATAAAGCGCAGGGGCACGAGGGTGCGGTCATCTCGAATCGTGGCACCCACATCCAGGGCGACGGTGTTGCCGTCTATGGTGGCTTCGTTTTTGTCCGCAGGTAGGCCGATGGTGTGGCCCTTGTAGTTTACGATGGCCGTGCGGTTTTCATTGTCCCAGCTCACTTCGGCGCCGTAGGATTCCATTAAGAAGCGCAGGGGCACGAGGGTGCGGTCTTTTTGAATCACTGGCGTCGTGTCCATGGTGCGGTTTTCACCGGCGAAGGTAAAGTTTTTCTTGCCCACGGTCATGCGCACTTTCGCGTATCCCGGAGATTCTTTCACATAGCTCGCCGTGTTGGGGCCGAAGTTTGCCTTGTAGAGCACATAGGCGCCTTCCGCTTTTTCCTGGCGGAAGATGGCGACGGGTTCTTTCACGCCGCCGCCGGGCATTTTCCAGCTGCTCGTATCCGCTTTTGCCGCGCCTCTTTCCACGGTCCAGGCGATTTGGGCGGGATCGAGGACGACGCTTCGGCCGGCTTTGGTGACGCCTTTCGGTGCCAGGGTAATGGTGTTGCCGTTATCTTTGGCGGCGAGGGTGAAGCTTTTTAATGCGCCGGGGCTTTGAATGTCCACGGGCAGGGTGATGTTGACGCCGCCTGTGGTGGTTAAGACGATGTTGGTCTTGCCCACCTTCGGCGAGAGGAAGCGGCTGTAGATCCAGGCGCCTTTGCCGAAGGTGCTGTCCGTTAAGCTGTAGCCCACGTTTTCAACATGAATGGGGTGGTAGTTGCTGTCCCAGGCTTTGCCCAGCTTGTAGGTGGCTACTTCGCCCAGAACCAAGTGGCGAGGGCCTGCAATTTCGCCGGCTGAAAGGGCGGTTTTCGGCGCTTTGTTCATGACGCCGATGCCGTTGACGATGCGCCGCTCGGCGCCGTTTCTCTCGGGGCGGGCGATTTTTGTGTTTTTGAAATCCCCGTGGCCTCGGGCCACCATGGTGGTGGAGCCGCCGCCGTCTAAGTTAATGGCTTTTTCTACGCCTAAAGCAGCGACGGTGGCTGCCCATTCATCGAGCTTCATGCCGCGGCTTTTGCTCGTGCGGCCTTCCGTGGCCACGAGGTAGACGGTTTTTCGGTCTTTTGAAATGGCCGCGGCGCTTCTGGCCCGGTAGCCGTCGATGGAAGCGGCGTCCATGAGGTAGGGTTGGGGCCGGCCGCCGTTTACTAAGAGGGCGTGGCCGCCGATTAAAAAGCGCCAGTTTCTGTCCGGGCTCACGCGGTAATCCAAGCGGAGTTTTTGCCCGGGCTTCACGTGGTTTCGAATGAAGTCTTTGGCTCGTCCGTTGACCTGCAAAATGTATTTACCCTTGGGGGTGACCATGGGAATGGGCTTATCTAATGAGATGCGCTCCACGACGAAATTGCCATTGACCAAGACTTCGCCGCTGCCTCTCAGGCCGCGGGAGGGGGCGGTCCAAAAGTCGTTGTACAATTGGATGCTGTCTTTGTGGGAGGGGACTTGGGTGTGGTTAATGATGTAGTCGGTTTTGTTTAAGCCGCTGATTTTGTAATGGGCGCCGTCTTGGGCGGTGGCGCGGCCGTTGAAGGTAAAGCTTTCGATGTAGGCGTTTTTCCCGCTGTCGATGCCGAAGGCGAAAAGGCCCACGGATTCCAGAGGCGAAGACTGAAGCTTGCCGCCGACGACGGAGGGGCCGAAGGGGGCGCCTTGCTTGGACATATGGAAGAAGTCGCCGTTAATGCCGGCGTAGGCGTCGGTGCGATCGGCCATGCGGCTCACCGTGTCTTTGCGGGTGTAGTTGCCCGCCCCGGCCATGACCTCGAGATCCGCCCCGGGATTATTCAGATCCACCTGGATCACATCGACGATGTGGTTTCTGCCGCCGATGGTTGCGGAAAGCTCGCGGCGCACGACGCCGGGGGAGACGGTGGTGCGTCCGTTTTCTCTTAAGGAGACGGCCCGTGCCCCTTGGGGAATGAGAAGGATCAGGGCCAAAGTACATAAAAATAAAATTTGCCTTTTAACTCGGTTCAAATAAAACACCTCTTTCTTTCTTCCATTGTACTGGAAAAGGGATTTTCTGTGGGTGTTAATCCCGTTACAAATCACCTGCAAGGTTGCGGCCGTCGATTTTTCTGTAAAACTGATTGTCTGCCGGATCCAGCGGCGGCAGATCGTAGCCCATGCGCTGCATTTCGTTGAGCTTAAAGATCATAAGGTTCACGTCCACGGAAAAGGCCCGGGCCATGTCCATGTAGGAGTAGCCCGCCCGGGCCATGGCATAAACCGCCTCGTCTTCTAAGAGGAAGTGGGCGGAGAAGATATTGGCCTCAAGCTCCATGGCGTCGGTTAAGTGAAAGAGGGTGTACTCGATGAGCTCCTCCTTCTCGGCGTGGTGGCGGTGGTACAGGTGGTGGCCCAGCTCGTGGGCCAGGACCATGCGCTGAATCGGCGCCGGCACCCGGTCGTTGTAAAAGACGAAGGGCTTATTCAGCACCATTTTGTACATGCCCAAAAGCTTTGTGGAAGTGGCCATGGTCACGAGGCCCACGCCCAAAGCCTCCAGCGCCGCCTTGGGATCGGTCCCGTAGCGTGCCCGCAGGCCATTGGCATCGTCGTAAAGGTGGCGGTAGCGATTATGCGTCTTCGTCATGGGAGGATCCCGCCTTTTGGGCTTCGCTTTCCAGCTTCGCGCGGAAATAAGCTTCCTGTATGGCCTCAAACACCGCCTGCTTGTCCTCGTCGTCCAGCTTGCCGCCGGCGAAAAGGCCGATAACCCCGTCCACCAATTCCCGGGCGTCTTTGGCGCCGCTTTCTCCCCAGCGGGCCTCGGCCGCTAAGATAAAGGCGTCTTCTTCCGTGAAGAAATGGGCCTTGGGCACGTGAAAAAGCGCAGCCAGGGCGTCGTAGGTGGCGTCGTGGCGGGGGCGCAGGCCGCCGGTTTCGTAATTGGATATGGTGCGCAACGAAAGGCCCAGGGCCTCGGCCAAATCCTTTTGCGTCATGCCTTGCGCTTTGCGCAGAGTTTTAATTTTTTCTCCGAATGTCATAGGTCACCTCGAAATAGATAAACGCAATTAAATTGCGTGTTTGCGAAAAAGCACCTTGAAATATGCAATACAGTTTCGTATTATGGAAATAAATAGGAAATCGAATTGCGTAAATCATAGAATGAATTGCGCCTTTTGTCAAGAAAGGATCGCCATGAAACGGGTTATTTTACATTCGGACATGAACAATTGCTATGCCTCCATTGAAATTCAGAGAAACCCTGCCCTTCGGGGCAAGCCCCTGGTGGTGGGCGGCTCTGTGGAAGATCGCCACGGCATCGTGCTGGCCAAGTCCGTGGAGGCGAAGGCTTTGGGCATCAAAACCGGCGAGGCCCTGTGGCAGGCGAAAAACAAATGCCCGAACCTCATCGTGGTGGCGCCTCACTACGAAGTGTATTTGGATTTTTCCAGAAGGGCCCGGGCCATTTACTACGACTACACCAATCAGGTGGAGCCCTTCGGCCTCGACGAGTGCTGGCTGGATGTGACGGGGAGTGTGCATCTCTTCGGTACAGGGGAAGCCATGGCCCACGCCATTCGCCGGCGCATGAAAAAAGAATTGGGCATTACGGTCTCCGTAGGCGTGAGCTTTACAAAGACCTTCGCGAAGCTGGGAAGCGACATGAAAAAGCCCGACGCCGTCACGGTCATCGGCGAGGCGGACGTGGCGCGGAAGGTCTATCCCCTTCCCGCCGACGCCATGATCGGCATCGGCCGCAAGACGAAGGAGAAGCTGCGGGCCGTGGGGATCCACACCTTGGGGGATTTGGCCGCGGCGGACGTGGCCCTTTTGAAAAGTCGCCTGGGGATCAACGGCGAGAAGCTTTGGAAGAAGGCCCGAGGCATGGAGGAGGATCCGGTGCGGGATCGGGACGACCTTCTCCCCGTAAAAAGCGTGGGCAACGGCATCACCCTTCGGGAAGATTTAAAAAGCCCCGTGGAGGTGCGGCGGATCTTTCAGATTCTCGCCCTGAATGTGGCGCGCAGGCTCAGGGAAGGGGAGCTTATGGCCCGAGGCGTCGAAATTCATTTGCGGGATAAAGATTTAAGAAGCATGACCTTTCAGCGCATGCTTCCCACCGACGGCGCCTCTTCTTTCTTGCTGAGAGACAGCGCCTTCGATCTTTATTGGGAGAAGGTGGATCCCAAACGTTCCATTCGCGCCGTCACCCTCAGGGCCACGAATCTCGTGCCGAGGAAGGCGGCGGTGCAATTAGATTTTTTCTCAAATAGCGAAAAAAAGAAAAAAGAAGAGGATTTAGACCGGGCCATTTACACAATTCGTCGCCGTTACGGGGAGGATGCCATAACTTTTTTAGGGCTCCTGAACGATACGAAAATGCCCATTCATACCCATGATGTCATCACCTTGCCCCATCCCGTCTTTCGATAAGCGTTTAAAAACTCCTGAAAACAGGGTAAATAGATTGAATAGGACATGAAGATCCGATAAAATAAGGAGATAGACAGGAAGAGGAGGTGGTGTCCGTGAAAAAGTCGCCTTACACCGGCTTGGCTTTAATTACACAGGTGGGGCTGAATGTCCTTCTGCCTATATTAGGCTGTATGCTCGCAGGTGCGTGGCTGGACAAAAAAACGGGGGGAAGCGGATTGTTTCTTCTGCTTTTCACCCTTCTGGGCATCGCCGCCGGCGTCATGAACATTCTTCGCTTAGGCAAGAAGCTATGAAAGATCGTTTCACCAACGAATACATCGCCCTCACTGCGGGGTTTTCCCTCGTGGTATCGGGGGTGCTTCTTATGGCCTTGAAAGATCCGAAGCCCGCTGTTTTGGGCTGGATCTTCGGCTCGCTGATTGCCATGGCTATGTTTAAGCTCATGTACTTTACCTTGCTCCGCGCCGTGGACAAACCCGAGGCGCAGGCGTCGCGCTATGCAGGTATGCACTACCTGTTTCGCTTCGCCCTTTACGCCGCGGTACTGGTGGTGGCGGCCAAGGCGGAGTATTTGAGCCTTGTGGGGACGTTTTTCGGTCTATTATCCGTCAAGTACGTGATACTTTTCAGAAACATGTTCGACTATCTTCGCAGTAAGAAAGGAGGGGGCTTTTGAAACGAGGCATCGTCTTTCACGCAGGTGATAAGACCATATGGCTCCACGAATCCTTGTTCACGACCTTCGTCATCGTGCTCGTGCTCGGGATTCTCAGCTTATATATTCACTCGAAAATAAAAAAAGCCGACTTCAAGGAAAAACCCACGGGATTTCTGCACATCGTCGAGATTCTCGTCGAGGCGGTCAACAGTCTGACCGTGCAGACCATGGGCGAGCACAACAAGGGATTTGCCCCCTACATGCTCTCCTTGGGCGCGTTCTTAGTGTGCGCCAATCTGTCCGGGCTTTTGGGCTTTGTACCGCCGACGAGCGACTACAATGTCACCTTGGCACTCGCTTTAATTACCTTTGCCATGATCCACTTCTTCTCCGTAAAGACCAAGGGGATCGGAGGCTACTTAAAGCAATACACCGAGCCCATCGCCATTTTAACGCCCATTAATATTTTAGGGGAGTTGGCTAATCCCATCTCACTCAGTTTCCGTTTGTTCGGTAACATATTAAGCGGCATGTTAATTATGAGTCTGGTCTATCAGGGAATAGGGTTGATCTCAAAATTTATTATTCCCCTCGTCGCGTGGCCCTTACACGGCTATTTCGACGTATTCAGCGGCATGTTGCAAACCTTCATCTTCCTCATGCTGTCCATGACTTACATTAACTCGGACATGGCGTCCCCGGAAGAAATCGCAGAGAGAAAAGCAAAAAAGCAGTCGTAACCATATAAAAAGTGTAGGGAGGAAAACACTATGCAAATCACCAGTGAAGCGTTCATCTTAGGTTGCTCGGCCATCGGCGCCGGTTTAGCAGTTATTGCAGGTATCGGCCCCGGTGTCGGTCAAGGGTATGCGGCAGGTCAAGCGGCAGCCGCCGTCGGACGTCAACCGGAAGCGAAAGCGGACATCGTACAAACCATGCTTCTCGGTCAAGCCGTTGCGGAAACCACGGGTATCTACGGCCTGGTCATCGCCATCATCTTATTATTCGTCAAACCCTTATTAGGCTGATTAAAGGCGCAGAGAACCGAAAGGAGTTGTCCCTATGGAAATTTTTGTCGTGCCGGACATATGGAATGTGTTGGCACAATGGGGCGCCACACTTATCCTGTTTCTCGTCATTCGCCACTTTGTCTATGAGCCGATGAACGAATTTCTGACAAAAAGGCAAAACAGCGTCGTCTCCGAAATCGAAGAGGCGGAGGAACTGTTGCGTGAAGCGGAAGATCTTCGCGCCAAATACAAGGATAAATTACAACAGGCCCGCAAAGAGGGGGCGGAAATCATCGAAGCCTCCAGAGAACGGGGCCGCGACTTGGAAAAATCCGCCGAGGAAGAAGCCAAGGCCCATGCGGCAAAGATCATCGATAAAGCGGAAAAAGACATCGCCCTGGAAAAGGCCCAAGCCTTAAAAGACGTGCGCGATGAAACCGCCGACCTCGCCGTGATGATCGCGGAAAAACTGTTAAAAGACAATATCAACGAAAAAAATCAAGACGCATTGGTAGACGGCCTGATCGAAGACTTGGAGAAGAACCATGTATGACGAAGGCCTGAGCAAATACAGCATCGCTCTCTATGAGGTGCAGGAAGCATCCGGCGAGGATATGTTGGATAAGCTGGACGATGTGCGGGAGGTATACAAAGACGAAACCTTCCTCATGGCCCTGTCCCATCCGAAAATTCGCCCGGAACAAAAACACGCGTTAATTAAAAAAGTGTTTGGCGACACATTGCCCGAGCCCTTGTTTAATTTGCTCTACGTCGTGGCCGATCACGGCCGCTCGAATCGCTTGGTACGCATTTTAGATGCTTACGAAGATTTGTGCTACGAAGCCAAAAACATCGAGCGGATCGTCGTCGTCGCGCCCATGTCCCTGTCCGATGAAAAAGCGGAAGCCATTCGCAAAGCCTACGGCAAAAACCGCCCGGGCCAAGTGGAAGTGAAGGTTAAAATCGATCCGAGCCTAATCGGCGGTGTGAAAATCATCACCGAAGACGGCGTCATCGACCGCAGCGTCTCGAGGCAGCTTGAGGATTTAGGGCGCAGCTTGAGAAAGAACCCATAGAGAGGTGAGACATGAATCTAAGATCAAAAGAGATCGGCGCCGTCATACGGGAGCAGATCAAAAATTATAATGTAGACTTGGTCATGGAAGATGTGGGCACCGTCATCGAAGTCGGCGACGGCATCGCCCGCATTTGGGGCCTGGAAAACGCCAAGGCCGGCGAGCTTATCGAATTTCCCGGCGGCATTTACGGCATGGTCCAAAACCTGGAAGCAAACAATGTGGGCGTCGTTTTATTAGGCGACGGCGACATTAAAGAAGGGGACGAAGTTAAGGCCACGGGTAAAGTCGTGCAAGTGCCCGTCGGCGAAGGCCTTCTGGGCCGGGTGGTCAACGCCCTGGGCGCACCCATCGACGGCAAAGGCGACTACCCCTACGAAAAAACCATGCCCATCGAAAAAATCGCCCCCGGGGTCATTACCAGGCAATCCGTCACCGAGCCCCTGCAAACGGGCACCAAGGCCATCGACGCCCTGTTCCCCATCGGCCGCGGCCAACGGGAGCTGATTATCGGCGACAGGCAAACGGGCAAAACCGCCATTGCCATCGACGCCATCATTAACCAAAAAGACACCGATGTGATTTGCATCTACGTGGCCATCGGTCAAAAGACCTCCACCGTGGCACAAATCGTCGACACATTGGAACAACACGGCGCCATGGATCACACCATCGTCGTGGCGGCCACGGCGGCGGAACTTTCGCCGATTCAATACATCGCCCCCTACGCCGGAGTCACCATGGCGGAAGAATTTATG
Organism: Peptoniphilus rachelemmaiella; assembly: GCF_943169845.1. GTDB lineage: Bacteria > Bacillota > Clostridia > Tissierellales > Peptoniphilaceae > Aedoeadaptatus > Aedoeadaptatus rachelemmaiella. Next base: position 33,203 of record NZ_CALPBW010000016.1, read on the forward strand.
GCACAGGGAAAAGACGTGCTCATCGTCTACGACGACCTGTCGAAACACGCCGTCGCCTACCGGACCATGAGTCTTCTTTTACGTCGTCCGCCGGGACGGGAAGCATTCCCCGGCGACGTCTTCTACCTCCACTCCAGATTACTGGAGCGGGCGGCCCGCATGAGCGACGCTTGCGGCGGCGGATCCATTACGGCTCTGCCCATTATCGAAACCCAAGCAGGCGACATTTCCGCCTACATTCCAACCAATGTCATTTCCATTACCGACGGCCAAATCTTCCTGGAAACGGACCTGTTCTTCGCAGGGCAGAGACCGGCCATTAACACGGGCCTTTCCGTCTCCCGGGTCGGGGGCGCCGCCCAAACGAAGGCCATTAAAAATGTGTCTTCCACCATGAAATTGGATCTGGCCCAATACAGAGACCTGGCATCCTTCGCCCAATTCGGCAGTGAACTGGACAAGGAAACCCAACGGACATTGGCTCAAGGGGAACGGATGATGCGCATTTTGCGTCAACCCCAATACCGCCCCATGAAGCTGGAGCATCAAGTCTTGATCCTCTACGCCGTCACCAAGGGCTACCTCTTGGATGTGGAAGTGGACGATGTGTTGAATTTCGAAGAAGAGTACCTGCTCTATGTGGAAAATCACCATCCCGAACTCATCAAAGACTTGCGTGAGCAAAAGACCATGACCGATGCCATCGAAGACGCCATAAAAGCAAGCCTCGTCGAGTTTAAACAGACGCGATAGGAGGTTTTTATGGCATCTACGAGAGAAATTAAACGGCGCATTCGGGGCATCAACAGTATTTTACAAATTACCAAGGCCATGGAGATGGTCTCCACGGCCAAGCTTCGTCGCGCCCGCATTCGACTTGCCAAAACCAGACCTTACTTCCAAACCGTCGTCGACGACATTCAAGGCATTTTGGCCATTGTAGGTGATGATCATCCCCTTCTGGCGAAGCGGGAAAAAGAAACCATCCTCTACATCGTGCTTACCTCGGACAAGGGGCTGGCAGGCGGCTACAATGCCAATGTGCTGCGGCTTACCGAAAGCGCCATAAAAGACGACGGCTGTCGATCGAAGCTATTGGTGGTGGGCAACAAGGCCAAGGATTATTTCGAACGTCGCAACTACGACATCGTGAAATCCTACACCGGCCTCAGTGAAGACCCAAGCTATTCCCACGCCCGAGACTTGGCTGCCGTAGCCATGGAGCTTTACGAAAATAAAGAAGTGGACGCCATTCGAATCGTCTACACGAAATTTATTTCCACCATCAGCTACAAAGCCGGCGTCTCCTCCGTTTTGCCCTCCGAGGATTTAAAAGCGAAGGACGATGCGCCCGCCCCTCGGACGCAAATCGAATTCGAGCCCTCGCCCCAATCGGTGCTGGATTACCTGATCCCCATGTATGTGGAGACGGCGATCTTCGGCGCCCTCATCGAAGCGGCGGCTTCGGAACAAGGATCCCGACGGGTATCCATGGAAAATGCGTCGGACAATGCCCACGACATGATCGACGAACTGCAAACCAATTACAACCGAGCCAGACAAGCGGCGATTACCAATGAAATCACCGAAATCGTCTCGGCTGCGGATGCTGTGCAATAGGAAGAGGTATCGGTATGCATGAGAATATAGGAACGATCTGCCAGGTCATCGGGCCTGTTGTAGACATCCAATTCGAGCAGGATCACCTGCCCGATCTGTTAAACGCCATTAAAATTCAAAACGACGAGGAAGTCCTTACCGTGGAAGTGGCCCAACACATCGGCGACGACGTGGTGCGTTGCATCGCACTGGGCGCCACCGACGGCCTGAAGCGGGGGATGGACGCGAAAGATACCGGCGCGGCGATTTCCGTGCCCGTAGGCAAGGAAACCCTGGGCCGCATGTTCAATGTATTGGGCGAGCCCATCGACGGCAAAGACGCCTTAAAGGGCGATGAAACCATGCCCATTCACAGAAAGGCCCCCACCTTCGAAGATCAGGACACGTCCAATGAAGTGTACGAAACGGGGATCAAGGTCATCGACCTTCTTTGCCCCTACGCCAAGGGCGGCAAGGTCGGCCTCTTCGGCGGGGCCGGCGTCGGCAAAACCGTGTTGATTCAAGAGCTGATTCACAACATCGCTCAGGAACACGGGGGGATATCCGTCTTTACCGGCGTCGGCGAGCGTACCCGCGAAGGGAACGACTTGTACTACGAAATGATCGACTCCGGGGTTATCGACAAAACCGCCCTGGTCTTCGGTCAAATGAACGAACCGCCGGGAAGCCGGATGCGCGTCGCCTTAACGGGTCTTACCATGGCGGAATACTTCCGCGACGAAGCCGGCCAAGACGTGCTGCTCTTTATCGACAACATCTACCGCTTTACCCAAGCGGGGAGTGAAGTCTCCGCCCTGTTAGGCCGCATGCCCTCGGCGGTAGGCTATCAGCCCACCCTGGCCACGGAAATGGGCGCCCTTCAAGAGCGGATCACTTCCACGAAAAAAGGCTCCATCACCTCGGTACAAGCCGTCTACGTTCCCGCCGACGACTTAACCGACCCGGCGCCTGCCACCACCTTTAACCACTTGGATGCCACCACCGTTCTTTCGAGAAACATCGCCGGCATGGGCCTCTACCCCGCCGTGGATCCCTTGGACTCCACCAGCCGCATTCTCGATCCCAATGTGGTCGGCGAAGAACACTACGCCGTGGCCCGTCAGGTACAGGAAGTGCTTCAAGAGTACAAAGACCTGCAAGACATTATCGCCGTTTTGGGCTTGGAAGAATTGTCCGAAGACCAACGGATCACCGTGGCCCGGGCGCGGAAAGTGCAACGGTTCCTGTCCCAACCCTTTAGCGTCGCCAGCCAATTCACCGGCATCGACGGCAAGTATGTGCCCATCGAAGAAACGGTGCGGGGATTTAAGGAAATCTTAGAAGGCAAACACGACGACGTGCCCGAATCCGCCTTCCTCTTTGTCGGAGGCATCGACGAAGTTTTAGAAAAAGCCGCGGCAGCCGAAAAAGAAGCACAAGCCGCCCCGGTTCAGGCCGAAGGGGAAGAAGCGAAAGAAGGGGATGAACAATGATCGACCTGCGCCTGGTGACCCCCCACGCCGACGGCTTTGAAAAGCAGGTGGACAAAGTCATCGTTCGCGGGATCTTAGGCGATATGATGCTCATGGAAAATACGGCGCCTATCGTCACGCCCCTGGCCTACAACACCATGAAGGTTTATATGGACGGCGGCGTAAAAATCGGCGTCGTGCACGGCGGTTACGTGTCCATGAAAGACAATGTGGTCACCATTGCCACCACTGCCTTCGAGTGGACCTACGACATCGACGCCACCCGGGCGCAAAAGGCCAAAGACCGTGCCGAGGCATGGATTCAAGAAGCCCGCACCAAGGGGGAAGATGTGAATCGCCAAAGCTATAAAGAAGCCAAGCTTTCCCTGTTGAGAGCCATTAACCGCTTAAACAATGCGGAAAACTAATTTGAGCCGCCGGAGTCATCCGGCGGTTATTTTTATGGAATAAGACCCGGACAATCGGCCGAAAACGTAGAAAAGTCAATGAAGTCTTTTAATCTTCCTCGCTTCAGGGCTTCTAGTATGCCTTTTCAAGGCGTGTTATAATAAATGCACAAAGACGCCGATACCGTGCGGAATTTAGAGAAGAGGACAAGATGAAAGATTTCGCGGATTTTACCAATCACTTCAGAATAAAAAATTCTCTGCCCGGGGTGTTGACCACCCTATTTCTTTACGGCTTTTTATTTTTCATACAGTTTGCCGTCATTTATGCCGTGGGGCATTTTTTAAAAGAGCACGAAGACCTGCTTCAATGGGTCTTTTTCGTCGTGGATTTAGGGGTGGGGCTGCACATCGTCAACGACCGACGGAACGACCCGGTGTACAAAGTGGCCTTTCTCTTTACCATGATCGTCCTGCCCCTGTTCGGCGCCTTTCTCTATATTTTGAGCAAGTGGGACATTATGCGCCGCTGGTTTTCCGAAAAATTCGAAACATCGAAGAAGAAAAACTTTACTTACTACCACCAAGATCCCGAAATCATGGAAGAGACACGTCAGGCGGATCCCCTCTTTTACAACACGGCCCGCTTTTTGTGGAATCAGGAGGATTTCCCCATTTATCGCAACGGGGCATGCGATTATTACCCTCTGGGCGAAGACTACTGGCACCGCATGCTGGAAGAATTGGAGAAGGCGGAAAAATTTATCTTCATGGAATACTTCATCGTCCAACAAGGGGACATGTGGGACAGCATCTTAGACATTTTAAAACGCAAAGCGGAAGCGGGCGTGGAAGTGCGCCTTATGTACGACGGCACGGCGGTACTTACGAAGCTGCCCATTAACTATCCCCAGGCCATGGAAAAATTGGGCATTAAGACCAGGGTCTTTAAGCCCATCGTGCCGGTGTTGAGTCTGTACCAAAACCACCGGGACCACCGAAAAATTTTGGTCATCGATAACAAGGTGGCCTTTACCGGCGGGATCAATTTAGCCGACGAATACGTTAACCTCACGGCCCCCTTCGGCCGGTGGAAGGACACCGGGGTCACGATCTACGGCGCGGCGGTGCGCTCCTTCACCAATATGTTTTTGTCCATGTGGGATGTAAACGCCGACGATCCGGAAAGCTTCCGGCCCTACATTATGCCTCCGGAAGAAGAATACAAAGGCAAGAAGACGGGCTATGTGATTCCCTTTGGCGACGACCCCTACGGCAAGAACCGAGTGGGAAAAGAAGTCTACAACGACATGGTGAATCAGGCGGTGAATTATCTGCACATTATGACGCCTTATTTGATTCTCGACGACGAGACCAAGAGCGATTTGATTCACCTGGCCCACACGGGGACCGATGTAAAAATCATTACGCCCCACATTCCTGACAAGAAAATCGTCTTTCGTGTAACCCGCAGCTACTACAAGGAGCTGATCCGAAACGGCGTCGAGATCTACGAATACACGCCGGGCTTTATCCACGCCAAGAGCTTCGTCTCCGACGATCGGAAGGCCGTGGTGGGCACCATTAACTGCGACTACCGCTCCCTGTTTCTCCACTTCGAATGCGGCGCCTACTTTTACGATCAGGCTATGGCCCGAAAGGTGGAGGCGGACTTTCAGGAAACCCTCAAGGAATGCACGCCCTTTACCATGGATATGTGTATGGAATTCAATTACTTCCAACGAGCCGCCGGCCGCGTGCTCCGCATCTTCGCCCCCATTATGTAGGAGGTAGCTATGAAATTGCTTCACTTGATCGCTCAGGAGCTTAAACAGGGGAAGGAGGCCTTTCGCCGCTTCCCCCTGTCCATGGCCTTTGCTTTTTTGGCGGCGATCTTTCAATGTTTGTGGCTTCATAAGGGCGATGCAACGGCCTTTAAAACCTCGCCCTATCTTCTGGCTGCCCTCTGTGTCATCGGCTTTTTCCTTACCACGGCGGCCTATTTGTACTTAGAAACCGCCAGGGATCGTGAAAACTTCCATTCCCTTTTGCTGGGCACCTGGATGGGTGTTTTGCTTTTTCTCGTCATAAGCACCTTTCGCATGGCGTCCATGAGAAAAGAAGGGGTAGACATCTACTTCGCCATGCCCACCTTGATTCTCTTCGCCGCCTCCGGGCTCATGGTCTTTTGCGGCGGAAAGATTCGCGACGAACGCCGCTTTCCCACCTATGTCCTCATTATTATCATGGAAATCGCCGTATCCTATCTCTACGCCTTTGTCCTCTTTGCGGCCATGTGCCTTTTGCTCGTGGGGGCGGACGTCCTCTTCGGCGTCGTCGATTTCTCCACGACGGTTACCTATCTCGTCACCATTTGCTTTATGCCCTTTATGGCGGCAATTTTTCTCTCTCGCCTCAGCGTCGTGGAAGAAGGCCGAAGCCATTACGGCGCCGGGATCCACGTGATCAACAATTTATTTAACAATATTCTTGCGCCGGTCCTGGGCCTTTACGTCCTGCTCCTTTATTTGTACATGGCGAAGATTATTATTTTGCAGGAGCTGCCCACCACCAGCGTGGTGAACCTCATTCTTTGGCCCATGGCCCTCGCCGTCTTCGTGCTCTTTATGGTGGACCACAATCGGGACCGCACCGCCGCCTATTACTTCCGCAAGGCGATGCCCTCGGCGGCCCTGCCCCTTTTGGGCCTCATGTACTACGCCTGGTTTTTGCGGGTGCATCAATACGGCCTCACGGAAAATCGCTACATGATTTTCGCCCTGGGTTTGTGGGTGGCCTTTGCCATGGTCCACTTCATCGTTCAGAAGCGGGAGCTGCACATGATTCTCCCCATGACCTTGGCGGCAGTGCTTTTGGTATCCGTCTTCGGCGGGCCCATCAGCGCCGATAGCGTGGCCTATCGCTCTCAGAAAATGCGGCTGGACCGCATTCTCGCGGCCAATCATATGTTAAAAGGCGGGGAAGTGGTGCCTTCCGGAAACCTCTCCGTGAAAGAAAAGCGGGAGATTCAGGAAATCGTCGAGTACCTGACCCGCAACCACGACGTGTCCCACGTGGCCTATTTGCGGGATGCCAATTCCTCCGAGGCCATGGAGCGGATCTACGGCTTTCTTCCGGATAACGGCGGCCCGGTGACAGATCTGAATTACTCCATGGATATGGCGAAGGGCATGGATATTTCCGGCTACGACAAGATCTACTTCGTCGACTCCTATGGGGAAATGGATCCGACGGTCTCGGAAGGCCTGAAGACAGAGCGCATCCGCGGAAGCGTCGTGATTCATTTAAACGACACCGAATCGATCAGCGTGGATTTAAAAGACGTTCGCGAAAAGATCCGCATCTTGCGCGAAACGAAAGAAGAAATCGAGCCCGAAGACCTGACCTTGGAAGGGGAAAAGGAACGCTCCGCCTACAAGATCTACATTACGGGCACGGTATTTTTCTCCGCCCAAGGGAAAGTGGATCCCGATGCGGGGATTTCCCTGTGCGTCCTGCTCAAGGAGAAGGAAGGAAAGTAAGTTTCAGAATAGGGGAAGGGAAGCATTGTTTTGCGTGAATTTATCGAAGCCTTTGTCATGGTGTTTATCGGCGAAATGGGGGACAAGTCGCAATTTTTAGCCCTGGCCTTCGCCACCACCTACCCCACGAAGACGGTGCTCGGCGGCGTCGGCTTGGGGATCGGATTAAACCACGGCCTGGCCATTTTGGCCGCCGTCTTCATCGCCGGTTTTGTCGGCGACATGGTCTTTTTGCAACTCGTCGCCGGCTTTTTGTTTTTATTCTTCGGCCTGTCCGCCCTTAAAACGGAGGAGGCGGAGGAAGAGGAGAAGGCAAAGGCCACCACCATGGGGCCTCTCCTTACCGTGGCATCGGCCTTTTTCGTCGGCGAATTAGGCGACAAGACCCAGCTTATGGCCATGACCTTGGCCATGAACAGCCCTCGTCCGGCGGTGATTTTTCTCGCCACCGTCTCCTCCATGATCCTCGTGTCCCTTTTCGGCATCCTCGTGGGAAAATACCTGGGCAAGAAAATTCCCCACAGGGCGCTGAGCTATCTGGCGGCCTTTCTCTTTCTCCTCTTCGGCACCATGAAACTTTACGGCGCCGTAAACGACGGCTTTAAAACGCCCATTTGGATAGGCATCTACGCCGCCGCGCTGGCGGGGCTCATTATTTACACCTTGATTCAAAACAAAAGGGCGAGAACAGGGCGAAAAGAACGGAAATAAAAGGTTCTATGTCAACCATTGGGGAGTCTAGTAAAAACTAGGCTCCTTTTTGTTTTCCTACACACCCTCACTCACTTATCTTTTGAACAAACAAAAAGCAGTTTCGTGCGGAAATGATGAAAGTTACGCATTCCAAAGGCCACGCGCTTCACCGTCTTGATCTTGTTGTGCGTTCCTTCCACGTAGCCGTTACTCCACGGGTAATCAAAGATGTTGGTGATCTCCTCGAACCAGTTGTTGTAGGCGCGCAAGCAGTAACGCCATTCCTTTTGCCCGCCTTTCTTTGCCTCTTCCATCCACTTTGAAAGGGCGGTGGCGGCGGTTTCTTTGTCGTTCTG
>NZ_CALPBW010000017.1 GCF_943169845.1 Peptoniphilus rachelemmaiella
TTGCAATCAATGGTAATCAGGCGTCTTTCTTCTGAAACACCGGTGACCTCGACATCTTGGATTCCTAAAAGTAATGTGGTAATATTGTTTTGCACTTGTTTGCCCCCCTTTATTATTTTGTGGTGATTTAATTTTAGGTGATTAGGAAAACAAGTGCTATCTTTTTGCACAAAAATATCCATTAAGGAGGTTACTCCCCAATGGATATTATAGAGCCTTATTTTATAGGTAGCACCGTCAGGGGCCCCTTTTAATCTTAGATAAACAAATCCGTAAATTCCTTTGTAACCAAAATCAACTCTATCCTTTGATTTGCAGAATTCAGCTTTCTCAATTTCAATGCCATGATCTTTCATTCCTTCTGCTGTTACGGATGACTTTAAACTGGCAGCATGGACCTTAGTACTACTCATTAAAGTAGAAATTGTCAAACAAGCCACGGTTAGGCAAAAGATAAGTAAAAGTCCCTTGCTTTTTATCTTTAAATTTTGCAGGTACATTTGATTCTCCCTTCTATCTCAATATCTTTTAAACTTAAGATACTACAAGTTAATACAGCTAAATCATAATATCTACCTTGTTCGAATTGAATTAAGCATTGCACTTTCACCTCTCTTTTTGATATTGATACTTATTATCTGTTAGTTATTATAGGCTTCACTTTCCTTTTTGTCAAATCAACGTATTGTCGAATTATTTAAAAATTTCAGCTCTATTAGCGATACAATTGTCGACGGTCATAGAACTCTTTTTTAGATCCAATTTTGAACTCATTGATTGTAATATCAAGTTGAATATTCAATAAAGTCCATATGGCTTTCTTTTTAAAGATTTAAGTATAAAGAAGTACATTCATTAGAAGGAAAGTCCTATGGACAATTTACTGCAATAAAATACAAAAAGGGCAATTCCTTACATTTGAATGCCGAGTTTTATCCAAACTCGCCTAAAGGATGACCTGAAAGCTAACAAAGTAGCAAAAAACGTTTGTGCTCTTAATACTATCCGCAATTGAATCAAATATGAAACAGTGACGCTTTGTAGTACTAATGTTCTACCCTACAAAACCGCTAACGTGCAAGCTAACCATGAGAAATAACGCCAAATAAGTTGTAGCTACTTCGATTTCCTCAAAATGTTCGATTCTATTTCTTTTGTAGAAGAGAATTTCTTCGCAAATAATTAGACGCTGGGTGCATGCGTCGGCTACACTATAAATGGCGTTCTTTTTACTAGAGAACAGATCGTTAGTATCAAGACATTCTATCGCTCTTTTATGCTGGGCTTACTTGCTTTCCACAACATTGACCTTCCAGAGAAACTACTTCAGTCTCTAAAGAAAAAGGGGATCGTATAAACGACCTTCGGAAACAAACAATCATACCGAGTTTAGGCACACGGGTGTAGAACTTGTTATCGGTTCTATAAAATGATGACGGTAGCTTTATTGCTATAATTGAACGTAACACCAGCGAGTATTGGATACTCCTAATCCCAGGACGGGATACAAGCAGTATCATGGCTACCTTAGGGACTATTCGCTAACAATACAGTGAACAATAAGATGATGTCTTCAAAAAGGTGACGTCAGGTAATGAACCTAAGTTTTCGATGTTTTCTGATCTGGAGAAGATCAGAAAACATCGACTTACTTCGCTGCTCCTATGCCTCTTGTGGAAAGTGATCTATAGAGCGACATACATTAATCTAATTCGCAGATTTTCCTAAAGGGGGCCGTCTTAAGAGTTAATCTGATAAACAAATTCCCTACATAGGGATATAATGTAATAATCTGTCGAAAAACACTTCTTGTCTACCTCACTCCAACTGAACTATTTGGAGGTGAGTTAAATCGAATTTACTCCTGTGCTATTTAATTGATTAATTTACTGTCGATGTTCGAATGATTATTGTAATTGAGTTCAAATATAAAAGGCTCTAATAAATCTATTGAGGAGTAGTGCCCTCAATGAATATTTTCGCACAATAAACATCCCCCAGCGTAGCCGGGGGTTTTCTTTGTCGGCCCAAAGGGCTTGTATTACTAGCTGCGCCTGAAGGGCGTCGTTGGTCTGCCCGTGCTAACATTACTCGGCTACCCCTTAAAGGGGTTCGTCGTGTCAAAGGTTAGTTGCTCACTTATTTGATCCTCTTTCAACTGGTTTTGTATATACTCTTGAATCTTTTTAGCGTTTTTCCCCGCTGTATCAACGTAATAGCCTCGGCACCAAAACTGCCTTCCCCTATATTTGTATTTCATGTCTCCCCATCGTTCATAGATCATGATGCTGCTCTTACCTTTTAGAAAGCCCATGAATGAAGATACAGATAGTTTGGGTGGGATCTCTAGTAGCATGTGAACGTGATCCGGACATACTTCCGCCTCGATTATGTTCACGCCTTTCCAACTGCATAACTCCCGTAGAATCGCTCCAATTTCTAAGCGCTTCGATCCATAAAATACTTTTCGCCTGTATTTCGGAGCAAACACGACGTGATACTTACAATTCCAATTTGTGTGTGATAAACTATGGGTGTGATTTAGTGATGTCATTATTTCCTCCTGATTGTGATTGGTTGGCAGACCTCTCTCATCATATCACGCTGGAAATAACGGGCAATTATCGCTAGAGCCAAACGGAACCCCCGGTCTAACCGGGGGTTTTCTAATACAAAAAAACAACCCGCCGAAGCGAGTTGCTTATAATTTGATCGAGTGGAATCGACTACATAAAGATGCCGCCGAATTGTACAAAGAGCGGTGCGAAGACCAAGGAAACGATGGTGATCAGTTTGATTAAGATGTTCAAACTCGGTCCGGACGTATCCTTGAAGGGGTCGCCGACGGTATCGCCGGTAACGGCCGCTTTGTGTGCATCAGAGCCTTTGCCGCCGTGGGCGCCGCCTTCGATGTGTTTCTTGGCATTGTCCCAAGCGCCGCCGGCATTACTCATAAAGATAGCCATTAAGACGCCGGTAACCAGTGCGCCGGCTTGCAGACCACCTAATGCTTCCGTGCCTAAGCAGAAGCCGACAACTAAGGGCACGATCACGGCGATGATGCCGGGAACGATCATTTCTCTTAATGCGGCGGTGGTGGAAATGTCTACGCATTTTGCGTATTCCGGAGTCGCTTTTCCTTCCATGATGCCGGGGATGTCTTTAAATTGACGACGTACTTCTTCGATCATGGCCGTGGCCGCATTGCCGACTGCGCTCATGGTTAAAGCGGAGAAAGCGAAGGGCAGCATGCCGCCGATGAAGGTCCCTGCGATAACGCCGGGCTTGGAAATATCGATGCCTGCAAGGCCCGTAGCTTGAATGTAGGATACAAACAAGGAAAGGGCGGTGAGGGCTGCAGAACCGATGGCGAAGCCCTTGCCGATGGCAGCCGTGGTGTTACCGACGGCGTCTAAGGAGTCGGTAATGCCGCGGACTTCTTCGGGGAGTTCGCACATTTCGGCGATCCCGCCGGCGTTGTCGGCGATGGGGCCGTAGGCGTCTACAGCGATGGTGGATGCGGTGGTAGCCAACATACCTACTGCGGCCAAAGCAATGCTATAAAGGCCGAAGACCGGGTTTTCGTGGCCGCCGCCTAAAGCGTATGCGGCGATAATGCCGATAGCCAATACGATGATCGGGCCGACGGTGGACATCATGCCAACGGAGAGGCCGGCGATGATGTTTGTGGATGCGCCGGTTTCCGATTCGTGTGCGATTCGTTGAACAGGCTTATAGTCGTCGGCGGTGTAGTATTCGGTGATCTTGGAAATAACCAAGCCGACGCAAACGCCGATGATGACGGGCCAGAACAAGGTGAGTTCGCCGAAAATCATGTTTGCGCAAATACCGGAGACGATAATGGTGACGCCGGATGCAATATAGGTGCCCATGTTCAATGCTTTTTGCGGGTTCTTGTCCCCTTTAACGAAGAACATGGAAATAATCGAAGCAATAATACCGATGACGGCGATGGAAAGGCCGTATTGAATCCCTTTGTCTTGGGAAGCCAGGAAACCTAAGGTAATAACGGAAAGGAGTGCGCCGACATAAGATTCGAACAAGTCGGCACCCATACCTGCCACGTCGCCGACATTGTCGCCGACGTTATCGGCGATAACAGCCGGGTTTCTCGGGTCGTCTTCCGGAATACCTGCTTCAACTTTACCGACCAAGTCGGCGCCGACGTCTGCAGCTTTGGTATAGATACCGCCGCCGACACGGGCGAAGAGGGCGATAGAGGATGCCCCTAAGGAGAAGCCGGTGATGATTTCAGCATCGCCGAACCACAGGTAGAAGACGGAAATCCCTAAAATACCTAAACCGACGACGACAAGACCCATAACGGCACCGCCGGAGAAGGCGATATCCAGAGCCGCTGCCATGCCGCTTTTGTGGGCGGCATTGGCGGTACGAACATTGGCTTTGGTGGCCGTGTTCATGCCGATGTAGCCGGCGGTAACGGAAAAGATGGCGCCGACGATGAAGCATACAGCGGTGCGCCAGCCGATAGCGAATGTTAAAACGGCGGCCAATACGACGACAAAGACGACGAGCGCTTTGTATTCACGTTGTAAAAAGGCCATGGCTCCTTCGTGGATATAGCCGGAGATTTCTTTCATCCGATCGTTACCCGGATCTTGCTTTCCTACGTAGGAAGATTTCATAAGACCGAATAAAATAGCTATAATACCGACGATGGGAGCGATGAATAAAATATTAATATCCATGATTCCTCCTGATTATTGCATAACTGCTACAAGCAAAATAGTAGCGATAAAAAAGATTGTCGAAGAGACCATGGTAATGCGCTTGAGCATTTCCTTGCGACTGGTCCCACGATTGGTCCCCCATTCCGACGACGGCGAGCTACCGTCTAAGGTACCCAAGCCCACTTGATTGGATTCCTGAACGACGATGGCCCAAATGGTCGCGATGGCCGACAGGGCGACGATAACACTGATAAATGTAGTCATATTTACACCTCCTCGATCCAAACTATCTATCAATAACATTACTATCCTAACATAATCCATTGTGTATTGCAATTGGAAGCTGCCGCAAAAAGGCTTGTTTTACGCATTTTACTGGTTAGTTTTAAAGAGAAGGGCTATAATCATCTTAAAGGAGTGAAGCCATTGAATCAGACCTATCCCTATCCTTCGAAACGCAGTTTGACCTACGGCCGCGCCATGGCCCTTGCCTCCAATCCCTCGGCGGCCGCGGCGGGCAGAAAGATTTTAGAAGCCGGGGGCAATGCCGTGGACGCATCCGTCGCCATGGCCGCCGCCCAGGTGGTGGCAGAGCCCACCTCCAACGGGCTCGGGAGCGATCTTTTCGCCATCGTCGCCATGGACGATGTACTTTACGGTTACAACGGCAGCGGCAAAAGCCCCGCCGCCATTTCCCTCGCCGCCATGAAAGAAAAAAAATGCGAGGCCATGCCGGAGTTCGGCATCGAAGCCGCAGGGGTTCCCGGCGCCGTACGGGCCTGGGCGGACATTCATAAAAAACACGGCCGCCTGCCCTTTAAAGACGTGCTGGCTCCCGCCATAGACTACGCTGAAAAAGGCTTCGTCCTCCCCCCCCACCGTGGCGCGGCTATGGGCCATGGAGCTCGAAAAAAGACGTGCCAATCGAGGTGCTCTTTACGACGGCTTTTGGGCGCAGTTTTCTTTTGAAGAAAAGGCGCCGAAGGCAGGCGATGTAATTACTTTTCCGGACATGGCCCGCACATTAAAATCCATTGCAGAAGACGGCGGAGAAAGTTTCTACGAAGGGGCCATCGCCGAAAAAATCGACGCCTTTATGAAAGCCCACGGCGGCTTTATGAGAAAAGAAGATCTCGCCGCACAGAAAACCTTGGAGGTTGAGCCCCTCTCCCTTTCCTTTGAAGGGGCCGAGGTGTGGGAGCTGCCCCCCAACGGCCAGGGCATTTCCGTCCTCATGGCCCTGGAGATTTTAAAGCACAAGCCCACGATCCCCGACGACGGCAAAAGCGCCCATGTCATCGCCGAGGCCATTAAGCGGGCCATGACCGACGCGGCGAAATACGTGGCCGATCCAGAATACATGTCCCTCTCCTCGGAGGATCTTTTAAATCCCCAGTATCTTAAAAAATGTCGCGACGCAATCGGAGAAAAGGCGGAGATCGTTCACTACGGCAATCTCTTGGATCGCTCCACGGTTTATTTCTGTGCAGGGGATAATGAAGGCAACATGGTCTCCATGATTCAATCCAATTACGACGGTTTCGGCGCGGGCATCGTCGTGCCGGAGACGGGGATTTCACTAAACAACCGCCTCTTGAACTTCACATTCGAAGAAGGCCACGACAATTGTTTGGCCGGGAACAAACGGCCCTACCACACGATTATCCCGGGCTTTTTGACGAAAGGCGGCAAGCCCTACGGCGCCTTCGGGGTTATGGGCGGCTTTATGCAGCCTCAGGGCCACGTGCAGACTCTCCTTCAGCTCTTGCGCTACGGCAGAAATCCCCAGGCGGCTCTGGACGCGCCCCGCTTTATGTGGACGGGAGATAAAGACCTCGTCGTGGAAGAGGATTACAACGAGAAGGCCGTGGAGGAATTGATCCGCCGCGGCCACCGGGTGATTCGACCGCCCCACGATTTGGACATGGGCCGGGGCCAATACATGCTCTACGACCGGAAGCGAAAAATTTATGTCGGCGGTACGGAAAAGCGCTGCGACGGCACCATCGCCGTGGCGGACTCGTTTATTTACAAACCATTCCCCGGCAAGTAAAATGGTGATGAGAGGTGATATCATGAGAGAATGGAAAACAAGCCTTCTGCTTCTTGCCGTAATCTTCCTCGTCGCGATCATGGTGAACTATTTCATTTCCATGAGGATCTATGGTCATTGGCAGTTCAGTGATGTTTATAAAGATATCTATTTTTGGATCTTTATCGGCGCCACAATCTTTTTCAGAGTCCTCGTTTCCGCGATTTCTAACTATTGCAAAAGAAACAGTGCACATAAGAAGGATTGATTTTGCCCAATCAAAAACCGGAGAGCACGTCTCCGGTTCTTTTTTTAAACAATTTTACCAGGTGCATAGGCCCGTGGCCTCTTGGAACTTCCACAGGGGCCGAATGAAGAAGCGTTCGTCTTTGTACGCCTCAAAGGGCAAGGTGTACTCCCCGCCCTCGTTGGTCCAAATGCGGCGGAAGTAATTCTCCACAGCCATGTGCATGGGGGAATTGCATTCCATTTCCACGGCCACGTCCGTTTCCAAATTGTAGTTATCCAAATTTCTGCGGGTGAAATTGCCGCTCCCTAAAATCGCGAGAGGCTTTTCATCCTTGAAATCGAAGTAAATCATTTTCGTGTGGTATTGCTCGCCATGGGTGTTGTACCAGCGGATCTGAATGCTCGGTGCCTTTTCCTTCAGCTCGCTCAATGCCGGCCGATTGGGGGCGCCGTTTTTCTCAAGCCCAAAGGCGTCTTTGTTTAAGTCGGCGACGATTTTTACATCGACACCGCGATTGGCCGCCGCCTCCAAATCCTTCAGCAGGCGAAATTCCGACAGGTAGAAGATGCCGATATGAATCTTATCGCCCTTCTTGCTCTTGTTAATATTCTCGGATATGGCGTCGTAGATCGCCCCTTCGGTGATGACCTTCAGCCGATCCGGCGACGCAACCTCTTCGGCCTTGTAATCCTTTACCACAGGAGGCAGTTCCTTATAAAAGATGCTTTCCGAGCGAATCAAATCCTCTATGGCCTTCCCGCGAAAGACGACGGCCACATTGGAATGGTAAGCGCTGGGATCGTGGGGATTGGCGGAAGCCACCATGGCTTCTTTTTCGGAAATCACCACTTTTCGGTGATTGCCCTTGAAATTCATAAGCTTTAATACGGAGCGCACCGTCACCTTCTCCCCTTCTTTGGCGAAGAAGTTTCTGATGCGGCCCTTCCCCGCCGTGCCGAAGAACTGAATGTAGGCGCGGTAGATGCCGGAGAACAGAGGATTGGAATCCCGCATGCGATTTAGATCCGTGACCACCACCTCGATGCCGGCCTCTTTCAGCCGCTTTATATTGGCCTCTTCGTAGGCGCCGTAGAAGTTATTGATCGGATCCGTCACAAACAAAATGGGCATGGCGGGATTTTCACGCTTCTTTTCGATTAAAAGATCCGTCATGGCCGCCACCTGTTTCGGACAGTCCACGTCCTTATCGTAAGTGGCATTAAAGAGGAAAAAATCCACCATGAGAAATTTTTCGGCCTCCTCGATCACTTCCATCTCTCGATCGAAAATTTTCTGCTCGTGCACCTTCTCCCCGTCTTTTACATAACTCAGGTCGTAAATAAATTCCGCCTCCGCCGGAGAAAATTCACCGGAGACATTGCTTCCTTCGGGATTTTTCGTGGTCAGGCTATAAGCCGTGGGAATCAACCATAGGAGAAGAAGAATCCACAGGACGCGTTTTTTTCTCGATAATCGCTTCAATAGGCCCCTCCTTTTTCATCATTGGAACAAAAATGCACCGTCCCTCGGCGAAACATTCCCCCGGGGTGGGTGCATTCATTTATTTGCAGTGGGGATCCATGGGCGGCACCGCCGAGAGGAGCTTTTTCGTGTAGTCCGCTTGGGGATTGTTCATGATGCTGTCCCGGTCGTTGATCTCCACCAGTTTGCCTCGGTACATGACGCCGATGCGATCGGCAATGTGTTCCACCACGGCGATGTCGTGGGAAATAAAGAGGTAGCTTAGATTTCGCTCCTCTTGAAGCTCTTCCAGAAGATTAATGATCTGGGCCTGAATGGACACGTCCAGTGCCGAGGTGGGCTCATCGGCCAAGATTAAGGTGGGCTCCACCACCAGGGCACGGGCCACGCCGATGCGCTGGCGCTGGCCACCGGAAAATTCGTGGGGGTAGCGGCCGAAGTGGGCTTTCGACAACCCGCAGAGGCTCAAGGTTTCACGGGCTTTTTCCCGAATGTTTTCGCCACCTAAATTCCTTAAAGGCTCCATGACGATTTCCTCGGCGGTCATTTGAGGATTCAGGGAACTGTAGGGATCCTGAAAAATCATCTGCACGTCCCGGCGAATGGCCTTCAGCTCCTTGGCATCGGCCTTCAATACGTCCTTGCCTCGGTAGAGGATTTCCCCTTCGGCGTCGGGATAGAGGCCCAAAATGCAGCGGGCCAAGGTGGATTTGCCGCTGCCGCTTTCCCCGACGATGCCCACGGTTTCTTTTTCGCCTAAGGTAAAGGACACGTCGTCCACGGCGGTAAACATCTTTCGCTCTTTAGAGAACAGGGCTTTTTTCCCCACGGGAAATTTCTTTACTACGTGATTTAATTTCAACAGATCAGCCACAGCACGCCTCCCCTTCATAGAGGAAACAAGCGACGCATTGGCCCGGCCGGTGTTCCCTCAATCGCGGCACTTCCCTGCCGCAAATGTCCATGCGCTTGTCGCAGCGGGAATAGAATGGGCAATGCCCTTCCATCTCCGACGGCGGCGGCACATTGCCGGGAATGTTGTAGAGTTTTTCCCCGCGATTTTCCAGTGTCGGCCGCGCCCGCAAAAGCCCGATGGTGTAGGGATGGAGGGGCCGATCGAAAATCGTGCACACGTCGGATTTTTCCATGACCCTGCCCCCGTACATGACCACGACGTGATCGGCCATTTGGGCCACCACGCCGAGGTCGTGGGTAATGAGCATAATGGCCGTGCCCATGTCCCGCTGGAGGCTCTCCATAAGCTCCAGCACTTCTTTTTGAATGGTGACATCCAGGGCCGTAGTGGGCTCATCGGCGATTAAAAGCTTTGGCGACGAGGCCAGGGCCATGGCAATCATGACCCGCTGCCGCTGGCCGCCGGAAAGTTCGTGGGGATAGGCGCGGGCTTTGTTTGCCGCGTCTTTAATCTCTACCATCTCCAGCATTTCCACGGCTTTTTTCTTCGCTTCCGCCTTGGAAAGGCCCATGATGCGGCGGTAGACTTCCTCGATTTGAAAGCCGATTTTCAGCGCCGGATTCAAGCTGGTCATGGGCTCTTGAAAGATCATGGCCAGATCCCGGCTGCGGAGCCTTCGCCGCTCTTCTTTTTCCATGGATAAAATGCTTTCGCCTTTGTAGAGGATGTCCCCCTCTTCGATTTTTCCGTAGGGCTTCGGCAAAAGCCCCATGAGGGACAGGGCCGTCACGCTTTTTCCGCTGCCGCTTTCCCCTACCACGGCGGTGGTGGAACCTTCTTCGATGGAGAAGGTGACGCCGTTGACGGCGTGTACCGGGCCGGAATCGGTGAAAAAGGTCGTATGCAGATTGTTAAATTCTATGAGTTTCGACATATTAACCCCTTTGCGTTGCATCCAGCGCGTCTCGCAAGCCGTCGCCGAAAAGATTCAAGGAAAAAATCGTAAGGGCGATGGCGAGACCCGGGAAAATGGTCATGTGCGGATAGTCTTGAATGTAGCTTCTGCCTTGAGAAAGCATGCCGCCCCATTCCGGCGTCGGCGGTTGCACGCCCAAGCCGATAAAGCTCAAGCTCGCCGCCTGCAGTATGGAGGTGCCGACGCCTAAGGTAGCCTGAACGATAATGGGGCCCAAGCAGTTGGGCAGAATGTGGCGGAAGATCAGGCGGAAGTTGGACGCGCCGCCGATTTTCGCCGCCTCAACGTATTCCTGCTCCTTCACGGAAAGGACGCTTGCGCGCACGATGCGCGCGTAATTCGTAATCCCCGACAGGGACACGGCGAGAATCAAATTGCGAATCCCCGTGCCCAAAACGGTTGAAATGGCGATGGCCAAAATCAAGGATGGAATGGAGAGGATAATATCCACGAGGCGCATGAGCACATTGTCCACGCCGCCGCCGAAAAAGCCCGCCACGGCGCCGATAATGGTGCCGAAAATGACGGAGAGAATCGTGGCGAGAAAGCCGATGAAAAGGGAAATCCGCGCCCCGTAAACCACATTGGAAAAAATATCCCGGCCGAAATTATCCGTGCCGAAAAAATGTTGGCTCGAGGGGGATTGGAAGCGATTGGCGAGATTTTGTTCGTAGGGCACCTGTGTGGCGATGAGGGGCGCGAAAATTGCCACGGCGATCATCACCGCAATAATGACAAAGCCCATGACCGCCATTTTATTTTTCTTAAACAGGCGAAGGAGGTCGTAGAACCTGGATTGTTTTGAAATCATAGGGCCTCCTTATTGGTACTGGCTGCGCACGCGGGGATCCAAGAAGCCGTAGAGAATGTCCACGATCAAATTGAGCACGCAGTAGGAAAGGGAAATCAAGAGCACCGCCCCTAAAATCATGGGGTAGTCCATGGCGGAAATACTTTGCACCATGTGGCGACCGATGCCCGGAATGGAGAAGATGGTTTCCGTCAAGACACTGCCGCCGATTAAGGAACCGGTCAAAAGTCCGGCGCTGGTGAGCACGGGAATCATGGCGTTTTTCAAGGCGTGAACGAAGAGAATGTAGTGCTCTCTGAGCCCCTTGGAGCGCGCCGTGCGAATGTAATCTCTGCTCAGCACCTCCAGCATGGAGGAGCGGGTTTGGCGCATAATCACGGCCATGGATTGAAAACCGAGAGCGAAGCCCGGCAAAATTAAGTGCTTAAAAGAGCGTAGCCCCGAGGAAGGCAACCAACCTAATTTCACGGAAAACAGGAGAATGAAGAGCATCCCCGACCAGAAAATAGGCATGGACAGACCGATCATGCCGAAAAACATGGAGATCTTGTCGACCCAGGAATACTTGTACACGGCGCTTAAGACGCCGAACAAAATCCCGAAGATCACGGCCACGGCCAAAGAAAAGACCGTAAGCTTCACCGTGGCGGGGAAATATTCCTTCAGCGTGTCCCCCACGTCGGCGCCGGAGAGGTAGCTCTTGCCCAAATCGCCGTGAAGGGCCCCTTTCATGTAGCGTCCGTATTGAACGATAAAGGGATCGTTCAGACCCAGTTTTTCCCGATACGCCTCGATGGCTTCCGGCGGCGCCTGTTGTCCCAACTTCGCCACCGCCGCATCGCCGGGGGTTAAATACAGGAGGCCGAAAATGATGAAGCTCACGCCCAACATGGTGGGCACCATGAGTAGGAGTCGTCGAAGGATAAATTTGCTCATGCTCTCCTCTTTCCATACATTTCATACATCTTATGTAATAAAGACTCCCGAGGGAGCCTTTATCGTCGTGGTTTATTCAAACGTAATGTGGTAAAACTCGTTGCTTCCGCAGGGATCGGGCTCAAAGTTCTTAATGTTCTTTTGTGCGCCGATAATTTGCTCGCCGTAAAGGGCGAAGATGGCCGGGCGTTCTTTAATAACCAGCTCTTGGGCTTCTTTGTAAACCGCTGCTCGTTCCTTTTCAGATGCCCTGAGACCCTTTTCGATTAAAGCGTCAAGTTCCGGATTGCCGTAGAACATAAAGTTCGGGCCCACGCCTTTTTTCGCCGTAGCATAGGTGGCGTAAAGGGGATAGTGGGGATCCACGATGGAAGGCGACCAGCTCATAATGAACATATCGTGTTCGTGGTCGGGCTTGCCGAGGGCGGACATATAGGCGTTCCATTCCATGGCGTTGATTTCAACATTCAAGCCGACTTCAGCCAATTGCGATTGAATAATCGTGGCCATGTCCTTTCTGGCTTGTTGGTCGTGAACGTAAAGCTTCACCGTATCCCCTTCCTTGACCCCGGCTTCTTTTAAGAGGGCCTTGGCCTTTTCGATGTCCCGCTTTTCGGGCTTAATGGAATCGGAGATGGAGTAGGGAATGTTCGGGTTCACCGGTCCCGTGGCGACTTTGCCGTGGCCCATGTAAACCGCATCGATGATGGCTTGCATATCCAAAGCGTAGGTCATGGCTTCTCTGGCCTTCGGGTCTTTGAAAATGCCCCGATCCACGGTGAGGCCGATAAAGTGTACGGAGTTGTCCAGCTTCGTGTAAAGAGCCAGATCTTTGTTCTCTTCCACCTTGGATGCGTCGTTGGGCGCCACTTCCATGGCGATGTCCGCCTGGCCGCTGTCCAATTCGATGACGCGGTTGGCATCTTCCGGAATAATGCGGAAGACCATTTTCGTAAAGGCCGGTTTTTCGCCCCAGTAATTTTCATTGTAGCTGAGGGCGGTGTTGTCCAGCTTCTTCCAGTCGTCCAACTTAAAGGGGCCGGTACCTACGGGATTGGTTCCCAGAGCTTCCGGATCTTTTTCCGTGGTGGTCTTATCGACAATCGATGCCGCCGGGTGGGCCAAAGCCGCCTTAAAGGTGGCATCCGGTGCCTTTAATTTAAATTTAATGACGTGAGGATCCGAGGTGTCGTAGCTGTTGGGATCGATTTGGCCGAAAATGTAGCCGTAAGCATCCGATTGAGCCACGCGGTTTAAGGTGTAGGCCACGTCTTCGGAAGTAAAGTCTTCGCCGTTGGAAAACTTCACGCCTTCTTTCAACTTAATGACATAAGTGACGTCATCGGGCTGTTCGATGGATTCCGCCAAGCGGTTTTCCATGGTGCCGTCGGGCTTACGAACCACCAGGGGATCGTAAATTTGTTTAATGATGTTTTCTGCGTAAATACTGTTTTGAATGGTGGGGTCCATGGACTCGGCATCGGAGGCTTGGGCGATAACCAAGGTGTCCTTGTCCTTTGCCGCGGATTTACCTCCGCCGCCACCGCCGCCGCAGGCTGTTAGCAGCATGGCCATAGCCAGGGCCACTGCCGCAAATTTTTTCTTCATGAACGATCACTTCCTTTTCATCATGGTTTTCTTCAGGCTGTATACTGTTTGGATAAAGTATACCCGAAAGAAAATCGGCGGAATCAAAATTTCCTTTTATACCTCGTCGCTTTCCACACGGGAAATGAGGGCACCGAGATTTCTGAACTTCTCTTCGATATCTTCATAGCCTCGGTCGATGTGGTAGATGTCGTGAATATGGGTCTTGCCTTCCGCCACCAGGCCCACGAGAATCAGTGCCGCCCCGGCGCGCAAATCGCTGGCGCGGACGTGGGCACCCTTCAGATGCTTCGGCCCGATGACCACGGCGCTTCTGCCGTCGATTTTAATGTCCGCCCCCATTTTTTCAAATTCTTCCACGTGCATAAAGCGGTTTTCGAATACCGTTTCGATGGTCACATTGCTGCCCTTGCACTGGGTCATGTAGGCCATAAATTGGGCCTGCATATCCGTGGGAAAGCCCGGATAGGGCAGGGTCTTAATGTCGATGGCTTCGGGAATGGCCCGGCCGATGACGCGGACATTTTCCCCTTCTTCGATGACTTCGACGCCGGATTCTTTCAGCTTGGCGATGACGGGCTTAATGTGATTGGTTATGACATTTTCCACGAGGACATCGCCGCCGGTAATGGCCGCCGCCACCATAAAGGTGCCCGCTTCGATGCGGTCGGGAATAATGGCGTGGCGCGCGCCGCCTAATCGCTCGACGCCGACGATGCGAATGGTGGATGTGCCGGCACCGGTAACTTTAGCGCCGAGCTTTCTCAGGAAATTGGAAAGATCCACGATCTCCGGCTCCTTGGCCGCATTGTCGATAACCGTTTCCCCTTCGGCCAGTACCGCCGCCATCATAATGTTTTCCGTGGCGCCGACGGAGGGGAAGTCGAGATAGATCTTTTCGCCTACGAGCTTGTCGCAGGAGGCGGTAATGTTTCCGATGTCTTCGTGAATCTCCGCACCCAGTGCGCGGAAGCCTTTTAAGTGGTAGTCGATTGGCCTCGCGCCGATGGAACACCCTCCGGGAAGGGAGTTTTCCGTCTTGCCCATGCGGGCGAGCAAGGGCCCCATGACGAGAAAAGATGCCCGCATCTTGTTCATTAATTCGAAAGGCGTCTTGTATTCCGAGAGACCTGCGGAATTAATCTTAAGCTTGCCTTTGCCCAAAACTTCCACTTCGCTGCCCAAGGCCTCGAGAACCTGACACATAATGTGCACGTCTTGAAGCTCCGGCACTTCTTCCAGGTAAATATCCTCTGTCCCTAAAAGACAGGCGGCCAGAATAGGCAAGGCGGCATTTTTCGCTCCGCTAATGCGTACGCGCCCCTTTAGGGCAGGACTTTTTTCCACGACGATTTTTTCCAAAAATATTCTCCCCTTACTTCTGCTGATTTATTGAAAGGACCTCAGTCCTCATAATACAAATAGAACGCCGGGAGCATACACTCCGAGCGTTCTTATTGTATCATATTTAAAGCCGTCGCAAACCATGGTTTACGGCTTTTGTCATCAAATCCCTCGACGAATCACTTCCGTCTTATAGCCGTCGGGATCCGTGACGAAAAAGTAGCGGGGCGCTTCGCCGGGCAGGCCTTTTAATTCCGTCACATCAAAGCCTTCCGCCTTCATGCGGGCATGATCCGCCTCCAGATCGTCGCTTTCCACAGCCACGTGGCCGTAGCCGTCGCCGATGTCGTAGGCGCCGTGGCCGATATTGTAGGTAAGCTCCAGCTCCGCCTTGTCCCCTTCCAGGGCCAAATAGACCAACTTAAAGCCGTCGGCACTGTGGTCTTTTTCGCGGGTCACATGATAGCCCAGGGCCTTTTCGTAAAAAGCAATGGAAGCATCTAAATCCTTGACGCGAATGCAGGTGTGTGCGTAATTCACGACCTCACCCTTTCAATTTTGTCTACATAAACGCCCTTGTCCAAAATGGGATCGTACTCGATTTTGTGAAGGCTCGCTTTTCTCACGGCCACCACTTCACCGGTGATCTCTTCGATGGTGTAGCCCAAAGAGGGTTGATGGGCGATAAACAAAATGGGCTCGTCGGTAATATAGGTCTTCATGTTCCGCCAGCGGGTGGCGTCTTTGTAGCTCACGACCTTCACATCGTGTACGCCTAATTTCTTCGCCATGACCTCCGCCGTTTCCACGGCGCGCTTATATTCCGAAACGATGATCTTTTGGGGCAGGGGCCATTCCCTGCGCAAGAAAGCTTCCGCCGTGTCTTCCGCTTGAAAAATACCTTCTTGAGTCAAGGCGCGCTCTTCATCGCGAGAAGCCACATCTTCCGCCTTGCCGTGTCGCATTAAATATAAAATCATAATGACCTCTTATCTAAACAGATTTTTTCCCTCGTAGCGGGCCAATTCGCCCAATTCATCTTCGATGCGAAGGAGTTGATTGTACTTGGCGACGCGATCGGTTCTCGCCGGCGCGCCGGTTTTAATTTGTCCCGTATTCAGTGCCACGGCCAAATCGGCGATGGTTGCATCTTCCGTTTCGCCGCTTCGGTGGCTGATGACCGCCGTCATGGACGCCCGATGGGCCATGTTCACGGCGTCGATGGTTTCTGTGAGGCTGCCGATTTGATTCAGCTTAATTAAAATGGAATTGCCCACGCCTTCTTCGATGCCTCGCGCCAAGCGCTTCACATTGGTGACGAATAAATCGTCGCCTACTAATTGAATCTTCTTGCCCAGACGTTCGGTGAGCATTTTCCAGCCTTCCCAATCGTCTTCATCCAGGCCGTCTTCGATGCTCTTCACGGGGAAGCGGCTCACGATGTCTTCATACCATGCCACCATTTCTTCCGCCGTAAGCTCTTTGCCTTCGCCTTTTAATACATAGACCTTTTTGTCGCTATCGTACATTTCCGATGCGGCTACGTCCAGGGCAAAGACAATGTCTTCTCCCGGAGTGAGGCCCGCTTCTTTCACGGCTTCCACGATGAGTTCCAACGCTTCCACATTGCTCTTTAAGTCGGGAGCGAAGCCGCCTTCGTCGCCGACGCCGGTGGAAAGGCCCTTGGATTTAATGACTTTTTTCAGGTGGTGATACACTTCAGCGCCCATGCGCAAGCCTTCTTTAAAGCTTTCGGCACCGACGGGCATAATCATAAATTCCTGAATGTCCACATTGTTATCGGCGTGTTCCCCGCCGTTTAAAATATTCATCATGGGCACGGGCAAGGTACGGGCGCCGACGCCGCCGATGTATTGATACAAAGGCAGGCCCAATTCGTCTGCGGCAGCTTTGGCCACGGCGAGAGACACGCCTAAAATGGCGTTGGCACCGAGCTTTGCCTTGTTTTCCGTGCCGTCTAAATCCAAGAGGGCTTCGTCGATGCCCAATTGATCCAATACGTCGTAGTCGAGAATTTCGTGGGCGATGACTTCATTAATGTGGGCCACGGCATTTTCAACGCCCTTGCCCAGGTAGCGATCGCCGCCGTCGCGCAATTCGATGGCTTCATAGGCGCCGGTGCTGGCGCCGGAGGGAACGATGGCCCGGCCGAAACCGCCGGCCGCCGTGTACACTTCCACTTCCACCGTGGGGTTTCCGCGGCTGTCTAAGACTTCGCGACCATAAACTTCAATAATGCTGCTCATATTTGCTCCTTATTTCCATAAACTGCGGCCGGTCATGGCCTCGGGTTGTTTTATATTCAGCTCCTCCAACATGGTGGGGGCGATATCGGCGAGAACGCCGTCGTCCAGCGCCCGATCAAATCCCACGGGAATGAGGAAGACGGGATTGGTGGTGTGGGAAGTGACGGGATTTCCCGCCGCATCCTTCATCACGTCGCAATTGCCGTGATCCGCCGTAATCAGCGCCCGCCCGCCTTTTTTGCGAATGGCTTCTACCACCGATTCCAGGCATTTGTCCACGACACCCACGGCCTGAATGGCCGCATCGAGGTTTCCCGTATGGCCTACCATGTCGGGATTGGCGTAGTTCACGATGTAGACATCGGCCAAATCTTTTTCAATGGCGTTAATTAAATGGCTGCTCACCAGCTCCGCCCGCATCCCCGGCTCCATATCGTAGGTGGCCACTTTCGGCGAGGGAACCAAAATGCGGTACTCCCCTTTAAAGGGATTTTCCCTGCCGCCGTTTAAGAAGAAGGTGACGTGGGCGTATTTTTCCGTTTCGGCGATGCGCAATTGCTTCATGCCCTCACGGGCCAAGATTTCGCCGAGGGTGTCTTTAATTTCTTCCTTGGGATAGATCACGTGGGTGTTGGGGATGGTGTCGTCGTAATCGATCATGGTGACTACGTGCATGTGGGGATAAACTTTTCGGTCGAATTGATCGAAGCCTTCATCGGCAAAGGCACGCACGATTTCCCTCGCCCGGTCCGGGCGGAAATTGTAGAACAAGAACACGTCGCCGTCTTCCATGCGGCCCACGGCCTTACCATTCCGCTCCAAATAGGCGGGCTCGAAAAATTCGTCGGTGTTGTCCGCCTCGTAGGACAGGGCGAAAATCGAATCGCTGTCGGTAAAGGCTCGGCCCACGCCGGAGGTGAAGAGGTCGTAGGCTTTTTCCACCCGCTCCCAGCGATTGTCCCTATCCATGGCGTAGTAGCGGCCCACGAGGCTCACGAGCTCACCGGCGCCCCATGCATTTAGCTTGGCCTGAAGCTTTTTCACTTCTTCCCGCGCCGATGTCGGCGCCACGTCACGGCCGTCTAAAATGCCGTGGATGTAAATTTTTTCCACACCGGCCGCCTTCGCCAGCTGAATCAGAGCGTAGAGGTGGTCTCGATGGGAGTGCACGCCGCCGTCGGAAAGCAGGCCCACCAAATGCAGGGCGCCTGCCTTCGCCTTTTCAAAGGCCTCTTTCAGCACCTTGTTTTCCGCCAAGGTGCCGTCTTCCGCATCTTTCGTAATGCGGGTAAGCTCTTGATACACGATGCGGCCGGCGCCGATGTTCGTGTGGCCCACTTCGGAATTGCCCATTTGTCCCGCAGGCAATCCCACGGCTTCGCCGGATGCCTCCAGCACGCCGTAGCCCTTTTTCATGAGGCTGTCGATAAAGGGCGTCTCGGCCATGTAAAAGGCATTGTTCGGCCCCGCTTCGGCAAGGCCCAGCCCGTCTAATATGGCCAGAAGCATGGGTTTAACCATGGGACGCCTCCCCGACGATGGCCTTAAACTCATCGGCCTTTAAGCTGGCGCCGCCGACGAGCACGCCGTCGATGTTTTCCTTCGCCACAAAGCCCGCCACATTGGAAGACTTGACGCTTCCGCCGTAGAGAATCCGCACCGTATCTTGAACGTTTGGATCCAAGGCGGCCCGCACCGCGCCGATGACTGCATCGGCATCGGCGGCATCGGCGGTTTTGCCCGTGCCGATGGCCCAAATGGGCTCGTAGGCCAAAGTGATTTTATCTAAATCTTCGATTCCCGCAAGGGAATCTTGTACTTGCTTCTTTAAAAAGTCGATTCGTTCGCCGGATCCGTAAACTGCTTCGCTTTCGCCGAAGCAGATAATGGGAAGAAGGCCCGCATCCAAGGCACGGGCGGCTTTTTTCGCCACCGCCTCATCGCTTTCGCCGCGGCCGCGGCATTCGCTGTGGCCCACGATGACGTAATCGACGGAAAGATCCGCGAGCATTTCCGCCGCGATCTCCCCGGTGTGGGCGCCGTAGGTATCTTCCGATACATTTTGCGCGCCGATGAAGACATCGGTGTCCTTCAGTGCCCGGGCCACCCGATCGATGTGGGTAAATGGCGGGGCCACGAGCACGTCCACGGAGCTTGTGTCCACGTCCCGAAGGGCCTCGGCCAGAGCTTCCCCTTCAACCACGGTGGTGTTCATTTTCCAGTTTCCGGCAATTAACAACCGTCTCATCTTACACCTCTTTCATAACGGCGATGGCGGGAAGGATTTTTCCTTCCAAAAATTCCAAGCTGGCGCCGCCGCCGGAGGAGATGTGGCTCATCTTATCTTCAAGGCCCGCCTGTTTAATGGCCGCCGCGGAATCGCCGCCGCCGATGACCACTTCGGCATCCAAATCGCCTAAAATCTTCGCGAGAGCCACAGTGCCCTTGTCGAAGGGCGCCGTTTCAAAGACGCCGGCCGGTCCGTTCCATACGACGGACTTGGCGTGTTTTAATCCTTCGCCGTAGGCTTTTACCGTATCTTCGCCGATATCCAGGGCCATTTCATCGGCCTGAATGTCGTCCAAATGGGCGGTGCGGACGGTCTTCGGTTGGTCGATGCCCTTGGCTACAACCAAATCCACGGGCAGATTCAACGCCACGCCTTTTTTCTCGGCCTTGGCCATGAGTTCCTTGGCGTGATCCACTTCGTCGACTTCCACGAGGGATGCGCCCATACCGTGGCCCTTCGCCAAAAGGAAGGTGTTGGCCATGGCGCCGACGATAAAGATTTCATCGACTACGTTCATTAAATTGTCGATGACGGAAATTTTATCGCTTACTTTCGCGCCGCCTAAAATGGCCATGAAGGGACGTTTAGGCTTTTCGATTAAATCGGAAAGCACCTGCACTTCTTTGCCCATTAAAAAGCCCAGTGCGGCAGGCAATTTCTTCACGATGCCCACATTGGATGCGTGGGCCCGGTGGGCGGTGCCGAAGGCGTCGTTGACATAACAGTCGGCGAGGGATGCCAATTCAGCGGCAAAACCGTCGTCGTTTTTCTTTTCTTCATTTCTGAAGCGCAGATTTTCCAAAAGGCCCATGTCGCCGGGCGCGAGCTCCCGGGCCATGCGCTCAACATTTTCGTCGACCACGGCGCCGGAGAACATGGGAATGATCTTGTGATCCAATACTTTTTCCGCCGCCTTCAATACAGGCGCCATGGAAAATGCTTCGTCGTAAGTTCCCTTGGGACGGCCCCGGTGGCTCATTAAAATCACCGATGCGCCCTTATCCAGCAAGTAGTCGATGGTGGGGCGAGCCGCTTCGATACGGGTCACATCCGTCACCTTGCCGTCTTTTACCGGCACATTAAAATCCACGCGCACCAAGACGCGTTTGCCCTGAACGTCCAATTGTTTTAAGTCCATAATTCCTCCAAAAAAATCGAGCCCGTAAAGAGCTCGACTTCCTATTACATCTTTTCTGCAACTAAGCTTGCCAAGTCGATGACTCTTTGGCTATAACCCCATTCGTTGTCGTACCAAGAGAAGAGCTTCACGAAATTGCCGTTGGCCAAGGTAAGGGACGCATCAAAAATCGAAGCGTGGGGATTGGCGATAATGTCGGAGGAGACGATGGGCTCTTCCGTGTATTCCAAAATTCCCTTCATGGGGCCTTCTGCCGCCTTTTTAATGGCTGCGTTAATTTCTTCTACGGTAGCGGGTTTTTTCAGTTCGAAAACCATGTCTGTAATGGATCCCGTGGGAACGGGTACGCGAAGGGCGTGGCCGTCGAGTTTGCCCTTAAGTTCCGGCAATACTTGTGCCACGGCTTTGGCAGCGCCGGTGGAGGTGGGGATAATATTTTCCGCCGCCGCACGGGCTCTGCGCCAGTCTTTTTTGTGCTTGGCATCGTGGATCTTTTGGTCATTGGTGTAGGCGTGGACCGTGGTCATCATGCCCTTTTCAATGCCGAAGGTATCCAGTATAATCTTTGTCACCGGCGCCATGCAGTTGGTGGTGCAAGACGCGTTGGACAGGAAGTGGTGCTTTTCGTTGTCGTAAAGATCACTGTTGACGCCCATGACGATGGTAATGTCTTCGCCCTTGGTCGGCGCCGATACGATGACCTTCTTTGCACCGGCCTTGAAGTGTTTTTCCGCGCCGTCGCGGTCTTTAAATGCGCCGGTGGTGTCGATGACGATGTCCACCTTGTTTTCTTTCCAAGGAATGTTTTCGGGATCCCGTTCGTCGGAAATAATAATGTCTTTGCCGTCGATGTTAAAGCCCTTGTCCGTTACCTTGACGGTGCCGGGATAGTTGCGGTAAATGGTGTCGTGGCGGAACAGATGGGCCATAAGCTCCCAGTCCCCACTGGCATTTAATTGAACCAATTCGAAGGGCAGGTCGTCTCGTAAGCAAATTCCGCGAATCACGTCGCGGCCGATGCGGCCAAACCCATTAACACCTACACGAATAGTCATTGTATCCTCCTTGTATCGATTGTTTCCGATTGTTATCTGTTTAAATGATACCCAAAGGCGGGAATAATCACCGCCCTCGATCATAAAAATCCATCCTTTTCATCATATCAGAAACTGCCCCTCAATGCGATAAGCAATGATAAATAGAAAGGACAAATTATGCTCTTCGTCCTCCAAGGTCCTTCCGGATCGGGAAAAACGACCCAGGCCGCCCTTTTGGCCCGCGAAAAAAACTTTGAAAAAATTATTACCGCCACCACCAGACCGCCGCGGGCGGGGGAAATGAACGGCCGCGACTATTATTTTCTCGACGAAAAAACCTACGACGCCCGCCTGAAAAACGGCGAGCTTTTGGCCCCCACCGCCATTCACGGGGCGAAATACGGCATCCCGAAGGCGGATCTTCTTTCGATTATTAAAAGCGATGCGCGCCACGCCGTCGTCGTGTTAGACGACAAGGGGGCGGAGGAATTGCGCGCCGCCGGGGCCTATGTCATCGGCCTTCGCTTAGACGAGGCCACCCGCCACGCCCGCCTCATAAAGCGGCGGGATGAAGACCGCTTCGACAAGGAACA
Source organism: Peptoniphilus rachelemmaiella (assembly GCF_943169845.1). Lineage (GTDB taxonomy): Bacteria > Bacillota > Clostridia > Tissierellales > Peptoniphilaceae > Aedoeadaptatus > Aedoeadaptatus rachelemmaiella. The sequence goes on from NZ_CALPBW010000017.1 coordinate 22,393, forward strand.
TTTCAAACTTCAATGCGACGCCATCGTCGACGGTTCCGGATCTGAAGAGGCGGTGTTCGATGCGTTGAATCAGGTTGTGGCCCGTGCCCTTATCGAAAGAGGAAGGTGAAATCTTTCACAAAAATTTTTCGTTCCCGTAAATTTTTCTTCCCTTTTCCCCGCCATTTTATAAAATTTTTGATAGAATGAGTGGGAGGTGACATGATGAATTATTTATACGTGTTCGCAGCTGCATTCCTGTTTTCGTCTATGGAGGTCGCCATTAAATTTACCGGCGGCGCCTTTAATCCTGTTCAACTAAACTTTATCCGCTTTTTGGTGGCGGGGATACTGCTCTATCCCATTAGCCGCAAAGAGCTTTCAACGCTTACATACAAACTGGTGAAAAAAGACTACCTCCACTTCGCCTTTACGGGCTTTTTGTGCATCGTCGTGTCCATGACCTTCTACACCTTGTCCGTCTCCTTCCTCGACGCCCACGTGGCCGGCGTCCTCTTTTGCGCCAACACTTTTTTCTCCATGCTCCTGGCCCATTTCTTTACCACGGAGAAAATGAACCGGCCCATGCTCTTCGCCGTGGCCCTGTCCTTCGTGGGCTTTCTCGTGCTCATTAATCCCGCCCACTTCAAGGGCTCCCTTTTAGGCGTCGTCATCATCCTGATCTCGGCCCTGTCCTTTTCCGTCTACGCCTTGGTGGGAAAAATCCTCTACAAAGACGCTCCCTTTAAGGCGCCCACCATTACCTCCCGCTCCTTTCTCTTCGGCGTGGCGGAACTTTTCATCTTGATTATGATCTCCCGCACGGCCCCCGTGGCCGGCGCCCTGAAAGCCGTGGGTCTCGATGTCTTCGCGGAGATCCCCATTCTAAAGGGCATTGCCCCGGACAACATCCTCATTCTTCTCTACATTTCCGTCTTCGTCACGGGCCTGGGCTTTGCCAGCCACCTTTTCGCCGTGGAAACCAATCCCGTAGCCGTGTCCTCTCTGGTCTTTTTCGTAAAACCCATTCTCTCGCCGATCCTGTCGGCGATTTTTCTCGGAGACATTGTTTACAAGCACGAAATCGTCGGCATCCTCCTCATCGCCGCGGCATCGAGCTTGATTATCTACGAACAACACCGCCGAGAGCAAAAAGCCCTCGCAGAAAAATAAATACAAACAGCCTTTCTGGGCACGAAAAAACGGAGGCGCAAACCTCCGCTTTTAATTGGCTCATTTGGCGATTTCAACGGTGGAAAGAATTTCCGGCAATTCTTTCCGCGCGTCATTGTAGGCTTTTTGTAATTCCTTGTTTTCCAAACTGGTTTGCACGTCGGAGGCGCAGATAAAGATCAGGTACTTGTTTCCGATCCGCCCCACGACGTAAGAGGGAATGTCGCCTTCCGGTTTGTCGGCAATGTCGAAGCAGCCCACCCAGCCGATGGATTCGTCGGCGGCGTGGTTTTTCTTTTCGTAGAGGCTCTTTCTCAAAAAGCCGCTATCCATTTTTTCTTCCTTGTACAGGAACATGTCTTTCTTGTCTTCGGGAATGGTGAAGGACACATTTTTATAGAGCGACACTTTTTCGCCCTTCACCTTCTTGCCGATTTCCATATCGCCGAAAAGGGCCGTGCGATTCTTTTCGTCCCATTGAACCTTCACGCCGAGGGCTTCGGCGACGAAACGCATGGGAAGATAGGTGCGGTCTTTGGAAATCCGCGGCACCGTGTCCATGGTCTTCTTCACGCCGTTGACCGTGTAAGCTTTCTTGCCGATGGTCATGACCACTACATTTTTTCCGTTGGTCAGGGTGACTTCCCGGGTCTTGCCGTTCCAGTCCGCTTTTCCGCCCAGACCTTCGGCGACGACGCGAACGGGAAGAGTGATGCGGTCGTTCTTCACTTCTACGCCGGTAAAGCCTTCGTACATGCCGGCTTGAACGCCCTTAATATAGACGTCGATGGGGTATTCGTCGTCGTCTTCCGGGCCGTTGGCAAAGGCCAAAGTGGGAATAAAGCACAAGGCCAGCAAAATAAGTACAAATTTTTTCATGTTTTCTCCTTTCTACAACAGTATCTATATGAGTATTGTACCCCCCTCCGATAAAAATACAACCAATAAAAATAAATTGCAATGCCTCTCGCATCGGCGTATAGTATTTCCCGGAGATCGTATTTTTTTAAACGATACTCGCCCCGTTTAAGGGGCAGGCAAAACCAGCGGATTTTTCCGCCGACAATTTTACAAGGAGAATTATGCAAGTAGAGATGTTACAGGGAAAAATTCACCGAGCGACGGTGACCCAAGCTGAACTTAACTATGTGGGAAGCATTACCATCGATGAGGCGCTCCTGGAGGCCTCGGGTATTAGAGAGTATCAGAAGGTGCAAGTGGTGGACATCGACAACGGCTCCCGTTTGGAGACCTACACCATTGCCGGCGAACGCAACAGCGGCGTGATTTGCTTAAACGGTGCCGCTGCGCGACTGGTCTCTGTGGGAGACAAGGTGATTATTATGAGCTACGCCGCCTACGAGGCCAATGAGCTTTCGGACTACGCGCCGAAGGTGGTCTTTGTGGACGAAAACAACGGCGTCAAGCAAATCGCGACCTACGAAAAACACGGCACCTTGTCGTAAAGGCAATGCAATAAGGGGCGAAATTCATTTTGCCCATGAAAAAACCCGCTTCGAAGCGGGTTTCATAATCAGGATGAAGGAAGGATTCCCTTCCTTCTTTTTTTGTGCCAATCCTTAGGACAGGATCAGGTTTTGAATGTCTTCTTCCACGGTTCCGTTGGGGGCGATGTTGAAGTTTTCCACCAGCACCTTCACCACATTGTCGCTTAAGAAGGCGGGCAGGGTCGGCCCCAGGTGAATGTTCTTTACGCCTAAGGACAAGAGGGCCAGAAGCACAATGACGGCCTTTTGTTCGTACCAGGCGATGTTGTAGACGATGGGCAGTTCGTTAATGTCGGCGAGCCCGAAGATTTCCTGCAGCTTCATGGCGATGACGGCGAGGGAGTAGGAGTCGTTGCATTGGCCGGCGTCTAAGACGCGGGGAATGCCGCCGATGTCGCCCATGTGCAGTTTGTTGTAGCGATACTTCGCACAGCCCGCCGTTAAAATCACCGTGTCATCCGGCAGGGCCTTGGCGAAATCTTCGTAGTAATTGCGGTCCCTTTGCCGTCCGTCGCAGCCGCCCATGACCACAAATTTCTTAATGGCACCGCTCTTTACCGCATCCACGACTTTATCCGCCAGAGCAAACACTTGATTATGGGCGAAGCCGCCGACGATGGTGCCTTCTTCGATTTTTTCAGGCGCCTTGCAGCCCTTGGCCTGTTCGATGATGGCACTGAAATCCTTGTGTCCCTTGTCGTCTTCGTCGATAAATTTCGCACCCGGATAGCTTGCCACGCCGGTGGTATAGAGGCGATCCAAATAGCTGCCTTCTTTCGGAGGCACGATGCAATTGGTGGTCATGAGTATGGGGCCGTTAAAGGAGGCGAATTCTTCTTTTTGGTGCCACCAGCTGCCGCCATAATTGCCGACGAAGTGGTCGTATTTCTTAAATGCGGGATAGTAATTGGCGGGGAGCATTTCCGAGTGGGTGTAGACGTCCACGCCGGTGCCTTTCGTTTGTTCGAGGAGTTCTTCCATGTCCTTTAAATCGTGGCCGGAGATTAATATCCCGGGATTGTTTCGCGGCTCAAGGGACACTTCCGTGATTTCCGGATGGCCGAATTTTGTCGTGTTGGCTTCATCCAAGAGGGCCATGGCCTTTACGCCGTTTTCCCCTGTTTTTAAGGTGAGGGCCACGAGCTCGTCCACCGTTAAGCTGTCGTCGGTAATTTTTTCCAAGGCTTCCGCCATAAATGCGTGAACCTCGTCATCTCTAAATCCCAGCACATTGGCGTGGCGGGTATAGGCCGCCGTGCCCTTTAAGCCGTAGGTAATGAGCTCGCGAAGGGATCGAATGTCTTCATCTTTCGTGGCAAGGACGCCGATTGCATCGGCCTTTGCCGCTTCCGTAAGCCCTTCCCGCACGTCGAATGCAGCTTCGGCGGGGAGATCACTCATCCCTTGGGCCAATTCCTTCTTCATGTCCAGGGTCTTTACAATGTATTCTTCCACCGTTTGCGGATTGAAATTCGCATTGGTTATGGTGGTGAAAAGATTGTCGGCGATGCGGTCTTGTACCTCTTCTTTCATCTCGCCTAAATCCCCCTTGCGATTAGCCACTTGAGCCAGGCCCTTGGTGACGTAAATCAACAAATCCTGCAGATCCGCCACGTCTTTCGTCTTTCCGCAAACCCCTTTTACCGTACAGCCTTTATTGCCGGCGGTTTCCTGACATTGAAAACAAAACATAAGCTACCTCCTATTTCTTCTTTGCTTGATCGTATTTTCAGTATAGGTGCCGGCGAAAAAAATAGACGTAACTTTTGTTACGCCTAAGCCATTAAAATAATAAAGTTTCCAAGGTTTTCGGATCAAAGGACACGTTTCGCCCTTTTAAATCGATAAATCCGTCCCGATGCATTTTCATCAGGGTGCGGGAGAGAGAAGGCCGTGGCACGGCCAAGTAATCCGCCAGCGCCTCCCGACTCATTAATTCGAAATCTTCCCCCGTGGGGTTCACAAAGAGCAGGTGGCGGGCGATCTTTTTCTGAAGGCTCCCCGCCGAAAGCACCACCATCTTTTGATTGAGAAAATACGCCTTCTTCGCCAATACCGTGAGCATATTGGCCGTCATTTTCTGCGCCACGTCGCCGCCTGCGGGATCGAAGGCGTCCTTCGGCAGAAAGAGGAAACGGCTGTCCTTGACGGCGCGACAGGCAAAATCATAGGGCCTGTCATCTAAAAAAAGATACACCTCGCCGAAGACCGTGTCCTTTTGGCGAAAACGATTCACCATTTGCCGCTTGCCTGAAAAATCGTTTTTCTCCACTTCCACGGCCCCGCCCAAGAGAATAAAAAGCCCCTTCGCCTCGTCGCCTTCGCGAAACACATAGTCTCCTGATCGAACCGTTGTTTCCCTCGCACTGCACGCCTTTAAATGCTCGCGCAGCGCCTGCTCGCCGATACCTGAAAAGAGAGTGTGTCTACCGGCCACGGCCTTCACCTCGTCTCAAGCGGCGCAGGCGAAAATTCGTCTCGTGCACGGCCCGGGACAGATCCGCCCCGGTGAAAAACCGCCGTCGAGACGAAAGCCTGGCCCTCTGAATCCGCCGCGAAAGATACATAGGGCGCCGCCTGTTTGAAAGGCTGCGCAAAAAAGCCGCAGCCACCGCCGCCGACGCCTTTTTTCCGAGAAGAGGCAAGACTCTATCCGACTGGCGCTTTTTAAATCGACGCACCGCTTCTTCCGCTTCAAAGGCCCTTGTCCTATTCTGTTTATCATCTATAATATATCGTTCAAATGTATGCTTTTTCATAAAGCCCTCCCGTTAACAGATATCTTTCTATAAAAATAACCAAATACGCTACATATTAAACCATTTAACGAAAATTTAGGTGTAATTTGCTAAATTTCCACGACTCCTTTCGCAATTATGTTTTATATGGTATATTGTCCTTAGCAGAAAACGTTACCGAAGTAAGCTAATGTTTTCTCGCTGCGATTCTTTAAGAAAGGAAGAAATTATGGATTGGAAGAAGCATCACAGGATTCTCATTATTACCGGCCACTTCGGCAGCGGTAAAACGGAAATGTCCATCAACTTGGCCCTCAAGCTTCGCGAGGAGAATGAAGAGGTGGCGGTCGTGGATTTAGATATTATTAATACCTACTTCCGCATCAGAGATAAAGATGATCTCATGAATGAAAAGGGGATCCGCACCCTCTCCACCGGCGTGAAGGCAAGAGCCGTGGATATTCCCGCGCTGGATCCGGCGATCGACGCGATTCTTTTAAACAAGGACACGCGAGTCATCGTCGACGTCGGCGGAAATCCCTCCGGTGCTCGCGCCCTCGCCCGCTATCGCCCGACTTTGGAAGACACGGGGTATGAACAAATCTTTGTCATTAACTCCAACCGCCCGGAAACAAAAACGCCTGAGCAGGTCATCAAATTTATGGAAGACACCCAGGCTACGAGCGGTACGCAAATTACCGGCTTGTTCAACACCGCACACTTCCTGAAGCACACCACAGCCGACGATGTTATCGAAGGCTTGAAGTTGGCCGAGGCGGTCAGCGACCAAACAGGCCTGCCTCTGTTGGGAACAGTTTGCAAGAGCGACTTAGTCGATGAAGTTCGAGCGCGCACAAACGACGATCTGTATATTCTTCCCATCGATCTCTATTTCCGAGATCAATGGATGCTATAAGGAGGAAAACCAATGGCAAAAGGAAAAGTCACTTTCGATCAAGAGTACTGCAAGGGTTGCGCCCTCTGCGTCTCTGTCTGCCCCAAGGACGTCTTGGCTCTTAAAACCGACGAATTAAACCCGAAGGGCTACAGACCTGCCTACGCAAAAAATCCGGATGATTGTATCGCATGCACATCTTGTGCTATCATCTGCCCCGACTCTGTCATCAGCGTCTACCGCATCGAAGAGTGAAAGGAGTCTCACATGTCTGAAAAAATTCTAATCAAAGGTAACGAAGCTGTCGGCGCGGCACTCATCGCCGCCGGTTGTAAAACATATTTCGGCTACCCCATTACGCCTCAATCCGAAGTTCCCGAATACTTAGCAAGAGAATTACCGAAAATCGGCGGCACGTTCCTGCAAGCCGAATCGGAAGTTGCTGCAATCAACATGATCTACGGCTCCGCCGGTACCGGTACCCGCGTAGCTACCAGCTCCTCGTCTCCCGGGGTTTCCCTTATGCAAGAAGGCATCAGCTACATCGCTGCTTGTGAACTTCCCTGCATGATCATCAACATGATGCGTGGCGGCCCGGGCCTCGGCTCCATCCAACCGTCTCAAACCGACTATTTCCAATCCACGCGCGGCGGTGGTAACGGCGACTATCGTACCTTAACCTTAGCACCGGCATCCATCCAAGAAATGGTTGACTTAATTCACTTAGGCTTCGACTTGGCAGATCAATACCGCACCCCCGTCATCATGTGCGGCGACGGTATGCTCGGTCAAATGATGGAACCCATCGAATTTAAAAAATTCGAAACCAAGACATTCGACAAATCCGATTGGGCAGCCACCGGTACCCAAGGCAAGCGCGAACCCCACATCATCAACTCCCTCTTCCTTTCTCCCGACGAATTGGAAGCACACAACCTGAAGTTGATTGCTAAATACAAAGCCATTTCTGAAAACGAAAAACGCGCCGAAGTCATCGATGTTGAAGACGCCGATATCGTCTTTACCGCATTCGGTACCACCAGCCGTATTTGTAAGTCTGCAGGCGAACTCTTAAAAGCCAAAGGCTACAAAGTCGGTTACGTGCGCCCCATTACCCTCTGGCCCTTCCCCAACGAAGCTTACGACAAGATCAATGACAAATGTAAAGTCATCTTGGACGTGGAATTGAACCAAGGTCAAATGGTCGAAGACGTACGTCTTTCCGTTCTCGGCAGAATCCCCGTAGAATTCTACGGTCGTCAAGGCGGTATGATTCCCACGGCTGAAGAAATCGCAGACGTAGCTTTAAAGTTATTGGAGGCGTAAAATGGAAAAACTTATCTACACGAAAAGCAAAGCATTAACCGATGTCCCTACTCACTACTGCCCCGGCTGTACCCACGGCGTTATCCACAAACTCGTGGCTGAATGCTTGGAAGAATTAGGACTCACCGGCAACACCATCGGTATCGCACCGGTAGGCTGCGCCGTACTCGCATACAAATACTTCAACTGCGATATGTATGAAGCCGCTCACGGCCGTGCACCGGCTGTTGCTACCGGTATCAAACGTTCTACGCCCGACAAATTCGTCTTCACCTACCAAGGCGACGGCGACTTGGCATCCATCGGTTCCGGTGAAATCGTACAAGCGGCTCACCGCGGCGAAAAGATTTCCACCATCTTCGTTAACAACGCCATCTACGGTATGACCGGCGGCCAAATGGCCCCCACGACCTTGATCGGCCAAAAGACCACCACTTCTCCCACCGGCCGTCAAGTTGATTGGTCCGGACGCCCCATTCGCATTGCCGAAATGCTCGCAACCATCGACGGCGCAAAATTCGTCGAACGTGTTGCTGTAAACACTCCGGCAAACATCCGCAAAGCGAAAAAAGCCATCAAACGCTGCTTCGAAATTCAATTAGAAGGCAAAGGCTTCGGTATCGTCGAAGTACTTTCCGCTTGCCCGACCAACTGGGGTTACCCGCCGGCAGAAGCATTGAAATGGTTAGAAGAAAACATGATTCCCTACTATCCCTTAGGAAATCTGCGTAACGGGGAGGATCTATAATGACTACAAACAGAGTAATTGTATCCGGCTTCGGCGGCCAAGGCGTTATGGGTATCGGCCAATTATTGACCTATGCCGGCATGTTCGATAACAAACACGTATCCTGGTTACCTTCTTACGGTCCCGCTATGCGTGGCGGCGCTGCAAACTGCTCCGTCATCATTTCCGACGAACCCATCGGCGCACCGAACATCTCTACTGCCGATGCAGCCATCGTTATGAACGAACCTTCTCTGGACAAATTTGAATCCTACGTTGCTCCGGGCGGCCACATCTTCATTAACAGCTCCCTGGTCAGCAAAGACACCTCCAGAAAAGACATTACTTCTCACCACCTGCCCGTCAACCAATTGACCGAAGAATACGGCAACCCCCGTGTACTGAACATGATTATGATCGGCGCATTTAACACGATCCTGAACATGGTCAGCCAAGAAGCTTTGGAAAAAGCCGTTGACAAACTCTACGGCAAAAAAGGTGAAAAGATCATGAAGATGAACTTAGACGCCCTGAAATTCGGCGAAAACAAAATGAAGGAGATCCTCAATGCGAAATGAAGTTGAAATTCTGAGACGAGCCATGTTAAACGAAGTGGAAGGTGCTGAATTTTACAAACTGTCTGCAGAAAAATTCGCTCCCTCTGCTACGAAAGACGCTCTCTTAGACTTGGCACGCCAAGAAGAAGAACACATCGAATATTTAAGAAGCCTTTCCGAAAAGCTCATCGACGGTTCCAGAAGCATTAACTTCGACCCCGAAGCCCTTAAAGAAGAAGTTCCCTCTCCGGGCATCTTCAAATGGGACAAGGTTGACGAAGACATGGTTCGCTTGGCAGTTACCGTCTTCTCCGTAGGTATGAACATGGAAAAAGATTCCGTGAAATTCTACAGCGAAGCTAAGGAAAAAGTTGATAGCGAAGAATCCAAAAAGCTTTTCGACATCTTAGTTAAGTGGGAAGAAAGCCACCTCGAAACCCTTCAAAAACAATACGACATCTACCAACAAGAATGGTGGAACATGCAAAACTTTGAACCCTTCTAAAGAGAAGAGTTTCTCGACAAAAGAGCCCGCTTCGGCGGGCTTTTTTTGTTGCACTTTCTTTATTTGTTCAAGGCAAATTTCCGCTCGCCGCTTTATCTATGAGACTCCCCATAAACGGCAGCAGAATTTCGTGGTACAATACATATAAGACCACCCGTTCATGTATTGAACGCAAACCGAAGTGAAAGAACAAATGAGAGATGAACATGAATCAAACAGACCCTATTCAAGCATTTATTGAAAGCAATCCCCTTCCCGCGGCCTACAAGAGCCGCATTCCCGATCCCCGCTTCCGCTACCACGGCGAGGAGATCCTGCGTGCCGCCACCGCCGCCATTTTGTCCGGGAAAAATCTGCTTCTCGTCGGCGAAAAATCCACGGGAAAAAACGTGCTGGCGGAAAATTTGGCCAAGCTTTTTCAGCGGCCATTGTGGAATGTGTCCCTGCACATGAGCATCGACGCCGCGGCCCTTATGGGCGACGACAGCTTAAAAGACGGCAATGTCTTCTTCCGGGAAGGCCCCATTACCATGGCATCGAAAGTCGGCGGCTTTGCCGTGCTGGACGAGATCAATATGGCGAAAAACGAAGCCCTGGCCGTGCTCCACTCCACCTTGGACTACCGCCGCATCATCGATATGCCCGGCTACGACCTCATTAAAATCCACCCGGCCACCCGCTTCATCGCCACCATGAACGAGGGCTACGAAGGCACCCGGGACTTAAACGAAGCCCTGCTCTCCCGCTTCGTCGTATTGAAAATGCCCGCCATGGCCGAGGCGGATCTGAAGCAATTAATCGAAGAGACTCACCCGCGTCTAAAGCCCGCCTTTGTTCGCGACCTGGCCCGCCTCGTGGCAGACATGGACAAAAAGGCCGCCGCCAACGAAATCCCCCGCCACGCCGTAGACATTCGCGGCCTCTTCGACGCCTTGGATCTGGTGAAAGAAGGCCTGGAGCTGAAAAAGGCCCTTACCATGACCTTGTCGAACAAACTCTTCGATCCCTTCGAAGAAGAACTCCTCGCCGATCTGTTCAAGGTTCGTTTCAAAGACGCCTTGTATTTCGACGACCTCGCGGACTGATCCATGAACACCCGCGGAACAAACAGAACCGACAACCTTCAGTGGGCGGGAGCGGAAAACTACCACTTCGCTCCCTCTCTCTACGGCAAAGACCTGGCGGGGAATGATGATTTCTACTTAAACTTCATCCTGGGCCTTGCCGCAAAATACTTCGGTGCCGAAACCTTGGAGCGCCTCTTCGCCTCCTTCTCCGGCCAAATTCTCCGGGAGAAATACGATCTCTTCGCCCTCTACCTTTTGGAAGAGGCCGTCTATCACCGCGAAGTGAAGGTGCGGCCGGTGCTTTCAGATCTCAGACGCGCCTTCGCCCGCCGCTTTTTAGACGACGCCTACGACCTGCGCAGGCGCACCCTGGCCCTGCGGCAACCCCTCTTCTACACCATGGAAATGAAGCGCACCCACGACATCCTCGGCCTGCCCTATAAAAAACTCAGCAAAAAAGAAACGGCCATCTACGGCGATCTTCGCCTCCCCGAAGACACGACGGCATCGGATCTCCAGGCCCGCGTGGAGGCCCTCTTCGCCCGCGACCTGCGCTTTCGAAAGCACGCCCGGCCCCCGGTGATCCCCTTGCCCGCCATTCACCTCTTCTCCATTCCCGGCTACGTCTCCGTGGCCCGAGACAATGTGCCCGGCATGTTTCACGACGGCGGTGGCGGCGATCTGCCCCTCTTCTTTCATTTCTTTCGCGCCATGAAAAAAAGCCGAGACGATGACATCGAAAAAACCTTCGGCAGAAACCTTTTCTCCGACGAAAAGAGCCTTGCCCTGAACCGCGCCATTTGCACGGAGGGCCACAGAAAATCCCGCATCTACTTTACCCGCGGCATCGACGAGAAAGACAAAAGCCAGGATCAGGATTTAAACGCCCGCACCGTGAACCGCCACCTGCTGAAATTTCAGGAAAACAAAAGCAGCTACAACCGCGCCATCAACGACTTGACCCGGGCCTTTAAGCTGAAACTGGCTTCTGTTACCACCACGAGCGGCGAAGTAGCCCGCCGAGGCAAACTCATTCCCCGCCGCGCCTTTCGCGCTGAAATATCGGGTCGCGCCGCCATTTTCGAGCGAAAAAACCTCCTTCCCGCCCCGAGCTTTCACGTGGATCTCATTCTCGATGCCTCCGCTTCCCTCCTCGCCATCGAATCGGACATCGCCATCGAAGCCTATATCCTCGCCAAATCCCTGGAAAACAACGGCATTCGAAACCGCATCCTCTCCTACCAAACGGTGGAAGATACCACCGTCGTCACCATTTTAAAAGACGACGACGATCCCTGCGACATGAAACAAATCTTCCGCTACAAAGCCATGGGCTGGAACCGCGACGGCCTTTTCTTTAAAGCCTACCCCACCCTTCTCGATGGAAAGGCGCCGCAGCTTTCCATCGTGCTCACCGACGCCAATCCCAGCGACTTCAAGCCCCTGGCGGGAAAAGGCCTGCGCCCCGGCAAGGCCTATGCCGACAAGCCCGCCCTGGAAGATACGGCCCGCTACCTGGACGCCCTGGCGCGTAAAAACGTGAAGATCCTCGCCCTCTTAAACAGCGACCACGTGGATAATGCGGACACACTTTTCCGCCACCGCTTCGTGAAAATCCAAAAAATCGAACAAATCGCCCATGTGGCAGGCAAATGGATCCAAAAAGAACTGGTGAAAATGAATTAACCACGCAATAAACATCCCCCGGCGTAGTAGAGTGACCCCATAAAGTTGGACTTAATCGAGTAAGCATTTCGCTTACTCGATTTTGTTTTACATAACATTCGTTCTATGCGGATTGCATGCGTTCACGGTACTCTTTCGGACTCAGACCTCCTAACTTTTCTTTGATTCGATCGTTGTTGTAATAGCGGATAAAATTTTCAATGGCCCGAACGAGTTCTTGCCGGCTTTGGTAGACGTGGCCGGCATAGATTTCTCTTTTCAGTACGCTGAAGAAGTTTTCCATGGGTGCGTTGTCGTAGCAATTGCCTTTTCTGG
>NZ_CALPBW010000018.1 GCF_943169845.1 Peptoniphilus rachelemmaiella
CTTGTTTGCCCCCTTTATTAATTTGTGGTGATTTAATTTTAGGTGATTGGGAAAACAAGTGCTATCTTTTTGCATAAAAATATCCATTAAGGAGTTACTCCCCAACGGATATTATAGAGCCAAATAATATTAAAGGTCTGTCTGGCATATTTCCAATCCTCCTTTATTTTTATTTGCAATAATTACCTGAGACTGCCAACTACGAATGGCCTTCTCGGTAATTTCCTTCACATTATCATTCGGCAGACTTAAAATATACTGTCTATAAACTGATAATGCAAATTCCTCCGCTTCTGCATAGCTTATGCCTAATGTTTTTTTCGCAAGTGTGCTGGGCTGCAAACCGAACTTAAAATCTTTTTCTTTTTCAAAAAAAAGATAGTATTCCTCCAAATTATTTCGGGTTGGTTTTGGTATTTCTAGCCGGACTTGAAACCTACGCCATGCTGCTTTATCAAGTAAAGTATCATGATTTGTAGCAGCAATAACAATGACATAACTTGGAAGTGCATCAATTTGCATCAATAAAGAGCTTACTACACGTTTAATTTCACCAGTTTCATGCGTGTCCCCACGTTCTTTCCCTAGTGTTTCAAACTCGTCAAAAAACAAAACACACTCTCTGGTTTTCACATAATCAAATAGTCTTGATAATCGAGATGCGGTTTCACCGAGATAGGAACCTATAATATTTTCATACCTAACTGTAAGAAGTGGTATCATCAATGCTTCGGATATTGCTTCTGCCAATGAAGTTTTTCCGTTTCCGGGAGGACCAATTAAAAGAATTTTATTTCGTGGTTCTATGCCGTATGACTGCAGTAAATCGGAACGGTTTTGTTCTGTTATTAAATCTTGACAGGTTAATTTAATATGATTTGGAAGAATCAAATGATCTAGTCTTTTTTTAGGAATCTTTTCCAAGAAAAGATTTTGTTCATTTGTCCCACCACGGATAGTCGTTGGTGAAAACAATTTATCTTTCGCGGTATCTTTTTTTGATTTTTTTAATAATTCATCAATTTTTGCTGCAAGTACTGTATGCTGCTTTGAACGTTCTTCGGCGCATAACGCCTCAGTAGCTTTCCTAAAGTTTGTATAGTCATTTATTAAACCATATTTTATTAACTCACATATCAAATCTGCTCTTGCCATAATTTTTTACCTCCTAAATTTTCAACGATAAATGGCAAGCGATTCTATAATAACCCATCCGGAATATCGATGAAATTATTCTCACAAAAATCAAAAAAACTTTTCACTGCTAGATTGCTTGGTGTAACATGACAGTTCTCCCAGCGGTTAATAGTCGAATAACTTACATTTATTGCACTAGCAAGCTGCTCTTGGCTTAAATCAAGGTTCTTTCGCACAAAAATAACAAACTCTGAAAATGTCATTATCATACCTCTTTCTTAATATAGCATATGCCATTATTTTTTTATTTTATTATAGCATATGCCATATTTTTTCCAAGAAGTCTCTTAAATAATCTTATTCTATATCGCTGTGATCGATCTGAATAATATATCCGTCTATTGCCATTTTCCGAAGGTACGCTTCCATGTTGCTTGTAGGCACCTGTTTCATCTTTTCTTCTATCAAAGTGCGTTCTTCTTCCGTAACACGAAATTTAATCTGCACATTTCTTTTTCTGTTATTCATAGGTGAATTTCCTTTCTGCTTTTATAGAGGGTTTGGGACACTTCCCAAGAGTCTACCCCAGCAGACTTTAGCCTGCGAGGGTACAAGCAAAATCTCTATCGCCGAAACTGCGGAAAATAGAGATTTTTTACGGAAAGGGTACCCCTTTCCTATGCTTGCTATTCTTCTTATCCCTTAATCTCTATAACAACGGTAATTTGCCTTTTGCCAAAGCACAGAAAGAAAAAACGCTACAATTTTTTATAACTGCAACGTTTATTTCATATAACCTTTTCAATTGGTTTTTGACACACTATGCGTTTGATTCTTCTGGTTTCTTTGCAATAAATAATATATATATTAGCAATAATATTTGTTAGTTGACTCTAACTGTACATGGTGTTATAATAAAAACCAACACGATGTCGGAATTGGTAGAAATGAAACGGGGTCTTTATTTTGAAAGAAGAGAAACAAAAAGTTGGACAAATCAGAAAGAAAGAAATTCGGGAAGTCGCAAAGAAAATTTTTTTAACGAAAGGCTTTCAAAGTACAACTATGGAAGATGTCATTACAGAGATAGGGATGAGTAGAGGAGGTGTATATTATCGTTACAGAAGCAAGGTAGAGATATTACATGATTTAATGAGAGAAGGCATGGCTTATCGTATGGCTAAAATGAATAGTTTTATGGCGGATTATTCTAGTGAGCTTGGTAAAGAAGCTATCGCAGAAATGCTTGTCGACAGGATGCTTGATGAAAATGAGTTAATGAGTATATATGTAATGTATCTACAAGCTATAAAAGACAATGATGAATTAAAAGAATTGTATTCCATATTGAAAGAAGAAACACTCCATTCGGCTTATGGCGGAGATATAAATGGTGTAAAACTGGGTGATTTTAGATGGAATACTACAGATTTTATACTTTATTTTATGAATGCAATTATTTTAGGTTGCGAGATTCTTGAGGCAAGAAATAATTTCCGGAAAAATAGAGACTTTTTAATTAAAGTGATGATGCTTTATTTTGACTACTACGATGAAGGGAAAATAAAGTAAGAATCAGCACAGAGGCAATAATAAAGTAAAAGAATTAAATTAGGAGGGAAAAATGGATAAGAAAGAAAACAAATTACAGGTCAAGGATTTAATAATGATTGGTGTATTTTCTGCATTATATTTTGTGCTTAATATGGTTGGAGGAATGCCTTTTGCCATGAATCCTATATTAACATTCTATCAACCAATTGGAAGTGCATTTTTATCAGGAATTATATTTATGTTTTTAATTGCAAAGTCGCCTAAAAGAGGAACTATTACTATTTTGGCAGTTATCATGTGTATTTTAAGATTTGCTACTGGTATGCATTGGGCTATGGGAGTAGGAACTTTGATAGCCGGAATAATTGCTGAAATTATAGCAGGAAGCAAGAACTATAAAAACAAAACAATGAATATGCTATCTTTTGGAATATTTGCACTTGGTGACATTGGTACATTTTTAGTATACTTCATCAATCCAGAATCTTGGTCAAACGCAATGATTAAAAAAGGTACAGATATTTCATATATTGAATCCATGAATGCTGCAGCTGCTAATTGGATGATTTATGTAATCGTAATCGGGACTTTCTTGGTTGCTTTGCTTAGTGCTTGGATTGGCATGAAACTTTTGAAAAAGCAATTTGAGAAGGCCGGGATAGTGTAATGAAGAAAAAATCAAATTTACACTTTAACCCATGCACAAAAATAGTTTTACTATTTTTGTGCATAGTTATCTCTAGCCTATTGCCTTCGATAGAATATGAATTGATTTTTGTGTCTATAATTGCACTTTTTAGCGTTATTAACAAAAAAATCAAATTTGCTTGTGGAGGCATACTCATATATTTAGTAGTGTTTATTGTTAGCGTTTTAACTGTTAAGTATGGGAGTAACACTGTCAGGAGTTTGCTAATGCCATTTTTAGGTTTGGTTCACAAGGTTTATCCAGTGTGTATGCTTTCTACGCTTATACTAAGTACTACAAAAGTAGGAGAGTTTTTATCTGCCATGAGTTATGCGAGAATTTCTAAAAAAATAACTATCCCTCTGGCAGTAATGCTTCGATATATACCTACTGTACGAGAAGATTGGATGTATATAAAAGATTCAATGTGTTTAAGAGGTATTACACCATCTTTTTTTGGATTTATAAAAAATCCGGCTTTGACGATAGAATGTATTTATTCACCCATGATAATCATGGCTTCAAAGGCAGCGGATGAATTAACTATTGCATCTATAACAAGAGGGATAGAATCTCCTAAAAAGAGAACATCCATTATTGAAATTCGTTTTGATATTCAGGATGTTATTGCTTTAATAATCGGTGTTGTAATTACTGCCTTTATAATTTATAGGAGTATTTTTTATGATTGAATTAACAGGAATTAGCTTTAACTATAAGAGTACCCCAAGCAACAGCTTGAGTAATATAGATTTAAAAATAAAAAAAGGAGAATTTATCCTCGTTTGTGGAGCTTCAGGTTCAGGGAAAACATCTATTACAAGAGTAATAAATAAGCTAATTCCAGACTATTATGAAGGGCAGATAGAAGGTAATGCAAAAATAAATAATGATTTATTATCGAACTATCAAATGTTTGAAATTTCAGAAATAGTTGGTAGTGTTTTTCAAAATCCAAGAACTCAGTTTTTTAATGTGGACACAAATAGCGAAATAGTGTTTGGTTTAGAAAATCAAGGTATAGAAAGAGATATTTTAGAAAAAAGATTAACTGAAACTTGCCAGACATTAGATATAAGAAAATTGCAGAATAGAAATATTTTTCATTTATCCGGAGGAGAAAAACAAAAAATTGCTTTTGCATCAGTTTATGCGATGAATCCGGACATTTATTTGTTGGATGAACCATCTTCCAATTTGGATATACCGACGATAGAGGTGTTAAAAAGGCACTTATCTGTTTTGAAAAATAGCGGTAAAACAGTTATTATTTCCGAACATCGAATTTACTATTTGATGGATTTGGTTGACAAAATCATATATATGGAAAATGGACAAATTCAAAAGAGTTATTCAAAAAAAGATTTTTTGAATTTACCCGAACAAGAAATTAAAGCGATGGGGTTAAGATCCAGAAGTGAAACAGGACTTGATATAAAAGAAGATATGAGTACTGCAGAACAAGCATATTTACAAGTTGAAAATCTTTCTATACATAGAAAAGATAAGTGTATTATAAGCAATCTTAACTTTTTTGCAAAAAAAGGAGATATTGTTGCGGTGTTAGGTTCTAATGGTATTGGCAAAACCACTTTTTTAAGAACTCTTTGTGGTTTGCATAACGATTACGAGGGAGACATTCTATTTGATTCTAAAAAGATAAATGTTAAAAAGAGAAAGCAAAAAACCTATATGGTTATGCAGGATGTGAATTATCAATTATTTGCTGAAAGTGTATTTTCTGAATGCAAATTAGGAATAAAAAATTCAAACGATGATCTTATTGATGAAATCCTAACTGATTTTGACTTATATAAATACAAAAGCAACCATCCGAATACCTTATCTGGAGGTCAAAAACAGAGATTGGCTATAGCTGTAGGGTTAATATGTAATAAAGAAATTTTAATTTTAGATGAACCGACAAGTGGACTTGATTATAGAAATATGCTTAAGACTGCAGAATTATTAAAGCGTTATTCCAAAGAAAAAGTTATTTTTATTGCTACGCATGATAATGAATTTGCTAATCTAATTTGCAATCGTGTATTGAATTTAGAGAAATAAATGGAGATGTATAAATTTGGGATATTTTAAGAAGGCTATATAAGTATGCACCTGAAAAAAGAGGGTATTCCTATGCTTCGATGATTTTATTGGCGATAACAACTATTCTTTCAGTGATTCCATATCTTTATTTATGGAAGTTTTTGAATGAGCTTTTAGTGGTTAAATCCATTGAAAATACAAATAAAATTGTGGTTGTTGAAAATGACAAAATAGAAAGTGCCGGAGAGCATAAGTATTTATTAAAAAATTCCACAAGATATAGAACTTTAGTACAGTATCCCCAATTAACAAGTGAGGATGAATACTAATGTGGTTCAAAAAACAAGATAAGGATAATAATTTATGGAACAGGATATAAAAACGCAATTACTAACAAAAAGACCAATAGATTTACTCTTTCAGTTATCTATTCCTGCGGTCATTGGAATGATAGTGATTGGTCTATATCCTTTAATGGATGGAATATTTGCAGGGAAAATTATAGGACAGATAGCAATGACTGCCTGTGGTGTTGCCATGACATTGACAATATTTAATAATGGTGTTGCTACTTTAGTAGGAATAGGATCGGCATCTGTTCTTTCTCGTGCTTTAGGGAAAGGCGATCTGAAAACCGTAGATAAAATCATGGGCAACCTAATATTTTGGGTGATCTTGTTTTCGGGAATAATAACGGTTGGAGGAATACTACTTGCACCGTATTTTTTAGATATGGTAGGTGCGACAGGCGAAATCAAAGCTTATGGCATCAGATACCTAAGAGTGATTTTTATCGGCTCTCTCTTTGTGAACTTTACACAGTCTGCAAACATGGTTATGCGTGGCGAAGGTCTGATGAAAAAAGCCATGATGATTATGGGGCTTGGTGCATTACTCAATATTATTCTTGATCCTATTTTAATGATCGTTATGGGTGAATATGCTATTGAAGGGGCTGCACTTGCAACTATTACAGCGCAGTTTGTTCAAGCTGCTGTAACACTTAATTATTTCTTGAGAAAGAGCAAGGTTGTAAAAATTCATAAGATACAGCCTGATGCAGAAATTAAAAAGGAAATGTTCGGAATAGGTTCATCAGCTATGATGATGCAGCTTCTGTTTATGATTCAGCATACTATACTTTACAAAATGGCTTTCAAGTATGGTGGAGATCCGAACGGAATTTTAATGTCTGTTGCACTTCGTGTATATGCCTTTTCGTTCATTCCGCTTTGGGGAATGAGCCAAGGATTACAGCCTGTTGTAGGAACAAACTTCGGAGCAAGGCAATTTGACAGAGTAAGGCAAGCTATGAAAGTATTTTCTATCGGAGGAGTTTTGCTTGCAGCAATTTTTTGGATTCCATCATTGCTATTCTCAAGTCAGATACTTTCCATGTTTGGCATAGAAGCAAATATTATTGTAAAAGGAGTTGGAAATTTCAGACTGTTCTATTCTGTATTTATTTTGTACGGAGTAATGGTCATGAGCATTACCTTTTTTCAATCTATCGGAAACGGGAAGAAAGCGGGAGTTATTGTTATGTTCAGGCAGCTATTCCTGTTTGCTCCTGCAATGATTTTATTACCAATGATATTTGGAATTAAAGCAGTTTGGTTTACGCAGCCCCTTGTAGATTTCATCATGATTGCAATAGGCGTTGTAATGACAATAACTGAACTAAAAAACATGGAAAAATCAGGTTCGACACAAAATAACAGGTAGTTTTATGAGATGAATTATATAAACAACGAACGACAATGGTTACTATGCCCCGTTTGCAAAAACAAAACACGAGTGAAAATCAGAAAAGATACGGAGCTAAAGAACTTCCCACTGTTCTGTCCGAAATGTAAACAGGAAACTTTAATCAACGTCAAACAATTTAATGTATCAGTCATCAAAGAGCCAGATGCAAAGACACAGAGCCGGTGATTCACAGTTATAAAACTGTAATTACCAGCTCTTTTTATTTTAAGGAGAAACCTACTTATGCAAAAGTCTCAATACACAAGTTATATATGACCGTCGTTTTTATCCTGCTTGAATAAAGAAGCGGAAGCTTAAAATCAATCATAGGTTATGAAACACGGCGGCTCTAAAGGAGGTATCGCCGTGTTCATTTTTTATTATCTTAAAATCTTGTTAAAAGGGATATATTCTATTTCCGGGTTTTCGTGCTTTTACGGATGACCTGTTAAATCATATCCATAACCTTATTTTTTCATGTCCGATCCCGGCTGCCCTGCGCAGTCGAGATTTTTTGTGCCTGCAAAAAATTTTTTCAAAAAATATTCGCTTTTCTTTGGCAGTTTTTAGCTCTTCGTTGTTGAGGGTTTACGAAAGGGAAAATTCTACCCGCTTTCGCGGCTGCGAAAGGAGGTGAATACCATGAATGAACCTGAAAGAACCGAATGGCAGATACGCTGCGCATTTAACGGCTTCTGCAAGCGGACATTGAAAAACGAAAGTATCAATGCCCATAAGGAGCTTAAGGAGCGGCAGGCACACGAAATTAACTTTTCCGACCTGACACCGAAAGAGGAAAACCAGCTTTATACCTGTGAAGATTTCTTTGCAGAAGATAAAGAAGAACAAACCTTTTTCGCAGGCGGAAAAGAATTGAGTGCAAAGCTCATCGCTGACGCGATCCACAGCTTGCCGGAAGAAAAAAGAAGAGCTGTCCTGCACTACTACTTCTTTGATATGAGATATGCTTACAAATATACAGATACCTTTGGAAAACCGCAGTTTGTGTACGCATGGAAATTAGTTCCTACGGATAAGACCCCTAAGGGCAAGTGTGAGGATAAATCCCTGCGTGAAAAAGTCAAGGAGATACAAAAAGACCTTGATGACGGGATTGCCCCTGTAGGAAAGAAAATGACCGTGTGCCAGCTTTACGAAAAGCACATACGAAATCATGCAAATGTAAGGCACGGTACAAAGCAAGGTAGGCAGCATCTCATGAGAATAATTGAGGAAGATACGATTGGAGCCTACAGCATCGAGAATGTAAAAATGTCTGATGCAAAGGAATGGGCTTTGCGAATGAAAGAAAAAGGCTATTCTTTCAAAACCATCGGCAACCATAAGCGTTCTCTAAAGACAGCCTTTTATTCTGCCATTCAGGATGACTGTATCAAGAAAAATCCCTTTGACTTTCATATCAATACAGTCATTGAGGATGACACCGAGCCGAAAATTCCTCTTTCGCCCACGCAGGAAGAAAGCCTGCTTTCCTTTGTGAAAAGCGATAAGGTCTATTACAAGTATTATGATGAGCCTATCATTCTGCTTGGAACAGGGCTTCGTATCTCCGAGTTGTGCGGACTGACGGTCAGAGATATTGATTTTGAGAATCGTACAATCAATGTGGATCATCAACTTCAATACTCCGGTAAAAAATCGTACCGCATTGAAATTCCGAAAACGGACAACGGCATTCGTAAAATTCCGATGAGTGACCGCGTGCTTGAAGCCTTGCAGAGAGTACTGCAAAACAGCGAATCCGCGTCATTCTTCTTTCCGCAATAGCGACAAAACATGCCTCGTTCTCCGCCGGCTTGATTGGTTGCCATCTTCTCCCTTCCTTTCTTTTGTCATAAAACAAAATACTTCATTATTTTATGTAATGTTTCAGTATATTAGAAAATTCAAGGTCATACAATACGAAGGTGCGGACGGTGAAGGAGTGAAAACTAATTTTTCTTTTTCTGGCCTTTTTCGTTTACAAAAAAGCTTTTATTTTACGGAGTATCCCCGTCCCTCGATAAAACATGTTAAACTATTGAGTATGTAGGTCGATGATGTTGAGAAAGGACAGTCCATGGGAGCGAAAATCAAATTATGGTTTATTAACGAAAAAAACTTGTTTAAGATGTTGAAATATGTGGCATTGACGATGGTACTCCTCCTTTTGACGTGGGTTTTCGACCATGGATACCCCGAGCTAAAGGCCCGTGTGCCGGATCAATTGCTTTTGTCCGTGGACGTAACCATGGATTTTCTATCGAATATTTCCGGTGTGTTTTTGACGATCAGTATATTTTCTTTTACGACGATCGTTACGGTGCTGAATAAATACAGCAGCAGCGTGTCGCCTCGTATGCTTCAGACGTTTATCGACCGCACCGATGTCTTGGGGCTTTTCGGTATTTTCATCAGTGGCTTTTTCTATTCGGTTATCAGCATTCTCATGCTCCATAATGTAGGGGCCGACGACGATGTCATGGCGGGGAGCTTTGCCATCGCCTACGCCATTGTGGCCATGATCGGCTTTATCGTCTTTGCCAAGCAGGTGCTTGAGAACATTAAGATTTCCAACATTATCGAAGGGGTGTACATCGATTGCGACGCCCTCATCGATGGGGAGGTGGCCCGTCGTGAAAAGGCGAAGCGCTACGAAGACGACAAGGACGCGAAGGAATTTCCCGTGTTGGCCACGACGACGGGGTATTTTTTCGAGGTTCAGTCCGAGACGATTTTAAAGGCCCTGGAAGGGATCAAGGCGGAATTTACCATTAAAAAACGAATCGGGGAATACATCACGGAAGGGGAATCCCTGGGGGTGTTGAAGCTTTTCGGCGGGAAAAATCTCAGCGGAGAAGAAATTGAAGAACTGACCGATACCATCGCTCGCGCCCTGGTGATCAATATGTTTAAAAATATTCAAGACGACTACCATCACGGCCTGGTGATTCTCACGGAGATTTCCGTCTTGGCCCTGAGTCCGGGAACCAAGGACCCGAACACGGCGGTCATGTGTGTGAATAAAATTTCTTCTCTCTTAGGGAAATTGCTCTCCACGGCCAATCAATTTATCGTTTTGGAAGAGGACGGGGATACGAAAATCATCTACCAAAGCTATTCTGTGGAAGATGAGCTCTATTTGGTATTCAGCCAGATCATCACCTATTCCGGCGGCGATCCATTGGTCACGCGGGCCATTTTGCAGGGGCTCTATATGATTTACATGTTGGCGGGAGCGTGCGCAAAGCCCGGCGTGAAAGATTTCTTCGACTCCGCCTACGAGCTGCTTATGGCGAATTTCACCCACGAGGTGCACCTGATGCGATTCGAGCGCATCCGCAAGAATATGGAAGAGCGGGTGAGCATCAAAGAAGGTCGGCACTTGGCTTAGGTTGTGCCGAAAAAAGTGACAGGGATCGCAGGCAGGTGATTGAAATCCGCATTCGATCGGTATATATGAAATGAACGAACGAAACAGCGGATTCGTCGAGGAGGCGAAACAATGAAATTTACCGAAGCGATTAAGAACAAATGGCAACAGTTCTTAGATAAATTGGCCGGCGAAAACAAGAAGTCCTTCGGGGACGCGCCTTTGGATTGCTGCTCCCTGAATAAAAAGGAAAATCATTGAAACGAGCCCTTCGGGGCTTTTTTTCATGGCGTTTTTTTCGGCGGGAACAGAATTTTCGCGCCGGAAAGTCCACCTCCTCGGGAATCTTTTGGTAGAATAAGACAGACAATAATTTTTGGAGGTCGTTTTGGAAAATACAAGAAACAGTAAAAAGAACGCGCCTTTGCTGCTCCTCATGGCCACGGTGACGCTTTTGGCCATTCTCTGTGAGCTCGTGCCTTCCGGGGTCTTGCCGCAAATGAGCGAAGCTTTCGGCGTGAGCACGGCAAAGGCCGGGGGTTTGGTAGGGTCTTACGCCATCGCCTCGGCGATTTTCGGTTTGCCCCTGGTGGCCTTTACGGTGACTTTTGAGCGGCGGCGCCTTTTGGTGATTCTCTTAATGGGCTTTGCCGTGGCCAACGGCTTGGTGGCCGTGGCGCCGAGTTATGAGGCGGCCATGGCGGGACGCTTTTTAGGCGGCATTTGCGCCGGTACCCTTTGGCCCATGATCACGGCTTACGGCATGGCCTTGGTCGACGAGGGCGATCAGGGGCGGGCGGTGGCCATTATCATGTCGGGCATTACCGTGGGCATGAGCTTGGGGCTGCCTTTCATGACCTGGATCGGCACCACCTTCAACTACCACGTGTCCTTTGTCGTCTTGGCGGCGGCGCCTGTGGCCATTGCGGCGGCGTCGCGGGCGTTGCTTCCGAAAGTGGAAGGGGAGGCGCGGAGCAAGGGCAATTCGCCTCTCGCCATGCTTCAAAACCGCGGCGTCCTTTTAATGATTACCCTCACCTTTTTGGCCGTGGGCGCCAATTACGGCGTCTACACCTACGTCACAAACTTGGTGGCCGACGTGCATTACCCCGGCGTGGCCGTGGCCCAACTTTTCTTCGGCGCGGGATCCGTTTTGGCGGTGATTCTTTCCATGCTCTTTATCGACCGCCATTTGTACGGCATGTTCGTGGCCCTTTACCTCTCCGGTGCAGCCACCATGGCCGCCTTCTGCTTCGGCGGATCCGTGATTCTCTTTCACGCAGCCTTCGTCCTCTGGGGCCTGGGCTTCGGCGCCATGAGCAGCATGTTTCAAACGGCGACGGCTCGGCAGGTCACAGAAGGCGTGGCCGTGGCCAATGCCGTGCAGTCCATGGCATTTAACTTCGCCATTATGGTGGGCACCACGACGGGCGGCCTATTATTGGAAAAAGAAGGCACGAAACCCATCCTACTCGCCGCCATGGCCGTGTTGCTCGCGGGCCTCGCCTTGGCGGCAATGAACAGCAAGCGATTTGAACGACAGTAATGATGAAAGGAGCGACCATGTTATTTATCCACTATCCTAAATGCACCACCTGCAAACGAGCCAAAAAATGGCTGGACGAGAAAGGCGTCGATTACACCGAGCGCCACATCGTCGAAGACAATCCCACGGCGGAGGAACTGAAAGCCTGGCACGAAAAAAGCGGCCTGCCCCTGAAGCGATTCTTCAATACCAGCGGCATGAAGTATCGGGAGCTCGGGCTGAAAGATAAGTTGAAAGATATGAGCGAAGAAGAACAATATGCGCTACTGTCTTCCGACGGGATGTTGGTGAAGAGACCCCTTGTTATTTATGATGATGGGGTGCTCGTCGGGTTTAAAGAAAAAGAATGGGAAGAGAAGATATAAATTTCATTTTTCTTTTTCTCGCATACCTTTTTTATCATTTTATAATTATATCTTCGCGATTCTTTCCGGGGGAGGGAAAAAGGGCGTTGCGATTCGCCCTTATCCCTCCCCCGGACCCCCACCCTTTATCCCTAACGCTTTCATAAAGTGCGGAACCCTAACGGGTTCCGATTCCTGTTGGGCCGTGTCGCAAACGAGAGAAATTGAATTGGGCGAAGAATTCTTATTAGCGAAAAAGAAACTTCGTCCGACTCAAAATCTTCTTTCATCGACGCGGCCCAATACAAATCGAAGCCCGTCAGGGCTTCGCACATATAAAAGGCGTTTGTGGGTCGAAGGGGATGGGGCCCCGGGGAAGGGGCAGAGGGCGAATCGCAACGCCCTGGCCCCTTCCCCGGGTTTCAAAATCGTGCGGGAATGATATTTTAAGCGGAATAGAAAACAACACGTCTTTCAGTTAGCTACGCATTTATATGACTGGCGGCTGACTTGGAGTCCGAAAGCTTTGGAAGAATTAATTTTAAGCGAAGTAGAAAAAGAAATAGAAAAGCGGCGCTTTTCCCAATTAAAAAGAAGGCACATCGGTGCCTTCTTTTTTAATTGGAGTTGTGCTTCTTTAAAAGCTCATCCTTCATCTTCCAAAGCTCGGGACTCAAATCCACCACGTATTCCTGCGGGGTGTTGAGTCGCTTGACTTCGTCCCAAAGGCTGTTCAGTTCGCGTTGCACTTTTTCGCGAATGGCCTCCAGGGAGGGGCTTTCGTAAACCAGTTTGCCTCCGATGTAAATGTCTTCCAAAAGGGAGCGCACTTCGTAGTTTCTCAGTGTCTTGCGCTTCCAGGTAAAGAGGGGATGGAAGATTTCGTAGCCGTCTTCGGGGATTTCTTCGCCTTTTACGGTCAAGACGTCGGCGATTGCCTTGCCCTGATCTTTGTCGTAGAAGCGGTAGATGTCTTTGACGCCGGGGGTGGTGATTTTTGTCACATTTTCGGAGATTTTAATGGTAGGCTTGATGACGCCGTTATCTTCCGTGGCCACGAGTTTGTACACGCCACCGAAGACGGGGTGGCTCTTGGATGTAATCAGTCGCTCGCCGACGCCGAAGGAATCCACTTGGGCGCCTTGCTTCAGCAGGTCTTCGATGACGTATTCGTCCAGGGAGTTGGATGCCATAATGGTGACATCGGGAAAGCCTGCGTCGTCTAGAATTTTTCGGCACTGTTTGCTCAAATAGGCGATGTCGCCGGAGTCGATACGAATGCCTCGGCCTTCGTGGCCGGCTTCGCGGAGTTCTTTAAAGACTTGAATGGCGTTGGGAAGGCCTTGATCCAGCACGTCGTAGGTGTCGATTAAGAGGAAGCAGCTGTCGGGATAGACTTTGGCGTAGGCGCGGAAGGCGTCGATTTCTTCGTCAAACATTTGAACCCAGCTGTGGGCCATGGTGCCCAATGCGGGGACGCCGTAGAGTTGTTCGGCCAAGGTGTTGGCGCTGCCGTTGCATCCGCCGATGTAGGCGGCACGGGCCCCTAAATTGGCGCCGCTGTAGCCTTGGGCGCGGCGGGAGCCGAATTCGGTGACGGATCGTCCGCCGGCGGCCTTACAGATGCGATTGGCCTTGGTGGTGATTAAGGTTTGGTGGTTGATGGTGAGAAGCACCATGGTTTCCACCAATTGGGCCTGAATGGCCGGGCCTCTTACGGTGACCAAGGGTTCCGAGGGGAAGACCACGGTGCCTTCGGGGATGGCTCGCACGTCGCAGGCAAATTCGAAATGGGCCAGGTAATCTAAAAATTCCTCGCTGAAGATGCCTTTGGAACGTAAAAAGGCGATGTCTTCGTCGTCGAAGCTTAAGTTTTCCAAGTATTCGATGAGTTGTTCCAGCCCGCTTAAAATAACGTAGCTGGCATCGTCCGGCGCAGAGCGGAAAAACATGTCGAAGTGCACGATTTCGTCTTGCATACCGTTTTCAAAGTAACCGTTGCCCATGGTGAATTCATAGAAATCCGCCAAAAGGGTGTAGTTGTTCTGATCTGTAAATTTCATAGTGCTCTCTTTCTTGTCATTCAATAGACCTTTTTTATCATTATAGCACAATTAGGTATTGCGGGAGGTGGCAAACATTTTCAATCCCGAGAATTGGATCCATGAAGCCTCAGGCGGCGCCGTTTCGTGGTACAATATGTGCAACTATAATGAAGAATGAGAAGGTGAATGATGTTACAAGTCAATGATGTAAGTGTAATTTTTCCCGATAAGAAATTGTTCGACGACGTGAATTTGCTCTTTCAGCGGGGCAATTGCTACGGCGTCATCGGCGCCAACGGCGCGGGGAAATCCACGTTTTTAAAAATTCTCTCCGGAGAAAAGGAGCCCTCCACGGGCCACGTGTCCAAGGACAAGAATGAACGGCTATCGAAGTTAAAGCAAGACCACTTTGCCTATGAAGATTTCACGGTGATGGACACGGTGATTCAGGGCAATGAAGAGCTTTACGCCATTCAAAAGGAGAAGGACGCCATTTACATGAAGCCGGATTTCTCCGACGAAGACGGCATTCGCGCCGGGGAGCTGGAAGCTCGCTTTGCGGAAATGAACGGCTACGAAGCGGAATCCGATGCCTCTCGCCTCTTGCAGGGGCTGGGAATCGAGCTGGAAAAACACAGCCAGATGATGTATGAGCTTCGGGAATCGGAAAAGGTGAAGGTGCTTTTGGCCCAGGCCCTCTTCGGCAATCCGGAGATTCTTTTGCTGGACGAGCCCACCAACGGCCTGGACGTGCGTGCAGTGATGTGGCTCGAGGATTTTTTGGCGGAGTTTGAAGGCATCGTCATTATCGTGAGCCACGACCGCTATTTCCTGAACAATGTCTGCACCCATATGGTGGACATCGACTTCGGAAAGATCAACATGGTGACGGGGAACTACGATTTCTGGTACGAATCCGGTCAGTTGGCGGCGAAGCTCATTAAGGAGCAGAACAAGAAGAAGGAAGAAAAGATCAAGGAGCTGCAAAACTTTATCGCACGATTCAGCGCCAACAAATCCAAATCCCGTCAAGCCACGAGTCGTAAAAAGCTCTTGGATAAAATCGATTTAACGGAAATCCGCCCTTCTTCGCGGCGTTATCCCTTTGTCGGCTTTACTTTGTCTCGGGAAGTGGGCAATGAAATTCTCACCGTGGAAAATCTCACTGCGGAACTGGACGGCAGCCTCCTCTTTAAGGACCTTTCCTTCCGCTTGGACAAGGACGACAAGGTGGCCTTTATCGGAAACGAAGTGGCCATTACTCGCCTCTTTGAAATTTTGACGGAACATGTCACCGATTACAGCGGCGAATTTAAATGGGGCCAAACCATTACCATGCGCTATTTCCCCAGAGACAACAATGCCTTTTTCGACGGCGTGGACAAAAATTTAATCGACTGGCTCAGAGACTACAGCGAAGACCAGTCGGAAATCGTCATGCGCTCCCTCTTGGGCCGCATGCTCTTTTCCGGGGACGAGGCCCTGAAAAAAGCCGAGGTTCTTTCCGGGGGCGAGCGGGTACGGATGATGTTTTCCAAAATGATGATCGATCCCGCCAATGTATTGATCTTCGATCAACCCACCAATCACCTGGATCTGGAAAGCATCGAAGCGGTGAACAACGGGCTTATCGACTTTAAGGGGAATTTGCTTTTCACCTCCCACGACCATCAATTTATCTCCTCCATCGCCAATCGCATCATCGAGATCAAAGAAGATGGCAGCTTCAGAGACGCCAAGATGAATTACGAAGATTACATCGCCCGCTACATCGCCGATCCGAACACAGGCTTTAATTGAATTTTACAAAAAACAAACAATTCATGGCTACAATGAAAAGGGGGTGCATGATGCACGGCGTCATCGACATCGGTTCAAATACCGTGCGCCTGTCGGTTTTCCGCGTGGAAGACGGCGTGGCGCAAAATCTATTCAATGAAAAGCAAACGGTGGGCCTGGCCGGCTACCGAAAAGACGGATGCCTCACAGAAGAGGGGATCCGCGCGCTCATCGAGACTTTGGGCCACTTCGCCTTTATTTTGGATCAGCTGGGAGACATTCGCTACACCCACGCCATCGCCACGGCGTCTATTCGAAACATCAACAATTCCGACGAGGTCCTTCGTCGGGTGAAAAAGGCCCTAAACATGGACATCGAAATATTAAGCGGCGAGGAGGAAGCCCACCTGGCCTTCGTCGGCGCCGCGGGCACCATTTCCGGCCACAAGGACGGCGTCCTCACAGACATCGGAGGCGGCTCCACGGAGATCGTCCTCTTTCGCGAGGGGCGGGTGGTGGATTCCGCCTCCTTGGACATGGGGTCTCTCTCCGTGTTTCGCGACTACGTGGAGGGCTTGTTTTTAACCAACGACGAGCGCAAGGCCATGGACCGGCGGCTGAAGTTTTTATTAAACGCCCAGGCCATGGAGAGGGGACGCTACCCGATTCTCTGTGCCGTCGGCGGCAGTGCCCGGGCGACGCTTAAAATGTACAATACCCTTTTCGACGAACATCCGGACAATGACGAGATGAACACCGACGATTTGAAGACGCTGATGAAGCATTTGCTGGACATTGAAGACAAAGAAAAAATGGAAATTATATTAAAAGTAAAAGCAGACCGTATCCATACATTGTTGCCCGGTCTTTCGATTCTTTACCGAATCGCCAAGTATTTCCACGTGGAAAAAATCGCCGTCGCCCAGACGGGGATCCGGGAGGGCTACGTCATCAGCCGAATCATAGGAGGCTAATAATGCACGACATTTCTTTCACTCAAAATCGCGAACTATCCTGGCTGCGCTTTAACGAGCGGGTTTTGGACGAAGCACAGGACGGGCAGGTGCCCCTTTTGGAGCGGATGAAATTTCTGTCCATCTTCGATTCCAATTTAGACGAATTTTTTATGGTGCGGGTAGGTTCCCTCACGGACCTTTCCATGCTTCAAAAGCGGGTCATCGACAATAAATCCGACATGGATCAGGACGAACAGCTCGCCGCCATTATGGAGCAGGTGCGGATGTTGTACCAAAAAAAGGATTACGTCTACGAAGAGCTTCGGGATCAGTGCCGCGCCCGAGGCTATTACGCCATCGAAAGTGAAGAAATGACGGAGCGCGAGGAAAAAATCCTCTTGCCTTACTTCGAAAACACCATTAGTCCCTATTTAAATTACCAAATCGTGGACTTAACCCATCCCTTTCCCCACATTCCCAATTTAGGCATCGTCATCGTCTATCGCTTGCGGAAAAAAGGCGACGACAGCGTGAGCTCCATCGGCGTGATTCAGGTGCCGCCTAATTTAAATCGAATCATTCGGTTGGATAAAAATAAATACATTCTCCTGGAAAAGGTCATCGAAAAATACGGGGCCATGCTCTTTGAATCCTATAGCGTCGAAGACAGCTACCTGATGAGCGTGACGCGAAACGCGGACATCGAATGGGACGACGAGGATTACGAATTCGCCGAAGACTATCGTTCCCATATGAAGAAGATGCTGAAAAAAAGAAAGCGCCTCATGCCCGTGCGCGTGGAGCTCGACCGCATGCCGCCGAAAGAGGTGCTGAATAAGCTTTTAAACAAGCTCGCCCTCGACGAAAGCCGGGTCTTCGTCACGGCGAGCCCGGTGCGCTTGGGCTATCTCTTCGGCGTCGTGGAGGAACTGGCGCCCTCTATGGGGCCGGAGAGCGTGGATCCGCCCTTCGAGCCGAAAAACAGCCGCTACGTGGACGAAAAGAAACCCATGATGGCGCAGATCGAAGACAGAGACATTTTGCTTTCTTATCCCTACGAATCCATGGATCCCATCATTCGCCTCTTGGACGAGGCGGCCAAGGATCCCACGGTGGTCTCCATAAAAATCACCTTGTACCGCATCGCAAAAAATTCCATGGTGGCGGAAAAACTCATAAAGGCGGCGGAAAACGGCAAAGATGTCTTGGTCCTCATGGAACTCAGGGCCCGATTCGACGAAGAAAACAATATTCTCTGGTCGGCGAATTTGGAAAATGCCGGCTGTCGGGTGATCTACGGCTTCAACAAATTTAAATGCCACTCGAAAGTGCTCTTAATCACCCGCGTCGTGGACAACAAGCCCGTCTACATGGCGCAAATCGCCACGGGCAATTACAACGAAAAGACGGCGAAGCTCTACACGGATTTCGCCCTCATGACCGCCCATCAGGGCATCGGCCGAGACGTGAATCGCCTCTTCGACAATTTCCTCATCGGGGAATTAGAGGGAAGCTACGATTATTTGTGGGTGAGCCCGAAAACCTTGCCTGAAGGGGTGGAGGCGGCCATTGACAAAGAAATCGACAAGGTGAAGGCCGGCGGCGAGGGCTATGTGCGGTTGAAGATGAATTCCATCTCCGACAGAGAAATGATCGACAAGATCTCCGAAGCTTCCAATGCCGGGGTCACTGTGGAGATGATGGTTCGGGGAATCAGCTGCATCGTGCCGAAAATTCCCGAGCGCACGGAAAACCTCTCCGTCTATTCCCTGGTGGGCCGCTTTTTGGAACACCACCGCATCTACCAATTCGGTCGCGGCGAGGCGGCGGAGGTGTATATTTCCTCGGCGGACTTCATGACGCGGAATCTGAGAAAGCGCGTGGAAGTGGCGGCGCCCATCCTGGATCCGGACATTAAAAAGCGGATTCTGGACTTTATGGACATTCTATTTAAAGACGATGTGAAGCGCAGGGAGCTTTTGCCTTCGAAGCGCTACGCCCATGTGGAAAACAAGGAAAACTTTATTGCGCAAAACTACTTAATCGAAGAAGCCGATCGCTTCGCAAAGGACGCAGGGTCGAAGGAGAAGGACAGCGTCGTGATAAAAAGCGAAGAGAAAAAGGCGCCGGGATTTTTCGCCCGACTGAAGAAAAAGCTCTTCGGCTAAAAAAATGAAGGGAATCGACAGGGAGACCTGTCGATTTTTTTGTGGGACAAAAGGAAAACTTCCATCGCCGACCTTATGGAAAATCTTTGATATAATAGGGGCAGAAAGGGGGAGAAGGATGAAAGCGAATAACGAGACGATGTATTATGCCTTCGTCGAGACGCCGGCGGGCGTCATGAAAATCGAAGCCACAGATCGCACCATCCGCTCTCTGACATTTGTGGAGGATATGGGTGCTTCCCATCCAAATGTTTTGTGCGAAAAGGCCGCCGCGGCCCTTCATGATTATTTTTCGGGAAAGGGAAGATCCTTCGATCTGCCCCTTGAAAAAGCGGCCTCGCCCTTTGCGGAGAAAGTCTACGAAGCGACGAAAAACATCCCCTTCGGCGAGGTGCTCAGCTACGGAGAAATCGCTCGGGCCGTGGGATCTCCCGGTGCCGTCCGGGCCGTGGGCCGCGCCCTGGCAAAAAATCCCCACATGATCGTCGTTCCCTGTCATCGCGTCGTCTACGAAGACGGCACCGTCGGCCACTACGCCGGCGGCGACGAGAAAAAACGCACCTTACTGGCCTTTGAAAGAGGTGTGTCGTGAATCAGCTCCTGCTTTTTGTCTCCGTGGTATTTATTTTGGCCCTCATGGCCATTCGCTTTTCTCATAAATACGGCATCCCCGCCCTCTTATTGTTTTTCGTCTTAGGGATCGGAGCGAGCCGCGCGGGGCTTCATTTCGATAATTACGACTTTATGGAGCAATACGCCTCCTTCGCTTTGTTTATCATTATGTTTTACGGGGGCTATGGCACGAAACTTGAAATGGGCTTGCCCGTCTTAAAGCCCGCCGTCTTTTTAAGCGCCTTGGGCGTCGTGATAACGGCGGCGGTAACGGGGCTTTTCGTCCACTACGTGCTGAAATTTCCCATGATCGAATCCATGCTCTTTGGCTCCGTGGTCGGTTCCACCGACTACGCCTCCGTCTCCTCCGTCTTGCAGAGTAAAAATCTGAATCTGAAGTACCGCTCGGCGCCCCTTTTGGAACTGGAAAGCGGCTCCAACGACCCGACGGCCTACACCATGACCATGATCTTTTTGAGCATCCTTCTGGGTTCGGATCTTTCCATTCCCCTGTTGGTTGCTAAGCAAATCGGCTTCGCCCTTCTCATCGGCTTTCTCATGACGCGGGTGTTTTTCTTTATTACGGAGCACGTGAATTTCAGAAAAGAAGGGCTCTTTACCATCTACGTCTTCGCCATGGCCATGGGTACTTACGCCCTTACCGGCGTCCTCGACGGCAACGGCTACCTGGCCGTGTACCTCTTCGGCATCATCGTGGGCAATCAGGAATACATGGGCAAGCGGGAGCTGGTCTTTTTCTTCGACGGCCTCACGGAAATTATGCAGATCAGCCTCTTCTTTCTCATCGGCTTTCTTTCCCATCTGCCGGCCCTCATCCACTGGTTGCCCATGGGCATCGTCGTCACCCTCTTTATGCTCTTTGTAGCTCGCCCCGTGGCCGTCTTCGGCATTATGGGCTTTTTTGAATCCACGGTGAAGCAAAAAGTGGTGCTTTGCTGGGCGGGGCTTCGCGGCGCGGCGGCCATTGCCTTTGCCATCATGGTCATTAACAGCGGCGCGCCCCTGGAAGGGGATCTCTTTCACATCGTCTTTGCCGTGTGCATCGCCTCCAGCTTGATCCAGGGCTCCCTACTGCCCTGGGTGGTGAAGAAAATGGACATGCTGGATCCCAACGACACGGTGCTTAAAACATTTAACTACTATCAAGACCGAAGCGACGTGGGCTTTTTGGAAACCCGTGTCTACGACGAGGCCTTAATCGGCACGCCGGTAAAGGATTTAAACCTGACCTTCGACTTTATCGTGGCGAAACTGGTAAGGGGCGGCAAGACCATCGTCCCCCGCGGCGACACGATTCTCGAAAAGGGCGATGTGGTGGTCATCGGCGGCAAGAGCCACTTCGACGAAGTGGGAGGCAATTTGGAAGAATTCACCATTCGCAAGAACCACCCCTGGCAAGGCAAGCGCATTATGGACATCCATTTTAAGCCGACGGAGCTCATCCTTATCGTGCAGCGGGATCAAAACATTCTCGTTCCCACGGGCCAAACCGTGCTTTGTGCCGGGGACACGGTAATCTTTACAGACAACGAAGATGAATTTTACGACGAAGAAAAGGAGGCGGGAGAAAATGCCTCTCAGGAAAGTGAAGGGAAGTAAGGGCATCCTAAAAAGAATGTAAATAGCCCTTGACAGAAAAACCAACCTCACCTATAATTATATAGGTATTGAGGTGCTATCGTAGCTCAGCCGGTAGAGCACTACATTGGTAATGTAGAGGTCGCAGGTTCAAGTCCCGTCGATAGCTCCATTAAAAAGAAGGTCGCCAATAGGCGGTCTTTTTTTGTGCCCTTTTTCGGGCAAATAAAAAAACTGCGGCGTGCCTGACCGCAGTTTTTTTATGGGAACAATTAATTTTCGTAGACGTAAAAGAGGTCGCCTTCCTTTTTTTCCACAAGGTAAAGGGCGTCTTTTACCACATAGGTATCCGAGAGGTAGTCGCCGAGGTTGCGCTTTCTTTCGGAAAAGGCGGTGATGACGTAGAGGAGGACGAAGGTGGTTTGAATCAGTCGGCAGAAGCCTTCTCGAATCACCACGGTGGTCAAGGAAAGGCGATCCTCTTCGGGATGAATGACGCGAATGGCGGTGATGATTTTGCCCAGGCTTTGGCCGTTGGTGAAATAGGTGGAGAGAATAAAGTAGAGGTAGAAGAAGAAGCCGCTGATGGCTTTGGCCGCCAAGCCACCCTCCGTCAAAAGAAGGGCGTTAATCGGCGATGCGAAAATGGCGGCAAAGGCGCTCGCCACGGCGGCATCGATTAAAAAGGCCACGGTGCGAATCCAAAAGCCCGCAACCACCATGGCGGAGACGGGATGGCTGTAGCGGCGTCGCGGGGGCTTGGGATTATGAGCCTGCGTCGCCTCAAAGCCTTGGGTGGCAGTTTTGCTTTCCTCGCCCATCGAAAGGGCTTCAGCCTTAGGTGCTTCTTCGACTTCCCTTTGGATGTTCGCTTCATTAGCGTGCACATCCGAAGTCTCGTTCTGTAAGTTTTCGTTTAGCGCCTCGGCCAAGGCTTTGGCGTTGTTTTCTTTCGTTTCTGCGGCCTCTTCATTTCGGTGAAAGAGGCCTTTTTTCTTTTCGGTGAAGGGATCGTAGTGTTGATCGTTCATTATTCACCTCCGTAGAGGTACATGGGGCGGTCATTGTCTGCCAAAGCGCCGAGAACGAGTTTGGCGGCCACTTCTTTATCCGATGCTTTTTGGCTGAAAAGGGAGGAGAAGAAGCCGTCGCCCAGCCCCTTGGTGTAGTTAAAGACTTCGGGGTTGTCGCATTTAATGGCCTTTTTCAAGGCGGCAAGGGCGTCTTCCGAATAGCCCAATTCGTCCACCAGGCCCTTTTGCTTGGCCTGCTTGCCCGTAAAGACAGATCCGTCGGCCAAGGGGCGCAGGGTGGCCATGTCCATGTGGCGGCCCTGGGAGACCACGTTCAGAAATTCGCCGTAGAGATCGTCGACGACGCCTTGTAAAATGGCCCGTTCTTCTTCGGTCATGGGGCGGGTGTTACTGCCGATGTCTTTGTGGGCGGCGCTTTTTATGGTTTGATTGGCGATGCCTAATTTATCCATGAGGCCCGAAAGATTGGTGCCACCCATAATGACGCCGATGGAGCCGGTGAGGGTGGAGGGGGCGGCGTAAATTTTCGTCGCCGGCGCGGAGATGTAATAGCCGCCGCTGGCCGCCGTGTTGCCCATGGCCACGTAAACGGGCTTTTTCCCATCGACAATGGCTTTGATCCGCTTGTGGAGCTCGGCGCTTTCGTAGACGCCGCCGCCGGGGGAATTGACCTTCAGAAGCACGCCCTTAATGGTGTCGTCTTTTAACACCTCGTCCAGCGCGTTTAATGTGGCCTGATGATCGTAGCCTTTGGTGAGAAAAGAGGCTTGGGGCGTGTTCATAATGGCGCCTTCCACAGTGATGACGGCAATACGATTTTGCGCGTCGCCTTCTTCTACCACTTCCTCGTTCATGCCGTTGACGGTGTTCATAAAGGACGCTTCCATTTTTTTCATGCGGGCTTCGCTGTTGATCTTGTCGCTGATTCCGCTTGAGATGGCACTGATGCCTAAGATCAACACGGCGACACCGACGGCGACCCACCGCCGCGTGTTCATTTTTTCCAGCATAATTCCTCCTTATTGCTACAATTGTTTTTCGTATTATAGTATGATATGCGTAGTACGATTGCGTACAAAAAAATAATATCACAGGAGCGTAGTATGCACAATTGTCCGTGGAAAATTGCGTTTCTCCTGCTTTTGGCGATCAATCTTATCCTTCTCATCGGCCTGTTTATTTTGTCTCGGCCCGAGGATATGCCACAAGAGGAAGAAACGGCGAATATAGAAAAATCCAATTACGAAATCACCTTGACGAAAGAGGCGTTGGAAAATGCCCTGCGCCGGGGATTGAAAGAAAGCGGAAGCGACGCCCGCTTTTCCATTGCCGACGGATTTTATTTCCGCATTCCCGTGGATGCTTACGGCATCCGGAGCGAGCTGGTATTAAAGACGCGGCCCTTGGCCTATAAAGACGGCACCGTGCACATGAAGCTTGAGCGTTTAAATTTCGGGCACCTGCCTTTGCCCGAAGGGGCAGCCCTTTCCATGGCGGCGTCGGCCGTGGATGTTCGCGGACTCACGCTTGTGCCGTCGCAGAGAGAAATCGTCTTGGACCCCAACGCCTTTATGCCGGAGCATGTGGGCACCTTTCGGGCCAAGTTACTGGATGTAGACAATCACCGCTATGTATTTGAAGGAAATTTGGGAGCAAATTAAATGGATGATGTTTGGTTTTATATACCGATTGTGGTGATTCTCATTGCCCTCTCCGGCTTTTTCTCCTCGTCGGAGACGGCGCTGACCTCGGTGAATCAAATTCGCCTGAGGCGGCGGGCCGCGGAGGGGGACAAAAAGAGCATGACCGTCTTGAAGCTTCTCGAAAAGCCCCAAGATGTCATCTCCAGTATTTTAATCGGAAACAACATTGTGAACATCGCCTCCTCGGCGGTGGCCACCGTGTTTTTTACGCAGCTTTTCGGCGCCAGCGGCCCGGTGGTGGCCACGGTGGTCATGACGATTTTTGTCTTGATCTTCGGGGAAGTGTTGCCGAAAACCGCCGCCCAACAACAGCCGGAAATGATCAGCCGAAAAGTGGCGAAGCCCATTTCCGGGATCACGAAGCTCTTTAAGCCGTTGGTCTTTTTCCTCACGGCTCTTTCGGGTTTGGTGACGAAATGGCTTTTCTCCCACGTAGACGAAGCCCCCACCATTACTGAAGAAGAATTTAAAGCCTTGGTGGAAGTGGGAGAAGAAGAAGGGGTGCTGCAGCGGGAAGAGCGGGCCTACATCGACAATGTGCTGGACTTCTCTTCGGCTACGGCATCGGACATGATGAAGCCTCGCACCTCCGTGGTGGCCCTGGATGTGGAGGCCACGGAAGAGGAAATTTTTGATCTCTTAAAAGACAATCGCTACAGCCGCATCCCCGTTTACGAGGATTCCATCGACCACATTATCGGCATCTTGTACATGAAAGATGTGGTGCGCCTCTTAGCACAAGGGGAGACCATTCGCCTGAGAGAAATCCTGCGGGATCCTTATTTTATCGGGGAAAGTGCCGTGGCGGATCGCATTTTCCGCGAGCTTAAGGCGAGAAATCTCTCCATCGCCGTGGTGGTAGACGAGTACGCCGGCACCAGCGGCATCATTACCATGGAAGATATTTTGGAAGAGCTCGTAGGCAATATCGACGACGAGTACGATTTGGAAAACACCGCCGTGATTTTTTTGGAAAGCGGCGTGTACTTAGTGGATCCTGAACTTCGGATCGACGAGATCAACGATTACTTCCACATGAATTTGGAAAGCGAAAAGTCCGATTCCATCGGCGGCTTTGTCATCGAGCTTTTGGACCGCATTCCCAAGCAGGGCGATGTGGTGCGCTACGGCGACATTCTCTTTACGGTCAATGAAATGCAGGGCCTGAAGATGACGAAGCTGAAAATGGATCTGAGACCGGAGGCGCAGCCCCTTTAATGTGAGGAAATTATGCTGGATAAAATGATTCAAAAAAAATTTCCGGATCCGAAAGATCCTGCCGGGCGCAGCGCCATGGGCAGAGAAGCGGCGGTAATGGGCATTGTGCTGAACTTTATTTTCGCTCTGTCGAAAATCGTCATCGGCACCTTGGCCGGCGCCATTTCCATGATCGCCGACGGTTTAAACAACACCATGGACTTAATGAGCTCGGTCATCGCCCTCGGAGGCTTTCACTTCGCCGCCTTGCCGGCGGACAGGCGCCACCCCTACGGCCACGCTCGCATGGAGTATTTGGCCTCTTTTCTCGTGAGCCTGATTATTATTTGGACCGGGCTCAGCCTTTTGTGGGAATCGGCAAAGACCATTATCCATCCCGATGCCATGGAAACATCGGCCCTGGCCGTCGGCGTCCTCATCGCTTCCATGGCGGGGAAGGTATTTTTGTATCGCTACAATGTGGTTCTCGGCGAGGCCATGGATTCGGAGCTTTTAATCGCCACGGGCTACGACGCCAGAGGCGACGTGTTCGCCACAGCGGCGGTTCTTTTCTCCCTCCTGGTCAACCAACTCTTTTCCCTGAACATCGACGGATGGATGGGCCTCGTTGTGGCGGGAATCATTTTAAAAAGCGGCTGGGAAAGCTTAATGGAGACGGTGGATTCCCTTTTGGGTGGAAAAACCGATCCGGAACTGGTCCGCGCCATTATGAAAGACATTAAAAGCTACCCGGTGGCTTTAGGCGTGCACGACATGATGTATCACGATTACGGCGCCAACAAACAATTCCTCACCCTTCACGTGGAGGTCAACAGCGAAGATGATGTGATGAAAATTCATCAGGACATCGACGAAATCGAGCGGAACATTGCGGCGAAATACCACATGGATACGACGATCCACATCGATCCCATTCGCATCGACGACCCGAGGAGCAACGCCCTTTACGATTACGTGAAGAAAAAGCTAAAGGAAGTGGATCCCCGCTTGGATATGCACGATTTTCGCATCGTCACTCGTAAGGACGGGCTGAAATTAATTTTCGACGTGCTTTTTCCCATGGATTTAGAGGGCAAGGCCAAGGACATCGACGCCGAATTAAAGTGGAAGGTGGAAAAAGACCACCCGGAATACGCTCTGATTACGACCTACGACATCGATTTTCAGAATTTATTGGGAGCGAAAGATGAATAGGCTTTTATCGCCGGAGGCAAAAGAAAGCCTTCTGGCTGCATGGAACAAAGAACAGGGCCTTTCCGGAAACGCCCTGAAGATGATCGCCTGCGTGTTTATGTTTTTCGACCACATGAGCCAGGGCGTGGCATTAAACAGCCTGGGCTTTACGCCGGCCTATGTGGTGAACGATTGGGGGATTCCCGTTCTCTCGGGCCTTTCCACGGCGGGGCTTCTCGCCATGGTGGCCACCCTGGCAGGCCGCATCGCCTTTCCAATTTTTTGCTTCTTCCTCGTCCAGGGTATTTTGCTCAGCGGGGACTGGAAAAAACAAATTCAGCGGCTGGTGATCTTCGCTTTCATCGCCGAAGTGCCCTTCGACCTGGGCCTCTTCGGTCAAGCTTTTTATTGGGATCACCAAAATGTGCTCTTTGAATTGGCCGTGGGGGCTGTGACCATCGTCGGGATGAAGAAAATCCTCGACGGAGACAAAAAGGGGAAGAAAGCCTACGCTGTCTTCCTTTTTATCGCCACGGCCCTCATCGCGGAATTTTTGAAATTCGACTACGGCTCCGTGGGCATCATCGCCATGGTCTTATTTTATTTGGCGTGCAACGATCGCCGCCGCACCATGGTGATGGGCATTTTCGCTTTTCTCTTCGAAGCGCCCCTTTACGGCACGGTGTATTTGTCCCTGCCCTTGATCTATCAATACAATGGCAAGCGGGGCAGGGGCGGCCGCTGGTTCTTCTACATTTTCTATCCCGCCCACTTACTGGTCCTCTATATTATTTCTCTGATTATTTAAAACCGACAGAAAGGCGTGTTATGACATTTTCCTCGAAAGTGAACTCCATCAAACCCTACTTTGCCTCCTACCGAGGCATTTTATTTACCGATCTTCTTTGCGCCGGACTCACCACCGTATCGGAAATTATTTTGCCGGTGATCCTGCGCTACTTAACCAATCTCGGCGTGAAAGACATTCGTCTCATTACACCCCATGTCATCGCCCGACTGGCCCTTTTGTTTTTCGTCATTAAGGCCGTGGAAATCCTTGCCGCCTACTACATGACCAACATCGGCCACATGATGGGGGCAAACATCGAAAAAGACATGCGCCGGGACGTGTACAATCACCTGCAGACCTTAAGCGCCTCTTTCTACAACGACACCCAAGTTGGCCAGATCATGAGCCGTATTACCAACGACCTCTTCGACATTACGGAATTTTCCCACCATGCGCCGGAAGAATACTTTATCTTCGTGGTGAAAGTCATCACCACCTTCGTGATCCTCGTGTCCATTCACGTGAAGCTCACCTTGGTGCTCTATTTGATGATTCCCATTATGCTCGTGGCGGCACGGAAATTTCGCTTGCGCATGCTCGTGGCCCAGCGGAAACAGCGGGCCATGATGGGGGATTTAAACGCCACCATCGAAGATTCCATCTCCGGCATTCGCGTCACGAAATCCTTCGCCAACGAAGACATGGAAAAGGCCCGCTTCGACGACGAAAACACCCGCTTTTTGGAAACCAAGCGGGAATACTACAAGGCCATGGCGGGCTTTAATGCCGTCACCAGAAACTTCGACGGCATCATGTATCTCATCGTCATCATCGCCGGAGGCGGCTACATGATGGCGGGAGACATTCTTCCCGGAGATATGGTGGCCTACATTATGTACGTTACCACCATGGTGGCCACGGTGCGGCGCATCATCGACTTCACCGAAACCTTCCAAAAAGGCCTTACCGGCATCGAGCGCTTCAACGAAATCATGGCCACAGAAAGCGACGTTCGGGAAAAAGAAGACGCCGTGGATCTCGTAAATGCCCAGGGCGCCATCGCCTTCGACCACGTGGACTTTTCCTACGAAGGCAAATACAAGGTGCTGGATGATTTTCATCTGACCATTCGGCCGGGAGAGAAAGTGGCCCTGGTGGGGCCCTCCGGCGCAGGGAAGACCACCATCTGCAACCTCATTCCTCGCTTCTGGGATGTGGATCGCGGCGCCGTCATGGTAGACGGCCACGACGTGCGGGACCTCACCTTGGAGAGCTTGAGAAAAACCATCGGCATGGTACAACAAGATGTGTACCTCTTTAACACCAATGTCATGGAAAACATTCGCTACGGCCGCCCGGAAGCCACCGACGAGGAAGTCATGGACGCGGCGAAATTGGCCAATGCCTACGACTTCATCATGGATCTGGAAAAAGGCTTTAAAACCCACGTAGGTGAGCGGGGCGTGAAGCTATCCGGCGGACAGAAACAGCGGATCTCCATCGCCCGGGTCTTTTTGAAAAACCCCGCTATTTTAATTTTAGACGAAGCCACCTCGGCCCTGGACAACGAAAGCGAAATGATTATCCAACACTCCCTGGAAGCCCTCACCGAAGGCCGCACCTCCATTACCATCGCCCACCGGCTCTCCACCGTGGAAAATGCCGATACGATTTTGGTTATGGAAAAAGACAAGGGCATTGTGGAGCGGGGGAATCACAAAGAGCTCATGGCCAAGGGCGGCTTGTACTACCACCTCTACACCAAAGGCGGCGATTTGGTAGAAAACTTCGATGCGACAAACTGACGAGAGACTCGGCATGTGCCGGGTCTTTTTTCACGAGCGATTGACAGAAAGAGAAAAAAACGATAGGCTAGAAGACACCCATGGGGACGAAATGGCTTCGACGGGGATTCGGAACCCGGGGTAGCAAGCCGTTGATGAGTCAGGCAACGTAAAAATGACTCAAAAAATTAAATGCTAACGAAAACAACGTAGCACTGGCAGCGTAAATTACGCTACCCACGGAACTAAGAGGACCACGGCTTAGGGAAGTGTCAAATCAGTGGTGAAACGTCATCGGTCAAGCTTTGCCCCGATGCCGGAATTTATGAAGCTACCTTAATGCGACCTTTTGTTTTTCTTTTCGCCTTAAGGGAAATCTAAAGAAAAACTGAGCTTGGAGAAACCTCGGTGGAAGAATTTTCGGACGCGGGTTCGACCCCCGCCGTCTCCACCAAATAAGGAAGCATATTTTGATAGAAAAAAGTGCTTCCTTTTTCATTGCCGAAAAGCTTTGATATCAAGGGATTTAAGCATTTTAAGGCATAAAGCAGCCCGTCCCGGAGTTGATTCCGGGACGGGTTTTCTTGTGCGCTTTAGCATGAATAAACCACCAGCTATGCTGGTGGTAGGCATAAAAAGCTTTAGCTTCAAGTAAAAAAAGAACCTCCTATGATAAAATTATGGCTCTATAATATCCGTTGGGGAGTAACCTCCTCAATGGATATTTTTATGCAAAAAGATAGCACTTGTTTTCCCTATCACCTAAAATTATATCACCACAAAATAATAAAGGGGGGCAAACAAGTGCAAAACAATATTACCACATTACTTTTAGGAATCCAAGATGTCGAGGTCACCGGTGTTTCAGAAGAAAGACGCCTGATTACCATTGATTGCAA
>NZ_CALPBW010000019.1 GCF_943169845.1 Peptoniphilus rachelemmaiella
CATTCATGGGCTTTCTAAAAGGTAAGAGCAGTATCATGATCTATGAACGATGGGGAGACATGAAATTTAAATATAGGGGAAGGCAGTTTTGGTGCCGAGGCTATTACGTCGATACAGCGGGAAAAAACGCTAAAAAGATTCAGGAATACATTCAAAATCAGCTGAAAGAAGATCAAATAAGTGAGCAACTAACCTTCGACACGACGAACCCCTTCAAGGGGTAGCCGAGTAACGTTAGCACGGGCAGACCACCGACGCCCTTCAGGCGCAGCTAGTAATGCAGGCCCTTTGGGCCGAAAAAGGAAAACCCCCGGCTACGCCGGGGGATGTTTATTTTGCGTGAATCTTCGGGACGCGAAATGAATGGGAAGGGAAAGCGCCGATTCGGGCAACAAAAAAAGCGGGGGTCTCCCGCTTTTTTCAGTGCTTTTGAAAAATGGCGTTGGCCACGCGAATCATTTCCTTGGCCAGCTCGTAATTGTCGCCGATTAAATCGTAGACGGCATCTTCTGTGAGCACGCCGCAGTCCACGGTGATCTCCCCTTTGTCGAAAGCGTCTACGTCGTCAAACCAATCGTGGGAGCTGTAATAAGCATCCAGCTTGTCGTAGGCTACCTGGGCTTTTTCGAAGGCGGCCAGCGCCTCCCGAAAGGCCTTTACGGCGTCAGTGTGCTCCTTTAAAATGGCCTCCATCTCGGCCACGCGCTTGTTTCGATCCATGGCATCTCCTTTCATGAAAAAAGCACCGAAGCCGTGGCTTGGGTGCTTGGTTTCAAGTGTATTTTAATAGGTTTCGACGAAGAGTTCAAACCATTTTTGCGGGTGGAAGCAAGCGGGGCATTTTTCCGGGGCTTCTTTGCCTTCGTGAATGTAGCCGCAGTTGTTGCATTTCCAGAGCACAACTTCGTCGCGCTTAAAGAGCTTGTCTTCTTTAACATTTTCCAACAGCTTCAGGAAGCGATTGCGGTGGGCTTCTTCCACTTCGGCGATTTCAATCCAGTTGTCGGCGATGTCGTCGAAGCCTTCTTCGCGGGCGATTTCCGCAAATTTGGGATACATGTCGGTGGCTTCGCCGTCTTCCCCTTCAGCGGCGTGTTTCAGGTTTAATTCCGTGCTGCCTAAAGCCACGGGGTAATCCCATTTTACTTCCAGTTCTTCTTCGTTGAAGTCGTCGAGCAAGTATTTAAAGAAGCGCTTACCGTGTTCTTCTTCGTTGCGTGCGGTTTCCAAGAAGATGTTTTTAATTTGAACGGAAGCATCTTTGTCTGCTTGTTTGGCGTACATGGTGTAGCGTGCCGTGGCTTGAGATTCTCCTGCGAAAGAGATCAAAAGATTGTTGGCAGTTTTAGTTCCTTTTAATGACATAAAATCCTCCTATTTTCCTATAATACATGCGGTTGCCCCCAGTATACCTCAATATCAGGATAGGTTCAACCGCCCGAAGCGTGTTATACTGTAGATAAGACAATGCATACCGAACAACAAAGGAGACGATCATGCGAATTTTATGTGCGGGCCCGACGACGCTATTGCCGGAAGTGGAAGCGGCCATGACGGAAGTGGTAACCAATCCGGATTTGGATCCGGCCTACGAAGTGTTTCACCGGAATGTGGAGAAGCGGCTTTCCGCCGTGGTAAAGACCACCCGCCCCACGGTGATTATGTTAGGCGAAGGGATGCTCGCCCTCGAGGCCGCCGTCTGCTCCTTAATGGAGCCGGGGGAACGGGTGCTGGTTATGAGTAACGGCGTCTTCGGCGGCGGCTTTGCCGATTACGTGAACTTTTTCGGCGGGGAAGCCGTGCTTTACGAAAAGGATCATCGCCGGGGCTTCGACTTGGATGAATTAAAGGCCTTTTTGGAAAAGGATTCCGATTTCGCCATGGCCACCATGGTCCACTGCGAAACCCCTTCCGGCCTGACCAACGACGTGAAGGCCATTTGCAATCTCTTAAAAGACTACGGCATCTTATCCATTGCGGACTGCGTGTCCTCC
This sequence comes from Peptoniphilus rachelemmaiella, assembly GCF_943169845.1. Lineage (GTDB taxonomy): Bacteria > Bacillota > Clostridia > Tissierellales > Peptoniphilaceae > Aedoeadaptatus > Aedoeadaptatus rachelemmaiella. The sequence goes on from NZ_CALPBW010000019.1 coordinate 1,995, forward strand.
TTCGGCGGCGAAGACATCGACTTCGATGCGTACGGCGTGGACATGATGCTTTCCGCCACGCAAAAATGCCTCTCCGCCCCCACGGGCCTTTCCATGATTACCATTTCCGAAGCGGCGGAAGAAAAGATGAAAAGTCGCAAGGCGCCCATCCCCAGCTACTACATGAATGTCTTAAACTACATGAGCGGTCAGGAAGATTTCGCCTTCCCCTACACCATGAGCGAACACTTAACCGGCGCTTTGAACAAGGCCCTGGATCTGTGGGAGAGAAGGGACAGCGTGAATCTGCACAGAACCTACGGCAAAATGACCCGGGAACTTTTCGTGAAGGAAGGCTTCGAGCTCTACCCGAAGGATTCCTTTGCCGATACGGTGACCGCCGTGTGTCTGCCCGAGGGGATTTCCGCCACGGAATTTCTCGCCAAGTGTCGTGAGCGGGGCGTGTTTATCTCCAAAGGCGCCGGCAAGCTTCACGACCGCATCATTCGCATCGGCCACATGGGGGCGAATATTTCTAAGGACAATTTTGCCGCCCTCTTTAAGGTGCTGGATGAAGTCTTCGCAAGCTACGGCATTAAGACCCGCTTCGCCGAAGGTTTTGCCGCCTACGAGCTTGACTAAAGCTATGTTATAATAAAGCCGAGGGGGTGTTTCCATGAAAGGATTATTTGTCGTCATCGAAGGACCGGACGGATCGGGCAAATCCACCGTGGCCGAAGGCATCTGCCGCCATTTCAAAGAAAAGGGCGTAGCGGTGCTCCACACGCGGGAACCTGGCGGCACGGCCATCTCCGAAGCCGTGCGTGGGATTCTCCTGGATCCCGAAAACAAAGCCATGCACCCGCGCTGCGAGGCCCTGCTTTATGCCGCGGCCCGGGCACAACACGTGGAGGAAGTGATCCGCCCTGCCTTGGCCGAAGGGGCCTTGGTGGTGTCGGAGCGCTACGTCTTCTCGAGCCTCGTCTATCAGGGGCTGTGCCGGCAATTGGGCCTTTCGCCCATTGAAGCCATTAACGCCTTCGCCACCGACGACCTCAAAGCAGACATCACCCTATACCTGGACGTGCCCGAGGGCACGGGCAAAACACGCATGAAAGAACGTCTCGCCGATCGCCTGGAATCCGACGAAAAGGTCATGGACACGGTGGAGACCTATTATAGAATCTTGGCCGAGCGGCGCAAAGAAGACCTGAGCCTTATCGACGCATCCGCCGCGGCGGATCAGGTGCTTAAGCGCTGCATCGAAGCCATTGAAAAGGAGTACCGGATTAAATGAAACTAATATTTGCCATTGTGCAGGATCAAGACGCCCCCGGTTTAATCGACGCATTGACCGAAAAGCGCTTCCGCGTCACGAAATTATCTTCTTCCGGGGGCTTTTTAAAGGCCGGCAACACCACCCTTTTAATGGGCGTGGAAGAAAAAGACATGGATGAGCTCTTCGACATTATGGAAGCCAATTGCTCCGTCAGAGAAGAGCCCACCTCCATGGTATCCATGTCGCCCGGGGAATCCTTTATGCCCTATCCTTTAAATGTGCGCGTCGGGGGCGCCACCATCTTCATTCTCGATGTGGCAGAATACAATCGTTATTAAGGGGGCGCAGCATGGATAAAATGGTGGTTGCGATTATTGCCGACCGCTTTGTCGGCGATGTCATCGACGAATTGCTTGAGGCGGATATTTCCGTCACGGAAATGGCCTCCACCGGCGGCTTCATGAAAGAGGGCAACACGACGGTGGTCATCGGCGTCACCGACAGTCAGTACGAAAAATTAAAAGCCATCTTCGACAAGGTCGTAGGCAAACACAGCGGGCGAGACGAAATCCACGCCGGAGCCCACGTCTTTGCCATCGATTTAATTAAGGGCATCCACATTTGACAGCGGATCTCGTAAAGTCCGGTTTACACGCCTACATTTTAAAAGGCGACGGGGAGGCGGCCCTTCAGGCGGCGCGCAGCCTGGCCATGGGCTATTTGTGCACCGGCGAGGAGGCGCCCTGCGACCATTGTTCTTCCTGCAAGCTCTTTTTATCCGGCGAAGGGCGAGGGGAGAATCATCCGGACTATGTGGAAATCGCCCCGACGAAAAAAACCGCCAAGGCATCCATAAAAAAGGAGCGCATCGAAGGGGTGCTGAAGGCGGCTGCCATGACGGATTACGGCGGCGGAGGCAAGGTCTTTGTCTTTGTGGACTTCGACACCACCACCGTCGAGGGGCAAAACGCCCTGTTAAAGGTGCTGGAAGAGCCACCGGCGAAGACCCGCTTTCTCCTTTTAACTGCGTCGCCGGAGAAAATTCTGCCTACGGTGCGCTCCCGAGCGGGCTTTTTGGATTTAAAAAGCGGCGGGGCCATCTCCGATCCCGAGCGGCGCCACCGCATCTATCGCCTCATCGAGAAAGTTTTGTCCGGGCAGGAGGAAGCTTTTTTGGCGCGCAGTTTTTTCGACGAGGAGAAAGAGCATTTGAGCGAAATTTTCGACGAAATGCTCGCCTATTTTCGGGACATGGCCGTTTATTACGAAACCGGCGATGAACATGCAATCAAGAACAAAGATTATCGCGTGCCCATCGCCCGCCAGTCCGAGGCGGTGGGGATGCGGGTCTATGAGATCATCGATGCCATTTACCGAGCGCGGCGCTATGTGGAGATGAATGTAAACAAAAGCTTTGCCTTTGAATGGCTGCTTATAACAATTGGAGGCTAGTGGATTTTGACAGAGACGAGAGATGTAGTCGGCGTGCGATTTAAGCGCCGCGGAAAAATTTATTATTTCGATCCCAAAGACACCGCTCCCGTTCAAGACGGCGGCGTCATTGTGGAAACGGCGCGAGGCGTGGAATACGGCTACGTGGCCATTGAGCGCAAGGCCGTGGCCGCCGACGATATTGTAGGCGAGCTGAAACCTATTTTGCGCATGGCCACGGAAGAAGACGATGCGCGCCACCGATCCAACCGCAATCTGGCTCGGGAGGCCATGGTGGTCTGCGAGGAAAAAATTAAAGAACACGGCCTGAAAATGCGCCTCATCAGCGCGGAGTACACCTTCGACAATTCCAAGCTGCTCTTTTACTTCACCGCCGAAGGCCGGGTGGACTTTCGCCGCCTGGTGCGGGATTTGGCGGCTATTTTCCGCACCCGCATCGAGCTGAGACAAATCGGCGTGAGAGACGAGGCCAAGCTTTTAGGCGGCATCGGCATTTGCGGCAGAGAGTGCTGCTGCGCCTCCTTTTTGGGAGACTTTTCGCCGGTATCCATTAACATGGCCAAGGATCAGGGCCTTTCCTTAAATCCCGACGCCATCAGCGGTGTCTGCGGCAGGCTTTTGTGCTGTTTAAGATACGAGCAGCCGGGCTACGAAGAGAATTTAAAAATCATGCCTCGGGTGGGACGCGTGGTCTACACCTCCGAGGGCAAGGGCGTGGTCGTGGCCACCAATACCTTAGAGGCCTTGGTGAAGGTAAAAATCGAAACCGACGACGGCGTGGAGTTTGTCGTGATTCCCGCCGCGGATCTGGCGAGAAAGCCTTGCCGGGGAAAGGGGTGTGCCCATGAAGGGGACATGGAAGAAGCTGAATAAAGGCGCCTTTAACGGTGGGCGACTTCTGTGGCTCGCAGGCTTTCTGGCGCTCTTTTTCCTGGACGAATTCCCCGGCTTCTACTTTCAGACAAAGATTCCCCACGCTGTGGCCGACGTGGTTTTGTGGGGGATCTATTTTTGTGCCCTTTTAGGGGCGATCCTGCTGGTCAAAAATTTCGCCTCAAGCATCCTCACCCCGGCGGCGACGGAGATGCTCCTCTTAGGCGCCCTGGCCTATGAGGTAGAAGACGTGCTCAGCGCCACCGCCTCCCTGGGTCCCGCCTCCGACACCTACATCACCACCGCCACGGCCGCCGTGGTGGCGGTAATCTGGCTCTTCGCCCTTGGCGTTGGGGCGCGGAAGCTTTACCCGGCGGCCACTGCAGGAGGGGCGATCCTTATGGCCGGGCTCATCTTTTTCTGCGCGTGGTCCGGCCCCAAGACAAGACCCGACGTGGCGGAGGCGAAGAAAAGCATCCCCGCACGCTACGAGGTGGAAAAAATTACTTACGGCCCTGGCCGCAGCTACGACTACGGAGAAGAAAACTACGCCGCCTACCTGCGCCTGCCCAAACATCAAGACCGGTTGCGGAAGCTCTTTTTCGGCTACACCCCTGCCCACGTGCCCTACGAAGGGGATCTCTATTTACCTGTCGGGGCGAAGAACGTGCCCCTCGTCGTCTTCGTTCACGGCAATCACAACATGATCGAGGACAACAAAGGGGGCTACGACTACCTGGGCCGCTACTTGGCGGCGCGTGGCGTGGCCTTTCAATCCGTGGAGCAGTCCCACTTTAACGCCTATTTAGGCAAAGGCCTTTCCGGCGAAAACGACGCTCGGGCCCTGAGCCTTTTGGATCACGCCGACAAAATCTTGAGTGACCCCCGCTTCAAGGGCCGCATCGATAAAAAACGCCTCTACTTCGGCGGCCACAGTCGCGGCGGCGAAGCGGCGGCGGTGGCGGCATCCTTCGCCCAATTGCCCTACAATCCCGACACGGGCACGGCCACGAAAAACATGAAAGTGGCAGGCGTCCTGTCCGTGGCGCCGACAGACAGCCAGTACGAGCCCGGCGATCGCCCGGTGGAACTGAAAGTGCCCTACTTCCTCGTGGCCGGGGCGTGGGATCAAGACGTGGCTTCCCTAGAAGGCATGGATCAATACCGCCGCGCAGGTGCCTGGCGGGGCCAGCTCCTCGTGGACTACGCCAATCACAGCCAATTTAATTCCAATTGGGGCAGGTTGGATCGGGAAGGCCTCCAGGCCCTGGCATTGGCCACGGGCAATGTGTTGGACAAGAAAGACCAACAGCACTTTTTAGAAGTGGCGGCCTATGCCTTTGTAAAAGACCGGAGACTGTTTCATGACATAAAAGACTACCTGCCGCAATCGGGCTTTGCCCTGGCCACCCAGCCGAAGAGCTGCGTCCTCGCCGACTTCGAAGAAGATGCCGATCTCACCACCGCCACCGCCGCTACGCCGGACATAAAAGGCGCCACCACCTATCAGGAAGGGGCCTTCGCCCCCTCGGGCCGCGGCGGAAACAACCACGTCGCCCGACTCATCGGCACCTACGCCCTGAACATCGACGAAGCGGCGGAAGGGGACTTCGCCCTGGATGTGGCAGCAAAAAGTGGCCGAGCCGATGTAAAGATCACCTTAATCGACGCAGCCGGGGAGAAAGTGGACTTTTCGCCTGAAAAAGACAGCTTGCACGCCGCCGTGGAAACGGGCCTCTTGAAATGGCAGTACGCGGCGAAAAAGTGGGAATACAAGCGGGCTTTGGAAACGGTGCGCCTCACAAAAGAAGCCATGGCGAAAAAAAATCCCGCCTTTCGCCTAAATACACTGCGTCGCGTGGAAATTACCGCAAAAGGTCTTACGGAAATCGACAATATTCGCATCGAAACCGATTAAAAGTGAATCCCTCGGGTATAAGTAAAGCGAACAGAGTTCGGGGGGTTACGTTCATGCACGATACACTATTAATTAAAACAATCAACAGAGAACAAGCCGGTTTTCGGAATATCTTTTTCCAAATCGGCGATATGGATGCGCACATCGGCGAGCTCATGGACCTACTAAATAAGCCTGACAGCCCCTATGCCGGGCGTTGTCTGTTTCGCTACAACGGTATTCGTCTTAGATTGGAAGTCGAAGAAATCCCCACTGTCCTGGCGCGCCTCGTAGAAAAAGGCGTACCGGTGTATGGCGTTTATGAACCGTACTTTTAGGAGTAAGGTTAGGAGGAATGTTATGTCCAACGAATTAAGCAAAAAACTGAACGAACAACTTAACTTTGAAATTGAATCGGCCTACATCTACATGTCCATGGCCAACTGCATGGACAGCCAAGGCATGTCCGGTTTCAACCACTTCTTCGTACAACAAGCCAAAGAAGAATTGGAACACGCAAGAGAATTCTATGATTTCCTTCAAGAAACCGACTGTGTACCGGAATACGAAGCCATTTCAAAGCCGCCGAAGGAATTCGGTAACTTCACCGACACCTTCCGTGCCGCTTACGAACACGAACAAGAAGTTACCCGCCGCATCAAGGCCATCTACAAAGAAGCCATCGAAGTGGGCTGCTTGAATACCCAACAATTCCTCGATAAATTCATCGCAGAACAACGTGAAGAAGAAGACACCTTCCGCAACATCGTCGAACGCTTGGAACGCATCAACGAATCCTGGAACGGCCTCTACATCTTCGACCACGAATTGGCTCAAAGATAAGCAAAAAATTATCCCTCACCATGGCGGTGGGGGATTTTTTATTGGGAAAATTTACGGGGATCAGTCGCCTTTTTCATGCCCGTTAAAGAAATCGTCGACGGCCTTCACCAAAGCCTCGTTGGATTCCGGATCCAAAAGGCAGAAGCGGAAGAAGCGTTCGTCTAAATTTTTAAAATTGGCGCAGTCGCGAATCACCATTTTCTTCGCGAGAAGAGCTTCGCGAAGTTCCGCCGCTGTGTGCACACCGTCTTTAATCTTCACCAAGACGAAATTGCCGTAGGAGGGAAACACCTTTAGGGCCTCGTTGGCCTCTAAAGCGGCGATGACCTTCCCCTTCTCCCGCTGAATCAGGCGGAAGCTTTCCTCGCGAAAAGCCACATCCTGAAACATGACCCGGCCCATAATATCGGCCATGGCATTGATCCCCCACATGGAAAGATTCTCGGCAAGGGCAGCGTGAAGGGCCTCATCCCCGGTCACGGCGTAGCCCAGGCGAATCCCCGGCGTGGCGAAAAATTTGCTCGTGCCGCGGATCACGATGAGCTTTTCGCGGCTTCTGATTAAAGACACGGCGGAGTAAATGGCGGGATCCGTAAACTCGATGTAGGTTTCATCGACCAAGACATAGGCGTCGGTTTCGTCTAAAATCCGCGCCACATCCGCCCGAGTCAAAATGGAGCCCGTGGGGTTGTTGGGATTGGTGAGCACGTAAAGATCCACGGCCTCGCTACGAATTTGGGCGATGATTTCGTCCACGCCCGGAACGAAATTTTTGTGGTAATCCAAGTGGTATTCAAAAATCTCCGCCCCGATTTTCTCCAGCTCCCGGGCGTACTCGCTGTAGCAAGGGCTGTTAATCAGCGCCCGGGCGGGCTTTATGTGGGCAATGGCCTCTTGAATCAGCTGCGACGTGCCGCTTCCTAAAAGCACGGCCTCCGGGGCAACCTTGAGATAATCGGCCATGGCCGCCTTCAGCTTCCGATACTCCGGATCCGGGTAGCGACACAGGGCACGAATGTTTTTCGCCGCCGCCTCCATGGCTTTCGGCGAAGGGCCCAGGGGATTGATGTTCGACGAAAAATCCCGTATCTCCTCCGGGCGATAGTGGTATTTTGTTTCCAGGGCGTAAAGATCGGCGCCGTGGCGAGTCTTTTTCATAGAAACCTTCCTTTCGTGCCTATGATATAATGACAAAAACAAAAAGACAATGAAAAAGGGGTGCTTATGTTTAATTTCAGAAACGATTACCACGATTTATGCCATCCGAAGGTCCTTCAAGCCCTGGCCGCCACCGACGGCGAGGGAAATGCCGGCTACGGCTTCGATCCCCACACGGAGCGGGCCATTCGCCTGATTCAAGAAGCCACCGGCGGCGATTACCCCGTCCACTTCGTCCACGGCGGCACGGCGGCCAATCTTTTGGCCCTCACCTTCCATTTGCGTCCCCACGAAGCCATCGTCAGCGCCGATCTGGGCCACGTGGTGGGCCACGAAGTAGGCGCCATGGAAGCGGCGGGCCACAAAGTGGTCACCGTAAACACCGAAGCCGGAAAATACGATCCCGAGGTGCTGGATGCATTCATCGCATCCTTCGGCGATTTCCACAATGTTCTCCCCGGCATCATCTATCTTTCAAACACCACGGAAACCGGCCTCGTCTACCGAAAAGAAGAGCTCGCCGCCATTAAAAAAGTGGCGGATAAATATTCTCTTCCCGTCTACATTGACGGCGCCCGCATGGCCAGCGCCCTCACAAGCGAGGTCAATGACGTGAAGCTTTCCGAATACATGGACTACGCCGACATCTTTTCCATCGGCGGCACGAAAAACGGCGCCCTCTTCGGCGAAGCCCTGGTCTTTAAAAACGACGACCTGGCACGGGAATTTATCTACTTCCAAAAACAACGGGCCCTACTTATGGCCAAGGGCTTTACCCTGGGCACCCAATACGAAGCCCTCTTCACCGACGACCTTTATTTCGAAAACGGCCGCACCGCCAACTTGGCCGCAAGCTACCTGGCGCGGGAACTTGACTACCTGGGCGTGGAATTTATCTATCCCCCCGAGAGCAATCAATTATTTATTCGCCTGCCGAAAGCTGTGGCTGACGAACTGGAAAAACACGGACAATTCGATCGTATGGGCCCGAAAGAAGCGGGCACGGTGCCTGTGCGCTTCGTTACCGATTACAACACGACGAAAGATGAAATCGACGGCGCCGTCAGAATCCTCGAAGGCCTTTTAAACGAAGCCCGATAGGGGAGAAGTTAAATCAGAGTAAATTGGTTTGACAAGGCGAAAGTGCCGTGGTATGATAAGAAAAAATCAAAAGGAGAAACCATGAACACCTTATTCCAAAGCATCTGCAAATGTGCTTGTTCCTGTACTTGTTGTTGTACGGGTTATTTGCCTGCGCAGATGTTGGGAAAAGACATGGGCTTGTCCTGATTGTTATTTTCCATAGGCATCTTGAAGCGGGCTTCGGCTCGCTTTTTTTAATTGCCTGAAAGGAGTACTTATGAACCGAGATTTTCTCGTGGCCATGTTGCCCCACTACGTCGAGGCGGCGAAACTCACCCTCACAATCGGGCTCATCGGCGTGGCGGCATCGGCCCTCGTGGGGTTCATCCTCGCCTTGATTCGCGTGGAAAAAATCCCCGTGCTAAACGGCCTCGCCAAGGCGTACATCGAAATCTCCAGAAACACCCCCTTGTTGATTCAACTGTTTTTTCTCTACTTCGGCCTGCCGAAAATCGGCATCGTCCTCTCCTCCGAAGCCTGCGCCGTGGCGGGGCTGATCTTTCTCGGGGCAAGCTACATGGCCGAATCCTTTCGCTCCGGCATCGAAGCCGTGGATAAGCGACAAATCGAAGCGGCCATGGCCATCGGCCTCACCAAAGGCCAACGCATCCGCTACGTCGTCCTGCCACAGGCACTGGCCGTGGCCATGCCATCCATCGGCGCCAACACTATTTTTCTTCTGAAAGAAACCTCCGTCTTCAGCGCCGTGGCACTGGCGGATCTCATGTATGTGGCGAAAGACTTAATCGGCCTCTATTACGAAACCGACGAAGCCCTCCTTCTCTTGGTGATGAGCTACCTGATTATTTTGGTTCCCGTCGCCCTGATCTTTAGCTTACTGGAAAGGAGAATGCGACGTGGCATCGGCACAAGCGCTCTTGCTTAATCCCCATACCATGGCGAGGCTTCTAAAAGGCCTATGGGTCACCATGGAAGTCTCCCTCATCTCCGTGGCCCTCTCCATCCTCTTTGGCCTCGTCTTCGGCTGGGTCATGACGAAAAAATCCCCGGTCATCAAAATCCTTTCGAAAATCTATTTGGAATTTATGCGCCTCATGCCTCAACTCGTGCTCCTCTTTATTGTCTACTTCGGCATGGCCCGGACCCTGGGCGTACACATCTCAGGCTTCAACGCCGCCATCATCGTCTTTACCCTTTGGGGCACGGCGGAAATGGGCGATCTCGTGCGCGGTGCCATCTCATCCATCCCGAAGCACCAATACGAAGCCGCCGCATCCATCGGCCTCACCCGCTTACAGATCATGGGCTACGTCGTGCTTCCCCAGGCACTGCGCCGCCTCATACCCCAGGCCATGAACCTGGTCACCCGCATGATTAAAACCACCTCCCTCATCGCCCTCATCGGCGTGGTGGAAGTTATCAAAACCGGCCAACAAATCGTGGAAGCCGTGCGGTTGGAATTTGCCTCCGCCGCCCTGTGGATCTATCTCGTCATCTTGATCTTATACTTTTTAGTTTGCTACCCCCTGTCCAAATGGGCAGGCTACCTTGAAAAGAAATGGAAGGAGGCATAATGGCTATACTGGAAATAAAAGACATGGTCAAAGCCTACGACGGCGAAGCCATCTTCCGCGGCTTCTCCCTGAAGGTCGAAAAAGGCGACGTCATCGCCGTGCTGGGCCCCTCGGGCTGCGGCAAAAGCACCCTGCTCCGCTGCATCAACGGCCTGGAAAAAATTCAGGGAGGCGACATCCTCCTTAACGGCGAAAGCGTCGTCAAAGAAGAAAAAGACATGCCCGGCGTACGAAAAAAAATCGGCATGGTCTTTCAATCCTACGAGCTCTTCGGCCACATGACTGTCCTCGACAACCTCACCCTCGGGCCCGTGAAAGCCAAAGGCGAAGACAAAGCCGAGGCTGAAAAGCGCGCCCTGGCCCTCTTGGACAGGGTGGGGCTCAAAGACAAAGCCCAAAGCTTTCCGAGAAACCTCTCCGGCGGCCAACAACAGCGCGTCGCCATTCTCAGAGCTATGCTCATGGATCCGGAAATCTTCCTCTTCGACGAAGTCACCGCCGCCCTGGACCCGGAAATGGTGCAGGAAGTCTTGTCCCTCGTCGGCGAGCTGGCAAAAGAAGGAAAAACCATGCTCATCGTCACCCACGAAATGGAATTTGCGAGAAAAGTCGCAAATCGCATTCTGTTTATGGAAGAAGGACACATCATCGAAGACACGGGGCCGGAAGACTTTTTCGAGCACCCGAAGACCGAACGCAGCCGCCAATTTTTAGAAGGACAACACTACAACTAAGGAGGACAAAATGAAAAAGCTACTTACCCTACTCATGATCGCGACACTCGCCCTGGGCCTCGCATCCTGCGGCGGCGTGGAAGAAGAAGGCGCCCCCGTCACCGACAAAGCCGGCACCCGCACCGTGGACGAAATCAAAAAATCCGGCGAAATCACCATCGGCGTCTTCGGCGACAAAAAACCCTTCGGCTACATGGACGAAAAAGGCGAATTTAAAGGCTACGACATCGCCCTCGGCGATCGCATCGCCAAAGAACTGGGCGTGAAAGTGAAATACATTCCCGTGGAAGCCGCAAGCCGCGTCGAATACCTGAACGCCAACAAAATCGACCTACTCCTCGCTAACTTCACCGTGACCGACGAGCGAAAAGAACAAGTCGACTTCGCCTTGCCCTACATGAAAGTCTCCCTGGGCGTCGTCTCCCCGAAAGGTGAAATCACCGACGTGGCCCAACTGAAAGACAAAACCCTCATCATCTCCAAAGGCACCACGGCGGAAACCTACTTCACCGAAAAACACCCCGAAGTAAAGCTGCAAAAATACGATCAATACGCCGAAGCCTATAGTGCCCTCTTAGATGGCCGCGGCGATGCCATGAGCACCGACAACACCGAGGTTTTGGCATGGGCACTGGAAAACGACGGCTACGATGTGGGCATTAAAACCCTGGGTGATGTGGACTACATCGCCCCCGCCGTGAAAAAAGGCAACAAAGAAATGCTCGACTGCGTCAACGGAATTATCGAAAAACTCTACGGAGAAAAATTCTTCACCAAAGCATTTGAAGACACCCTCGCCCCCACCTACGGTGATGCCGCCAAGGCAGAAGATATGGTAGTGGAGGAGAAGCCAACTGACTTTTAAAAAAATAAGGAAAGGATCGAGAGGAATCGATCCTTTCCTTATTTTTTTGGCGCACGAGTTTTGTGAAGACACTTTCTTTTATTCTTCGCCAACAGTAGATCTTTGCTTTCCGAGTGCTCAGTTTTTGTGTTTCGCGATCCTTCATACTCTTACAATAATTAAATCTCCGCAATACTTTCCGGGGGAGGGAAAAAGGGCGTTGCGATTCGCCCTCTGCCCCTTCCCCGGGGCCCTCATGACCTATCCCGACGAGCGAAGCGAGTCGTAGGAAGGTCAGATGCAGTCTTACACCGTTTCGGGAAGGCGAAGCCTCCACGAAACGGATGTATAGTTGAACATCCCCATCCACCCACAAACGCCTTCTATATGTGCGATCATGACCTATCCCGACGAGCGAAGCGAGACGTTGGAAGGTCAGATGCAGTCTTACACCATTTCAAGGAGGCGAAGCCTTTTTGAAGTGGATGTATAGTTGTAAGCCCTGCCGGGCTTCGATTCCTGTTGGGCTTCTTCGCCATTGATTGATTTTGAGTTGGACAAAGATACTTTTTCGCCAATAAGAATTCTACGCCCAATTTACATTCTTCTTTCCGCGACACATCTCAATGAGTAGAAAATGCCGCAGGCATTTTCTTACAGCAAAAAGAGACAAACCCCGAGTTTTGTTCGGAGTTTGTCTGTAGTCTGACCCACGACGAACGTCGTGGGTTTTTCTATGCCCATAATTTAATGAAGGCGAAACCCCCTAGAAGCAATTGATATTAATTGTCAAAATTAAAAATGGGATATATAATTGCTTTGGGAAGATGTCTATGTTCTTATTACTAGACAAGGAGGAAGCGATGAATAAAAAGAAAATGCCGGTAATTGTGACGGCACTGGCTTTATGTGTAGCCGCACAATCGACCGGTTTTGCGGCAAGTTTTCAGGATATGCCGAAAGAGAGCGAATGGTCTTATAAGGCACTGAATTATTGTCTGGAGAAAGATTATTTAAAAGGCGTTGACAGCTTACATATTGCTCCGCAGTCGCCCTTAACGAGGGCGCAAATGGCGGCGATTATGAATCGGGTGAAAGGAACGACGGAAGTAGCGGACATTTCAAGGTTCAATGACGTGCAAGCCGACGATTGGTTCTATAACGACATCGCCAAGGCGGTAAAGGCGGGCTTTATATATGGGCGCAGCGAAATAGAAATGGCGCCTAACGCATCCATTACGAGGGAAGAGGCCTTTACGATTTTGGACCGCGTTCTCGGCGACAAAACGACAGCGGATCACTTGGCTGATTATGACGACGGAAAAGATGTATCGGCATGGGCAAAGAAGGCCGTGAATCGCTTAATTGAAGAAAAAATTGTAACAGGCGACGGCATGAATCTGCGTCCGAAAGCGAACATTACGCGGGAAGAATTTGCTCAAATCGTTTACAAGGCCGTTGAAAAGGAAGTGCCACTTGAAAAAGAAGTGGTGAAAGAGAAAAAAGAAGACACGGAAAAACCGCCGGGGAGCATCGGAATGATTACACCTTCCCATGACTCAAAACCGGAACCAAAAGATATCGTCCTTTACGGCGACGCTAATGTGGATCAACAACAATATCCGCTGGTCGCACCCTTCATCCATCCGCCCTTCTACAATGTGCGTGTAAAAGTCACCTTGGATAAAGACGGGAAGATTGCCTCGGTGGAAGACGACAACACAGTTTCCCAAGGCTTGGCGCCGGGAACGGACCAAGAATTTTTTAATAAAAAGAATAAAAAGTTCTTTGACTTACTGACGGCAGATGTTTACAAAAAATTTGTGGGCAAAGACCGCGCCGGCGTCGAAGCCATGCAAATGAAAAGCGGCGAAGCTGACGCCGTCTCAGGTGCCACGGAATCGGGCAAGGCCCTAAAGCAAGCCGTGCTTAATGCCTTGGATAAAAAAGCGGGCAAAAAATTCTTAGAAAAAGATCAAGTGTTGGTTGCAGAGGCGCCGGTCAAGACCAATGAAGGTTGGAAGATTCACTTTAAAAATCAATTGCCCAACGGCTTCAAGGTTCAACTTCTGAGCGTCAATCAAGGCATTTACAATGGCGAAAAGCTGCTGGATGCCGCGGCCTATAGTTGGAAGGCTGAAGGCGATGGCTTTGATCTTCTCTTGAAAGATGGTAATACCCCCGCAGGGAAATACTACGTGAACATTGTGGATGAAAATAACAACTACCGTTCACCGGATTTCGAATCGGGTCATGGGGCAACCCCGAAGTATCCCTGCTTCGTTATTGAGAAAGGCGCAAACATCAGCTATGAGCATGACAAGCTGAACGTACCCGGTAATGAGTTTGCAAACTTCCAACAAAATATCGAAGAAATTGAAGTCATCGAATGGGATACAACGAATAACAAGCCCGTGATGATTAAAGGACGGGACGGTCAAGAGGTACCTAAAGCGGTTGAAATCGAGCCGGTGGGGCATCATGGCACCAAGAGCAATTACGCACAAATTCCCTTGTTCAATACCGATGGAACCGTGAACAAATCCGTTACGGCGGGGCGACAACCGAAGCCGGTATTCGAAGAAGGCAAGACCTACAAGATTGTGGTCAAGACCTACGGCTACGGAGATACGGGTTTTATGTATACGGCAAAGAAGGAAGAAGATCAGCCCGGAGCGGACGCGAAATTAAACGGGGTATTTAATGGCCGAGGAGCCGTACCTCACCGAGGTTACGATTTTTTAGTAAAAGTAACGATGAAAGACGGAAGGATTGTTTCCGCCGAAGATAACGGAACAACACCAAAAAGAAGTCAAGACCGTAGAAAACATCAGAGATTTATAAATAGGAAGGGCTTATCTGTATATGCCGGCAAGACGAAAGAGGAGGCAGCGGCGATAACGAGAGCCGATATGGTATCGGGCGCGACCCTTTCGTCCAAAGCGGCGAAAGCGGCCATTCAAGACGCATTAAAGTAGTCGGAAAAAGCCGATCTTTACTTCAATCACCTGTAAATGTTGCCTTCCGTTCGGGCATCGAAAGGTGATGGAGAACGAATGTGTAAAAAAACTGAAACCCGAAATAAAAAAGGAGATGTATATGAAGAGAGTCTTAACACTCGTTCTGATGCTTTGCGTATTGTGCTTCTCGTCTAAAAACGTGTTTGCTCGTGAAGCCGTGACGATCAAAGATCCCTATTTGAAAAAGCAAATTATGGCATCACTGAAAAGCAAAAATGAGATGCATAGAAAGATGGGCAATATAAAACTAACCGACCCGGACTATGTCAAGGATCCTGGAGAAACGGTTATTTATAAGTCGGAGCTGGCAATGTTTACGCATTTTCGCAGCGATGAGGCAGTAGAAGATTTAAGCGGCATGGAGTATATGACGGAATTAAGAACCTTAAAAATTTTCAGGAAATCCGCCATTCACGATTTGACGCCATTAAAAAATTTGACTCATTTGGAGCATCTGTGGCTTGGCAACAATCGCATCAAAGATGTGCGTCCTTTGAGCAACTTGACACATCTGGAAGTGCTGCGATTGGAAAACAATCAGATCGAAGACATCGGCCCCATTGCCGATATGGCAAAGAAAAATGAAAAGCTGAAGAAGCTTTATCTGTACGGCAACCGCATTAAAGACTTTTCCGGATTAAAGGACAAGACTTTTAAAGAAAAGGACGGATTTTTCGGGTACAATCAGACAATTACGCTTAAACCGAATACGGCGAACTTTCCCCTCAATTTATTAGATGAGAAGGGAAAATTGTACGATTTGAGTGATATGAATGTGTCTGGGACCGATAAACTGGTCAAGGAGTCGAATGGTAACTATCGTTTTAAGGACGCCCCGGAAAATACCCGTCTCCGTATTTTTTCAGATGGGTTTAAGACACAGCCCACTTGGGTGGTAGACATCGATGCGTCGGACATGGGCAATGATCCTTTGAAGACGAAAGTTCATTTTGCCAGCCCTGCTTTAGAGCGAGAGATTTTGACTATTTTAAAGGATCCATCGGTGCGAGATGCCAAGGAGGTCATTCTCAGCAATCCAAATTATGTGAAAAAACCAAACGAGACCTTTATCTATGAAGACGAGATGGCCTTGTTTAAAAGCTTAACGATTGTGAACAATAATGAAATCGAAGATGTAACGGGACTTGAAACCGCCACGAATTTGGAAAGCCTTAAGCTATTTCAAAACAACCTAAAGGAAATTCGTCCTTTGGCGGCGTTAACAAAGCTTCGCTTGTTAAATCTTGATTCGAACAAAAACATCCAAGATTTTTCTGCTATCGCCTCTCTCTCCAATTTGGAAAATCTGTCCCTGGCGGAGTGTAATGTGGGTTATCTCAAACCATTTGAAAACCTTACGAAATTAAAGACTTTGGATCTGAGCCACAACAACATTGGGTCCATTGACGCGTTAAAGAAGCTAGATCAACTTCAAGTGCTGAGTTTGGACGATAACTTGATACAAAACCTCGCGCCTCTGCGAGGGAAAGGAAAATTGCATAGTCTGAGCTTAAAGTCGAATGAAATCACTTCCGTGGAAGATTTAAAAGATTTGCGAAATCTGTCCTACCTTGCTTTGTCAAAAAATCGCATCACCGATTTTTCCCCTTTAAAGGATGTATTTCACGAAGTTTCAAAAGTATTTCCCCACGAGGATCAAGAGATTCATCTGTATCCCTCGGATGAGGTATTCGTCATTTTATTAAAAGACGAGAAAGGCAAGTCCTATGGGCTGGCGTCTAAACGACTAATCGACCGCGGGAATGGTAAGTATTCTTATGCTAAGCAACCCGAAATGCTTGGATTGGAAGTGGTGGATGACTTTTATGCCAATACACCGCAGAAGAATAAAATTGCATGGCACGTTTCCATTCATCCGGATGCGCTATTGGACAAACAAAAAGAGCAGGAGAAAAGCGAACGCCTCGCCTTAATAAAAGAGAATAAGCTATTAAAAGAAAAACTAAAAGAAATGGAAAAGCTTATAGCCAAGGATAAGGCAAAAATGGAGGCCATGGAAAAGGAAATGACGGCCCTAAAAAATCGCTTGGCAGAGAAAAAAGATTCAAATAAAAATTCCGCCGGCTACCGGTACGTCCTGTCGTCTCCTGTGGTCGAATCGTCGGAAAAAAAACATGAGGGCGCAAAGAAGCAAAAGAAACTCTTTGAAAAGCGCGTGTTTACTATCGGACAAGAAGAATTCAAGGCCTTCGAGGGGGCCGAGGAGCGTACGTTCAAAATGGACGTGGCGCCCTATATTAAAAACAATCGAACCATGCTTCCGCTGCGGTATGTGGGTGAAAGCCTCGGACTTCAGGTCGATTACAATGCAAGCAGCAAAATGGTGATATTAAAAAAAGGCGATCGCACGGTTTTAATTGAACAAGGCAGCCAAGTGGCGATTGCATCCAATGGTGATAAAATTACGCTGGACAGTCCCGCCGAGACGCTTCACGGAAGAGTCTTCATACCTCTGTCCAATGTAAACAAACTATTTGAGCATGGCCCGGAAATTACTTGGGATTCAAAGAACCGCACAGTGACCATTGGCGGATAAAGAAAACAATCTTCGTATCATGCATAGGATTCTTAAGGATGATATGAAGAGGTAAACAATAAAAGGGTGACGTTGGATAGACATATTTTCTTTCATCAAAAATAAGAAAGACCCCTCCATCTTGGCTTTGAAGCCGATGGAGGGGTTTTAGTATTTTGAATTTACAATCTAAGTGCAACAAAAAATGATTCACCGTTTTCTGGTAAAATCATGTCGACGAAAACCAATCAACCAGGAGGAACGATGAATCATTGTTCTCATTTTACACTAAAAGAGCGTGAGTTGCTAAAGCATTATATGGACATCGGCTTAAATCAATCTGAAATAGCTACAAAGCTAGGACGCAACAAATCCTCAATTTGCCGTGAGTTAAAGAGAAATTCTTTACAAGGAAGTTACTTGCGATGCGCAGGTACTTTATACCACTAGAAGAAAAGAATGTCGTCCTCGAAAGAAGTTAGACGATGCCGTCCTCTTCCTAAAAGTAAAGTCGTTATTTTTAGAGCACCAATGGTCTCCGGAACAGATCGCTGCCCGCTTAAAATACGAAGGGAGTGTTTATAGCATTAGCTTCTCCACGATTTATCGAGCCATTTATTCCGGCCTTTTTGACGAACCGAATCGATCGAGGGGCAATAGAGGATGTATTAGAAAATTAAAACATCGCGGAAAAACAAGGCATACAAAATCCTATGAAGAAAGACGCGGTAAAATTCCAATCACCAATCCCATATCCGAACGACCGGATGCAGCTGAAAAAAGAGAGCGCTTGGGCGACTGGGAGGCGGATACGGTGGCAGGTAAAACCGGCAGGGCATGCCTACTCACATTGACTGACAGGAAAAGTCGCTATCTTCTTTGCCAGAAAATACCAAAGAAGAACGCCCAATGTGTTAAGCAAGCCATGATTGAACTGTTGAAAGATGAACCCCTTAAAAGTATCACGCCTGACAGAGGGAAAGAATTTTCAAAGCATCCTGAGATATCACAGCAACTGTCTCTAGTTGAATTCTATTTCCCGCTGCCTCATCATCCATGGCAACGAGGGACCAATGAAAATACAAATGGACTATTAAGAGAGTACTTTCCAAAAACGAAAGATATTGACCAATCAGATAGCTATATTGAAGCGAAAATAGAAGAGATCAATCGTCGACCACGTAAATGTTTAAATTGGAAAACGCCTTATGAGGTTTATCATTCAGTGGAGTTGTACTTGACTTGACAATTCAAGCGCCAAAAGTAGATCTTTGCTTTCCGAGTGCTCACCTGTTGTTCAAGAATTATCTTTTTTCATCGCTTGTTTCTGATTTTGTGGTCAAATGGGCACTCACTTTGTTTGTTGCGATCCTTCATACTCTTACAATAATTAAATCTCCGCAATACTTTCCGGGGGAGGGAAAAGGGCGTATGTTTTGTGGTGGTTGATTTTTTAAATGCGTAGTAGACATAATAAAATCAAGTTACTTTCTTGCTTAGAAATTGATTCTTACATGGCTCTGAAACCCGGGGAAGGGGAAAATGCGGCCGTCCGCTCTGAGCTCTTTTCCCCGCCCCCGGGTTTCAAAGCCGTGCGGGAATGGTACTTTAAACGAATAAGAAAACACCACGAGTCATTATTCGGTATGCTATCGGAAAGCAAAGAAAAGGAGAAAAGAAGAAAAGAAAGGGAAAGAAAGGAAAAAGCCGCCGCATCTTTCCCGAGTATGAAAAAACAGCCTCATTCAGAGACTGTTTTTTCATACTAATCATTCTTTTTGGAAGTAGAAGAAGTGCCCTTCTTAGAGCTCGAACTCGAATCGGAAGTAGAAGAAGCGCTCTTCTTGCTCGTACGTTTCTTAGAAGAAGTAGAAGAAGTTGAAGAAGAGCTTGTTTTCTTCGAGGAAGTGGAAGAAGTCCCCTTCTCGCTCGACGAAGATCGCCGCGACGAATCTTCAGAAGATTCATAAGAAGAAGCATTCGTCTTATCCTCATACACATCGGCATCTTTCTTGGACTTCACCGAATCGCTGTCCTCTTCCTCATCCAAATCGCCGTAGGTCATTTCCATGTGGCGCAGGAGGCTGTCGTCGCTGCCGTCGACGGCATAGTAGCCGTAGGTGGGATGGACGGGGCCTACCACGCCGTCGGCGCCGTCGCGATAGAAGATGATGTATTCCTGATTGGGCGTCATCCCCTTGGGAACGGGAATTTCCACCGTGCTCAAAGCGCCGCGGTAGTTTTTAATAAACTCCAGCTCCATTTGCCCCTTGGCATTGGTGGTAAGCTCCACCAAAGCGATGTAGTCGCTGGCGGCCTCCAGGGCGGCGTTTCGCTTGTCTTCGTCTTCGCTTTCAAACAAGGCCTTTTCCTCTGCGGCCTTGTCTTTTTCAGGCGTGTAAGCCTCGTCTTTTTCCGAGGCAGCCACCTTCTGAGGCTTTTCGTTTTTATTCGGTGCTTCCGCCTTTTTGCCGCAACCGGCGAGACACAAACACAGTGCCAAAGCCAGGGCTGTGTAATTCCGTTTCATTCATACCTCCCAACACAATCAATCTTTTTCTCGATTATACCACGAAGGCGGCAAAAAGGCCCACGGGAAAGACAAAAAACAGCGGGAAGTGTTATAATGACTCTATGAAATTACCTCAAGCCATCGAAGCCATCATTTGCCGCTTTCGCGAAAAATCCGTGCCCGTCTACGTTGTCGGCGGCGCCGTGAGAGACAGCCTCATGGGCATCACGCCCCACGACTACGACCTCACCACCCCGGCCAAGCCGGATGAGATCCTCGCCATCATGGAGGGGAAAAAGACCTTCCGGGAAGGCGAAAAATTCGGCACCATCGCCGTTTTAACCGACATCGGCCCCGTGGAGATCACCACCTTTCGCATCGACGGCACCTACACCGACAATCGCAAGCCCGACGCCGTTACCTTTACGGCGGATCTGAAAGAAGATCTGGCGAGGCGAGATTTCACCGTAAACGCCATGGCCTACAGCCCGGAGACGGGCCTCGTGGATCCCTTCGGCGGCCGGGAGGATCTGAAAAACAAAATACTCCGCGCCGTCGGCGACCCTGCCCGGCGCTTTTCGGAAGATGCCCTCAGAATCCTTCGCGCCTTTCGATTTATGGGCCAGCTGAACATGGCCCCCGATCCCGCCCTTCTTGCGGCGGCGAAAGAAGAAGCCTACCGCATCGAAAGCCTCTCCGCCGAGCGGGTGGCCGATGAGATGAACAAAATTCTTCTTCAAGACGCCCCTTCCCGGGTGCTCTACGCCATGGAAGAAGCCGGCGTGTTGGAAAAAATCTTTCCCGAGCTCGCCCCCACCGTGGGCTACGACCAGCGAAATCCCTACCACGACAAAACCCTGTTCGATCACATCCTTTGCGTGGTGGATCACACACCGAAAACACTGCCTCTGCGCTACGCCGCACTCTTTCACGATGTGAACAAGCCCGACACCTTGACCGTCGACGAGAAGGGCAAAGGCCACTTCTTCGGTCACGACACCATGGGTGCGGAAACGGCGGGGCGCATTCTCGCCCGCTTAAAGAGCCAAAAAGCCCTCGTGCGGGAAGTGGAAGTCCTCATAAGAGAACACATGAAAGTCCACGACACCATGACGGACAAAGCCCTGCGCCGACAAATCAAGCGGGTAGGGGAAGACTACATCCTCGATCTCTACGATCTCATGGCGGCGGACATGGCATGCACCTATGGCGCAAGAGACATTTCCTTTATCCTCGAGCGAAAAGCCCGCATCAAAAAACTCATGGATGAAGGCATCGTCAGCCGAAACACCCTGGCCGTAAGCGGCAGAGACCTCATCGCCATGGGCATGGCCCCCGGCCCCGCCATGGGCCGCCTCTTAAAAGAAATGGAAGACATGGCCCTGGATGATCCCGAAGCAAACGAAAAAAACCGCCTCCTGGCCTACGCTAAAAGGCGGATCGAAGACATAAAAGTAGCACACAACAACGAAGAAAACAACCGGAGGAGACACCCATGAAACTATTTGGAACCGACGGCATCCGCGGCGTCGCAAACGAAGAACTAACACCGGAAATGGCCATGAAACTGGGCCGCATCCTGGCCGAACGCATCCACGCCGCAGGCGTCAAAAACCCCTTTGTCCTCACAGGCAGAGACACGAGGCAATCCGGCACCATGCTCTCCATGGCCATCGCCACAGGCCTTATGGCTGGAGGCGTCGATTGCGTGAACCTATCCGTCATTCCCACCCCCGGCGTCGCCTACCTCACCAGAAAATACGGCGCCGCCATGGGCATCGTCATCTCCGCCTCCCACAACCCCTTCGAATACAACGGCATCAAAATCTTCTCCGGCAAAGGTCTAAAACTCCCCGACGCCGTGGAAGAAGAAATCGAAGCCAAACTCACCGATCCTGATTACTCCCCGGCACCCGTCATCGGAAAAGCCATCGGCCAAAAGAAAAAAGACCTTCCCGGCATCGTCGACTACGAAGATTACCTCGTGAGCCTCGTCGACCGAGACCTTAGCGGTATAAAAATCGCCGTCGATGCAGGCAACGGCGCTTTGAGCAACCTGGCGGAAAAAGTCCTTACACGACTCGGCGCCGAAGTCGTCGCCATAAACACCGCCCCCGACGGCGCCAACATCAACGCCCAATGCGGATCCACCGCCCCCGAAAAAATACAAGCCCTCGTGAAAGACACCGGCGCCCACGTCGGCTTCTCCTTCGACGGCGACGCCGACCGCATCATCGCCGTGGACGAAAAAGGCGATATCCTCGACGGCGACCATATTCTCGCCATCTGCGCCAAAAGCCTAAAAGCCAAAGGTGAGCTCGACGGCAACACCGTCGTCGGCACCGTCATGACCAACATCGGCCTCGACCGCTTCCTGAAAACAGAAGCCATCGCCCTCGTGAAAACCAAAGTCGGCGACCGCTACGTCCTGGAAGAAATGCTGGAAAAAGGCTACGTCCTCGGCGGCGAACAATCCGGCCACATCATCTTCAGCCACTACAACACCACCGGCGACGGCCTGGCCACCGGGCTCCACCTACTGGAAGTCATGGCGGAAAGCAAAAAGCCCATGAGCGAACTCAACGGCCTCATGACCTCCTACCCCCAAGCCCTCGTCAACGCCAAAGTCGCCAACACAAAAAAACACGACTACGAAAACCACGCAGGGATTCAAGAAAAAATCCGCGCCCTGGAAAACAAATTTAAAGACGAAGGCCGC
The DNA here is from genome assembly GCF_943169845.1 of Peptoniphilus rachelemmaiella. Taxonomy (GTDB): domain Bacteria; phylum Bacillota; class Clostridia; order Tissierellales; family Peptoniphilaceae; genus Aedoeadaptatus; species Aedoeadaptatus rachelemmaiella. Next base: position 24,519 of record NZ_CALPBW010000019.1, read on the forward strand.
GTCGTCATTCGCCCCTCCGGCACCGAACCCCTCGTTCGCGTCATGATCGAAGGCAAAGACCAAGATCAACTCCAAGCCGAAGCCGAAAACCTCGCCCGCTATATAGAAAAGGTGCTCCAATGAACAAAATAAAAATCATCGCAGACACATCCGCCGACTTCACCGAAGAAGAAGCCCGGGCCATGAACCTCGCCTACGTCCCCTTCACCATCGACGTAGCGGATACCACCTACATCGACGACGACAAGCTGGATCTCGACGCCCTCTACACCGACATGAAAGCCAGCGCCGATCCCGTGCGCACCGGCTGCCCATCCCCCTTCCTCTACAAAGAAGCCATCCTGGCATCCGGTGCCGATGAAATCTTCGTCGTCACCATCACCGCCAAACTCTCCGGCAGCTACAACGCCGCCAAAACCGCCGTAGAAGAAATACAAAAACAACACCCCGAGAAAAAAATCGCCCTCATCGATTCCAAATCCGCCTCCGCAGGCACCGCCAACCTCGTGAGCCTCATCCACAAGCGGGCGGAAGAAGGAAAAGACTTCGACGCCATCGAAAAAGAAGTGAGAGCCTTCGCCGAAGAACAAGCCACCTTCTTCATCCTGGAAACCATGGACAACCTCATCAAAAACGGCCGCATCCCCAAAATGGCGGGAAAAGCCGTCAACGTCCTGAACATGAAACCCATCATGTGCGCAGAAGACGGCGCCATCAGCCTCTTCCAAATCAATCGCGGCTTCAAAAAAAGCCTGGCCAAACTCGCCAAAGAAGTCATCAAAATCAACGCCGAAAGAAGCGTCCAATTCATCACCATCAGCCATTCCCACGCCGAAGAAAAAGCAAAACTCTTTAAAAACTACATTCAAGACGAAATCCACTCAGCCACCATACGCATCGTACAGACCAAAGGACTCTCAAGCGTCTACGCCGATAACGGCGGCATCGTCGTCGCCCTGTAAAATCTTGCAATTTGACAAGATTTGCGGTAACATAGGCTTATATATTGTGCGAAACATAGGAGGACAATTATGGCAAAAGGAAAATTTGAAAGAACCAAACCCCACGTCAACGTCGGCACCATCGGCCACGTCGACCACGGCAAGACCACCCTTACGGCGGCAATCACCCTCGTATTAAACAAACGCTTCGGCTCCGGCGAATTCGTCGACTACGCAAACATCGACAAAGCCCCCGAAGAAAGAGAACGCGGTATTACCATCTCCACGTCCCACGTCGAATACGAAACCGAAAAACGCCACTACGCCCACGTTGACTGCCCCGGCCACGCCGACTACGTCAAAAACATGATCACCGGTGCAGCCCAAATGGACGGCGCCATCCTCGTAGTAAGCGCGGCAGACGGCCCCATGCCCCAAACCCGCGAACACATCCTCTTGGCCCGCCAAGTCGGCGTACCCAAAATCGTCGTCTTCTTAAACAAACAAGACCAAGTCGATGACGAAGAACTCATCGAACTCGTCGAAATGGAAGTACGCGACCTCTTAAGCGAATACGAATTCGACGGCGACAACACCCCCATCACCGTAGGCAGCGCCCTTAAAGCCCTGGAAGATCCCGACGGAGAATGGGGCGACAAAATCGTAGCCCTCATGGACACCGTCGACGAATGGATCGACGATCCCATCCGCGACATCGATCACCCCTTCCTCATGCCCGTTGAAGACATCTTCTCCATCACCGGCCGCGGCACCGTCGCCACCGGTCGTGTAGAACGCGGCACCATCAAAGTCAACGACAACGTCGAAATCGTCGGCTTAACCACCGAAAAAAGAACCGTCGTCGTCACCGGCGTCGAAATGTTCAGAAAACAACTCGACCAAGCCGAAGCAGGCGACAACGTCGGCCTTCTGCTCCGCGGCGTTCAAAGAGACGAAATCGAACGCGGCCAAGTACTGGCAGAACCCGGCAGCATCCATCCCCACACCAAATTCGAAGCCGAAGTCTACGTTCTGAGCAAAGAAGAAGGCGGACGCCACACCCCGTTCTTTAACGGCTACCGTCCCCAATTCTACTTCAGAACCACCGACGTAACCGGCGACATCACCTTAGCCGACGGCGTCGAAATGGTTATGCCCGGCGACAACGCCACCTTCAAAGTCGAACTCATCACCCCCGTCGCCATGGACGAAGGCTTGCGCTTCGCCATCAGAGAAGGCGGCCGCACCGTCGCCTCCGGGGTTGTATCCAAAATTGTCGAATAACAAAAAAACAAATAGCGAAAGGACGTGGAAACACGTCCTTTCTCTATTTAAAAATACATATTTCTCGGCGGGGAACACACCCCTGACTCTTTTTATGGTAACAGTTCATTCTTATGTAAACGGATAGACGAGACAAACGGGTTTATCGATTCATCTTTAAAAATCGATTCCTACATGGCTCTGAGACCAGGGGAAGGGCCTAGGGCGTTGCGATTCGCCCTCTGGCCCTTCCCCTGGACCCCATCCCCCTCCACCCTAACGCTTTTCTAATGTGCGAAGCCCTGCCGGGCTTCGATTTGTATTGGGCTTCTTCGCCGAAAAAAGATTTTGAGTTAGGCGAAGGTGCTTTTTCCCTCCCCCGGAAAGAATCGAGAAGGTATAATTATAGCAAGACAAAAATGGATCGCCATATCCACTATGTGAGTATCTCGGAACAATGAATAGAAACAAATGTGTGAAAGATAAACGTAGAAAAAACTACATCATCTCATATTGCCAAGGCCGATCTGTTTCGGTAAGATAGTAAAAGACTAAAAAGAGGTGTTAAATGAGAGTATTGAAAATCTTAGTGGCGGCGCTATTAATTGCCGTCTTGTCCGGAGCCCTGGCGTTGGGCTACGAGTTGGTCGATCGACCGATCACAAAGAGAAACCACGAGCCGTCGCGGGAAGAGGCGACGAAAAGGATCAACAAATTGGATACCACCAATCCCTTCACCGGCGACGATCCCCTTCACATCCTGCTTTTCGGCATCGACAAGACGGCGACGACGGACATGACGGAAGAAGGCAACCCCACCCGTAGCGACGTAGTCATGCTCGTCACCATCGATCCCGTCACCAAGCGGGCCCAACTTCTTTCGCTGCCCCGCGACACCTACGTCAGCATCAGGGGCCATCAAGGCAAGACCAAGCTCGGTCACGCCTACGCCTATGGCGGAGAAAAGTTGGCGGAAGAAACAGTGGAAGATTTCCTCGACGTGAAAATCGACTATTACGCCACAGTGGATTACAAAGCCGTGGAACGCTTAGTAGATGCCGTAGGCGGCATCGAAGTGGACATTCCCTTCGACTATAGCTACGAAGACACCTATGTGGTGCCCAATCTGCATATCGACTTTAAAAAAGGCAAACAGAAGCTCGACGGCGCCAATGCCGTGCGCTACCTTCGCATACGAAAGATCTACGAAGATCAAGACATCGACCGCATCCAAGTGCAACAGCGCTTTATGATGCAGCTCTTCGATAAATTAAAACGTCCCATGATGATTTTAAAAATCCCCGAGCTCATCGATATCGCCCTGGACAACATCGAAACGAACCTGTCCTACGGACAAATCGCCTATCTCGCGAAAATGGGCCTTGATATGGATAGAGAAAACATTCAAACCGACACCTTAGTCGGCGACAACAAGCGCATCGGAAGCATCGATTACTACATCGTCAATCAAGCCTCGGCGAGAGAACAAGTGCGTCGCTTCACCGAAGGAAAAATCGGCTACTACGAAGAAATCCAAGAACAAAAGAAAGCCAATCAAGAAAAAGCGGAAGCCGAAAACAGCGGCGAATCGACAAACGAATCATAAAACCAACAGAAGTTCTCGCAGCGGCGGGAACTTTTTTTACATAAGGGTATAAAAGAAAAAAGCAACTGAAAACCAGAAAGGAAGATTCCATGGAGATTAAACACACCGACGGCAGATTCTACCTCGGCGATGCGAAAGCACCGGACGGCGTTTTAGACTACCGTTTCATCGATCAAAGCACCGTTGAAGCCTACCACACGGAAACAACTCAGGCTGTGCGAGGCCAAGGCGTGGCCGGCTTGCTCTTCGATGCATTTATTGCTTATGTAGAAGAACACGACCTGAAAGTCCGAGCATCCTGTAGCTATGTAGAGAAGAAAATGGCGGGAGATGACGCCTATTCGCACCGCATGATTTAGCCCATAAGCGGACTTTACAAAAGCCAAAAAGAATAGCCATAATCACTTGACATAGACGGCGGCGAGTTAGTATAATAGCAAGGTCATCAGCTTGATGACGAGGGCACAACGTCAGTCAAAAAAAGATTGAAAAAGTGCTTGACTACAGACTACCGCCATGGTAGACTATACAAGTTGTCGCGCAAGACGCGTCAAAAAACTTTTTACAAAGATTTAAAAAGTGCTTGACAAAAAGTCCTCTGCGGGATATACTAAGTAAGCTGTTTCGTGAGATACAGCACTGAACCAAGTTAATTAAATGGTATAAGAGATTAAACCATAACAATCTATAAGCTTAAAGCGGAACACAGTCAGTGGATCCGAGCTAAGCAAACTCAAAGTTTTTATTGAGAGTTTGATCCTGGCTC
>NZ_CALPBW010000020.1 GCF_943169845.1 Peptoniphilus rachelemmaiella
TTTCGGAGCAAACACTACGTGATACTTACAATTCCATTTTGTGTGTGATAAACTATGGGTGTGATTTAGTGATGTCATTATTTCCTCCTGATTGTGATTGGTTGGCAGACCTCTCTCATCATATCACGCTGGAAATAACGGGCAATTATCGCTAAAGCTAAACGGAACCCCCGGTCTAACCGGGGGTTTTCTAATGCAAAAAAGCAGCACCCGAAGGCGCTGCTCCTTTTTACCGCATGCGGTGTTTGTTGGTAATATAGTCTTTCACGTTGATGACTTTTCCGTCGTCCAAATAGATGTAGAATTCCCAGCGGCTGATGATGCCGATGCCCACGCCCATGAGGGCCGCAACCGGTGCGATGACCGTCCAGATGGCGCCCAGGTTCATGGAGACGTTTAAGATCACTTCGTCTTTTTCGTCCATGACCACGAGCTTGGTGGCATTGCCTTTTTCCCAGAATTCTTTCACGGCGTCGATGACTTCTTCGCCGAAATTGGAAATGGTGTCGGAAATGTCTTCCGCTTTGGTCTTTTTGTCGTCTTTGAAGCTGAAGCTTTCTTTCGCTTCGCCTTCGGCTTTTTCTTCGCCCATAAGCAAGCGAATGGCTTTGTCTACGTCGCCGTCGGCGGTAAGCAGGGCTTCACGAACTTCGCCGTAGCTTGCCCCGGTAACGGAAATCACGTAATCGATTTTTTCCATAGTAATCATAAATCATGGCCTCCTTGTTGTCGGAATTGTTTTCTTGTTCTTATTGTACCCGAAAGGCCGACCGAAAAAAGGACGGGGCGGCATTGTTTTACCTTTCTTTACCAAAGGTTAGATTTATTAACCGAAGATTTTCCCGCAAAGGGTTTTGGCCGTGTCCGTGCCGGCCAAGCCGCCGATCCCCGTTTCGCGGAGGGAGGCGGGCATGGCGTCGCCCACTTCTTTCATGGCCTTGCAGACTTCATCGAAGGGCACGATGCTGTAGGTGCCGGCGAGGGCCATGTCGGCGCTGACCCGGGCATTGGAGACGCCGGATGCGTTTCTGAAGGTGCAGGGGTATTGAACCAACCCGCCCAAGGGGTCGCAGACCAAGCCCAAAATGTTTACGATGGCGATGGATGCCGCATTTAAGCAGGTTTCCACGTCGCCGCCGTAAAGCTGGGCCAGGGCCGCCGCCGCCATGGATGAGGCCGCGCCGCATTCCGCTTGGCAACCCCCTTCACTTCCGGCGAAGGTGCCGTAGCCGGCGATAAATTGGCCGATGCCGATGGATGTCAAAAGAGCTTCCACCAATGCGTCGTCGGAGGCGTCGATGTCTTCCGCCGCCGTCACCAACGCCGCCGGCACGATGCCGCAGCTGCCTGCCGTGGGCGCTGCCACGATGACATCCATCTCGGCGTTGGATTCAAAGGTGGAAAAGGCTCGCGCCATGGCCCGCAGGGTTTTTTCGTCGGTGACGAATTGCTTGCCGCTCTTTGAATATTCCCAGGTCTTTTTCCCGAAGTCCTTAATTAAATCGTGTTTTAAATTCGTGCCCGATTCCAAGGTGCGGGACGTAGATTCCTTCATAATGGCCAGCATGTGGTGCAGTTCGTTTAAAATAGCGGCCTTTTTTTCCTCGTTGCCCTTGGATTCTTCTTCCAACACGTAATCTGAAATCTTCCAGTCTTTTTCTCGGCACAATTCAATCAATGCCTTTGCCGTTTTTATCATGAACGTCTCCTTTCCATGGGTTTAATAATATCCACGTATTTCGCAAATTCAAAGCGGGGATCTTTGAGGATCGGCTCCAAAATTGCGGGATCCACGGAATGGGTAATTTCCGTCACCAAAGTCACCGTGTCGTCGATTTTGTTGGTGACCATGGTTTCGATGTTGTAGTCGTTGTTTGTTAAGATAGAAGAAACCAGGGCGATGACCCCTTTTTGTTCCTGATATTGTAAAATAAGGGTAGGGTATTGATTCTTAAAGGCCACTTCGATGTCGTTAATGGCCACGATTAAAATATTCCCCCCGCCGATGGAAGAGCCGGTGACGGACAAATGGCCGCCGTTGTCGTAGAAGAACACAATTTCTACGGAGTTGGGATGGCGATCCCCTAAATCCGTTTCCACGAATTCATAGGCCAAGCCCTTTTCCTCGGCAATTTTAAAACTGTCTCTCAGCTGTTCGTCGTCGGGCAGAATGCCCAGGATGCCGCCGACCAGGGCCATGTCCGTGCCGTGACCGCGGTAGGTCGAGGCAAAGGAGCCGTGGAGATTGAAGCGCACCTTGTGAAAGGGGCTGTCTCCGCTAATGGCCAATGCGGCGTTGCCGATCTTGCAGGCGCCCGCCGTGTGGGAGCTTGAAGGCCCCACCATAATGGGACCAACCACGTCAAATGCTTTGTATTTTTTCATAATCCACCTCTATTCGTTATTCTATACTTACCCCGTTTGCGACTGAATTCTATCATCGATTCGCAGGCTTATTAGGAGGAGCCATGGCTACACTTACCGTAAACAATGTTCGCATCATCGATCCCGTATTAAATCGCAATGAAACCGCCACCCTCACCGCATTCGTGGAAGGTCCGGACACGACCATGGACGGCGCGGGCCTCATGGCCTTTCCCGCCTTTGTGGACGTGCACGTCCACTTAAGGGACCCGGGCTTTACAGAAAAAGAAACCTTGGAAACCGGCGCCGCGGCGGCTCTGCACGGCGGCTTCGGCTACATACTGGCCATGGCCAACACGAAACCCGTCATGACCGGCGATGCCATCGCAGGTTTCTACGCCCGGGCAAAGGCGCTTCCCCTTCATGCCTACACCGTGAGCGCTCTCACGAAAGACTTAAAGGGCGAGGTGCTCGTGGACATGGAAGAGGCGGCGCGATTAGGAGCCGTGGGCTTTTCCGACGACGGCTTTCCCGTGGATAATATGGATCTTCTAAAAGAAGGCCTCTTGCGGGCCAAGGCCTTGGATCTGCCCATTAGCCTCCACGAAGAGGACCCCACCCATGTGAAAAACCCGGGCGTCGACAGCCGCTTCGCCCCCGCCTTCGATCTCGCAGGCGCCGAAGCCATGGCGGAATACAGCCTTTCTGCCCGAGACCTTTCCCTGGCCCACTACCTGGGCGCCAAGCTTGACATTCAGCACATTTCCTGCGCCCTAACCGCCCGGCTGGTGGCCGCCTTCGCCGCATCGGGGGCGAAGGTCCTCGGGGAGATCACGCCCCACCACCTAACCATGACCGGAGACGATGTGAAGACCTACGGCACCTTGGCGAAAATGAACCCGCCTCTTCGCACGGCGGCGGACGCATCGGATCTTGCGACATTTATCGGCCACGAAAATTTCTGCATCGCCACGGATCACGCCCCCCACACGTCGGCAGAAAAAAACAAGCCACTGAAAGAGGCCCCGTCGGGCATCACCGGACTTGAGACCGCCTTTGCGCTCCTCTACACGGAGCTGGTGCTAAGGGATAAATGCAAACTGGAAGACCTTGTCGCCGCCATGACTAAAATCCCGGCGGATTTTTACAAGCTGCCCCACAAAGGCGTCGCCGGCGGCGAATTCGTGCTCTTCGATCCCGAAGGCGAAACCGCTGTGGATGAAACCTTCTTCCGCGGCAAGAGCCACAATTCCCCTCTCCTGGGCAAAACATTGAAGGGCAAAATAAAAGGCATTTGCGTGAAAGGCAAATACCATGCATTTGAATAGCCAATAAAAAAGGTGTGCGCCGTGCACACCTTTATTTATTCACTTGCCTTTTTCTTTTGAAATTTTTGAAAACCGAGCATGAGGGCCAGGCCCACAATATTCAGCGCCGCCGCGATGAAAAACGCGGGGCCGTAGTCGCCGGCATTGGCCTGTTTCGCCGAAGCGGCGAGGACGGGGCCGATGACTGCGGCAATGCCCACGGCGGCAAACATGTAGCCGTAATTGCTCCCGTTAAAGGTGGCGCCCCAATTTTCCACGGTAATCCCCGGGAAAATACCGAGAAAACCGCCGTAACACAGGGCGATAAGCACAATGCCCGTCACGGAAATCACCGGCGAAATATTTAAATACATGAGCAGCATCCCCACGGTGGACACGGCAAACATCATGCTCACCACCGGGTAGCGTCCGAAGCGGTCGGACATGGAGCCCCAGAAAATCCGGCCCAGGGTGTTGGACAGACTCACGATGGAAACCACCGCCGTGGCCATGGCCAAGGGATAGCCGATGTGCTCCTGAGAAATAGGCGAGGCGTGACCGATAATCATCATGCCGCTAATGCCGCCGATGGCATAAATTACCCACAACACCCAGAAACGGCCCATGCGAAGCATTTCCGAGGGACGCTTGTCGCCTTCGGGAATCGCCCCTTGCGCCTGTTTTTCCTTCGGTCCCACCAAAAGCAGGGACGCGGCGCAAATAATGATCAAAATGGCGATGCCCAAATAGCGGAAAGCGTGCAGCACGCCGAAGGAGCGAATCAACGCCGCCGCAATGGGCGCAAAGACCACGGCACCGGAGCCGAAGCCCGCCGCATTCAGCCCACTGGCGAGGCCCCGCTTGTCCGGGAACAAAGCCACCGTCGTCGCCGTGGTGCAGCCATAGGCCATGCCGATTCCCGCCCCGGCCACCAAGCCGTAAGACAAGTAAAGCCATCCCAAGCTCGTCGTAAACGAAGTTAAAATAAAACCTAAACCATACAACAAACCGCCGACGAAGGTAATCCGCCGCGGCCCCTTCTTATCCTGCAGCGGCCCGAACAAAATCATGCCCACCGGCCCCATGCCGAAAGAAATACTAAAAGCGATGGTCGCCTGCGCGTGCGTGAAACCAAACAACTCCACCAAAGGCCCCTGGAACACGCTCCACGCGTAACCTGCCCCGAGGCATAAATTGATTACCACGCAGGCGGCGAGCACCAACCAACGATTGTGCGTCTTCATAGTCACTTCCTCTCTATGTTTGTTAAAAAAATGTGTAGTCCTTGATAGTCTAATATATTTTCCCCCGAAAGGCAAGGAATATAAAAGGCCCCGCGACGGAAAACCAAAGGCAAACGACAAAAGCCCCATAAAAAAACAGAGAAAGGCCGCCCGGCCCCGCTCTGTTCCTTCAATCGCCTAAAGAGGTTGCATCATCTCCAAAATAATCCCGTCGGGATCTTTAAAATAAAAGGCCTTGCTTTTTCCGAAGCCTTGGTCCGTAAAATCGAAAGCCACCGGCGGCGACAAACAATCCACGCCCTTTGAAAGAAGCCTTTCGTAAACGGCGTCAATGGCGTCGGTATAAAAACACAGCTCCGAAATCGACGGCGCAAATAAACCCGGAGCCTCCTTTTCAGCAGCGTCGCCGACAAACTGAATCAACTCCACCGGTGGCGCCTCCACATGCTCCGAACCATTTAAATAAGCCACCCTCACCTTGCAATCCTTCCTTTGAAACAGCGCATCCGTGGCGGGCCCGGTCATGACCATCTCCCCTTGATAGGTAAGGCCGAGAACATCGCGATAAAAAGCAATGGATCGATCCAAATCAGATACCGTAAGGCCCACGTGATAAATCCTTCCGATCATAAGAAACCTCCTTCTTCCCTTGCCAAAGACCGGGCAAGGGATCTTCTTCTGTCTTTCTTTCCGTCTCCGCCTTCGATTCGCCACCGCTTCTACCCATTCAGCTTGTGTTTGCTTCCGCGCACCTTAAAAGACACGTCGGGCGTTCGAGAAATGGGCTTCCGCGATTCGATCCAGCTGATGGGCAATTTGCTCAAAGGGCAAATCTAAGTCCAAGGTCTTCACGCTGATTTGATTGCCATAGATTTGATACACCTGATCCGGCTGAATCAACGCGTCGGTCTTAGCATAAAGCAACATACCGGAAACGGTGTTCTCCCTTTCGCCGAATTGGTATTCACGATTTTTTACATAGGTAAATATCTGGTAAAGATTGCCCGAATGAATCGTGTGTTTATCGAATCGAACTTGCGTCGTGTGCTCATAGTATTTCGCATCAATAATCAGCACTCGGTTGTCTCTTTCGAGGTGGATGTCGCTCTGCATCATAGGCAACATGTCGCCGGCGCCGTCGTCCAACGCCCAGGGGATTTGGGCTGCGGCGGCAGACAACTCGGGATAATGCTTTTTGTAGTATTCCAAAATAAATTTCTCGTAGAGGCGGCTCATTCTCTGCTCGTCGAGAAAGTCCATCACCGCCGTCGTGCCGTCATCACGGGTATGAAGCAGACCTTTTACGACAAAATAGCAAATTGCGATCAGCATTCTGTACGTTTGATTGTGTCGATTGTATTGCAGATTCCAATTCACTGCACGCAATTGAATGGGCGTGACGTCGGCAAAAAACACCATGAACCTGCGCAGCTCTTTCTTTCTGCTTTTGGAGATGTCTGCCTTTAGGAGCAACGCCACCGTGGATTTAATGATTTGATTCATCGTGGTGTTGACGGAAAAATCATCGTATGTGCAGGTCAATTGCTTCCTGAGCATGCTGTTTGTCTTAATCGACGCGCCCATGTCAATTTTCCCTCGTATCGTGGACTGCGCCTCGGTGTAAGGCAAGTACGCCTTTCCCAGCCCGCGCTTCAGCTGAAAGGCGATGCCCTTGGCCAGAATGGCCGCCATCAGTTCCGCCGTGTTGCTGAATTCTTCCGTGGCGATCTTTTTGAAGCCCCGGCGGTTCAGTGCCTGAAAGGCATAGGAGAGCATGTAATAAATGTTTTGAACCGGTATCACTGAATCGCGCTCCTTAACCTGCCGATCCAATTTTCCACCTTCGCCGGTTCATCAAACCAATACTCTTTCAAAAGGGGAATCAACTCGTATTCCACAATGCCGGACATAACTTGGTCGTCGATGGTCTCCTGCGAAAGATTGCAGAAATAACTATGGCCGATGCAGAAGCCTTCCCCTAAGGCGTCGTCCGCGGTAATGTCCTTGTTTAAATTTTCCACACAGGCGATCAAGCGATCAAATTTTTCATTTTCCAGGCTCTGTTTGTATTCTTGAAAGCCATCCGTCTCGAAGCCCGGCTTGATTTCAAAAAAGGCAAATCGCCTTCTCAAGGCGTAATCCAGCATGGCCAAGCTGCGATCCGCCGTGTTCATCATGCCGATGATGTAAACATTTTTCGGGACGGCAAACTTTTCGTCGGAGTATAAGAGCTGCAGCGAGACGCCTCGCTTGTCGTTTTCAATCAGCATAAAGAGCTCGCCGAATATTTTGCTTAAATTCCCCCGGTTTATTTCATCGATGATAAAGAAATAGTCGTTGTCCCCGTCAATTTCCGCCTTTTTGCAAAAGTTGTAGAAGGCGCCGCGACGGAGCTCGAAGCCGTCGGAAGAGGGCCTGAAGCCCATGATGAAATCTTCATAGGAATAGCTTTGGTGGAATTGGATCATCATCACGCGCTCCACATCTTTTACACCCATCATCGAAAAGGCCAATCGCTTGGCGGCAAAGGTCTTGCCGACACCGGGTGCACCCTGCAACACAATATTTTTCTTGACTTGCAAAATGCCGGCCAGCTTCTCGTAAGCCTCCTCCGACAGATACACTTCAGACAAGAAATCTGCCTTTGTATAAATCGGGTAGGTCTTTTCCACTTCTTCCACATCTTCTTCAGACTCGTCTTCAAATATGGCTTTCAGGCTTTCCACATAGTCTGTGTAGGGGGTAATGTCCGTGAGTGTTTTCATGGCCGCTTGCTTTGGTTGAGGCCACTCCCCACGGTGGGTCCAATTTACCTGGCGAATATGTTTAAACTCATCGCTTCTGGCGTCGTCGTATTCATAATCCGACATGACGACACCCCGGCCGATCAGCCGATGCATGCCCTGTTTTACAAAAACGATGTCGCCGATGTTCATTTCATTGGCAAATTGCCAAGTTAAGTGGGCAGAGTTTATGTAGGAAAGATTTTCATCATAAACTGCCTTCATTTTTGCCTTCATGGCATCCTTGCTTTCGTAGGCGGTTAAATCGCCCATTTCGCCCCAACCGATGGCCATGATGCCGGAATTATAAAACTCATCCCACATAGAGGAGCCTTTCCCCGGCGCGTAGATCCAATAACGCTTCGTCCGAACATCGTCGTCTGCAAGTGCAGTGGTTTTTTTATCCGACTTAGCTGAGTTAGCTGAGAAGACATTTTTGTATATGTCAGAGGCCAGCGCTCTTGTCATCTCCACGGTCATACCTGCTTCTGTTAAAGTCCATATGCCATAAACACTTTTATCGATGTATCCAGCATTTACCAAATAACTACGGGCAAAAGCCACTTCATTTTCAAATTTGTTTATATTATTTTTTCCTCTGATAACGCTGATCTCTTCTTCCGTTAAATTTTCATTCTCTATTATTTTTGCTCTCGCCTCTGCCGGTGTGGCAGAGCCACCTAAATCTCGAAGCGCCTGAATTAATGGAGCAAACCATTGAAGAATTGAGGCATTAGAAAATTTATTTTCCTTTTTCTCCGCTTTTTCCTTATTCACCTGTTCCGAATAGACCCAGGCTTCAAAAGACAGCGCCTTAAAGTCCTTTAACTCACTTTTCTCACTCTGCAAAAACGCCCTCAACGCCTCGGTAATCTTAAAATATTTTTCAGCCGGCAGCTTTGGCTTAATTTCAGGAAGCCCTTTTACAAACGTGGCGGGCAATTTCCCCGATTTATAAATATACCATCTGTTGCGCCTGTCTAAATTCAAAAATACATCCGGCGCAATCCAGTACAACGCCATGGTGATTTTACTATTGCCATTGCCTTTTTTATTCATCACCAAATCGAAATAATGGGACACGGTCTTCCGATTCTCTGCCGTCGAGGCTTGTGCATAGGCCAAGGCAGATTCATACAAGGCCCACAAATCATCGATGTCCTCCGCCCCCCGTTGATCCACAAAGTAATAGAACGTGGCATTTTGAGGATTAAGGACGGGCAAACTATCAAAGGACGTGGGCACGGCCCTCTTCACCTCAAATAACGCGGCAATGGCCGTGAGAATCTTAATACGGTTTTCGTCCGTCAGCTTTTTGTTAAAAAGGCCGAACACCGTAAAGGGATCGATATCGACAAGGCGATTGTCCCGCTCTAAAGTCGGCATCTCCATGCCCGACATGGTGTAAATTTCCCTTACCTTTTCTATCAGTTCGTTTCTCTTGTCCTTGTAATCCAGCAATTTTAAAGCGAATTCCCCATAAAAATCCACCCAGTCGTATTGATCCTGCTTCTTCATTTGATCCTCCATCCTTTTGTCAAACCGCGATCCATGGATCATTCAGGCCGCGAACCGCTCTCCCTCGCATTAATATGTAACGGCGAAATCCATCCCTTTCACCCCGAACGGCATTCATGCATCGATTCTCCACCTGTATTTACCTGCCAAATAGTTTCACCCATTTCATGTCTTATTTTATCATAGGACGATCTTTCTTTACTCCTTGGCGACACCTTCGATTTCTTTCACCTTAACGCACAAAAAAACAACCCCTCACATTCGGGGTTGTCTGCGATCTAAAAGGCCCAAAGGCTCGCGATGGCAATCATTGCGCGCCGCCCATAGGGTTGTTTCCTATTTCGTTGTTTCCTTCAAAATAATTTTATAAACCCTTTCGAGACCGATGGGCACGGAGCTTTCCGGTTCCGCATTTTTTATTTCACCGCCGAAATAAACCACCACCGTCTTTCCCTCAAGGCCTTCCGTGCTGACAAATCCATCCTTCCCGTGATCTAAATTTTCAATGGGCAGGGCGATGGGCTTGGTCAATCGCGCCTTAAAATAAAACCCATCGTCCACCTCCGTCGCCTGGACGAGAAGGGAATCCTCTTCTGCGTGTATGACCTTTGCCGTAAAATGGGCAACCCATTTGGGAATCCCATCGCCGTCGTTCTTTAGGTTCAGGTCCTTAAACAAAATCCACCGATTGTTCAAGCGAACATTCATATAGCCCTTTTCCCAAAATTGATAGTCGTAGCCCGTGCCGAAATTCGATTGATCATCCCTTACGGGCTTCTTGGTTCCGTCGACGGCGGTTTTTATTTTGCCGTCTGCCGTGCCGCAGGTGGCCATGGCATTTTCATAGCCCGTGTCCACGTACACAACCCCCGCCACCTTGACCATGGGCGGATAATTATGTTCTGCCCTTTCCTCTTCCTCTGTGTCGGTCTTCATGCAAGCGACCGATAAAGCTACGGCAATGATCAGGATAAGGGAAAGAATTCTTTTCATGTGCGCCTCCTGCATAGTATTCATTCTCGTACACGTGAGGGATGAGGGTGTTTTCTACTTCCGATAATGTCTATTTATGATTTCAATCCACGCACCCGCGAGGGGTGCGACCGCAGCTGCTTTAGCTCGGCGCAAAACGACGGGCTATTTCAATCCACGCACCCGCGAGGGGTGCGACTGGACAGGCCCATGTGACGGTGGAGGTAGATATAGATATTTCAATCCACGCACCCGCGAGGGGTGCGACTTTAGCTTATAAAGAGATCAGATGCAAAAAAGACATTTCAATCCACGCACCCGCGAGGGGTGCGACGAGTTTGCTCTTTTTTGGGGAAATATGTGTTTAGATTTCAATCCACGCACCCGCGAGGGGTGCGACTGATTTTATCGTCCGACCATTCAAGCGTATAATGATTTCAATCCACGCACCCGCGAGGGGTGCGACAATTATTCTCTTTTCGAAGTTGCGCTAATCGCTTTATTTCAATCCACGCACCCGCGAGGGGTGCGACCTACGTGATGGGTGGTTGTCACAAGTATGGTGGACCAATTGATTTGGACACGTCAACCCCTATGCATTGAGTAGTGTTGATCCGTATTCGTATGGTGTCATGTCGTCGAGGCCTTCTTGGTATCGGCGGTAGCGGTAGTAGTTTATGTAGTCGGTGACGGCAGCTTCGATCTCTTGGTCATTGGCGTTTTCGTCGAATGTTGCTTCTTGTTTCATTTTTCCGAAGAAGGATTCGCAGGGTGCATTATCCCAACAGTTGCCTTTTCGGGACATGGATTGAATGAGGCCCATGGATTGGATGGTGTCTCGGAATTTTTTTGCGGTGTAGTGGACGCCTTGATCGGAGTGGATGATGGCGTTTTGGCTGTGGCCGCAGGTTTTGAGTTGTTCGAGGGTCTCGAGAACGAAGTCGAGGTTGTAGTTTGTGCTGGTTTTGTGGGCGACGGGTTCGTTGGTTTGGGAATCGATGATGACGGAGACGTAGGAGAAGTGGCCTTGGTGTTTGATGTAGGTGATGTCGGTGAGGAAGAGTTTTCTGGCTTTCCCGGGTTTGAAGGCGCGTTTGACGCGGTTGGGCGCGATTTTGTTTTCTTGGCCGTCGTTTTTTCGTTTGCCATAGGGGCGGGATTGTTTCACAGGACAAATGATTTGGTATTTTCGCATGATGCGCTGGATTTTTTTGCGGTTGTAGATGATGTCGTAGTCGTTTTTCAGAACCATGCGCAGGGAACGGCTGCCTTTGTTGTAATATTTTCCGCTATGGTCATAGGCTTTTTGTATGAAGTACAGGGCTTCTTGGTCTGCGTCTTCTCTTCGTTGCCGGTTTTCTTTGCTGGCTTTGTAGTAGTAATAGGTGCTTCGCGGCAGTTGAAGGTTTTTGCAAAGGGCTTTGATGTTAATGGCTTTTCCGTAGGCTTGGACGGTTTCTTCTACGATTTTACAGAGATCAGTCGTTCCATAGGCCTTCTTGTCGCATCGCCTCCCTCCTAGCCAGCCAGCTTTTTTTAATGCTTCGATCTCCGCCGCTTGTTGTTGAATGATTTTTTCTTGCTTCGCCAGTTTGTCTTTGGCTTTTCTCATGTCGTCGATGTCGTCAATGGCTATGAGGGCTTCATTCGCAGCTTCCTGGTCGATTGAAGCGAGAATGGTGTCCCGAATATGGCGTTCTTTCCACCGGGCGGTGGCTCGTTCGATGCGTTTGTCGCCTAAGATTTCGGGATCGAATCCGGCTTCAATGAAGATTTGTTTAGGCCGCTTGCCCGTGGCCAGTGCATCAATGAAGTGTTTTTTAAATTCGGTCGTATAGAAAATGTATTGTTCGTTGACTGATTTGACATTTGGATTGGTGCGTAAGATTTCTTGTTCTTCAGCGGTTAGTTTTCCTCGTCCCATGGTTTCCCTCCTTAATTGAATTATACACGATTTGAGGTAGGGGGTATGTCCAAATCTTGGGGACCGGGTTACAAGCGTACGCAGATTTCAATCCACGCACCCGCGAGGGGTGCGACTGTGTCGGATTTTTCTTCCCAAGATTCACCCAGCATTTCAATCCACGCACCCGCGAGGGGCGCGACGAAAGCAATTTTCGAAATGTTACAATATAGACGAAATTTCAATCCACGCACCCGCGAGGGGTGCGACCCTTGTATTGAGTGTTTTTTAGCAAGTCAACCTAACATTTCAATCCACGCACCCGCGAGGGGTGCGACCACTCTATGTGTGGTATAGGTCATGTAGGGGCGCATTTCAATCCACGCACCCGCGAGGGGTGCGACATCGACCTTTTATTCCGTTGTCAAGTCTTTTTTTATTTCAATCCACGCACCCGCGAGGGGTGCGACACGTATCCGGGGAAATGTGAAGTGATTTTTGAATTATTTCAATCCACGCACCCGCGAGGGGTGCGACTTTATACTTCCGATCAAGAAATAAACCCAAATTATTTATTTCAATCCACGCACCCGCGAGGGGTGCGACTACCACGTCTAACGGTATGTATCACGCCCGATAGGTATTTCAATCCACGCACCCGCGAGGGGTGCGACTTGTGAATGATCCAGATCAACTTCGCAAATTATATATTTCAATCCACGCACCCGCGAGGGGTGCGACTTCATAAGGGCCGTACCATGTTTCTTCGCCGTCGATATTTCAATCCACGCACCCGCGAGGGGTGCGACCATCAAGAGCGGGATCGCGAGGATTACATCGAGGAATTTCAATCCACGCACCCGCGAGGGGTGCGACGGATTATCTGCCCAAATGGGCGGAAGTCGAATGGATTTCAATCCACGCACCCGCGAGGGGTGCGACACCGATCCGAATGTAGGTTTCGGTACGGGTACGGGATTTCAATCCACGCACCCGCGAGGGGTGCGACCAATTTTTGAAAACACTCATAGAAAAGGGTTTTTTATTTCAATCCACGCACCCGCGAGGGGTGCGACCCTTTTTTACGTCTACTAAGATTGATTCGGTAAGATTTCAATCCACGCACCCGCGAGGGGTGCGACGCGAGATCCTCCAGCCCTATCTCGACGAAAACTGGATTTCAATCCACGCACCCGCGAGGGGTGCGACGAGGCGGCTTGTAAATTGCGAAAAGCGGCGTTTTCATTTCAATCCACGCACCCGCGAGGGGTGCGACGATCAGGAAAAACCAGGTCCATTAAAGGAAAAATTATTTCAATCCACGCACCCGCGAGGGGTGCGACAAGAGACTGATAACTCTTTTGTATTTGCTCACTTATTTCAATCCACGCACCCGCGAGGGGTGCGACTCGTCTTCGGTTTCGTCGATAAAAGCTTTTCCATAATTTCAATCCACGCACCCGCGAGGGGTGCGACAGTGAAAAAAACGTGGAAAAAATCAAGGCGGAATTATTTCAATCCACGCACCCGCGAGGGGTGCGACTTGAGACCATAGGGCCCTCCGCGCGTGACGTAAGGAAATTTCAATCCACGCACCCGCGAGGGGTGCGACTGTCGTTGACCGTGATTCAATAATACTATCGCCGCCATTTCAATCCACGCACCCGCGAGGGGTGCGACCTGTTTTTTTATACCTAAAATGGAGGATTTGAGATATTTCAATCCACGCACCCGCGAGGGGTGCGACTGACGACGGGAAGACGTCCGAGCGGGGAAAGACTATTTCAATCCACGCACCCGCGAGGGGTGCGACGGGCGTGACTGAAATCATAGGTCACGTTATCCATTATTTCAATCCACGCACCCGCGAGGGGTGCGACGATGACGACGGGAAGACGTCCGAGCGGGGAAAGACTATTTCAATCCACGCACCCGCGAGGGGTGCGACTTTGGCCCACAGGCGAGAGCGGCGGCACCGGTCGCGATTTCAATCCACGCACCCGCGAGGGGTGCGACTACGAGATAGATATTATAGTGTAGAAACTGGGAATTTCAATCCACGCACCCGCGAGGGGTGCGACTTGCCGCAGAGGTGTTTGCGATTACATCTAATGTCATTTCAATCCACGCACCCGCGAGGGGTGCGACTGTCCCGCACGTTCCGCGGGTCCAGCGTGGCGCGATTTCAATCCACGCACCCGCGAGGGGTGCGACTTAAATCGTTCCATTCCATCCGCCCCAAGTGCCAGATTTCAATCCACGCACCCGCGAGGGGTGCGACCAAATTTATTGCTTACGTTAACATTTAATTTTTCATTTCAATCCACGCACCCGCGAGGGGTGCGACCTATATCGACTTCCGGGGCCGCCGTCGCAAAAAAGATTTCAATCCACGCACCCGCGAGGGGTGCGACAGGACTGGCGGGACGTAAGCCAATGGCCGAGTTCTATTTCAATCCACGCACCCGCGAGGGGTGCGACCCTATGGGCTTATTATACTACATATTGTGTGTGCAAGATTTCAATCCACGCACCCGCGAGGGGTGCGACCTGACCAAAGCTTTTGGCTCCGATGCCTGGATCATTTCAATCCACGCACCCGCGAGGGGTGCGACCTTTCATAATTTGTAATTACTACCCCCGTATTACATTTCAATCCACGCACCCGCGAGGGGTGCGACCCTGCTTTTGCAACCATGCATACTTACTCTCAATGATTTCAATCCACGCACCCGCGAGGGGTGCGACAAGACCGCTTTCCGTCGGCGTACAAGTACACGCCCATTTCAATCCACGCACCCGCGAGGGGTGCGACATTATGACAACTACGGTCTTAAAGACTTAATTGAAATTTCAATCCACGCACCCGCGAGGGGTGCGACCATCGGTGATGGACAATATTATAGCTTTTTAGATATTTCAATCCACGCACCCGCGAGGGGTGCGACGAGCTTTACCCAAGGCTTAAAAGAGCCGTTACAGATTTCAATCCACGCACCCGCGAGGGGTGCGACTAATACAGGTACAGAGTGGGAAATCGGTCACGTTATTTCAATCCACGCACCCGCGAGGGGTGCGACATACTACCGCCGCCGCACGTTGTCAATGATTATTTTAATTTCAATCCACGCACCCGCGAGGGGTGCGACTACGTCGCTACTGATTTAGATTATGCTTTCAAGGATATTTCAATCCACGCACCCGCGAGGGGTGCGACGAGCTTTACCCAAGGCTTAAAAGAGCCGTTACAGATTTCAATCCACGCACCCGCGAGGGGTGCGACTAATACAGGTACAGAGTGGGAAATCGGTCACGTTATTTCAATCCACGCACCCGCGAGGGGTGCGACATACTACCGCCGCCGCACGTTGTCAATGATTATTTTAATTTCAATCCACGCACCCGCGAGGGGTGCGACTACGTCGCTACTGATTTAGATTATGCTTTCAAGGATATTTCAATCCACGCACCCGCGAGGGGTGCGACCAGTCGGCGACACGTGGGCACGCAAGCACCGCACGAATTTCAATCCACGCACCCGCGAGGGGTGCGACGAGCGCGGAAATGCAAGTGCAGCGGCGGAAACGACTATTTCAATCCACGCACCCGCGAGGGGTGCGACCGCGAAGAGGTGGCCGCCATGATCTTAAGAGCGCGATTTCAATCCACGCACCCGCGAGGGGTGCGACCGTCCCCCCGCTGCATGGATCCCCACGGCACCTTTTATTTCAATCCACGCACCCGCGAGGGGTGCGACGTTATATACGTAAATCTGGTTTGCTCTTTTTTAGATTTCAATCCACGCACCCGCGAGGGGTGCGACGTGACGAATGAAAGATTAAATTAAGGAGGTAACCTATTTCAATCCACGCACCCGCGAGGGGTGCGACCCGTCATCGCGCAAGGGAATATGCAAATAAGTAAAATTTCAATCCACGCACCCGCGAGGGGTGCGACGCAGAAGAATATATGTACGGTGATAGTGAGTTTGATTTCAATCCACGCACCCGCGAGGGGTGCGACCCGAACGTCAAGGCGAATGGCTAGTTGATGATTTATTTCAATCCACGCACCCGCGAGGGGTGCGACTAAATGATAAATAATTAAATGATAGAGTAGGTGATATTTCAATCCACGCACCCGCGAGGGGTGCGACTTCCGGCGTAAATCCCAACGTGTCCGGGATTGCCATTTCAATCCACGCACCCGCGAGGGGTGCGACTCGGCACGTCCGCAGCGTATGCTGCGAGCGCGGCCTATTTCAATCCACGCACCCGCGAGGGGTGCGACGCAGGTTATATTTCGTTCGCACTCCCGCGAGAATTATTTCAATCCACGCACCCGCGAGGGGTGCGACAAAAAATCTTATGGCCAGGTTTAAGGTGCCGGCAATTTCAATCCACGCACCCGCGAGGGGTGCGACGGAATTTATTTTTTAGTTTTTCCATGGTTGTTTTAATTTCAATCCACGCACCCGCGAGGGGTGCGACCGAGGTCATTAAGTTTGTGGACCTCCCCGAATTCCATTTCAATCCACGCACCCGCGAGGGGTGCGACCGAGGTCATTAAGTTTGTGGACCTCCCCGAATTCCATTTCAATCCACGCACCCGCGAGGGGTGCGACTTGAGACCATAGGGCCCTCCGCGCGTGACGTAAGGAAATTTCAATCCACGCACCCGCGAGGGGTGCGACAAAGACGAGACGGCCACCGCACAAGCGGGCACGATGATTTCAATCCACGCACCCGCGAGGGGTGCGACATAGGGGGGTCATTATGCCACGCACACAAATCCTATTATTTCAATCCACGCACCCGCGAGGGGTGCGACGGAGAAAGGCAAATACGTCGCCAGCGTAAAAGGAATTTCAATCCACGCACCCGCGAGGGGTGCGACAGCGATGCGTGGATAAAAGCCCTCACAGTGGAGGGCATTTCAATCCACGCACCCGCGAGGGGTGCGACTGTTTTTTGTCAACTTCTTTTTTGATCCTTTAAAAAATTTCAATCCACGCACCCGCGAGGGGTGCGACGTCAATAAAGATTCTTTATCTTTCCAGTTGATTCTATTTCAATCCACGCACCCGCGAGGGGTGCGACTAATACGACGTGATGGCCTTGATCCAGTTGTGCGGATTTCAATCCACGCACCCGCGAGGGGTGCGACTTTGCTTAATCACTCAAAAAGTTACTTTTTGAGTGATTTCAATCCACGCACCCGCGAGGGGTGCGACACAACTTTTAACGTCAAATCCTTTAACTCTCCAACATTTCAATCCACGCACCCGCGAGGGGTGCGACCGGGTGATCGGCTTAACCCGCTTTTTGAGCGGCCTATTTCAATCCACGCACCCGCGAGGGGTGCGACCCGGTGGTGTGTACGTGGTAATACGTAGGCTCCCCATTTCAATCCACGCACCCGCGAGGGGTGCGACCCGGTGGTGTGTACGTGGTAATACGTAGGCTCCCCATTTCAATCCACGCACCCGCGAGGGGTGCGACGAAGAGGTTAAGCCTGAGGCCTTGATAGCGGAAATTATTTCAATCCACGCACCCGCGAGGGGTGCGACAACTGCATAGATCATGTGTTTGATTTAGAGATAAGATTTCAATCCACGCACCCGCGAGGGGTGCGACGGGATAAAAAACGCCTTCAAACACCCAAGCCTATAAATTTCAATCCACGCACCCGCGAGGGGTGCGACATTTCGGCGTCATAAGGGACAAGATCATTCAAAGTTATTTCAATCCACGCACCCGCGAGGGGTGCGACTCGGCGGTATGGTTACCGCCGTGAGTTGGTTTTTAATTTCAATCCACGCACCCGCGAGGGGTGCGACCATTGAAAGAAGTTAACGCAGCCGCCCGTCGCGTGATTTCAATCCACGCACCCGCGAGGGGTGCGACATGGTTCAAGAGGCCGTAAATAAGCGGTTAGTCGATTTCAATCCACGCACCCGCGAGGGGTGCGACTGATTGTGCTAGTTACTTTTACGTCTTCGGGTGACGATTTCAATCCACGCACCCGCGAGGGGTGCGACATCGACTTCTTTTCTCGTTGTCAAGTCTTTTTTTTATTTCAATCCACGCACCCGCGAGGGGTGCGACTCATTTTTCCGAATCTTCCCTTTCTTCAATCAACGATTTCAATCCACGCACCCGCGAGGGGTGCGACAACAGATTTCCAGTTTCGTTGTTTGAAATGGTAAATTTCAATCCACGCACCCGCGAGGGGTGCGACATGCCTTCCTTTCGACCACCACGGGCGGAGTTGGGATTTCAATCCACGCACCCGCGAGGGGTGCGACTGTATTTTTGAGCCCCTCTCCGGGCTTTTTTCATACAGCTAAGTCATTTTTAAGCGTTTTGTCGCTTTTTTCCGGGACTTTTTGTGAGGCGGTCTCGGCGCTTTTCTGTTCAGCTCGACCTCTCAAAGCATCAGTAGGTCTGATTCGGGGTTGTAGCTATCATCCAATCCCATGGTCTCGACCCGCCGTTCCCAATGCTTTCCCAGGTTGTAGATTCGTATGGAATCTTTCTTTGGCTCAATTATACCATTTAATTTGGATTTCACGGTCACCAAGGTTGCGGGATCGATGTTGAGCTCAAAGACGGAATTCTGTACGCGTTGGCCGTAATCCGTGCAGACTTTTGCCACTTGCCTCAGGCGCTTTCGCCCTTGAGGGGTGACGGTTTCCACGTCGTAGGTGAGTAGTATTTGCATTTAACCTCCCATCATAAATGGCGGATAGGCCTCGATATCTTCGCGCAGGTAGGCGTTCAATAATTGTGCCTGCACATGGGGCAAGAGACCCAGTTTGATTTTTTCTTCTGTAAAAGGATGCGTGATTTCTTCTTGCCCGCGTTTGTTCCACTGGTTGAGGGCAATTTCTCTTCCTTTGTCGTTTAGCAGGCAGGCGCCGTTTTCTTTCACTTCGAAATGGCGTTTGTCAATGCGGTTCAGATTCACCAAAGCGAGGCAGAATTTATCCACGACGAAGGCGCGCATTTCTTCGATCATATCCAGCGCCATGCTGACTCGCCCCGGTCGATCGGTATGGAAGAAGCCGGCATACGCATCGATGCCAACGCCTTCTAATGCCGCTGCTGTTTCGTTGGCAAGAATGGCGTAGAAAAAGGAGAGTAGGGCGTTAAACCGATCCATGGGCGGTCGCTTGCTTCGCTCGATGAAGTAAAAATCTTCTCGCTGCTTTACAATGAGCTCGTCCAGTACGGAAAAGTAGAGGCGGGCAATGACCCCTTCCATGCCCCGCAGACTGTCTTTATCTTTACAAGTTTTGATCTCCGCCATCCATGTTTTTTGTGGCGTCGATGGCTTCTTGCACCCGCTCAGAGTCCAGGGCTTCTTTGTGGTCCAACCGACCTCGAATCAACACTTTCCGCGAATTGTAGGCTTTGGCATAGATCATGTTTCTGGCCACGTCGAGGGAAGCCTCGGTTTCCGCCAGACGGTACTGTTTCTTTCGGGTGTGGATGTTTCCATAGGAAGCGCCTATGACGCGGCCGCAGTATTTGCCGTAGGGAGTAAAGAAGGTGATGGGCACGTGCTCTTCCATGCAGAGTTTCATTAAGTCCGGGCTCACGCCCATGTAGTTGAAACAGACGATTTGCCGCAGAATGTGAATGGGAAAGCGACCCATGCGTTTCCCCTCCAGGGTCACCACCACATTGAGGCCTTCTTTGCGCAGGTAATAGTCCGGATTGGTGACGTATAGAACGTTCAGAAGTTTTTTCATAGTTCTGCCTCGTAAATGTATCGTTGGACATTTTTTGCTTTTTTGGTAAGCCGCGGGCGACAGTCGTCGTAGAGGGAGCATTGGGTGCAGTTTTTAAAGAATTCCGCTTTTGGAATGTGACGCTTCTCGTAGCAGTCGTGCATGGCACGGGCTGTTTCAGCAACCAGTTGGCGCAACTCGGGAGTGTAGGTTACTTTTTCACGGGAATCCGTCTCGTGATAATAAAGATAGCCGTGACTCATGCGCACGTGCATCGTCTCTTCAACGCAGATGGCCTGGGCCATGAGCTGGGCCTCGTCGTAGTTGCCTTTTTTCTTTTTGCCTCGTTTGTATTCCACGACGATAGGCATCCATTTCCCTTTTCGCCCTTTTAAAGGAACGCCTTCTTCTCCCTTATGGAATTCGATGGCATCGAGGCGACCGGAAAGTCCCAATGTCTTGGAACTGACGTCCATGGCTCGGGAGATGATCCGATCTTTTCTTTTTTCTTTAATGAAAGGCTGATCGACTTTCTCATGAATCAGCTGGCCTTCGGTTGTGTAGCTGTTTTCGCTCCACACTTGCTCCACGTGAATCAGGGCCCACTGGCGCTTGCAGAATAAAAAGTGCTGAATGCCACTCAACATGAGAAAGTCGTCTTCCCCGATCACTTTAGAGCCCTTTCAGATGTTCGACGGTAAGCCCTTCTTCTTCATAGGCTTTTAGTTTTTCTTCATCCAATCGGAAATTGTAATCTTCGTAGTGGGGCTTCACGGTGCCTATGCTCAACTCGTCGTGTAAAAGCAAGTCTTTGATCTTGCCGCTGGATACATCGCCGACTTTCGACGAATGATTGAACCAATAAATGTCTTTTACTTCCATGGAGCCGTCCGGCCGGGCCGCGGATACGTCGTTGACAAAGAGGGTGCGAATGCATTCTTTCAAAACCTTCAAGTCTTCTTCGTCGAATCCGGTTTTCTCGGCCAAATAGCAGTTCACGCTGCCGTTGACCACGTAAACGCCCCAATCCACATAGTGCTTGCTTCCCATGGTATCGGCACTTCGGCTTTTACCTGCCTTCGGCTCCATGCCACTGACGCTCTTGGTGATTTGCATGGTGGTTGTCTCAATGGGATCCACGGATTTTCCTATGGAAATGCTGACGGGGCCGCGAACACCCAGGGCGCGCTTTTGATAGGTGAACACTTGGCCGAAGGCGCGAATATCCATCCATTTTTCGTTGGCTTGTTCGGCAACTTCTTCGTCGGAAACATCTTTATTAAAGCTCGCATTAAAGCGGCCTTCCAAGGAATTGAATCCGTCGTCGCAACGCTCTGCCGCTTTCACGAAGATAGCGTGGTCCATGTCCTGCATGCGGTTTCTTATTTTTCGCTTCAGGCATACGTCACTGATTTCGCCGTAGCCTCTGCCGTCGATGCGAGGCATATTTCCCGTCAAGGGGTCGCCGTTGGGATTGGCCCCTTCCACTTCGATGGTAAAGATAAAGTCGACTTTATGGTTAATCATGATCTACCTCCTCGGTTTCTGTTACTTCTTTGTTTTTCCCTGAGTAAAAAGCTTGTCTTTGGGCCTCGTAGCCAAAAATGAATCCGTAGTCCAATGGACGATTGACTTCCACTGAATCCATATCGTAGCTTTCATGGAGCATATTGGTGGCTTCATGAATCTCGCGCGTCGCGTTAAAAAACGCTGCCCGCTTCAGCGGTTTATCGCTTCTTTCCAACTTCCGCTCATAGGGTTTCATTAAGTTTCTTAAGCGCAACATCATGGTCGCCGGCTTATTGGTGTAGCTGGTCCACATTTTTTCTGCATTGGTGCTTCGTCCGTCTTTTTCGCCGAAGGTACTCTCCTCTAAGTACTCGAATGAAGCCAGCAAGCGACCGAATAAGTACGATCGATCGGTGTTTTCTCGATTTAGCATAGCGTCTTTAATCCCTCCCTTATCTTTTAACACGGCCAAGGCGCAAAACAGCACTTCCATCCACGTCTTGTCGTAGTTTTGTCGGTGACGAATGTTCACGGCCAAGGCTTTTTCGAAATTTCGTGGCACGGCGCGCCCTTCCACAAGAGCCGTTACGATGTTTTGGTACTGATTTTTCAGAAAATCATTTTTTGCTATTTCTAACATCCCGTCCCGCTCCACGCCATAGGCGGCCAGTACTATGCGCCTCGGACTCGGCGTAAACTCCTTGTCCCGATTTTCATTGCTGAAACCGCGCCAATGGTACTTTTCCTGCCACGCCACCAGATTTTCTTTTAAACGGGACGCGCTCAAAGACCGGAAATACTTGGCAGCCACACGTCCGTTGCTGATCTTGTCGAAAATGGCGATGTAATAGGTTGCATCATCAGAAAACAGGCGCTTGCCGTTGGTAAAGGACTTGACGATGTCTTCTGTCATTTCATCGGCGAGCATGGATGCATCCGACTTTTCTTGCTTCAAGGCCAGCAGGCGGTTTTTAACAGAAGATGCCACTTCCGCGGATTTCGTCGGATTAAATTCCGCCGCGTTGGAGAGATCGTCGGAAAACCAGCTCACCATATTGGCCTGCTCGCCTAACCAGCGCCGCGTTCCTTGTCCCGATAGTAAGTACTTGGCCATGAGATGAATCTTTTGACTCGTTTCCATGCCTATTTTTATGCTCTGATCTGGCATTGTAAAACGACCTCGCCAATTTTCTTCCTTGGCCTCAATTTGCGAAACTAAGCGCGCCCTCCCCATTAAAGGTTGATGTTTGATGCAAAGATAGTCCTGCTTTCCACTTAAATTACAAGTAACCTTTTCCTTTTCATTGCATAGGCAGTTCGTAAAATAATCGCGATACTTTTCTTGCAAGTCACGGTTATCGGATACGCTCACATTCTTCTGCCCATCATATTCCGCTATCGTGAACATGATATAAATCTTGCGTATCTTCTCGATCTCTTTCGCACGTTTCTTTTCCTCTTCCTCTGCTTTATTAGGATCAGTGATTTTTAAATTTTCATCAATCGGTTCAGGCAGAAGAGAGTCATAAATACGTTTAATTGCCGCATCCTTTTTGAGAAAATCGTATATTGTACGGATGTAGTCGATTTCTTCGTATGCAAGCCAAGAATCAAGTTGGTCCATATATGCCTGATTTCGCGGACTTCCATCCTGAACGATGTAACTCATATTATCGACAATAGGATGCGGCGCCACATTGCTTGAGCGAGCAGCTGAATCTTCTGTTACAGGAAAAATAATGGTTTCCCCTTTTGGCACATAGTCATACGCTATGAACCGGCCTTCTTTGCTTATAATTACCTCCAGAATATTCTTGCCGTCTGAAACCGCAGAATCATAAAACATTGGAACAAGAAGACTTCCATAAGCATCGGGCTTTCCCACCATGTCGTGTTCTAAGGCGTAATCATAGGAATCCAGTAAAGCTGTCAATAAACTCATGTCTCACCTCCTTTAATAGTCTTCCAATTCTTCGTCTACGGACTTTGTCAGCGTCGGCACCTTAAAGTCGTAATTGCGGACCTCCCGCAGAATGCCCTTCCCTTCCATTGCATTGTAGTCGATGCGGCCATTTTTCATGTTGATGGGCGCGTAAACGGCTTGAAGCATGCCGCCCGGCTCCGTGGGGTAGACAAATTCGTTGAACATAAGCCCGAAGCCCAAAGTCTTGTCGTCGTAGTAACCCGGGTCGTTTTCATATTGCTCTACCGTCAGCTCCTCAATGTAGCCGGCGCACTCGCTTGTGCCGAGAAAGATCGGTCGTCTGCCGCCTCGCTTCAGGGAGCGTTCCGTAATGGCTTCGTGTTTGTTGAAGTTGCGATCGCCTTTTAAGTCGTCTCGCGCCTCATTCCACTCGAAGTGAAATTTAATGTAATAACATACGTCTTGAAGATAGGTGTATGCACTGAGATCACTAGCGTAATTTTTTAGTAAGAGCCGCGTTCCTTGCGTGTAGGACTCGATGCTGTGCATGATGCGGACCTCGTCCACCACGTTTTTTAAGACTGGCTTAAAATAGTTGGCGTCGACGATGCCGCGAAGCATTTCCCGAGTTGGGATCATGGCGCTCATTTTCTCCCCTCCACTCTTACTTTCAGGAGACGTGATTAATGCCCGATCCCCGTACACTTTTGCGTAGAAAAACTTTGATTGATTCATGAGTTCACCTCCTTTCATCTTCATATTAGTTTATAAAAAATTCCCTGTCAAGTTCTTTTCTTCTGTTTCTATTTTTGATACAATGGATCTGTCAGCGAAAGCTGTGGATTGAAAGATATTTGTTTAGAAGGAGGCCGCTACGGCCTTTTTTTATTTACATCATAATTCCCCCCTCATAATCCAAATTTAATCCAAAATCTTTGTCGTAAAATTCCTTGGGTAGTACCTGCACCATGCCGTCTAAAATTGACTCGCAAACATTCGTCGTTTTTTTCGGCAAAGGCACGGTATAGCGCGAGAGGCTGCGAATCATTTGGCGCGCCTCTTTTAAAGCCTTCGGATCAAAGCGCGCGGAGCCCATTTCCATGTCCCGCAGGCGGTTGACGGCTTCCTCCGTTTCCTCACATAAAACCACCGCCACGTCTTGCGCCTCGTCGATGAGCTCAAATGCTTCGTAGGCTTCTTTAAATGACTGAAAAAAGTTGATGACCTTGCCGTCTTCCAAAAGGATGCCGCCGTCTAAAGATGCGGCGCCGGGAGTGGATTTCAGCAAAATGTCTTTCTTCATGGGATTTTCCGAAAGCAGATCAAAGACGGGAGATAGGGCATCCTTTTTTAAGTTGGCGTAGAGTTTTTCGAAATAAGGAGAAATAAAATTCTCTATGCCGATTTCTCCTTCCTCGTCTCTTAAAATCAAGTAGCTCGCCAACTTTCTTTCGCCCATGCCCTTCAGAGGCGCGATGTTTTCTTCCCGCCGATCCATGTTCACCACATAGGTATAGGCCTCTTTGCGCTTGCCCTCTCGATTGCAGCGACCTCTGGCCTGCACGATGGAGTCGATGCCGGTAAGGGAGCGCACCACCATGGCGAAATCTGCATCCACTCCCGCTTCGATGAGTTGGGTGCTCACAACGCAAATGGGATCGTCCGTCTCAAGTCGCGTCTTGATCTCGCGGATTCGCGCCAGGCGATCCGCCGCCGTTAGATTCGTGGTGAGATAATAAAGATCCTTCGCATCCATGGCGCACGCCAATCGATCGTAAAGGCCGCGCACCGCCGCCTTGGTATTTAGAATCACCAAGCGCGATGTTTCCTCTTTCGATAGAACGAAGGCCGCTACATCGTCGAGGGATTGTTCCTCGTCGATTTTTCCCAAGAGGGCTACTTTCGCCCGTTCAAAACTTTTTTTGTCTTCTTCAGCCACTACGACCAACGTGGTGTTTTTTTGATGTTCGTCGCCATAGTCCAGGCGATGCTTCAAACTCATGGATCCGTAGGCGGGCTGGGTCGCCGTGGATAAAACCACGGTGGTGTTCATAACCGCCTTCATGAAATTCAATGCCAGATTCATCATGTAGAGCACATCCGTCGGCAAAGATTGCAGTTCATCTAAAACCACCACCCCATTCACGAAGGATTTAAAGCGGGTAAGGTTGGCGGACTTCCCCTTAAACAGGGTGTTGAAAAATTGTACCATGGTGGTGAGCACCACCGGCGATGTCCAATCGCCCAGCAAAAATTGGCGCTGCACCGCCGCCATGGAATCCTGTTTTTCATCTTCCGCACCGCGAGACGTTTCATCTTCCTCATCTTCTACCACATTGGAGTGATGTTCCAATACCTGATCCTCATGGCCCAAGGTTTTTTTCATGGTCTCGGCATTTTGTTCCAGTACGGAGAGATAGGATGTAATATAGAAAAAACGCCGCTTTTTCCGATACTTCATTTGGTTCACGCCGTAGCGCAGAGAAAGCAGGGTCTTCCCCGCACCGGTAGGCAGATCCAATGTGTAAATCCCGCTATCATCCGCTTTAGAGCGGGCCAGTATGGCTTCGGCAATGGCCGCTCGACCACGGCTCATACCATCTTTCGGCGGGCCGTAGGCGGCGTAGGCGGCGAGAATGCGCGCCTCGAAATCCTCGATAAGCGCGCGAAGAGCCGCCTCGTCTTCCTCTTCTATGACGGTGTCGTAGGAATTGATCGTGTCTTTTATATCGGCAGATTTTAATACGCTCACTACCAGGCGCGCCAACATCCCGCGGTAAAAGCTCATGGCTTCGTTCACATCGTCGCTACTCCTCTCAGCCAAGGCATTTAGTTTTTCTGCCACGTTTATGTATTCGTCAAAGCCTTCCGCAAAAAGTTTTTTAAGATCGATGCCCTCCCTTTTCCAATGCTCTTGAAAAGCATCCAGGTCTTTTTCAAATTCCGGAGACACCCTCTCCCTTTCCGCCCGCTCAAAGGACGTGTAGACATAGCGATTCTCCCGGTTCTGACGAACCATATCGTAGGGACCGTGGTGAGACATAATGGCATAGGTCAAAAGATGAACATAATCGTTAAAGGCGATGAGTACATGGACGTCCTCGTTAATTTTTTTGATGACCGGCGCAAACGCCTTATCTATCTCCCCGCCTTCAAGACCGCAATACACCTCATCTAAAAAGCACAGTGTCAAAAGACCGCCGTAAGTGGAATGGTCTACGCGATCCTTTGAATTGGTTCTGATTTTATTCTGGAAACTCGACTTTGCCTTTCCGCAATCATGGAGTAGACCCACGTAAAAAAGCATTTTTTCCATGGCTACTTCTTTTCCCATGCGGGCGCACTGCGCCGCCGTGTGATACAGGTGGTCGTGGAGGGTTTGTCTTCTCGATGGTTCTTTTTGATCGATGTGGGCGTACAGATTGTCGAACATAAAAACCTCCTCGTCTTTTTGTATTTAGTATATACTCAGACACAGCGAAAGACAAACATATATTCTTTTATTTTTTGGTTTTTTATGGCTCTATAATATCCGTTGGGGAGTAACCTCCTCAATGGATATTTTTATGCAAAAAGATAGCACTTGTTTTCCCTATCACCTAAAATTATATCACCACAAAATAATAAAGGGGGGCAAACAAGTGCAAAACAATATTACCACATTACTTTTAGGAATCCAAGATGTCGAGGTCACCGGTGTTTCAGAAGAAAGACGCCTGATTACCATTGATTGCAA
>NZ_CALPBW010000021.1 GCF_943169845.1 Peptoniphilus rachelemmaiella
GCAAAACTTTCATCATTTTCGAACCAAATTACTCTTTGTTTGTTCAAAAGATCGGTGATGGATGGCTTTTAGGAAAACAAAAAGGAGCCTAGTTTTCACTAGACTCCCCAATGGTTGACATAGAACCTTTTTTTATTGACAAGATGGGCTATCTATCCATCCTTTGAATGAATAATAAGCATTTTGCCTTCATGTAGTGTCACTTCCCCCGCCTCCTTCAGCAATTCATTGCTGACGCCGCGGGTTTTTTTTCTGTAAAGCGTTAAATGATCCACCTCATACTTAAAGCCATCCGTTGTAATCTCGATGGCATCGGTAACGGGAACGAAGCTCACGTAGTGAAAGCCGAGTTGCTCCAGGTGATATCGGCCCGGGCCGACGAGGCGCAGGCGATTGTTTTCGTCGATCATGCTGATCGTCGCCTTCTCATCCACATAGGCTTCAAGAGAAAAAATCGTCGCCACGCTGTGATCCCAGCGGCTGCCTGTGGCGCCTAAAACATGAATTTCCTCGGGATCAAGAGCCAACATACGTGTCAGAGCCATTTCCGTATCCGTCTCGTCTTTCATGGGCGGAAGTACTTCAATGGGCACCTGTTTTTCTTTCAGTTCCGCCAAGCGATGGGAGCTGTCGAAGTCGCCGATAACCAGCTTTAATTTTTCCGGCACGTGGGCCAAAGCGTCGTAGCCGCTGTCGGCGCAGATAATGCCGTCGGCCCAACGGATCTCCCGATCCAATAATTCCTTCGACGGGCGCCGCCCGCCGGTAATAATTAAGCCCCGCTTCATAGGCGTTTTAATGCATTAATGGCGACGCGGGGATCTTCGTGTTTAAAAATATAAGATCCCGCCACCAAACTGTCGCAGCCCGCTTCCACCATGGCGGCACCGGTGGTTTCGTTGATTCCGCCGTCGACCATGATTTCCAAATCCTCGCGAAGGGTCATGGCCCTTAACTGCTTCGCCTTTTCAATGGTGGACGAAATGAAAGACTGTCCCCCGAAGCCGGGATTGACACTCATGAGTAGTACGAGGTCCACGTCTTCGAGAAGGTAGCGAATGGATTCGGGGTTTTGAGACGGGTTTAAGCTCACCCCTGCCTTGATTCCCGCTTCTTTGATGCGGTGGACCAGTCGGTGAGCGTGAATGGTGGCATCGGTGTGGAAGGTAATACGATCGGCGCCGGCGGCGATGTAATCGTCGACGGAATCTTCCGGCTTTTCGATCATTAAGTGCACGTCGAAGGAAATGGAGGTAAAGGGGCGAATGGCCTTGATGACCGGCGGACCGAAGGTTAAATTCGGTACATATTTTCCGTCCATGACATCGATGTGAATGTAATCCACTTTTTCCCCGTCTAAAAATGTGATGGCTTCACCTAATTTTGAAAAG
This sequence comes from Peptoniphilus rachelemmaiella, assembly GCF_943169845.1. GTDB lineage: Bacteria > Bacillota > Clostridia > Tissierellales > Peptoniphilaceae > Aedoeadaptatus > Aedoeadaptatus rachelemmaiella. The sequence goes on from NZ_CALPBW010000021.1 coordinate 1,392, forward strand.
TCTGCCGATAAAATCGACGGTGCCACTAACGCCATTTTCCATTCTCCTTTTCTACTAATTCGTCGTAAAAGCGCAAATAATTTTCAAAGCGGCTGGCTACGATGTCGCCCCTTTCATAGGCAGCACGCACGGCGCAACCCGGCTCTTTCACGTGGCGACAATCCTGGAACTTACAAGACTGAATAAAGGGCGCAAATTCCCTGAAATGTGCGTCTAAATCTGCGGAAGCGATGGAGTCGATTTCAATACTGGAAAATCCCGGTGTATCGAATAAATACATCCCCTTCTCTCCCGTAAAGATTTCCGTGTGCCGCGTCGTGTGCTTGCCCCGATTGGTCTTTTCGCTTACCGTGCCCGTTTCGAGATCCAAGTTCAGTACGCGATTTAAAAAGGTGGTCTTTCCCGATCCGGACACGCCGCTTAATACGGTGGTCTTTTCAAAAAGCATGGCTTCCAGCTTCGTCACCGATTCGTTGTCCTTCTCCGAGAGATGCATGACATGGTAGCCGCTGGCTTCATAAATGCTTCGGAGTGCCTCCGCCTTTTCGGGATCCAAGTCCCATTTAGAAACCACAGGGACGATGCGCACGTTTTGTTGTTCGTAATAAGCCAGCATTTTATCCACCAAGTACAAATTGTATTTCGGGTTTGCCGTGGGAATAAAGAGCAAAATTTGATCTACATTGGCGACCGGCGGACGGAGCAAGCTGTTTTTTCTCGGCAAAATTTCTTCTACGGAATTGAGCCTATCCCCTTCGTCAATTAAAAGCTCCACGTAATCGCCCACGACAGGCTTTCGTTTTTGATGACGAAAAATGCCTCGGGCCCGTGTTTCATACACTTCGCCGTTTTCGGCGGTGACGTAGTAAAAACCGCCCAACAGTTTCGTGATTCTGCCTTTTTTATTCATCAAAAATTCACCGATTTAACCACGGAGCCGTCGACGCGCATATAGGCTTTATCGCCGGAGCGCCCTTGAACCGGATAGGATACCGAGGAGCCACCGACCACTTCTTCGTGGTTCACCACGCGTTCGCTGCCACCGGACTCTACCACCACTTCGATTTCGTGGGTGTCTCCGTCGTCCGGAATGCGGTAGGAGAGATTTTTGTGGCTTACCGACGATCCTTCGTCGCTGTCGCCGCCGGAGCCATGTTTGCTCACGATAATATCTACCGTTGAATTTTGTTTAATTTGATTTCCGCTATTGTATTGTTGCCAAACGACTTCGCCGGGTCCCACGGAAAGATCTTCTCTCTCTTCCACATTGCCCAGTTTCAGTCCTTGTTCTCTCAATAGGGCTTTGGCTTTCTCAACGGAAACACCCTTTAAATTGGGGACGACGGTCGTCTTATCGTCTTGTCCTTTACTCATGGTCACGTGGACACTTTCGCCTTTGGCAAGCTTTTCGTCGGATTTCGGCTTTTGGCTGATGATGCGATCTGCCGGTACGCTGTCGCTGTATTCCGTCTTGTCTACGACGAGATTGAGCCCCGCCGTCTTCAGCGTAGCCTGGGCCTCGGAGATGGTCATGTTCTCAAGATCGGGAACCTTTACTTTTTCCTCTTCTTTGGCGATGACCACGGAGAATTGATCGCCGCGCCGCAAGACTTCCCCTTCGTCCACCGATTGAGATAAGATCGTGCCGGGTTTGATGCCCTCATCCGATTCTTTCTCGTCTATTTCCAGTTTCAAATCATTTGAAGCGGCGAAGTCTTTCGCTTCGGAAACATCTTTACCGATTAAATCGATCATTTCCACCGCTTCGCCTTTTTGACCGTCAAGAAGCATATTTTTTATCTTCGATCCGCCGAAGGCCAGGCCGAAGAGGAGTAAAAGGGCCAGCAGGACCCCGCCTATGGTTGCCAGTGAATTGCTTTTCTTTTTGGGCTTTTTCACCGGGATGGGCCGCGTATTTCTCTTTGCGCGCTCCGCCGTATCCGTGTGTGTCGTCGGCTCAACCGGGGCTCTGTTTCCGGTATTGGGAATCACTACAGTGGTTCTCGCATCCGTTTGTGTCCGGTCGCCGTAAACTTTACCCAGCAAAATCGCCTTTACATCTTCAATAATCAAACTGACGTTGTCGTAGCGATCCGAAGGCTTTTTCTCCGTCATGTGTTTAAACACCCGGTCCACTTCCGGACTCACTCTGGGATTTCGCTCCGATGGCATGGGAATGTCGTTTTGTACGTGCATTAATGCCACGGTAATGGGATTTTCCGAATCAAAGGGCACGTCGCCGGTGAGCATTTCAAAGAGCACGATGCCCATGGAATAGATGTCGCTCCTGGCATCGACTTTTTGCCCCCGCGCCTGTTCCGGCGAGAAGTAATGGACACTGCCCATGACCGCATTGGTCACGGTGACCGTGGCATTTCCCGCCATGCGGGCGATACCGAAGTCTGTCACCTTCACTCGATTGTCTCGGGTCACCATGATGTTTTGGGATTTAATGTCTCGATGGATAATATTTTTATTGTGGGCGATTTTTAAAGCCTCGGCGATTTGAATCAGGTAATTCAACGCCTGGTTTTGACTCAACATGCCCTCTTCTTTGATTAATTCCTTTAATGTCTTTCCATCGATGTATTCCATGACGATGTAATAGACATCTTCATCGGCCACCGTCTCCATGCCCACATCATAAATACTCACAATATTCGGGTGAGAAATACTGGCGGCAGCCAAGGATTCTCGGCGGAATTTGCGGATGAAGTTGTCGTCTTCGTTGTATTCGCTCTTTAAGACTTTAATGGCAACGATTCGGTCCAGCCTGCGGTCGTGAGCCTTGTAAACATCGCCCATGCCGCCGCTTCCGATTCGTTTCAGGCATTCATACCTGTCAGCTAAAATCATACCTTGCATACCTTCACCTACTCTTATCTAGCACAATGACGGTAATATTGTCTTTTCCGCCACCATCCAGGGCCTTTTCAACCAGCGTCTTCGCATAATCGCCCGTTTGTGTTTCCAATACTTTTTGAATGTCCGCCCGCTCCACGACGTCGGAAAGGCCGTCGGAGCAGAGGATGATAAATTTTAAAACCGTATCCAAACTCCGAATTTGAAAATCCACGCCTTGAGTGGTGCCCAATGCCTTTGTCAGGACATTTTTCTTCGGATGAACCCGGGCCTCTTCTTCGGAAATGTCGCCGATGTCTAAGAGGTAATTGACGAAACTGTCGTCTTTCGAGATTTGAAAGAGATCGTCGTCGTAACCGTATATTCTGGAATCGCCGATGTTAATGTAATAGAGTTTGCCCTTCAGAAGGTAAATCAAACTTAAAGTCGTTCCCATGCCACGGTATTTTAAATGGGCTGCCGATTGATTGAAGATCTCTTGGTTCACATCGTGAACGCCTTTATTTAAAAGATCCAAAAGCTCCCGCTCGTTTTCGACGGAAACGGAAAGCACCTCTTTTAATCGATTGACGGCCAAGGCGCTGGCTTTTTCGCCTGCCGCGTGGCCGCCCATGCCGTCAGCCAAGATGGCGAAGCGCTTTTTCGGATCCACATAGTAACTGTCTTCGTTGTTTTCCCTGCCACCGATGTGGGTGTAAGCAGAAATTATCATAGTATCACCTTGTCTTTATGGCCTCAGAACCCGCTTTTAATTGTCCACAGCTGGCCTGAATATCACTGCCTAATTCTCTACGTATTGTACATGATACGCCGCTTTGAGACAACTCTCGATGAAACCTGAGAATGTGCTCCCTCGACGGTTTTTTCTCGGAAAAATGGGCCGTGTCGTTAAGTGGAATTAAGTTCACATGGCACAATAGGCCCTTTGTCAGTGCTTTCATTTCCCGAATGTTTCTCGGTTGATCGTTTTTCCCCTGAATCAATGTGTATTCCAAAGTGATTCGCTGCTTCGTCTCGTCGCAGTAATCCCTAAGGGCCGGGAAAAGTTCGCTTAAATGGTGACGGTTGGCGATAGGCATGAGCGCCTCTCTCGCCGATTGATCCGTTTCGTGAAGGCTTACGGCTAAATTAATGGGCAAGCCTTCTTTCGCCAATCGGCGAATGCCGTCGACGAGGCCGCAAGTAGAAATGGTCATGGAGCGGTAGCTCATGTTTTTTCCCTTAGAATCGTGGAGAAGCTTCAAAAACCTAAGCACATTGTCGTAGTTATCCAAGGGCTCGCCGCTTCCCATAAGGATGATGTTTCCCGCAGAAACCTCTTCGTTTTCTTCCACGGCATAGATCTGAGAAAGCATCTCGTAGGGCGTGAGATCACGAATCCGGCCCTTTAATGTGGACACACAAAAGCTACATCCCATGCGGCAACCGACTTGTGTCGATACGCACAGGCTGTAGCCGTAATGGTATTTCATTAAGACCCCTTCGACGATCTCCCCGTCTTCCAATTCGTAAAGGTATTTTTTGGTCTCATCCAGCTTCGATGCCAGCCGCTTTACGATTTTTACGCCGCGAAGGGGCGCAGGAAGAGCCTGTTTCAGAGAATCGGGCACATTCGAAAGTTCCTCCAAGGCCTTACGCTGACCGTGAATTCCTTCGAAGAGCTGGGTTGCACGAAAACTTTTTTCACCGAAGGTGGTTACATAGGCTTTTAATTCCTCCGGCGTCATTTCCATCCAATGCATTAGGCATCCTTTCTTACGATACAGGCCATGGTAAACCCGTCGGTACCGTGGCGATGGGGCCAGTAGCGCGTTCCTTTTTCCTTTAATCGGCACTCGGGATGATCCGTCAAAAACGAATGAAGAACGCCTTCATTTTCTTCCACGGTGACACTGCAGGTGCTGTAGACTAATTCGCCGCCGTCATTTAACGCGCCGTAGGCATTTTCCAGCAGGCGTCTTTGCACCCGGGCCAGTTGCAACACATCTTCCCTTCCGACGCGGTATTTGATCTCGGGCTTTCTCCGGATCAGGCCAAGGCCCGTACAGGGAGCGTCCACCAAAATGCGGTCATATTTTTTCTTCGGCAAGGGCATTTTGCCGTCCCGCACCGCCGTGGCGATGTTCTTGTAGCCTAAGCGGCGGATGTTTTCTTCCATTCGCATCAACCGTTCCGGGGAGGAATCAAAGGCGTCCACATGGGAAAAAAGCTCCGCCATTTGAAAGCTCTTGCCGCCGGGAGCGGCACATAGATCCATGGCTTCCGCGTCCTTATCCGGCGTAAATAAGCCGACCACCTCTTGAGACGCCGCATCCTGAACGTAGAATCTGCCTTCTTTATAAGCAGAGGTTTCAAAAAGCCCTCGCGGTTTTTTTACCACCGCCGCAGGAAAAGACTTCATCGCGTCACAGTGAAAGCCCGCTTCTTCAAGTTCTGCCATAAGGGAGGCAAGATCTACGGAGACGGGGCGAAGTGTTAAAGGCGCCGGTTTGAAGGTGGATTTTAAAAAATCCTCCGTCTCGTCCTTTAAGAGTTGTTGAAAATAAACAACCCACTCCTTCGGAAAGCTGTAGGTGACGGATAAGCGAGTCACTTCATCTTCGCCGCGAATGTGGAAGGCATCCTCCTTTTGGCGGATCACCTGTCTCAAGACGCCGTTCACCAGTCCGGCTGCGCCCACATTTGAAATGACCTTTGCCATTTTGACGGTTTCACTTACCACGGCATGATCCGGCACGCGGTCCAAAAAGTGCATTTGGTAAAGGGCCATGCGCAGAAGCTGTCTTATGTTTTGATCGAGATTTTCAGGCTTTTTCACGAAGCGATCGATGACATGGTCCAGAAAAAGTTTGTTTTGTACCGTGCCGTAAACAATGGTCTCCGCCAGGTTTCGATCCACATCTTTCAAGCCTTTGGGATCGAAGGCCTCTTGAATAAAGGCGCCGGCTTCCACTTTTTCCAAAGTGGTCAATGCGAGAAAACGAGGATTTCTCATTAGTCCCGTCTCCTTCCCAAGGACATGAACCGGAGCAAGGTGCCGATGGCCGTAAGGAGGCTCGCCACATAGGTGAGGGCCGCTGCGGAAAGAATGCGCTCTACCCCAACCATTTCCTCGCCGGATAAGACTCCGTTGGCTAAGATGACCTTGGCACGGTGACTGGCGTCGTATTCCACAGGCAGGGTCAATAATTGAAACAAGACGGTAATGGCGAAAAGGGCGATGCCTAATTTGATCAACGGCTCAAAGGCAAAGAGGCCGATAAAAATCAAGAAAAAGGAAAGGTTCGACCCTAAATTCGCCGCCGGAACGATGGCGTTTCTGAATTTAAGGGGCGCATAGGCTTCGTGGTGCTGAATGGCGTGGCCGCATTCGTGGGCGGCAATGCCTAAGGCCGCAATGGACGTGGAGTCGTAGACGGGATCCGAGAGGCGCAAGACTTTATGAGAGGGATCGTAATGGTCGGTTAAACTTCCCCCGACGCGGTCCACGCGCACGTCATATATGCCGTGGCTTTTCAAAATCATTTCCGCCACGGAGCGGCCCGTAAGGCCTTCTCTATTGGACACGCGACTGTATTTATCGAAGTTTGTCTTGATTTTCGATTGGGCGTAAAGGGCCAAGAGAAAGCCGGGAAGAATGTAAATGAGATAGTCTAAATTGTAGTACATGCCGTACATTAGATTTCTCCCTCCTCATCTAAGTGGGCGCCGGCCAAGTAGGAACCGATGGCCATGCGCTTTTTACCGGGCCGTTGGATTTCCTTTAAGAGGACGGTGCCGTCTTTGGTTCCGATCCAAAGCTTCTTTTTCGTGGCCTTGTACCTGCCCGTTGCCACTGCCTCCTCGCTTACCTCACCGTCGTAAATCTTCAGGCGTTCGTCGCGGAAGAGGAAATGGGCACCGGGCTCCGGCGAAAAGGCACGAATCTTTCTAACAAATTCCTCCGCCGTCAATTCTTCGGCGCTTAAGGCCAAAAGTTCGTCGTCGATTTTTGCCGCATAGGTGGCCGCATCGTGATCCTGTTCCGTAAACGTGACTTCGCCTTTTTCAAGATCAGCGACAAATGCACGGATTAAATCCGCACCGAAACCCGCCAATTCGTCGTGAATGGTGCCGAAATTTTTATCGCCGATGGGGGTTTTCTTAACATCATAGACAGCGCCGCTGTCAAGCCCGGCTTCCACTTTCATAAGGCTCACGCCCGTTTCTTCATCGCCGTTTAAAATGGCCCATTGCATGGGCGCCGCGCCGCGATATTTCGGGAGCAGAGAGCTGTGGACGTTGACGATGTGCTTTTTCGGCAAAGCCAGAACATCTTCCGATAAAATCTGTCCGTAGGCCACCACGACAAACAGATCCGCATCCTGTGCCCTTAATTTTTCAAGGGCTTCTTCCGTATTGCAACTATGGGGCTGAAAAACTTCGATGCCCAAGGCTTCGGCGCGGGTTTTTACCGGCGTAGGTAAAAGCTTTTTTCCACGCCCTTTTTTCTTGTCTTCTCGGGTAACGACCAAGGTCACGTCGCAAATGTCGTTTAAGGCATTGAGGGTGGGCACGGCAAAATCCGGTGTCCCGAAAAATACGGCCTTCATCATTCCTTTTCCTCGCCTTCTCGTGCAGGATCCACATTGTACATTTCATCGGCTAAATCCGTATAGAGGATGCCGTTTAAATGATCCATTTCGTGTTGGATAATTCGGGCGAGAAAATCTTCCGCCTCCAGGGTTTTCTCTTCCCCTTCAATGTCGGTGTAATTGATTTTGATCTTTTCATAACGTTTCACCCTGCCCATACGCTCCGGCACGCTTAAACAGCCTTCCAGAGCTTCAGAAGAGCCTTCTTCCGCCACCCGTTCGGGATTGATGAGCACCATCTTCGCTCCTTCGTAATCATCCAAAACGATGAGCTGTTTTAATTTGCCGATTTGCACGGCGGCCAGGCCCACGCCCTGAGCCTCGTACATGGTTTCGTACATATCGTCGACGAGGCGGCGTAAATCTTCGTCGATGGTTTCAACTTTTCTTGATTTTTTGCGTAATATGGGATCCCCGTCGATGCGAATTTGTAATTTAGCCATTCTTCACTTCCTTTTCTGTTAATCTATCCATCTATTTCTAAACTTATGGTAATCTCTTTTTCCCCTTGCGTACGGTAGTAATACATCAATACCCGTTTTAATGCCTTTAATAGAGGCCGAAACTCCTTTGGCCAGACTTTTGCCAAAATCGACACATGTCTTTTATTTTTAATCTTCGGCTGCTCCACGGGATTGGCCACAAGCATGTCGAATTGCTCGTGTTTGTTGATAGCCTCCAGGGTTTTTTTCCAGTTCATGGCCACCTGATCCACATCCCCCGTGCCGCGAATGTGGAGCTTCACCAAATGGACATAGGGCGGATATAAAAAGCGCTTGCGCTCTTCCATTTCCCGATGGAAAAAAGGCTCGTAGCTTCGCTCTTTAGCATATTGGATGCTGTAATTTTCAGGATTATAGGTTTGGATTACGGCGCAGCCCTTGTGCTTGCCTCGTCCGGCTCTGCCCGCCACTTGAGTGAGGAGCTGATAGGTTTTTTCCTGGGCCTTGTAATCGGAGACGAAGAGGGATAAATCCGCTGCCACCACGCCGACAAAGACCACATTTTCAAAATCAAAGCCCTTAGCGAGCATTTGCGTTCCCACGAGAATGTCCACCTTTTTCTCGTTCATGGCGGCGTAGACTTTTTCGTAATTGCCCTTTTGTGCCATGGTGTCTTTGTCCATGCGATAAACTCGGGCCTCGGGGAATTTGTTTTTTATCCAGGACTCTACCTGTTCCGTGCCGATGCCGAACTGTTTTAAATACTCGCTGCCGCAGACGGGACAGGTTTTCGGCATGGGCTTGGTTCTGCCGCAGTAGTGGCAGTGGAGGCGGTGGGTTCTTCTGTGGTAGACCATGGAAATATCGCAGGCATCGCATTCGATGACGTGACCGCAGCTTCTGCAGCTTACGAATTGACTGTAGCCCCGGCGATTAATAAAGAGAATGGCCTGCTTTTTTGCCTTTAATGCTTCTTCAAGGCCTTCTACCATGCGCTCGGATAGGATTTCAATATTTCCCTTAAAGAGCTCTTCGCGCATGTCCACGATCTCCACAGGCGATGCCTCCGTCTTTCTCGGATCCCCCACCAGTCGGTGAAGCTCTACATCTTCTCCGCAGCGAGCGTAGGTAATCACCGAAGGGGTCGCCGAGCCGTAGATGACCTTGCCCCCTTCAAAGCGCACCCGCATTTCCGCCACGTCCCGCACATTGTAGCGCAGGCCTTCACGGTAATCGTAGCTTTCTTCCTGTTCCTCGTCGATAAAAATATAGCCCAGCTCAGGCACGGGAGAAAATACCGCCGAACGCGCGCCGACGACGATGCGCCCAGGCTCTTCTTTCAGCCGAATCCACGCTGCAGCTTTTTCGCCTTCGGAACGACGGGAGTGAAGGATGTCCACCTTCCCGGGAAAGCGCGCCGACAGGCGATGCACCATTTGCGTGGCCAGGCCGATTTCCGGAACGATAATCAGAGACGACTTTCCATCATCCATGGCCCGTTGTGCCAATTGCATATAGACTTCCGTCTTGCCGCTTCCCGTCTTTCCGTAGAGAAGATGAACGGGCCGCTTCGATGAAGCGATTGTCTCAATGGATGCGATCTGATCTTCCCGCAATGGCGGCGCCTCGTCGGGAGGAATGTCCTTAGGGTCCACCGGGGCGATGGCGCCGTATTTTATTAAGTTGTCCACGGGACTTGATGAGAGGCCGGTTCGTTTTAAAATCTCGCCCTTTGAAAGCGGGCGGTTTTTCAGCAGATTGAAAACCACGGCCTGCTTCTCGGTCATGGGGCCGTCGTAATCCTCACAGGCCACATATTTTTCAACGACTCTTTTTTTCACGGGCTGTGTGCCGCGAAAACGAATGGCGACTTTTCTCGCCTCGATTAGTCGGTCTAATGATTCCGTCGGAATTTTTTCCGTCAACAGGGCTTCTTCTCCCTGGAAAACAGACGCCGTTTCCTCGTCGTCCATTAATTTGACCGCCACTTCTTCCACGCCGCCTAAGACGTATTTCGGAAGAAGTGGCTGAAAGGCCTGCACATAGGATGTGACGAAGATCTCCCGCATTTTCATGCCCAGGGCAATGGCGGATGGTGTTAATATAGGCCGCCTGTCCAGCACTTGAATGACGGATTTCAGCTCCTTGCCTTCGTCCTTGCCCGTTCTTAAAACCACCGCCGTCTCCGGCTTATTTCCGCGACCGAAGGGAACGATGACGCGCTTGCCGACAATGGAAGCATCCTCGCCCTCGTAGGCATAGGAATAAAGTTGATCGATTTGCGGCAAGGCTTTGTCTACATACACATCTACAATCATAGTGGCTCCATATAATACAAAAAAAGCTAGAATGTTCTAGCTTTTCAGGTCTTTCTCTACCCGGTCCAATATGGCGGCGGCCAAATCACTTTTATCCATCATGGGCAACTCTTCGTCGCTGCCGTCGGCGGAAAAAATATGCACGTGGTTCGTGTCGCTGCCGAAACCGGCCTTGGCCTCGGTAATATTATTGGCCACGATAAAATTAAAGTTCTTCTCTTCCAATTTCTTTTTTGCGTAAGTCGACATATTGTGGCTTTCAGCGGCAAAGCCTACGATGACCCGGTCCCCCTTCATGGCGCCAAAGTGTTTGGCGATGTCGGGGTTCGGCGAAAATTCCACGGCCATAAGGCCGCCTTCTCGCTTCTTGATCTTTTCCGCGGCGTAGGTTTTTGGCTTGTAATCGCTGGGCGCCGCCGACTTAATCAACACGTCGGTGGCGTCAAACTTCGCTTCCACGGCTTTAAACATGTCGTCGGTGGATTCCACGGGAATAAAGTCCACGCCCTTGGGCACTTTTAATTGGCTCGGGCCCGAAATCAAATGCACCGTCGCGCCTCGTGCCGCCGCCTCCGTAGCGATGGCATAGCCCATTTTCCCCGTACTGTGATTGCTAATAAAGCGTACCGGATCCATCCGTTCCTTGGTGGGACCGGCGGTGACGGTAATATCGACGCCCAGTAAGGTTTTTTCTGTAAGGGCCATAAGGATGTAATCCACAATGTCTTCCGGCTCCGCCATTTTTCCCTCGCCTACATCTTGGCAGGCCAGGAGCCCTTCCGCCGTGGGAAGAATTTCATATTGTTCGCGGTTTTCCAAAACCTTCAGCGCTTCTTGTGTGGCCTCGGCGCGGAGCATTTGCGTGTTCATGGCCGGTGCGATAAGAATGGGCGCTTTCGTGGCCAATGCCACGGTGGTAAGCATGTTGTCGGCCAAGCCGTAGGCCAATTTGGCGATGGTATTGGCCGTGGCCGGTGCAATGACCATGACATCGGCCCACTTGGCCAGGGCAATGTGTTCCACATCCATATTGTTCAATTGATCGAACATGTCGACGTGAACGACCTGATTGCTCATGGTTTGAAATGTTAGCGGCGTGACAAATTTTGTGGCACCTTCTGTCATCACCACTTTCACTTCCATGCCGAGTTTTTTTAATCGGCTCACGATGGCCGGCGCCTTGTACGCGGCAATGCCGCCGGTGACGCCGAGAAGAACGTGCTTATTCTTCATCCGCCGTTTCCTCCCCTTCGGCCATGGCGAGCTCTCTGCGAAGGGCTTCTTCGCGGCGCTCTTTTTCCGCCATGATTTCTTCGAAACGTTCCTTGCTGGTGAATTTTACGGCGCCTTGATTAATTTCTTCCAGAGAAATGGACACGGGGTTTTCCAATTCCGTATCGATTAGGGTTTCTTCACCGTCCACCAATTCCCTGGCTCGATTGGAAACCAAAGTTGCCAGTGCGTAGCGGCTATTGGTAATTTTTGAGATTTCGCCAAAAGATAAAATGTTCATCGTATCGCCTTTCTATCCACAATGTCCTTTTTAATGTTCTTGTATCGCTTCACCCGAAGCTTTTCCGCAGCAATAATATTTTCGATATCCTTTACCGCTTGTTCCACCTTGTCGTTGACGACGAAATAGTCGTATTTTCCGACGAAATCAAGCTCCTTAAAGGCATTGGCAAAGCGGGTTTCAATGTCTTTTTCGCTTTCGGTGCCGCGGTTGACGATGCGTTGCTTCAGCTCTTCCATGGTAGGCGGCAGGAGGAAAATAAACACGGCCTCTTTGTATTTATCCTTGATTTGCAAAGCGCCCTGTACATCGATTTCCAAAAGGACGATTTCGCCCTTTTCAATTTCCTGAAATACAAATTCCTTCGGCGTGCCGTAGTAATTCGTATGCACATGGGCGTACTCCAAGAGCTCGTCGTTTTCTACCATTTTCTTAAATTCTTCTTCCGTCTTGAAGAAGTAATTTTCTCCGTCCACTTCCATTGATCTCGGCTTTCTCGTCGTCACCGATGTGGAAAATTTCACTTCGTGATTCTTCGCCATTAAAGCTTCGCTGACCGTACCTTTTCCGCTACCCGAAGGACCGGACAATACCAATAAAAATCCTTTTGACACCTGACACCCGCCTTGTCTTTTACTCTATGTTTGCAATTTGTTCTCTTAAATGATCAATGAGGGTTTTCACTTCAACGATGTCGTGTAAAATCCCCAAATGTCTGGATTTGCTCGCGATCGTATTGGCTTCTCTGAACATTTCCTGCAGGAGAAAATCCAATCTGCGACCGACAGAACCTTTATCGTTCATTATAACATTAAATTGGTCGATATGAGATATCAAACGGGCAATTTCTTCTTCGATAGACATTTTTTCAAAGAGCAGGGCCAGCTCCGTGGAGAAACGGGGCAGATCCAATTGGTATTCGCCCATGATTTCTTTCACCCGTTTGCGAAATCCGTCTTTTTCTTCCGCCTTTTCCGCTTCAGCCGCCGATTGAATTTTTTCCACATAGCTGCCCAAAGTTGCCAAATGGCCTTCCAGTGCTTGCTTTAAATTCGCCCCTTCTTTTTTGCGCATAAGTAAGAGATCCCTAAGGGCAGCGTCGAAGGCCTCCGTGAGTAAAGCCTCGTCTAAATCAAAGGCTTCATCGCCTCCCTGTTTAATGACGCCGGGCCGCTCCAAAAGCCACGCCACTTCCCCGGGCCGGGAAGCCCCCTTTTCTCTCAGGAGCGTTTCATAAAAAGCGTAGGCCTCGGGATCGAAACTTAAATCCGTATTCGATTCCCTTTCCGTGCGCACAAACACATCGAAGTGGCCACGCTTCGTCTCTTTGGCAATGGCGGATTTCACCAGTTGTTCCAGAGCGGGCGCTTCCGCCAGTCCTTTAATCCGAATATCCAAATTTTTGTGATTTACCGATTTCACCGTCACGTTCAGCTTTACGCCGTCCTTAACGATTTCGCTTGAGCCGAAGCCCGTCATACTGTTCATAGACGCCTCCTCTATGGTATTATACATGATACGACCCGAGGACAGAAAGGGAGGTATTCATTGAGTTACGACGGAACGATGACAAAGGCGGTGGCCGAGGAATTAAATAGTCGTTTTACCGGAGGCAAAATCGACAAGATCTACCAGCCGCAAGACGACACCTTGGTCTTAAATCTCAGGAGCAAGACGGACAGAGGCAGTCTCCTGCTCTCTGCTTCTGCCAATAATCCCTGCGCCTATTTAACGGAGAAAAAATTTAAAAATCCGCAAACGCCGCCGGCTTTTTGTATGCTACTCAGAAAGCATTTGGAATCGACCACCATTACGGCCATCGAGCAAGTGGAAATGGACCGCATCATTAAGATCAAGGTCGACGGTTTTAACGAGCTTTTCGACCGAGTGGAAAAGACGCTCGTCATCGAAATGATGGGCCGCTACTCCAATATTATTCTTCTCGACGAAAACAATGTAATTCTCGATGCCTTAAAACGCATCAATCGCTCCATGAGCCGGGTGCGGGAGGTGCTCCCCGGGGGAAGCTATACGCTGGAAGGCATTGTGGATCGGGCCAATCCCCTGAAGGAAACGAAAGAAACCTTTATGGCGCGACTAAACGAAAATGAAAACACCTCGGTAAAGAACTTTTTCATTCGTAGCTACTTAGGTGTCTCGCCCCTTATCGCGAGAGAAATCGCCTATCGCGCCGGGGGAAGCGACAAGGATCCGGTGAAGCTTTTTTCCGCCGATGATTTATACCACGGCTTTCACTCCCTTTTTTCCGAAATCAGCGCGTCTCAATTTAAGCCCCAAAGCGTGTCGGAGGCAGGCCACATTATCGCCTTCTCATCCGTTAATTTAACCCACTACCCGGAAGGGAGCAAGATTTTCTACGACGGCCCTTCGGCCCTTTTGGATCACACCTTCTCCGCCCGCGTCTTGGAAGACAGGGTGCGTCAAAAGAGCCAAAATCTAAACAAACAAATCAAAAACCATTTGGAGCGGGCCCTTCACAAGCAAGAGAAAATGGAATTTGAGCTGAGGGATGCCAAAGATCGCCAAAAATACAAGGTCTACGGCGATTTAATCTCATCCAATGCGTGGAAAATTGAGCGCGGCGCCGTGGAAGTCACTTTAGAAAATTTTTACGACGACATGAATCCCCTCACCATCCCTTTAGACGAGACGAAAGACGGCATTCAAAACGCAGCACATTATTATAAAAAGTACACGAAATTAAAACACGCGGAGAAGCTTCTCGCCGATCGCATCGACAAAAACCGAAACACCATTCGCTATTTGGATGCCATGCTCTATAATCTGGACGATGCCGAATCCATTGACGAAGTAGACGCCATACAGGAAGAGTTTCGGGAAGATTTCCTGAAGAAAAAATACAAGGGCCACGGCGAAAACAAAAAGAAAAAAAAGAAAGTGCCGACATACCTCACTTTCACATCGTCCGACGGTTTTCCCATGTACGTCGGCAGAAACAATCGCCAAAATCAGGAGCTCACGCTGAAATTTGCGAGAAAAGACGATATCTGGTTCCACGTGAAAAACGGACCTGGCAGCCACGTTATCGTAAAAACCGACGGCGAAGAAGCCGGCGAGGCCACCCTTTATGAAGGCGCCATGCTCGCCGCCTATTACAGTCGCGCCCGCCAGTCCGGCCATGTGGAGGTGGATTACACGAAGCGCCAATTCATTCGTCGCCATCCTTCCAATCAACCGGGCCTTGTCATCTACACAGACTTTTCCACCATGACGGTGACGCCGGAAAAAGAAATCGTCGAGCAATTAAAAAACAAATAAGTCTTTCATAAGAAAATCGGACCCCGCAGGATCCGATTTTTTATTTTGTCTTTTTATCCTCTTTTTTCTCGTCAAGAAAACCCAACCGCTTCAAAACCAAATGGTACCCGTCGGCACCGTAATTCAGCGCCCGATTGATTCGGCTAATCGTCGCCGTGGAGGCGCCGGTTTCTTGTTCGATGGCGTGGTACGTTTGGTCGGAAACCAAAAGTTTCACCACTTCCAGACGTTGAGAGATAGCTTTTAATTCTTTAATGGTGCATATATCTTCGAAAAAACGATAGCACTCTTCTCTGTTTTCCAGGGACAATATGGCGTCAAATAAGGCGTCCATGCTTTCACTTTGAATTTTTGAAGAATAGTTCATAATCACCTCTTATGAAAGGCCGGTAATCACGCCGTGGGCATCGATGTCCATGCCGTTGGCGGCGGGAACTTTCGGCAGTCCCGGCATGGTCATGACCGCGCCGGTAAGGGCCACGATAAAGCCCGCGCCGTTGGACAGACGAATGTCGCGAATGTGAATGGTGAATCCTTCAGGCGCCCCAAGCTTCGTGGGATCGTCGGTAAAGGACATTTGGGTCTTTGCCATGCACACAGGCAGGTCATCTCGACCCAGCTTTTTAATGCGCGCGATCATGGCCAGGGCCTCATCGGAATAGACGACATCTTTCGCGCCGTAAATTTTCTTCGAAATGATTTCGATTTTTTCTTCCACAGGCAGGTTTCTGTCGTAAAGTGGCGCGTAGTCATTGGGTGCTTCGCAGAGGGCCACGACCTTTTCGGCCAGTGCCATGCCGCCTTCTGATCCCTTGCTGAATACGTCGGATAAAGCCACGTCGACGCCTAAGCCGGCGGCCAATTCGTCGATGGTTTTAAGCTCGGCTTCCGTATCCGTGGGGAATTTGTTAATGGCGATAACCACGGGCACGCCGTAGCTCTTCATGTTTTCCACGTGGCGCTTTAAATTGACAAAGCCCGACTTCAAGGCCTCTACATTTTCTGCACCTAAATCCTTTACGGCCACGCCGCCGTTGTATTTCAACGCGCGCACCGTGGCGACGACCACGATGCAATCGGGCGTAAAGCCTGCTTCAGGCGCTGCAATGTCTAAAAACTTTTCCGCACCGAGATCGGCACCGAAGCCCGCTTCCGTAATGGTGTAATCCGCAAGGTGCAGGGCCGTTTCCGTGGCGATAATGGAATTGCAACCGTGGGCGATATTGGCGAAGGGCCCGCCGTGAATAATCGCCGGCGTATTTTCAATGGTTTGTACCAAATTCGGCAGAATCGCATCTTTCATGAGCATGGTGACGGCGCCGGCTACCTCAAGATCCTTGACGTAGATCGGCGCATCGTCGTAGCTGTAGCCGATAATGATTCGTCCGACGCGCGCTTTAAAGTCTTCCAAGTCCCGGGCGAGGCACAGAATCGCCATGATTTCCGATGCTACGGTAATGTCGAAGCCGTCTTGACGCATCACACCGTTTTTCTTCGGCCCCATGCCGACGATCACTTCTCGAAGGGCGCGGTCGTTCATATCCAAAACACGTTTGAATGAGATTTTTTTCGGGTCGATGCCCAATGCGTTTCCTTGGTGGATGTGATTGTCAATGGCCGCGGCAATTAAATTGTTGGCGCTGGTAATGGCGTGAAAATCGCCGGTAAAGTGGAGGTTAATGTCGTCCATGGGCAGAACTTGTGCGTAGCCGCCGCCGGCCGCGCCGCCTTTAATCCCGAAGACCGGCCCCAGGCTCGGCTCCCGCAAGGTGCTGATGGTAGACTTGCCCATCTTTTCCATGGCCATGGCGAGACCGATATTGGTGGTGGTTTTCCCTTCCCCCGCCGGCGTCGGGTTAATGGCCGTAACGAGGACGAGCTTTCCTCGCGGCCCATCGTGGTCCTCAAAGGCGCGGCCTTCGATCTTTGCCATGTAGCGGCCGTAGGGCTTTAATTTTTCATTGGGAATGTGCAAACCTTCGGCAATGGTTTGGATTTCCTCCAAATGGGCTTCCCGTGCAATCTCTACATCACTTTTCATTTTAGCCACGAAGATCAGCCTCCAGTTTTTTATTCATCTCAACTACTTCGTCTTGTAATTGTTTTTTGTAAGCGAGGAGTCGTTCTTTAATGGCCGCATCGCCGACGGACAGAATTTGTGCCGCTAAAATGCCGGCATTTTTTCCGCCGTTAATGGCGACGGTAGCCACAGGCACGCCGGAAGGCATTTGTACCGTAGAAAGAAGAGAATCCATGCCTCCGCCGACGGATGTTTTCCCCGGCACGCCGATAACCGGCCGCGTCGTGTGGGCGGCAATGACCCCACCTAAGTGAGCGGCTTTTCCCGCGATGGAAATAAACACTTCCGTGCCGGCTTCTTCTTGCTTTTTCACGTGATCCACTACTTCGTTGGGCGTTCTGTGCGCACTGTAAACCACGACATCGTAGGGGATTTCCAACATTTTTAAAGCGCCAATGACGTCAAAGGCGATTTCTTTATCGCTATAGCTACCCATAATTATAGAAACTTTCATTTGTCCGTACCTCCTTAAATCCTTTACCATGTTATCAAGAGTAAGTATACCTGTCAATATAAGGAGATATTGTATTTATCTGCATTCAATGCCTTCGCGGCAAGATAAATGCGACGTTGAATCCCCCATTTATATTGCACGCTTTCATTTTTCCGCCGTGCAATCGGCAAATTTGCTTCGATATCAAAAGCCCCATGCCGTGAACGTAAACAGAAGCCGAATCCGACCGTTCCAGGCGATCCAGCACCTCTTTTTTCACGCCGCCGCCATTGTCCCACAGGGTAATGTGAATGCTCTCTTCCGTTTCCCTGCAGGCCACGTGAATATCTCCCGGCTGATACTTGATGCTATTGCTGATGACATTATCGATCATGCGGCTGAACAAATGGCTGTCCATATTGATCTTTGCATCTTCACTTAATTGATTGTCGAATAAAATGCGTCGATCCTCGTGTTCATTCATTTGCGCCACGATAATTTTTCTGAGCAAGGGCGCCGGATTTTGCAAAATAAATCGTTCGTCGCTGAGTGTTTGAAGACGAGAGGTATCGTTGAGATCCTGAATGGTTTTACTGATGCGCATAATTTCGTCTTCCAGAGCTTTCACTGCTTCTTTGTTTTCGTCGGTTTTTAAATCATTCAGCCCCCAGCTAAGTTTCGACAGTGGCGTTCGCACGTCGTGGCTGATGCCGCGAATCCATTGGCTCTGGCTTTTATTCAGCTGCACGTAGCGGGCATTGGCGTCGTTAACCGCGTGGTAGACTTCTTTTAAGGGGCCCGTTTCATCCAAGGGTGTGTAATGGGCACTGTAAATTTCCTCCAATGCCTCTTGAAGGGGGAACAATTTTTTGAAGAGATTGTTCCGCTCCCTTCTGTACATAAAAAAGAGGAAAAATAGATAGCCTAATAAAAAAATCAGTGCCAAATCCACGTTTAAAAGCCATTGCTCTGCGCTGTAGTAGTTGAAAGGCAGCTTATCCAGTGTTCCCTTGGGATACCCGATAACCAAAAGATCGTCGCCGACGATGTACGTCATGACGGGATAGTCTTTTAAATAATAACGGGTAAAGCGAGCCACATCGGTCAGTTTGTACGTTTCCGGAATTTCAGAAGGCTTTTGAAAGGACTCAATGACCTTGCCTTGTTCTCCAACGCGAATGGCCCAGAGATTATTTTCTTTTAGAAATTTTCGGTTTGCCGTTGTAAAAAACAGCCCGTCTTCTTTATTTTCCATGATGTAATCGTGGACACTGTCAGGCTCTACGTACTGCTTACTTACATTGTAATTTATGTAAAGAATAAGAAAAATCAGAAAAATAAAGGACAGGGAAAACGCAACTGTAAACAAAACGAAGCGGCGTAATTTTTTTAATATAAACTGAAACATTGTTGAGCCCCTACTGCTTTCCCATGAGTTTATAGCCCAAGCCCTTTACCGTCACCAGGCGGGTGGGATTGGAGGGGTCGTCTTCCAATTTTTCCCGCAGGCGGTAGATATGGGTGATGAGTGTGTTTTCGTAGCCGAAGGATTCTTCCCACACGGCGTCAATGATTTGATCGATGGAGACGATGCGGTTTAAGTGATTGGCGAGAAGGGCCAGGATTTTATACTGCTTCGCCGTGAGTTTCTCTTCCCCGCCTTCTTTAATAATCGTGCCCTTCGCCGGATCGAAGAGGGCGCCGTTTAAATCAATCGGGCCTTTTTTCTCTTCGCGGAAGCTTCTGCGGAGCACAGCTTCCACCCGCCACAGAAGGTCTTCCGCGAGAAAGGGCTTTACGATGTAATCGTCCGCTTCCGATTCGAAGCCTTCCCGCCTGTCGTCGATGCCGTCTAAAGCCGACAGAATAATCACCGGCAGATGGGATCCTCGGCGCAGGGATTTTAAAAGATCCATGCCGCTCCCGTCCGGCAGCATGATGTCTAAAATCATGAGATCCACGTGGTGATTGGCCAGCTGAAAGCGCGCCTGGGCCAGATTCGACGCCGTCTTTACGGAGGGATAGCCCGCCTCGCGCAGGTAGGCTTCCAAATGATCCAGCAGTGATTTTTCATCGTCTACGATTAAAATAACCGGTTCCTTTTTATTCATCTTCTACCGCCCCTTTCGCCTCTATTTTATCATAGCGAAGGGCGCCTTCTTCTTTTGTGATCTAAAAGTGATCCACTGTCCATGGTTTCGTTAGCTTCGCTTTTTACAATGGGATCAAAAGGAGGCTTTTATGAGCAAACTATTAACCATTGACAATCTAAGCAAAACTTATCGCGGCAAAAAAGTATTGGACATCGATCACTTCGATTTGCCGTCAGGTGCCATTTACGGCTTGATCGGCCCAAACGGTGCCGGAAAATCCACGTTAATGAAGTCTATTTTGGGACTCATCGAAAGAGATAGCGGCGACATGGTGCTTTTCGGCGAAAAGGTCGTGCCGAAAAATCAAAAGACGCTAAATCGCAAACTTGGCGCACTCATCGAGCGTCCCGCCTATTACGATCATCTCACGGGACATGAGAATCTTTCCATTCTCTGCACCTTAAAGGGCATCGACAAAAAGCAAATTCTCCCGGCTTTGGAGGCGGTGGGCCTCGCAGCAAAGGCGAACGAAAAGGTGCGAACCTATTCCCTGGGCATGAAGCAGCGACTGGGCATCGCCATGGCCATTATCGGCGAGCCGAAGCTTTTAATCTTAGATGAGCCCATTAACGGCCTGGATCCCGTAGGCACTCTGGATATGCGCCACCTCTTTCAGCGATTGGCGGTGGAGAAGAATACCACGATTTTAATTTCATCCCACATTCTCGACGAAGTGGAAAAAATCGCCACCCATATCGCCATGCTTCAAAAAGGCCATTTGATCTACGACGGCACCTTGGAAAATTATCGTCGCCTTCACCCGCCGATTCTTTCCATTCGCACATCGGACAATGAAAAGGCCGCGGAGGTCCTTTCTTCCCTGGGATGCAAAATTCGCGGCGACCGACTGATCTTAAACCACCCTACCGATAGCGATGTGGCGAAGGCGGTGCGCGCCCTAAGCCCTTATGTAGACATTTACCGCATCGAAGAGGAGCGGGAAAGCTTGGAAGCCTTATTCATTCAAGACACAGAGAGGGGAGAGAGACTATGATTCAAACAGAATCGAGAAAATACAAAGGCTTGGGCCTCTATCCCCTTCTGTTTCTCATGCTATGTGTTCACGTTCCCGTCTTGGGGGTCATAGCATTTGAACATTCCTTTCGTCAAGACATCTATCCCCTTTTCTCTCTTTTAGATGGTTACTTTCTGTTTCAGTTGATCTTCAACCCGGTGCTTCTTTCCTCTTTGGTGAAAAAAGTGGTGGAAATCGAAGAAAAAAACAATATGTTTCAGCTCCAGGAAATGCTGGGCGTGGAGCCGTCGACCCTTCTCATGAGAAAATGGTCGTGGCTCAGTCTGCGTCTCTTCCTTCTTCAATTGGTTGAGTGGGCATTGATTCTTCATATGGCCGCCCGTTCCGATCATTTTCATTTGTCCCAAGTGGCGAGCGCCCACGTGACCGTGGCATTTTGCAGCCAGTGGCTTATTACCTCGGCCTTTGTCGCCCTCTTTCTTCTATTGGATACGCGGGCCAAAAGCCCTTACTTTACCCTGTTCTTGTCCATGGGCGGAGCTCTTTTTGGTATTCTCTCCATGCTGACTTCAAGGGCGCTCACTTTCATCAATCCCTTCGCATGGTACAGCTCCCTTTTGAGCATTTCCTTCGTCAAGGGAAGCGAAGGATTTCACCGCGTGATGAATCCCGTTCCTTGGCCATCCTTGGCCGCATCCCTCACGGGTTTATTAATCTGCCTATTCATTATTAAAAAACACACGCGCATCCGCCGCGACAAAACCATTTAGGAGGAATTATGTTTTCTGTTTTTTCAATTGAGGTCAAGAAAATAAAATGGCTGCCCCTTCTCTTGACCATACTCGTCGTGCCATTGTTGGCGACGTGTTTCGGCACCTTTAATTACATGGGCAATCGCGCCATGCTCACCCATGAATGGGAAAGTTTATTCACCCAGATCGCCCTCTTCTACTTCTCTTTTTTCTATGTGCCCCTCATCGCCATCATCGTCGCCCTCTTGTGGCAAGTGGAGCATAAAGCGGGATTAAATTTTATCCGTCTCAGCAGCGCAAAACACAGCCGGTTTATTTTTGCGAAATGTTTCCTGGCGCTTGCGCTTATCCTCATCGCCCAAATCTTCTTCTTTTCCTGCTTCATCCTGTCCGGCCGTTTCGTCTGCGGCTTCGGCACCGTGGATTTTTCCCTTTATCTCTACTACTTCTTCGCGAGCTTTCTTCTTGCCATACCCGCCGTCTTTGTTTTTTCCGCTTTAAGCATTCGTATGAAATCCTTAGGCGGCGTGACCTTGTTCTCCGTGGCATTGACCATGGTCGGATTTTTAACTTGTGCCCAGCAAATCATTCCTTTCATTGAAAATGCCTTTGCTTTAAACACATTGGCCTATGAAATGAATCATTTCGCCCGGTTTACCATACAGGATTCCCTCGTCGTCTTTTTATTTGCCGCTCTTGAGAGCCTCATCGCCTATGCTTTTGCCAAACACCGCTTAAAATACGAATAAACAAAAAGCCGCCCCAGTGTTTCTAGAGTGACCCCATAAAGTTGGACTTAATCGAGTAAGCATTTCGCTTACTCGATTTTGTTTTACATAACATTCGTTCTATGCGGATTGCATGCGTTCACGGTACTCTTTCGGACTCAGACCTCCTAA
>NZ_CALPBW010000022.1 GCF_943169845.1 Peptoniphilus rachelemmaiella
GCAAAACTTTCATCATTTTCGAACCAAATTACTCTTTGTTTGTTCAAAAGATCGGTGATGGATGGCTTTTAGGAAAACAAAAAGGAGCCTAGTTTTCACTAGACTCCCCAATGGTTGACATAGAACCTTTATATTTTTCCGACAAGAAACTTGAAGGGAGAAAGGTATTTACACGAGAAGCCATCCATGGTACTATTTTTAGTACAAGAGATGTACTAAAAATAGTACAAATCCGGGGGGTGAAAAGGTTGAGTTATGGAAGTAAAAATTGAAAACAGAATACGCGAATTTAGGAAAGAGAAGCATCTTTCGCAGCAGAAATTAGCCCAAGCTGTTGGGTTGAAGCGTCGCTCCATCATGGCCTATGAAAACAACACCATCAGCCCCACCTTGGAGACCGCCTATAAGATTGCGAAAGTGCTTGAGAAAGAATTCACTGATGTATTTATTTTTAAATAGGAGGAACGATGGGCTTATTATTTAATGACAACGAGGCAATAAAAAAAGAAGTGGAAGAGAAATTCGGCAAGGGAACGAACTATCTGCTTGCCTTGAAACACAACGGGCCGGTGAAATCGACCTTGAAGCTTTTTTTGCTGAGTGGTTTTTATACATACGATGCAAATAGAACCTTCGTCCTCGTCTTCGATAAGAAAGGGATCTACGAAAAGGAAATATCCAATTCGGATAAAAAGGAATTTTACCTTTACCCGGAAAGTGAAATCGAAAAATTTGAAGTCCATCGCCAGACAAAAAAAGCCGTGATTCATTTTCTTCATATCGGCAAGTCCATTGCTTACGAAATACCTTTTCGCGGACGCTTTTTTTCGGAGAATGAAGAACAATTTAATGGACTGGAGAAGGTAAACTGGCAGCAAATTTAAAAGGCTGGAATTTTTCAATTGAAAATAATTAAAAAAGACGAGAGAAGCATTAGAGTGCCCAAACGATGGATCAAGAAATCCAAATTTATGGGATCACTCAAATATCCCTTCGTCTTTTTTATTGAATGCAAAAGCATTAAAGGCTGAAGCGTCGTATCAATTCTTCTACCTGCGCCTCATCTGAGCCGGAAAGATTCAGATCAAAGGCATCTTTTGAAAGTGCCAGTGAAAAGACGAGCGCATCGTCCACGCGTTTTTGATAGACCCTGAAATGGCCTTCGTCGTAAACGGCGTAGTGCACTTCAGGCGTTTTTTCTCTCTTGGCCATGGGCTCGGCTTCGTCGCCGAACATGGCGAGGACATTTTTGCCCTCATCAGTAAGAAAGAAGGCGTCGTCCGCCCGTTTGATCAAATCAGCATCTAATAATTCGCTCATGTATTGGCAGAGAAAGAAGTAGTTCATGCGCCCTTCGTTTAAAACGGCGTCATAAAATGCCTTTCGGCGGGGCGCTCCGTTCCAGGCGTCGATGGAGGAAAGCAGATAGAGTTTGTCCGCCGCCAATGTGTGCAGCGTTTCTTTTTTCATAATATCACCTACAAGAATTATAGCACCGAAGGGGAAAAGATGGGTCGGATTCTGATATAATGAAACAATAGTAAAAAGGAGGAGCCTATGGAAAAGAAAGAATTGGTGTTGTATTCCAGAGAAGCCATTGCACGGCGCGTGAAGGAACTGGCGAAAGAAATCGATGATGCCTACGACGGCGAGGAGATTCTCGTCATCGGCCTGTTGCGCGGTAGCTTCGTTTTTTGTTCGGACCTGGTGCGGGACATGGAAAGCAAAATGGAAATCGACTTTATGACCACATCCAGTTACGAAAACAACGAATCTTCTTCCGGAGATGTAAAGGTCTTCGGCGACTTGCGCAGTGAAGTAGGCGGTCGCCACGTGCTTATCGTCGACGACATTATCGACACGGGCCACACCCTGAAAACAGTGGCGGAAGCCATCAATAAAATGGGGCCGGCGTCTTTGAAGACCGCGGTCATGCTGGACAAACCGTCTCGCAGAGAGGTAGACTTTTCCGCAGACTTCACGGGATTTACCATTGACGATGTCTTTATCGTAGGCTATGGATTGAATTATGGGCCGTATTACAGAAACAAACCCTACATCTACACCTACGAAGATTAGTTTTATCGGCCTGCTCTATTGGTGCGTCTTGGCCGGGATTCTGTTTTTGCTTTTAGGGCCGTTGTTTTCCCGAAGGGATCCTTTTTTCGGCATCGTCTTCACGGAAGCGGTGGCGATTTTTGCCCCGGCCATCTTTTTCAGGGGCCGAATGGGCGCCCAAAAGCACAGGGGCATGGCATTGGGCGAGGCGGCTCTTTTAACCGTGGCCGTTTTTCCCATTATTCTCGTGATCAACGGCATTTTTTTAGAAGGATTGAGCCGCATCTATCTTTTGGAAAATCAAAACCTCGATCTGCTCAGGGGCGATGTGGGGCTTTTTAAACAAATCCTCACCATGGCCTTGGCGCCGGCGATCATGGAAGAATTCTTTTTTCGCGGCGTCTTATGTGAACAATTTTCCCGTCGCAGCCCGAGAGGCGCCGTGATTTTATCGGCGGCGCTTTTCGCCCTTTTTCATTTCGAGGCGCAAAACAGTTTGGCGCCGTTGCTCTTTGGCTTGGTTCTGGGCTACATCTACCTTTACGGCGGTTTAAGGGCCTGTATTTTCTCTCATTTCATTTATAATTTGTCGTCCATCCTGTTCATTCACTTTTTCAACGAACGATGGATCGCCTCGTTTTCAAAGGCGGGGGTCGTCTTGCGGTTAGGGGGCATAAAAAATGCCACCACCCTATTTCTTCTTGTGGCAAGCGTCTTGGGCATCGCCCTTATTTTGCGCACATCCATGAAGCGGCCCCTGCCTCGAGGGAAAAAACTGTTGCGCAAAAAAGAGTGGATCCCCTGCGCCATGCTCGCGGTAGTGTATGTAATTCAATTGATGGTATAGGAGGTCGATGATGGATAAATTAGCACAAGCGACAGAAATTTTAAAACACGCGAAGTACGCCGTCTGCTTGACCGGCGCCGGCATTTCCACGGAATCGGGAATTCCCGATTTCAGAAGTGATCGGGGCTACTACACCAATTTCATTCCGGAAGATGCCCTGTCCGTCGGCGTGTTGGAAAGCAATCCGGCGCGTTTTTACAAAGAAGGCTACACGATTTTAAAGGATTTGGAGGGCAAAAAGCCCAATCCCGGCCACGTGGCCTTGGCGAAGATGCAGGAAAAAGGCTTTATTCACGAAATCATTACGCAAAACATCGACGATCTGCATCAGGCGGCCGGTGCGAAAGAGGTGTTACAAGTCCACGGCGACGCCTCCACGGCCCGCTGTGAGCGCTGCAATTATCGGGAAGATTTTAAAGCCTTCGACGAACGGGTGCAGTCGGGCGAGATTCCGCCGAAGTGCCCGAAATGCGGCGCCGACATGCGAACCAATGTGGTGCTTTTCGGCGATGCCATGCCTCAGGCTTTCGACGACGCCATGCGGGCAACGGAAAAGGCCGATACCATGATCGTGGTGGGAAGCTCCCTAAAGGTGATGCCCGTGGCCTACTTGCCGCGAATGGTGGAGCATTTAATTATTATCAACAAGGGCACCACGCCCTACGACCACAACGCCGATGTAATTTTCGACGGGGAAGCCTCGCCGATCTTGGTAGAATTGGAGAAGCGACTCAGTGAGTGAATACGAAGGGTTTAGCCTGATCTACGACGCCGTTATGGCCAATTACGATTACGACGAGGTCTTTCGCTGGGTAAAAAAAGTCCTCGACGAAAGGGAGGGCCTCGCCATTCTCGAAATGGCCATGGGCACGGGAAAGCTGACGGAAAAGCTTACCGACCTTGGCTCGGTGATGGGATTCGATCGCTCGGAAGATATGCTGATGCAGGCCTACGGCAGGCTCTACAAAAACCCCAGAGCCAAGTGGGTGAAAATGGATATGCGGCATTTTTCCTTCAGCACATCCTTCGACCTCATCCTATGCCTCTGCGACGGACTCAACTATCT
The DNA here is from genome assembly GCF_943169845.1 of Peptoniphilus rachelemmaiella. Classification (GTDB taxonomy): domain Bacteria; phylum Bacillota; class Clostridia; order Tissierellales; family Peptoniphilaceae; genus Aedoeadaptatus; species Aedoeadaptatus rachelemmaiella. Next base: position 3,972 of record NZ_CALPBW010000022.1, read on the forward strand.
GCCGACGGAGGCGGATCTTTTGGCCTCTTTCAAACAGGTGCGTGCCCATTTAAAGGAGGACGGCCGTTTCCTCTTCGACTTAAATACCGCCGCCCGCTTTCGGGAATACGGCGATTTAAAAGAAATTCGCGACGAAGAAGGCTATTTTATGACCTGGCAAAATCATTTTGACGGCCGGGTGAATCGCTACGCCATTACCGCCTTTTTAGAAGAAGAGGACGGATCCTACACCCGTTTCGACGAAGTTCACGACGAGTATGCATACAGCATTGACACCGTGGAAAACGTGTTGAAAGAAGCGGGCATGAAGGTGCTCGCCATGTACGACGGCTATAGTTTTTCTTCTGCGACAGAAAAATCCAAGCGGATCAGTTTTGTCGCGGGAATCGACAAATAAAGGAGTGTTATGACCGATACATGTATTCGTGCAATGAATGAAAAGGGAACCATTAAGGTGAGTGTGGCTACGGCCACGGCCCTGGTGGAGACCGCCCGCATCACCCATCAAACCTCGGCCACGGCCACGGCGGCCTTGGGGCGAAGCTTGATTGCCGGGCTACTACTCCGCAATAAATTAAAAGGCAAAGAGGAGTCCATGACTATGATTGTCGACGGCGCGGGACCCCTGGGAAAAATCGTCGTCACCGGCAGAAACAACGGTCAAATCAAAGGCTATGTGGATCATCCCCAAGCGGATCTTCCCAGCCGCGAATCCGACGGCAAGCTGGATGTAGGCGCCGCCGTGGGCTTGCCCGGCACCTTGACCGTTACCATGGATTTGGGGATGCGGGAGCCTTACACGGGAAAAGTCGCCCTGGTTAGCGGCGAAATCGGCGAAGATGTGGCTCAATATTTGTATCAATCGGAGCAGATTCCCTCGGCCGTCGGCCTCGGCGTCGCCGTGGATACGGATTTAAGCGTGAAACACGCCGGCGGTTTCATCATCGAAATCATGCCCGGTGCCGACAGCGAGGACATCGATCATTTGGAAAAAACATTAAAGGGCGTCAAGTCCGTGACGGAACTTTTGGCCCAAGGGCTTGATACACAGGGGCTTTTGCACGCCCTCTTGCCCGGCTACGATTTGAAAATCTTAAGCGAGGCGCCCATTGCCTATGTTTGCGAATGCTCCAAGGAGAAAGTGGCGGAGTCCATTGCCGCTTTGCCTGATTTCGAGATCCGCGAAATGATCGAAGAAGACAAGGGCTGCGAAGCCACTTGCCATTTCTGCAATCGCCGGTATCAATTCGATGAATCGGAGCTTACGGCCATGCTTTCGGCTCACGAGGACGAGGCGTAGATTCCTTTCTACCCCCTCTAAAAATTTCTTGACAGATCCGTAAAGTTTCTGTAAGATAGAAAAAGGTTGTCGCTGATAACCTTGCCCAGATAGCTCAGTCGGTAGAGCAGCAGACTGAAAATCTGCGTGTCGCTGGTTCGATTCCGGCTCTGGGCACCATTTGCGGAAGTGGCTCAGTGGTAGAGCATCGCCTTGCCAAGGCGAGGGTCGCGAGTTCGAATCTCGTCTTCCGCTCCAAGCTCGGTTTATACCGGGCTTTTTTCTTGCCAAAATACAGAATGAGGAGGCCGATCAATGAAAATCATCAGAATCCTTTTGCCGCTGATCTTAATCGGTGTGCTGGCCGTTTATGCCGTTCGTCGAGCAAAAAAGATAAAGGACGTGAAGGATGGGAGCGAAGAGGAGGCCGAGGATCATATGGCCGAGGGCATGGCCATCGGCATGGGTCTCGGTACGGCGGTGGGAATCGCCTGGGGCGTGGAAAACTTGGCCATCGGAACCTCCGTCGGCATGCTATTAGGCATGATCGTCGGAATGAATGTAAAAGGTAAATAGTCCTTGCGCTTAAAAGGACTGTTTACTCAAACCCCGATAGAAACGGATCCGAAGCTTAAGAAAATTGACTTTTGTTTTACCGATTGCTAAAATTATTTTTGAAACATTGGATCAAAACGAGTGCGTAACGAAGGATGAAAGATGATGGTATGAAAGTTCTACATATTTTAAACTATGTCGGCAGAGGCGGCAGCGAAAGTTACATCAAGAACCTCGTCAATACAAACAATCCTTCCATTACGCACGAACTCGTCTATAATATCGACGGAGACGGCCTAAGTGAATTTAAAGAAATTGGGATGAAGACGACCCGGATTCCTATGTGCTCATCTTTAGATTTAAGAGCTGCGATTAAAATTAAACACTACGTAAAAGAAAATCATGTCGATCTCGTGCATACGCACTTTATGCGCGAAAACGGCATTGCTTTTTTGAGTTCGCTTCTAGGCATGAAGGCTCCGATTATCAATACGCGGCATATGGTGTCGGTAATTAACAAGAATGCGGCCGAATTAAATCGATTATTTTTTACGAGAAATCATTCTATTTTTGCCGTCAGTTCCATCGTTAGAGAAAAGCTTATTGAAGAGGGCGTTCATCCGGAAAAGATCATTACGCTTCCTCCGCCTTTTCCCCTCATAGAATCTGACGAAATTGTCGAGAAGCCTGAAGGGGAAAAGTGGATACTTTCTGTGGGACGATTATCGGAAGAAAAGGGACCTCTTTTTTTTATTGACGCATTAGAGGTTCTTTTTCACGAAGTGGAGAATGTAAAGGCCCTTATTATCGGTAATGGCCGCTTGGAAGAAGAAACCCGAAGGAAAATCAAGGAATACCATTTGGAAGATAAAATCATGATGCTGGGTTACAATTCCAAACCCTATCATTATTTGAAATCTGCCGATCTTTATGTCAATCATTCCAGTGAAGAGGCTTTTGGCCTTTCCATCGTAGAGGCTGCCCAATGTAAGGCGCCCCTATTGATTACAAAAAATTGCGGGGCGTCGGATTATTTTAATGAAGAGAACGAAAGCGCTTTAACTTATCCTTTTGGCGATAAGCAAGCCTTAGCAGAAAAGGCGTCGAAAATTTTGAAGGATCTCGATTTACGAGAGAAACTTGTCAACAATGCGGAGCGCATCGTAACTGAAGAAATCAATCGAGAGGCGATTATAGCCAAGATCGAACAAACATATGAAGGAGCAATCCATGGCAACAAAAAAGCTTAAACTGTTAGATATTCTATTTATTCTTCTCCTTGTAGCTTTCCTCGTCGTTATCGTGCACCAAAAAACGATGGTCCAAGGTGACGTAAACGGGGGCAACGGCATAATTACAATCGAAGCCGATGAAATTGAAACAAGGAGCACGGAAGCCATTAAAGAAGGCGATGTATGCATCGATAAGCGGCGCAACAACACCATTGGCACCGTGGCATCTTATTCAGTCGGTAAACCCATCGACAATCCGTCGTCGGAATATAAAGGTACAGATGACGGGCGAGGGGAAGGAAGTAATTTCAGATCCCTTCGAATAAATGTGGCCACACGGGCGAAACTCGGTGACGACGGAATCTATATCAACGGGACAAAGTGCCTTCTCGGCGAAGACCTTACGTTTACCGTCGGAGACTTGCAAGTCCACGGAAAAATAAAAAACATCGAGGTAGAAAATGAAAAATAAGATAAGAATATTTGATGTTCTCATCGTCGTAGCGTGCATTGCATCGGTCGTTCTCTTTGTAAATAAAATAAACATTGCGGAGGGGCGTACTTCGGCAAAGGGCGGCGAAAAGGAAGCAGAGCTTACGATTGTCGTACCTTATTTGGAAAAAGAAATAGCTGAGAACATAAAAATCGGCGCTCCCTTTAAGGATGTTCAACAGTCCATTACCTTAGGCACCATTGAATCGGTAGACAGGGAACCTTTAGATGACGAGGATTTTACCTTCAATGGAAAGACGCTTTCCGTGGATAAAGATCTTTACGAAAAAGTGACCATTCATGTAAAAGCCAAAGGCACCCCAACGGAAAAAGGCATTCTTATCAGCGAGACCAATTACTTTGTGGGTCAGTCCAATACCTTCAGTGCCGGCATTGTGATGCTGGATCAAATCAGACTTTCTAAAATCCAATATTCGGGTGATTAAATGGCGCGAATCATTCAACGGTTTAGGAGTAATTTAGCATATAATCCATGGGAAGACTCGATGATTCGAAAAGGGCTCACGGCTCTTTTTGGCTTTTTTGTAAACAAACTACAGAAACTTTTGGAATGGCTTCCAAAGCATAGTTTGCTTTTCAGCCTGTTGTCCTTGCTTTCAAAACAAATCCCCCTTGTAATGGGCATAGGCCTTGTGTTATGTAGCGTAATTCCCGACGGAATGTGGTCAAACATATATCTTCTCCTGATGGCCTTCGGACTTTGGATTCTCGGACTTATGAACAGAGAAGATAAAGCGAAGCGACCTTTCGAAGATTTCTTCGTCTTATTTATGATCACCATTTTCTTGGCGACGGCATTTTCAATCCATCCTGCCCTGAGCCTGCCTTACGGTTTAATATATGGAGCGGTTTTCGTTGTTTTTTCTGTATTTATCAATCAGGTCAGATCTTGGGAGGATCTTTTAAAAGTGGTGATTGCCTTAGCTTTTGCAGCGCTAATGGTGAGCATTTACGGAATCATACAAAAACACGTCATCGGTGTATCGGTTAATTTATCTCAGACGGATATTAGTATTAGTCAGGAATTAAGCGGTAGAGTTTACAGCACGCTAGGAAACCCCAATATATTAGGAGAGTTCTATCTCCTCGTCCTTCCGTTAGTCGTGGGACTTTTCTTAGTTCACGATAAAAAAGCCGTCAAGTTGTTGGCGGCCATGACGCTTTTGCTTTCATTATATGTTTTATTGGCGACGGGGTCACGATCGGCGTGGGGCTCCTTTGCCTTCGCCATGGCGGTGTTTATCGCCTTGTATCAACCGCGATGGTTGCCGATTTTTTTAATGATGGGCTTAATTTCCTTTTTCTTTATGCCCCAAACGATTCAGATGCGGGTTATGTCGATTTTCAATAAAAATGACTCTTCCCTTGGGTACCGCCGCTTTATCTACGAGTGTGCATCGTTGATGAAAGGGGACTACCAATGGGTTGGCGGCGTAGGTCTCGGCGGCGACATTTTTCAAAAAGTCTTCGAGAGCTACAAAGTGGAAGAACTTTCTACCGTCGCCCACAGCCATAATCTATATTTGCAACTCGCTATCGAGGCGGGCATTTTTTCCGTCATCTTTTTATTATCCTATATGGCAAAAATCGTTTTAAAGGCACTTTCGAGTTTTGCGCAAGACAAGAGCAAAATAGAGGGTAAGAAAAAAATTCTGCAAATCGCCTGCATATCTTCTCTCGCCGGCTTCTTTTTAATGAGTTTTGTGGATTACACCTGGTTCTACTTCAGGATTGTCATCTTGTTTTTCGCCGTCGTAGGCATTTTGTCGAATCTCAATGATGCAAAAGTACAATTAGATAAAGCTGAATAATAAACATTCCGCCTGCACCGGGAGATGTTTAGTCATACTAAAGCGTACAAAATCCCCTTCAATCTAAGAGAAGGGGATTTTTTGAAAATTGCACAAAAAAACCGCCGAGGTTACTCGACGGTTTGGAGGCGACACCCGGACTTGAACCGGGGATAAGGGTGTTGCAGACCCGCGCCTTACCACTTGGCTATGTCGCCTTACGCATTGACTATGTCAGTATAACATAGATATAAAATATAAGCAAGATGGATTTTTTTGGCTCAGAAATTACCGTCTAAAGCCTTATGGACCAATATTCTGTGGTATAATGAACCATTAGATCAGAGCACATACCGAAGGGAGTACTTATGAAAGAGTTACTTGAAAAATTAGAATCCGGCGCATCGTCTGCCATTGAGGCCGCCAATACCATTGACGAATTGGAAAAAATTCGCCTGCAGTATTTCGGCAAAAAAGGCGAATTAACTCAAATCTTAAAAGGCCTGGGTAAGCTGCCGAAGGAAGAACGTCCCGTGGTGGGCAGCTATGCCAATGAAGTACGGGAAAAAGTGCAGGCAAAGCTCGATGAAAAAATCGTCAGTTTAAAAGAGGGCGCTTACGAAGCCCGCATGGAAGAAGAGTATTTGGACGTGACCTTGGATGCGGGCAAACTCCGCGTCGGCCATCGCCATCCTCTTTTAAAGACGAAAGAAGAACTGGAAGATCTTTTCGTTGAGATGGGCTTTACCGTCGTCGACGGGCCGGAGATCGAAAGTGTAGAAAACAATTTCGACGCCTTGAACTCGCCGAAGAACCACCCCTCCAGAGACAAGAGCGACACCTTCTATATTGACGACAAAACCTTGCTTCGTACCCACACCTCGCCCATGCAAATCCGCGCCATGAAAGAATACGGCGCGCCCCTTCGCATCGTGAGCAGCGGCCGCGTCTTCCGCTTCGACGACGTGGACGACACCCACTCGCCCATGTTCCATCAATTCGAGGGCCTGGTCGTGGATAAAGGCGTGAGCTTGGCCAATTTAATCGATACATTAAATGTTTTCGTCAAAGAAATGTTCGGCGACGATATGCAAATCAGATACCGCCCCCACAACTTCCCCTTTACGGAACCTTCCACGGAAGTTGACGTTACCTGCCTCGTCTGCCACGGGGAAGGCTGCCCCGCCTGCAATCACACGGGCTGGAGCATGGAATTATTGGGCGCCGGCGTCGTTCACCCCAATGTCCTCAGAAACTGCGGCATCGACCCGGACGTGTACAGCGGCTTTGCCTTCGGCATGGGCATCGACCGTATCGCCATGGTAAAATACGGCATTACGGACATTCGCCTCATGTTTGAAAACGACGACCGCTTCTTGTCCCAATTCTAGGAGGTACTGAAGGATGTTATTACCCAAATCTTGGCTTGAAAAATACGTTAAACTTCCCGGCGACACGCGGAGCATGTGCGATGAAATCACTGCCACGGGCAATCACGTGGAATCCATTATCGATCGCAGCAAAGGGCTCGGCGGCGTCGTCGTAGGAAAGATTTTAAAAATCGAACCCCATCCCAATGCAGACAAATTGGTGGTCTGCCAAATCGATGTCGGCGGCGAAGTAAAACAAATTTTAACGGCGGCAAAAAATGTCTTTGAAGGCGCCGTTGTGCCCGTCGCTTTAGATGGCGCGACCCTTGTCGGCGGCATGAAGATTAAAAAGACGGAAATGCGCGGCCTGCCCAGCGAAGGCATGATGTGCTCTTTGGAAGAAGTGGGCATGGATACATCCGTCATCCCCAAGGATTCGCGGGACGGGATTCACATTTTGCCTGAGGATACGCCCCTTGGCAGCGACTATGTAAAATTGCTGGAGCTGGACAAGGAAGTCATCGAGCTTGAAATCACGCCGAATCGCCCGGACTGCTTAAGCGTGCGCGGCATGGCCGTTGAAACGGCGGCTTCCACCAACAGCGCGTTGAAGGAAAAGACCATTACCGTTACGGAAAACAGCGATGTAGCCATGAAAGATGCCTTTAACGGCCTCAATGTGGAAACGGAAAATGCGCCCCGCTTCTATCTCCGTATGCTCACCGATGTTGAGATCAAACCGTCGCCGCAATGGATGCAAAACGACTTAATGGCCGCCGGCGTGCGTCCCATTAACAACATCGTGGACTTAACCAATTACGTCATGTTGGAATACGGTCAACCCCTCCATGCCTACGATCTGGACCATTTAAAAGGCAAGGAAATTCACGTTCGCATGGCAAAGGACAAGGAAAAGATGCACACCTTAGACGGCAACGAACACATTTTATGTGAAGACGACATCGTCATCGCCGACAAGGAAGGCATTATCGGTCTCGCCGGCGTTATGGGCGGCGACATTTCAGGTGTCAGCGAAACGACGACCATGGTCGTGTTAGAAGGCGCCAATTTCGAAGCCGATCACATTCGCAAGACGTCGAAACGCCAAGACCTCCGCTCTGAAGCCTCCAGTCGTTTCGAAAAGGGCTTGGACCCGAATATGGCGAAAGAAGCCGTGGATCGCGTCTGCGAACTGGCCGTTGAAATCGGCGCGGCAAAAGTAGCTAAGGGCTGCTTCGACCACTATCCGAAGGAAGTCGCTCCCTGGACGGTGGATGCCAAGGTAAGCCGCATCAACGCCCTTTTGGGCACGGAGATTTCCGGCGAAGGCATGGTAAAAATTTTGGAATCCCTTTTGATTCCCACCACCCTCGACGGCGACGTGCTTCACGCAACGATCCCCACTTTCCGAGGCGATTTGCATATTTGGGAAGATTTAGCGGAAGAAGTGGGTCGGATTTACGGCTTCGGAAACATTACGCCCCTTCCTTTAAAGGGCACCTTGACCCGCGGGGGCAAGAGTTTGTTCCGCCGGGTACAAAAGCGTGCGGAAGACGTGCTTCTCGCCGCCGGCTTCGACGAATTTATGACCTACTCCTTCATGGGCCCCTCGGCCTTCGACCGGATTCAACTGGCGGCCGACGATCCCCTGAGAGAAGCTGTGAAAATCTCCAATCCCCTCGGCGAAGAGTACTCCATTATGCGGACCACCCTTCTCCCCAATATGTTGGATATTTTCGTAAAGAACATGAGCTACAAAAATCCCTCGGCCTACGGCTTTGAATTCGGCAATGTGTTCTCTGTCGACAAAGATGCCGACGGCCTGCCCAAGGAATACATGAAGCTCGCCATTGGCTTCTACGGCGAAGAAGATTTCTACTACCTGAAGAAAACCGTGGCCACGGTGTTAAAACGCCTCGGCATCGACGGGGTGCGCTTCGTGCAAGTTCAAGACTTCCCCCTGTTCCACAAAGGACGTCAAGCGGAAGTTTATATCGAAGACGAATGCATCGGCCGCTTCGGCTGCATCCATCCGAAGGCCCAAGCGGATTTAGGGATGAAACAACCTGTTTATATGGCTGAATTGGATTTCTCGAAAATCGTAGAAAAAGCCAAAGACATTATCACCTACAAGCCCATCGCCCGCTTCCCCTCCATCGAACGGGACTTGGCCTTTATCGTAGATAAGAAACTTGCGGCACAAGATCTGCTTGATTATGTGGAAAAAGAAGGCGGCGAACTGTTGGAATCGGTGGCTGTCTTTGACGTTTACTTCGGCAAGGGCATCGAAGAAGGCAAGAAGAGCATCGCGCTGAAGCTTGCTTTCCGCCACGCCGACCGTACCCTAAAAGAATCGGAAATTGCCCACATTGTCGACGGCATTATTGAAGGAATTGAAGGACAGTTTAACGCCAAATTACGATCTGAATAAGAGGTGTAAGATGACAAAGACGCGCGTACAGGTTGAAATTGCAGGCATGACCTTTCACGTTATCGGCGAAGACGACGAGACATACGTCAAGGCGTTGGCGGATGAGGCCAACGAGCGCATCCGAGAAGTGGAAAGCCTTAACTACCGCTTAAACGACGTACAGGTTTATATTTTAAGTCTCTTAAATGCGTTGGATGAAAAGAACAAGCAGGCCCGGGCTCAAGAAGCCGCCGATGCCTTGGCGGGAGACGCCCAAGGGGTGAAGGAAAAGCTTGAAGAAATCGACGCGCTGAAAAAAAGTCTGAAAGAAAATTCCGATGCCCTGGCAGCAAAGGACAAGAAGCTTCAAGAATCGGACGCTCGCCTAAAATCGTTAGACGATGAAAAGAAAAGACTTGAGCGAGAAAAGGCGGCTTTAATCGAAGAAAAAGAATCCGCTGAAAAGCAATTAAGTGAACGGGACGAAAAGATTCGCGCCCTGGAAGAAAAGAATTACGAAACGCAAATGCGTCTTGTAGATCTGAATAAAGAAATTTACGTCTTGCGCGGTGACCATGAACAGGAATAATCTGGAACTGCTGGCACCGGCGGGCAATATGGCGTCTTTTTACGCGGCCATAAACAGCGGCGCCGATGCCGTCTATCTTGGCGGGAAGGAATTTTCCGCCAGAGCAAGTGCACAGAATTTCACGGCAGAGGAGATGGCGAAAGCTGTCTCCTATGCCCATGTCAGGGGCAAGCGCGTCTTCGTCACTTTAAACATTTTGCTTTCCGACGAGGAATGCGAGCGGGCCTTGAATTATGCGGCAGATCTCTATGAAATAGGCGTAGACGCCTTGATCGTACAGGACATCGGCTTTGCGGAGCTGGTCTTAAACTACTTGCCCGATTTTGAACTCCACGCCTCCACGCAAATGAGCGTCATGGATCTTGAAGGCGCCCGTTATTTGGAAAACATGGGTTTCAGCCGCGTGGTGGTGGGACGAGAAATCTCTGCCGATGAAATTCGCCGCATCAAAGAAGGCACGGACCTTGACATCGAAGCCTTTTGCCACGGCGCCCTTTGCGTCTCCATAAGCGGTCAATGCGAAATGAGCTCTTACATCGGCGCGAGAAGCGGCAACCGCGGCAACTGCGCCCAGCCATGCAGGAAACAGTACACCATCGAGGACGCTGAGGGAAATCCCGTCTACGACAAGGGCTATGTCATTAGCCCCAGGGATTTAAATACCATCGCGTTTGTGGATCGACTGGCGGAAGCCGGCGTCTATTCCTTTAAACTGGAAGGCCGCATGAAAAGCCCGGAATATGTGGCGGTGGTGACGAGCAATTACAACAAAGCCTTAGGCGGCGAGGATTTTAAAATCGAAGACATGGCTCAAATGTTTAACCGCTCCTACACCAAGGGCGTGGGCTTCGGCGACTTCGGCAACAGTTTTATTACCGAGTCCCGACCCAATCACCGCGGCGTGAAAATCGGCGTGGTAGTAAACGGCGATGCCCAACAGGGCACCACGGTGGATTGGAAGCGAGAACCCGACGAGGGGGATCTCTTGGAATTTACCGTGGCGGGAGAAAAGAAGCGCCACACGTTTGCAGGCAAGGCGGAAGAGGCCCTGCACCTTCCCTTTGTGCCCGATGCGGGCACCACGGTGCTTCGCCTTTCGTCGGTGAAGCTCAACGAAGCCGCCGGGAGGGAAGCGGAAGAAATCGCCTACAACCGAGATATTGAAGGGCATTTCTACGCCCACATCGGCGAGTTGCCCCGTTTCACCTTAACGGGCGATCACCGGGCTGAGGCCGTGGGAGACGATCCCCTGGAGCGAGCCAAAAAAGCGAAGGTGAATAAGGATCATATTCGCCAAAACCTTGGAAAGTTCGACGGCTCCGTCTACGCATTAAAAGATGTGAAGCTGGACGTAGACGACGATGTCTTCCTGCCTATTTCGACGGTAAACGACCTGCGTAGGCGAGCCCTGGCCCTTTACGAGAAAAAAGACCGGCGGGTGCGTCCGAGTTTCACTTTTTCCGAAAGCTTTAGAAAAAAAGCCGTGGAAAATACCTTGCTCACCGTGGAGATCTCCGAGGAAGCGGCGATTTATGACTTGCCCTATGGCGTCATCGATCGCCTGGAGCTGTATTTTCTGCCGTCAATAGAAGCCATGGACTTTTTAAAAGGCGTGGACGTGCCGGTTTACTACAGCTTTCCCTACGAAACGCCGGCAGGCTACGAGAAAATAAAAAACTTTTTCGATGGCGGCATCGTTCAAAATCTGGGGCAATTCGAAGAAGTGGCGGGCGTTGCCGTGGCAGGAGAAGGGCTCAATGTCTTTAACAGTTACAGCTTCCGCCACTTTCAGGAAGCTGAGAGCGTCATTCCGTCTTTCGAATGCAAAAGGCAGCAATTGGAAGCCCTTTATCGCCGCTTTGGCACCTGCGGCGAAATTTTATACTACGGCTACCCCCGCTCCATGACCATGCGCCATTGCCCTATGAGTTTGGTCAAAGGCTGCGGTGTAAACCGCCACTGCGACACTTGCGCCTTCAGGAAAAATTACAGGCTAAGAGACGAGCGCAACGTCGCCTTTTCCTTCCGCCGCATAGGCGACATGACGGAAATTTACAACAGCGTCCCCATTTACCTCGGCGACCGGGCGAAGTCCGTCATGGCCATGAATCCCTCGGCGCTGAAAATTCGCGGGCGCATCGGCGAGGACTTAAATAAAATCATTAAGGAAGCGAGCCGGGTCATCGAAGGAAAGGCCGTAAAAAAACCCGTGGTCAGTGAATTTACCCGAGGTCATTTTAATCGCGGCATTATTTAATCGCGTAAGCATAGAGAAGAGGAGGAGGCATGGCGCCTAAAATCGAAGCCATTCTTGAATTTCACGACATTGTCGAACAATTAAAGAGTCTCACCACGTCGAGCATCGGCAAGAAGCGTTGCGAAACCATGAAGTTTTCCGCCGATCCCGACCGCATCGAACAGAGGCAAGAGGAAACGCAAGAGGCCCTACGCCTCTTGGTGGAACGATCGGCCCCCCCCTTGTCCGGCGCCCGCCCCGTGGCGAAAAGCGCCCACTACGCTTCTCGCGGCGGCGTGCTCCATATTAGCGAGCTTCTGGAGATCGGCGATTCCCTTCGCGGCGTCTTGCGCATGCGCAAGTACATGGCCGTCGTAGACGAGTCTGTAGAAGATCCCTACCCCTCTATACGGGCCATGGTATCGGCCCTGTGGACTCAGGGCGATCTCAGGGAGCGCATCGAGGCCACCATCGAATCGGAAGATTCCATTTACGACGACGCCTCGCCGAAGTTGAAGACCATTCGCCGCAGCCTGGCGCGAAAAAAAGATCAGGTGCGAGACAAATTACAGGCCATCTTAAATTCGCAGGACCTGCAGGAATCCTTGCAAGATTCCATCGTCACCATGCGGGAAGGCCGCTACGTGGTTCCCGTGCGCCACGACGCTAGAAGCAAAGTCAAGGGCTTGGTTCACGACATGAGCGCCTCGGGCCAAACGGTCTACATCGAGCCCATGGCCATTGTGGAGGCGAACAACGAGATCCGTCAGTTGGAGCTGGAAGAAAGGGAAGAGATTCAGCGTATTTTAGCGGAACTTTCCCAAGAAGTGGGCCAGTACCCGGAAGCCTTTGCGGAAAACGAGCGGCTCTTCGGTCAGCTGGATTTTATCTTTGCCAAGGCGAAATTGGCCTCGGATCAAAACGCTATTCGTCCGAAACTTTCTAAGTCTCGGATCACGAAGCTCGTTAATGCCCGCCACCCCTTAATCGATCGCCACAAGGTGGTGCCATTGAATTTGGAATTAGGCGGCGAGAATCAGGGCCTCATCATTACCGGTCCCAACACCGGGGGCAAGACCGTAAGCTTGAAGACCTTGGGCCTCATGGTGCTCATGACCCAATACGGCCTGCACATTCCCGCAGACCCGGGGACTACCGTGGGCATTTACAGCGGCGTCTATGCCGACATCGGCGACGAGCAAAGCATCGAGCAGTCCCTCTCCACCTTCAGCGGCCACATGGTGCACATCGTGGATATTTTACAAATCGTGGATGAAAACAGCCTGGTTCTCTTCGACGAACTGGGCGCCGGCACCGATCCCACGGAAGGGGCAGCTTTGGCTTTGAGCATTATCGAACACCTAATGGCCAAGGGCGTGAGCTTTATGGCCACCACCCACTACACGCAGCTGAAGCTTTACGCCTTAACCCGGGAAGGCGTGCAAAATGCTTCCATGGAATTTGACGTGGAAACATTAACGCCAACCTATCGCCTCCACGTCGGCGTGCCCGGCAAGAGCAATGCCTTTGAAATTTCTTCCCGCCTCGGGCTTCCGAAGGAAATCTTAGAGGGCGCCGAGGACTTTTTGGAAGGCGAAGACATTGCCTTTGAAGACGTGCTCACCACCCTGGAAGCGGAACGCAGCCGTCTGGAAAAGCGCGAAGCGGAGCTGGTACAACTTACCGGCGAGTATAAGCGGGAAATGGCGGAGGCGAAGAAGACGGCGAATCGGCTGAATGCCGAGAAGGATCAGATTTTGCAGCGCGCGAGAGATGAAGCCCGCCGCATCGTAAAATCCGCTAAGGAAGATGCGGACCTCGCCGTCTCCGAAATACGGGATATTCGCGAGCAGCTGAGAAAAGAAGATGCCCAAACCTTGCAACAGGCTCAGGATCTATTGCGTGAAGGGGGCAAAAAGTACCGCGACAAAGACGAGGGCATCGTGCTGAAGCGGGCGGCCAAGCCGGCCAAGGCCCTGAAGCCGGGAGACGAAGTCTACGCGGAGTCCTTGGGCGTATCCGCCACGGTGCTGGAAGGGCCAGACAACAAAGGCGATGTCCTGGTGCAGGCGGGCTTAATGAAAATGACCTTGCCCGCCGTGTCCTTGATTCGCAGCGAGCCTCGGGCCGTGACGGAGAAAAAAGTCAACGCGTCGAAAGTGCGGCAAAAGAAGCAAAAGCACGCCAAGGTAGAATTCGACATTCGCGGAAAAACCTTCGAAGAGGCGGAGCCCATTTTGGAAAAAGCATTAGACGACGGGTATTTAGCTTCCCTTGATCGAATTCGAATTATTCACGGAAAGGGAACGGGGATGCTTCGCAAGAAAGTAAAAGAATACTTGCGCCACCATCCCTCGGTTAAAAAGCAGGAAGATGCCGAGCCGGCAGAAGGCGGCAGTGGCGTGACCATTGCATACTTAAGATAGGAGAGACTATGATCGATTTTAAAGAACAAATTGCAGACGGGCTGGCTCGGGAAACAGGGCTGGATAAAAACGAACTACTTTTAAAAATTGAAACGCCGCCGGACAAGAAGATGGGAGACTATGCTTTCCCTACCTTTACCCTGGCAAAGACCATGCGGAAAAACCCGGCCATCATCGCCCAAGAGCTGAAAGAAAAGCTTGAAGGCATGGAAGGCATCGCGGAAATTGCCGTTGCCGGCCCCTACTTAAACTTCTTCATCGACACGAAAACCCTGGCCGAACACGTGCTGAAAGCCGTGGTCGAAGAAGGGGATCGCTTTGGCGCATCGAATCTCGGCGAAGGCAAAACCGTCATCGTGGAATACTCTTCGCCCAACATCGCCAAGCCTTTCCATATCGGCCACATTCGCACCACCATTATTGGCGATGCCATTAAGCGCATTTACAAACATCTTGGCTATAAGGTCGAAGCCATTAACCACTTAGGGGACTACGGCACCCAATTCGGCATGATGATTGAAGCCTACAAACGTTGGGGCGACGACGAAGTCATCGAGAAAAATGCCATTCCCGAGCTGGTGAAACTTTACGTGCGCATCAATAAAGAAGCGGAAGAAGACAAGGAACTTCTGGACAATGCCAGAGAATGGTTCAGAAAGCTGGAAAGCGGTGACGAAAAAGCCGTCTCCCTTTGGCAATGGTTCCGCGATTTGAGCTTAAAAGAATTCGAGCGAGTTTACGACATGATGGGCGTGTCCTTCGATTCCTATCGCGGCGAATCCTATTACTCCGAATTAATGGTGAAAGCCGTAGACGAAATTAAGGAAAAGGGCCTTTTAGTGGAAGATCAAGGCGCACAGATTATTAATTTGGACAAATACAATTTGCCCCCGTCCATTATTATTAAAAGCGACGGTTCCACCATTTATCTGACCCGCGACATTGCCACGGCCATTTTCAGAAAAGAACACTACGACTTCTACAAAAACATTTACGTCGTAGGCAGCCAACAAAATCTCCATTTCCAACAACTCAAAGCCATACTAAAAGAAATGGGCTACGACTGGGCCGACGACTGCATCCACGTGCCCTTTGGCATGGTCTCTCTGCCGGAAGGCACCCTCTCCACCCGCAAGGGCAAGGTCGTCTATTTGGAAGATGTCCTAAACCGCGCCGTAGACAAAGTGGAAGATATTTTAAAAGAACGTGAAGAAGCGAGCGGCAAGAAAATGGACAATCGCGACGAGCTGGCCCATCAAGTGGGTATCGGCGCCGTGAAATTCCAAGAGCTCTTCAATCAACGAATCAAGGACTATGTCTTTGATTGGGACCGCACCTTAAGCTTCGACGGCGAGACCGGCCCCTACGTTCAATACACCCACGCCCGCATGAACTCGCTTCTGGAAAAAGGCGGCTTCAACGTAAATGCGCCCGTCGATGCATCCCTGCTCAACACAAAAGAAGAAAAGGAACTCTTGCAAAAACTTTACGGCTTCAACCAAGTGATCGTCGACAGCCACGAAAAGTACGAACCCTATTTCGTGACCCGCTACATTACGGATTGTGCGAAAATTTTCAACAAATACTACACCAATACGCCCATTCTCGTCGACGACGACGCACTGAAACAGGCTCGCCTGCTTTTGGTATACGGCGTCAAAAACATGATCCGCATCGGTTTGGATCTCTTGGGCATCGAAGCCCCGGACAAAATGTAAGAAAGAGGCGAAAGCCTCTTTTTTTATGGAGGAAGAATGAACGCTTTACTCGTCGCTCTAAACGCCAGCTACGTTCACACGAATCTGGCCGTACGCCTGCTTAGGGAGTCTACGAATCGGCCCGTAGGCCTTTTGGAAATGACCATTAATGAATCAAAAGACGTTATGCTGCAAAAAATCCTTCGGGAGCGGCCCGACGCGATCCTTTACTCCGCCTATATTTGGAATTGGGCGCAGATCGACATGCTGGGCCGCTACATTAACAAAGCCTTTTCCGAAATCAAACAATACGTCGGCGGTCCGGAAGTTACCTACGACAGCGTGGAGCGCATGGAAGAGGCAACCTGGATCGACGGCATTTTGCGCGGCGAAGGGGAGGAGAGCTTCGACGATTTTTTAGCCTATCTCGCCGGGGAATCTGCGGCAGATAAGGTGGCGGGGCTTGTGTACCGATGGGGCGATAAAATTCAGGCGAGCCCCGTGTCGGTTCCCTTTTCTATGGAGGGCCTTCCCGCCGGCTACGAAGCGGAAGACTTGAATCATCGCATCGTCTACTACGAATCCATGCGGGGATGCCCGTACCATTGCAGCTACTGCTTGTCTTCCGAAGACGATGTGGTGCGCTACCGAAGCGTGGATGAAATCAAAAGCCATATGCGTCCAATCTTTCAGACGGGGACCAAGCTGGTGAAATTTGTGGATCGCTCCTTTCACATTCGCCCCGCGCGCACCAAAGAAATTCTGCGCTTCTTTATCGACGAAGCGCCGGAGGGTATGTGCATCCACTTTGAAATGAATTTGGAACACATGAGCTCCGATGTGGCGGAAGTCATTAACGCTGCCCCGGCCGGGCGCTTTCAAATCGAAGCGGGGATTCAATCGGTAAATCCTGAAGTGAACCGCCGCATCCATCGAAGCACGAATCTGGATAAAATGAAGCGCGCCATGGACATGATCGACCGGGAGAAGGTGCACATTCACGTGGATCTCATCGTGGGCCTTCCGGGAGAAGACATGGAGAGCTTTCTTCATGGCTTTGATCGGGTCGTGCCTCTCGGGGCGAAAAAGATTCAAATCGGCTTTTTAAAATTGCTCCGTGGCACGGAACTGCGCCGGCGGGCCGAAGAATTTCACATTGTCTACGACGACCAGCCGCCTTATGAGGTGATCCGCACCGATGTTTTAGACGGAAACGAAGTGCTCTTGCTTAAAAATTTTGCGACCATCGTTGAAAACTACTACGACGAAGATGCCTTTCTCGCCGTGAAAGGTGAAGTCAAAAAGCGCGGCCTGCGTCCCTCGGAGTTTTATATGGCCATGGCCCGAAAATTGGAGAAAACCATTCACCGAATGCCGCTTAAAAATCGCGAGGGCAAGTATCGCTTTCTCTACGAATTTTTGAAAGAAGAAGGCTGGTTAGATGAGGCCATGTATTCGGCCTTAAAAGAAGATTTCTACTTTGCGGAAAATCGGTACATCGGCGGCGTTTTGCCTGTCGAAGATCCCGAGGTGGATCGTCAATCCGTCGTAGACTACCTGAAAAACAATCCGGCCCTGGTCCCGGGGCGGGACCCCCTCAAAGCGTCGAAACACGTGCGGGGCATCCACTTGCCCGACCGCGTGCGCTACCTCTATTACGAAAATGGAAAATACAAACACCATAAGGATGAAAGGAAGGACCATGGACAGTAAGAAATACTTAAGCGACTGGTACGATGCCATCGGTTTTCTGGAACAGATTCCTGGGCGGGAGAAAATACTGGATGGCGCCCCCATTCCCATGTTGCAAAAAGACCTGGTGCGGGAAATCAAAGCACAAAAAAACGACGGAACCATGGATTACCGCCATATATTTACCGCTCTGTGCGTCGTCGTCGCCTTGGATCAGGAATTCCCCTACGCCGACATCTATCTGAAATTTTTAAAAGAAAACGAAGAAGACGCCATTCGCGCCATGGATCAGCAGTTGGCACAGGCACTGAAAGGGCAAGAGACCGAATCTATCTATTTAATGGCTCGAGCCAAAGAGTGCGTGCGGGGAAACATAAACGATCGCCTGGAGACCACCTACGCCATGGAAGGCATCTACAACCAACATTTTCAGAAGGGCGAAGACCTCAGTGATCTCTTAAAAGAAATCACCCAACGCTACGAAGCCATTATCGAGGAAGACGGAAACTGCGCCGAAGCCTACGCCGCCCTCGGCCGCCTCTACGAAGCCCAGGCCCTATACATTAAGGCAAAGTTTTACGACGAAAAAGCCCTTATCCTGGCCGAAGACGATCTCTTGAAAGAACAAATGCGTCGGGCCCTGGAGCGGGTGGAGGAGCCTGCGGCCATCGACGGAGCGAAGACCTATTTGCACTACGGCAAATACGAAGATGCCATACGCACCATTCAATCCCTCGACTCCCAATACACCGAGCCCGCCATCTGTGCCCACATTCTCGGCATGGCCTACTACGGATTGGGGGACATGGATAAAGCCATCGCTCTTCTGAAAGACGCGGCATCCCACGGCGAGGACGGCGAAATCGAAAACGATCTGGCCATTGCGCTGGCCGCCGCAGGTCGTGAGAAAGAAGCGGTGGACATCTTATCGAAACTCATAGGGAGAGAAAGTGACAATCGCACGGCCTATATGAATCGCGGAA
Organism: Peptoniphilus rachelemmaiella; assembly: GCF_943169845.1. Taxonomy (GTDB): domain Bacteria; phylum Bacillota; class Clostridia; order Tissierellales; family Peptoniphilaceae; genus Aedoeadaptatus; species Aedoeadaptatus rachelemmaiella. The sequence goes on from NZ_CALPBW010000022.1 coordinate 22,744, forward strand.
TTCTCTACTATCGAGAAGAGGCGTTTTCAGAAGCTCTGAATGACTTCGAAAAGGCATACCAACTGGCATCGGATCCCGATGTTTGGGCCCTTATCGAGCAAACGCGAAAGCTTGCAGATTCGAGTAAATAATGTGGAAAATAGATGTAAAAATCATATTGACAAGAAAAAGGGACCTGCGTATAATATAACTTACCTATTTGAGCGAACGACACTCGCGAGAGAAAAAGTTCAAAAAGTAGGTTGACAAAAGTCGCCGATACATGGTAGACTATACAAGTTGTCGCGCAAGACACGTCAAAAAACTTTTTACAAAGATTTAAAAAGTGCTTGACAAAAAGTCCTCTGCGGGATATACTAAATAAGCTGTTTCGAAAGACACAGCGCTGAACCAAGTTAATTAAATGGTATAAGAGATTAAACCATAACAATCTATAAGCTTAAAGCGGAACACAGTCAGTGGATCCGAGCTAAGCAAACTCAGAGTTTTTATTGAGAGTTTGATCCTGGCTC
>NZ_CALPBW010000023.1 GCF_943169845.1 Peptoniphilus rachelemmaiella
GCGTAACTTTCATCATTTCCGCACGAAACTGCTTTTCGTTTGTTCAAAAGATAAGTGAGTGAGGGTGTGTAGGAAAACAAAAAGGAGCCTAGTTTTCACTAGACTCCCCAATGGTTGACATAGAACCATTTTATATTGCTTGCGGTAAGAGAAAATCAGTTGCATATTGCTTTGGCGGAACTGCAAGCTAATATAAGTCCTGTCATTGTAACTATGGTAAATTCTTTAGAAACGTATGATACATGGGAAAAGATTTGCGGAAAAGGACGTATCCTCCCTGCTTTTCCGGGTGCCGGCGGCGGCTTTGACGGAGATATTTTGGATGCAGCCCTTATGCCTCGCTTTATTCAGCCAACTACAATCGGCATGTCAGGTGGTCGTGAGAAAGAACTGTTCGATTTGTTCCGATCGGCAATGATTCCATGCCAAGTTGTAAAAGACATGCATTCATGGCAGATCTGTCATCTTGCAATGGTCGTGCCGATTGCAGATGCTTATTATCATTCAGATGATCCTGAGCATGCCGGAAACGATCGTGTATTAATGAATAAAACAGCGAAGCAAATCAGAAGAAATCTTTTTAATGTTAAAACAAAAGGAATTAAACTTGTTCCGATAAAAATGAAGTTTTTACAAATTCTTCCATGCTCCATTATGGGGTTTATTCTTGGGATTATTTTTCGAAGCCGTTTTGGAGAAAAGTTTATGTACCGACATTCAATAAAGGCTCCGGATGAAATGAGGCGGTTGCATGAGCAATTTTATAACTATATAGGTATTTATGACGTATGAACCGATAAGTGTTTGTAGTTTTTTATGCTTTTCTAAAAGCATACTGGATGTTTTTTCTCAAGCATCCTTCCCTTTGACAACTTCCATCGTGCAACGAGCGTGCAGACCAAGTTCTTGATGTAGTGTTATCATCAGGGTAGTCTTGACACATGTGGAAGCTATAGCGTTGATACAAAAGATATAAACTTAGAAATCCTGCATTTCAAGCAGTTTTATAAGCATTTTGTCTTTGATAGAGATGAAGAAGGATACGTCAAAAAGACTCAAAAAAACTACATGGATGTAAGAGTAGTTTTGAGGCTGGTATGAGGAAACACAAAAAATATAATTAACTCATTTTGTACTTTCTATAAGAGTAGCATAAAAGCTGCTTTTTTTTTATTGAAGGGAGTAAGGATTCGTTACATCCTTTTCAAAATATAAAACAATCACGAGCCAACTTTACATATTCGCTTTTATAACTTATAATAAAAGCGTAAATGAGAGGAGGCGGACTATGAATACACTTAAAGAGTATATACAAGAAAATTTAATAATCACCAACAAAGAAGCAGAAGAACTAGGATATACCAGGCATAATTTATCAGAATTAACGAGAATTGGACAATTAGAAAGATTAAGACCAGGACTATATCAACTAAAAGGCAAAGTAATAGATGATTTTGTTCAAATATCATCAAATAGAAATCGAATTATATTTTCCCATCAAACAGCGCTCTACCTCTACGACCTATCCGACAGAACTCCAAATGTATTTCATATATCTGTACCCCAAGGCTACAATGCCAGCCATATCAAAAAGAGATATGAGGATCTACAAGTTCATTATGTAAAAAAAGATTTATACGAACTTGGAAAAACAGAAATAAAATCACCGCAAGGCAACCTTATTCCAGTTTACGATATAGATCGAACCATTTGCGATATCATAATCGACAGAGAAAAAATAGATAAGCAAATTTTTACAGAAGCCATAAAAAGATACTTTAAATCACAAAATAAAAATCTAAGACGACTCATAAAATACAGTAGACTATTTAAAATTGAAGATGAAATTAGAAAATATATGGAGGTATTATCGTGATTAATATCGAGAGTATAAAGGGTAAGATAAGAAGTCTTGCAGAGAAGAAAAATCTAAAGTCGCAAGAAGTTCTGCAAATATATTTCTTTGAAAGATTTTTAGAAAGACTATCTAAATCACAATACAAAAACAATTTTGTAATAAAGGGAGGATTTCTTATATCATCTTTGATTGGCATTGAAAACAGAACAACTATGGACATGGACACAACCATTAAAGGCATAGCCCTAAAAGAAGAAAAAATAAAAGAAATCGTAGATGAAATTATAAATATAGATGTCGATGATGGAATAAAATTTGAAATGAAAGATATCTCTTATATAAGAGAAGAAGATGAGTACGAAAACTTTAGAATTTCACTAACAGCAAATGTTGGTAAGACCAAAAACCCTATGAAACTAGACCTAACAACAGGAGATGCAATAACACCAAAAGAAATAGAATACACCTATCCATGTATCTTTAGCAAAGAAAATATAAAAATAATGGCATATCCATTAGAAACAATTTTAGCTGAAAAATACGAAACCATAATCAGAAGAAATATAACAACAACACGAATGAGAGACTTTTACGACCTATACACTCTCTACAAACTAAAAAAAGATGAGATAGATTATAAAATTTTAAAAGAAGCAATAGAAAGAACTTCCGACAAAAGAGGAAGCCATGATGAAATGCAAGACTATGAGGAAATAATCGAGGACATAAAAGAAGATTCATACCTAGGATCCTTGTGGGAAGTATACCTCAGTGAAAATAAGTATATTGGAGATCTGAAGTTTGATAAGATTGTTGATGTAGTGACAATTATTTCAAATAGGGTTAGTGAGATGTAATTCAACAGACACTGTTTGGAATATTACAGACGAGAAAATATTAAGTATGAGAAGTGGAATTAATCTACTTCTTTTTTAATAGCTTGAATTTACAATCTAAGTGCAACAAAAAATGATTCACCGTTTTCTGGTAAAATTATGTCGACGAAAACCAATCAACCAGGAGGAACGATGAATCATTATTCTCATTTTACACTAAAAGAGCGTGAGTTGCTAAAGCATTATATGGATATTGGCCTAAATCAATCTGAAGTCGCAACAAAGTTAGGGCGCAACAAATCGTCAATTATCCGTGAGTTAAAGAGGAACTCTGTAGAAGGAAGTTATTTACCTTGTGACGCACAGGCACTTTATGCCACCAGAAGAAAAGCTTGTCGCCCTCATAAGAAGTTGGACGATACCGTCCTTTTCCAAAAGGTAAAGTCGTTATTCTTAGAGCATCAGTGGTCGCCGGAACAGATCGCTGCCCGTTTAAAATACGAAGAGAGTGTTTATAGCATTAGCTTCACTACGATTTATCGAGCCATTTATTCCGGCCTTTTTGACGAGCCGAATCTCTCTAGGGGCAATAGAGGATGCATTAGGAAACTAAGACATCGCGGAAAAACAAGGCATACGAAATCCTATGAAGAAAGACGCGGTAAAATTCCAATCACCAATCCCATATCCGATCGACCGGAGGCAGCTGAAAAAAGAGAGCGCTTAGGTGACCGGGAAGCGGATACGGTGGCAGGTAAAACCGGCAGGACATGCCTACTCACATTGACCGACCGGAAAAGTCGCTACCTACTTTGTCAGAAAATTCCAAAGAAGAACGCTCAATGTGTTAAGCAAGCCATGATTGAACTGTTGAAGGATGAACCCCTTCAAAGCATTACTCCTGATAGAGGGAAAGAATTCTCAAAGCATCCTGAAGTCTCCCAACAACTGTCTCTAGTTGAGTTCTATTTCCCACTGCCCCATCATCCATGGCAACGAGGGACCAACGAAAATACAAATGGTCTATTAAGAGAATACTTTCCAAAAACGAAAGATATTGACCAATCAGATAGCTATATTGAAGCGAAAATAAAAGAGATCAATCGTCGCCCGCGTAAATGCTTAAACTGGAAAACGCCCTATGAAGTTTACCATTCAGTGGAGTTGCACTTGACTTGACAATTCAAGGTTTTAAAAAACAGAAATAATAAACATCTAAATGATTTTGAGAGAGGACAAAGGAAGCAACGAAAAATATATTGGACTGATTCGACGGTTCTTGCCCAAAGGAAAATCTCTAAACGACTATGATAGCCGACATTATATAAAAATCATGGAATGGATGAATACTTTGTTAAGAAAAATCCTAGATTATAGAACTCCTTTAGAAGCATTTGCGGATGAGTTAAATAAATTAGAATGGATAGATGAATTAGTTCAATTTGATATTGCAATTTAGGAGAAAAATATTGTAGCGAGAATGTTTCATTTAGACTTGCAATTAGCGAGAAAAGTAGCCGAACAAGCTGAGTTTGATAAATTTTGATTTATAGGGTAAAATAAAAATATATAAATTTGAAGGGAAAGTGTAGTGAATAATCATTTTAAGAATCATCCTAAGAACAAACTTAACTCTGTACAAATGAAACCGATGAAACATTGTACAGAGTATAGCAAATAGATTGCATTTAAGATTTCATCGGGAAATACAAGAAATTAGGTCATGTAGTTGGCTTCGTTTTTGTACACATTTCTCGATATGTAATTAAAATGTAAAGGGCTATAGGCAATGTTTTGTCTGTAGCCTTTTGTTTTATAAATTATTAAGCAAAAGGCAGATACTATTTTGTATTTATGCCTTTTTTGTTGCATAAATACTGTAAGTTATAAATTGAGAAAAGGATGATGATTAAATGAATGAAAATAGAATAAAAATTTTAAATGAAGAAAATATTGATAAAGCACTTTTTAAGCTAGGTATTCCTATGGTTATCAGTTTATTGGTAGCTGCTTTATACAATGTTGTGGACACCTATTTTGTGTCCAGTCTTGGGAAAGAGGCAGTAGCTGCCGTTTCAGTTGCGTTTCCAATTCAACTTATCTTTTTAGGGATAGGATTAACATTTGGTGCGGGAGCAGGCTCTTATATATCAAGGCTACTTGGAGGAAATAATAAAAAAGAAGCAAGTATTGTAGCAACAGTTGCTCTTATATCAAGTGCAATTTTAGGGATAATTACAGCTATTGCATTGTTTTGCTACTTAGAGGGCGTTTTGAAATTTATGGGAGCCATACCCTCTATTATTGAAATTTCCAAGTCATATACAGGAATATTCATAGTAGGCGGTATTTTGGGAACGATAAATGTAACACTTGGGAATTTAGCTGTTGCACAAGGAGCTGCTAAAATTTCTTTAAAGGCTATGATTGTAGGCTCTATATCAAATTTGATTTTAGATCCGATATTCATATTCGGACTTAATTTAGGAGTGAGAGGCGCAGCTATTGCGACACTAATAGCCAGAGTTATAACCAGTCTAATGTATCTCATTTACTTTGTAGGAGATAAAAATTTAATTGAGATAAAATTATCTAACTTCAAACCTACACTTACAATTTATAAAGAGGTATTGAATATGGGAATTTCCATGTTATTACTTCAGATTTTACAAACTATATCTATAAGCAAAATATCCTATGCAGCATCCTTTTATGGAGAAGAAGCAATAGCTGCGATGGGCATTGTTCTTAGGATTGTAACATTAGGAACAAATGTTGTATTCGGATATATGAAAGGACTACAACCATTAGCCGGATTTAATTATGGAGCTAAGAATTATGAAAGAGTAAGAGAGGCTATCAAGGCAAGTATTAAATGGACAAGTGTATTTTGCATAGTTTGGACGCTAATAATTTATGTGTTTGCACCAAGCATATTATCTATATTTGGAACCGATGAAAATGTATTAAATATAGCAGTGCTGGCATTAAGAGCAGGTGTCATTATGTTTATAACATTTGGATTTCAGTTTACCTACTCTACCTTATATTTGTCTATGGGAAAGGCGTTAGGGGGAGTATTTCTAAATTCATTAAGACAGGGAATAATTTTTATCCCTATCATTTTATTGTTGCCTAAATTTATGGGACTAAATGGTGTTATATATGCACAAACAGTTTCAGATTTGATAACAACTATAATAACAATACCTTTTGCTATTAGTATTCATAAAAGTTTGAAATCGGAAATTAAAAGTAGTATTTAAATCTGGACTTGAGGTTGAAATACAAAATTGACAAGCCTTCAAAGTATATATAATTAGATTAACAGAACCCGACACTACTCTTAAAATAGAGTAAGTCGGGTTTTTTGATTGCGAAAAATTAGCCCCATCACGTATGATAAGAGCTCATTCCATATATATTGTATCCTAGATACAGAAAAATAAACGACCAAACACCTGAATTAAAAATAGACAAACACTTGAATTATACGTAAAATTTTGCTTAAAGCATTAAAAGTATACTTAAAAATATTTACGATCTGGAATTAATTATAAATAGATTTGAACTTAACAAGAATAAATTGTATACTAAAATTAGTTTGAGTTCCAAAACGGAAATATATCTAAATAGGAAGGACATAAATGCATGATAATAAAGCGTGACTATTATTTGGATAAACTGAGTGGAGACGGTAGCTCTATTGTCCAAACTCGATGTCGATAAGCATATAAATATTGAAATTGAGCTGGATGAGCTTGATTTGACCAGTGTGGAGAGCAAAGCAACATATGCTCAAATCAAAGAATATGTTTGGAATAAATTTGAATTAAAAGTTTCGACATTATATATTGCACAGATAAAAAGGAAATGTGGAATAGAATTACGAAAACATTACAACAAGTCTAAAAAGGAGAAACAAATTATTCCACAGTGTACACCTGAAAAAGAAGAAGCCATCATGGATGCCTTGAGACACTTCAAAATGATTGAATAGAAAAGAATGACAGCCTATGACTTTCTGCATTTATGACATTCCTACTTGGTATAGGAACAGCTATTATTCCTCTCTTACGAGGTATCAATTAGAAAATAGGCTCAATATAAAGATTGATAGGATCCTTTTTATATTTAAAGGAGCGTTGAAATGATTGATAAAAGTAACAAAAAATTTTGGGATAGATTCGCCAAGTTGTATGCTTCTTTTATGAAGAAGGATAAAGGTTTTTATGATAAAGTTTGCGGATACATAAACCCCTATTTGAGTAAGGATATGAATGTACTTGAACTTGCTTGTGGTTCAGGTCAATTATCCCTTAACCTTTCAAAATATACGAAAAGTTGGATTGCAACTGATTTTTCTAAACAAATGATTTTTGAAGCAAGAAAACATGGAGAATACGAGAACCTTGTCTTTGAAATAGCTGATGCTACTTCATTGATTTATACAGATGAGAAATTTGATTGTGTAGTAATAGCTAATGCACTTCATATTATGCCCGAGCCTGACAAGGCAATGAAAGAAATATATAGGGTGTTAAAACCTAATGGGACTTTATTCGCCCCCACTTTTCTATGGAAGGAGGGAAAGCAAAGAAAAATGATAAAAAGGTTGATGTCTATTTTAGGATTTAAGATGTATCGAGAATGGGATAAAAAGGAATTTGAAGATTTTATTGAGGAATATGGGTTTTCAGTAGCTGAAATGAAATTGGTAAATGGAGGTCTTGCACCAGTTGGTGTAATGATTGCATATAAAAAGTAATATTAAATTATTATTTACAAGGTAATATGAATTTAAAAGCAAAAGGGAGATGATTTTATGGATTTAATACAGGCAATTCTTGTCGGAATTGCTATAGCAGCTATTTTTAACGGTGCAGTGGCTTCTTTGGTACTTATTAATCCAAGATTCTTTTTGGATTCTTATCCAAAGGCTATCCAAAAAATAGCTCCGAAACAAATGACAAAGCAAGAGAAAAAGATAAACATGACACTTACTATCATTATTGTGGGAATTTGTTTTATTTATTCAACAATAAGCATTTTACATTCAGGAATCGTTGGCTTTTGGAATATATTTTGGATGGGATACATTCAGTGGAGCATATTAAATATAGGAGATTTTTTGTTATTGGATTGTCTCTTATTTCAAGGAAAATATAAAGAAAAGATAGTTATTCCGGGAACAGAGGGACACAAAGATTATGAGTTTAATAATTGGATGAAACATTTGGCAATTCAAGAACATTTTTTATTAGTTCCATTTTTTCTTGTACCAATTATAGCTACAATTCAAGCTTTGTTTGTTGGCTTTTTAGGAAGATAAATTTAGAATTGCATAAACAATTTAATAATTTGATAAGAGATACCATAAGAACAGTAAATCAAATCGGTTTACTGTTTTTTCTTTGCTCAAAATTAGAAAGAATGGTGCAACATAGTCAAGTATATGGACACAATTTTTAAATACTTCTTTGCAGCTACACGATAAATATCATGCAAAATAGCCGAATAAAAAAATGATGAGTGAAACAAAATAAAGATGATCGACCTTATAAAATCAATAGGTTTTGTGAATAAAGGCGCGACGGTGGGAGCAGGTGCTTGATCGCTTCTTCCAAGTCTCGTAGCATGGCGAGAGTGTAGTATTGATGTCAAGAACGAAGTAAAATTAAGAAACCCTTGCCACTGAACTTGATCGTGAATTTGTCACAAAGTTTACTAAAGAGTTTATGGAATTATATAATGGGATTCATTTTAAAACGAAGACAAATTAGAATTTGTAGAATAGGTTGTTTATATTGGCTTAAAAAAGCAGCATTGCAACTGTTGGTTGACATATTTCCAAGGTGGCTTGGTAGCTATGAAACCGATTGGTTTGATATAACTAAACTATAAAAGAGAGGAGTGTACGTTATGAACATGGCAGACAGAATACAGTATTTGAGAAAAACAAACGGAATTTCACAGGAGGAACTTGCAGGCAAGGTAGGAGTATCTCGGCAGGCGGTTTCAAAGTGGGAAAGCGAACAAAGCTTGCCTGATTTGGAAAAAATAATTGCCATGAGTGATTACTTCGGAGTTACAACCGATTATATTCTAAAAGGAATTGAACCGGTTGCAGATAAAGAGCAGAAAAGCTCTGAGCTAAAAAGCAAGATACTATATATCGCATCAACAGCATTTGTTGCGATTGGGTTATTTAGTGCTTTTGCAGGCTGGTATGAAGCGCAAACCATGTATACCGTATGGGGTTCAATGATTATTCAGGCCGTTGGAATTGCCGGATACTTTATAGGGCGGTTACTCTCTGTAGCAAGGCCGCCTTTCGCTGTCAACTGGCTTAATCTCAGCGGGTTCTTGTTCATGCCACTTTCTATGGTTACGGGTGCAATTTCTATAGCACTTTTCAAACAAGGGTGGATTGCCCCATACCCTTTCGGCATTGATCATGTTGTATTGTTTGTTATAGTGTATATTGGTATTTGTGCCATAAGCTTTATTTTGTTGAAAAGGCGAACAACAGGGGCTCCGGTTTGATGACAACCTCCGGTTTGTCGAGGTAATGCCTTTTAACGATAACCTTAAGCTATCGTTAAAAAGCATGTGGATATGTTTCCACATTCAGACAAGACTTCATGACATACTTAGTGTACACTCGTTTCATTCTGAGGCCATCAATCTATTGTCAAGATAATAAGGCTTATTCGGTGCCTCCAACTTGGACAAACACTTGAACAGAAAGCAGCCAATTACTTGAAAAAAATCAGCCAAATACTTGAACGAAAAGCAGCAATCGAGGTAGGTCAGCAGACATTTGCACCAAATCAAAGATTTGGGCAAATGGTTGCATCAGATCTACATTGATTCGCTTTCGCTCATCATGTTAGGTCTAGATCATGCCGAGAATCTCCAAGGGATTGGCAAGATTCGACGGCTGAGGCGATTCTCGTCTTCTGAAAATTAAATAAATAGCCTATAAGGCTTTCGGGGTTACGGTATAATCCCGAAAGTCTTTTTTATGCCGGCAGTTTTGAAAACAGAGAGAAGTATTGAAAGGAAATAACGAGAGGGAGATTGATTATAGAAAACGGAAGTACCGGAAGTAAAGAACAGATAACCGAGTATTTGAAATGCTTCGTCCCATTCGCTGAAACGAATTTCGAAATAAGGCCTCTATGGAATTATTTCGAAATAGGATTGAATTTAGCAGGGGCATCTCCTATACTTAGATTAAGGTCCGTTATGGAAATAATTTTAAATAGAAAGGGGTGCATGCGCATGGAGATAAAGCGGGATTATTATTTAGAGAAATTAATACGAAAAAAAGATAACGGATTGATTAAAATCATCACAGGAATCAGGAGGAGCGGGAAATCCTACTTACTCAATCAGCTGTTTTACAATCACTTACTTGAAAGCGGCGTCGATAAAAACCATATTATTAAATTTGCCTTTGACTCCGGAAGAGATCTGTTGAAAATCGGCGAAGATCTCATGGATCTGGACGTGCTGAGCGGGGAAAGGTTGGTCGATCCTAAAAAATTTTTAGACTATATTATGAGCAAAACAAAGGGCGGCGAGAAGTTTTATATCCTCTTGGACGAAGTGCAATTGTTGGCGTCCTTTGAACAAGTATTAAACGGCTTTTTACGTCAAGATAATTTTGATGTTTATGTTACGGGAAGTAATTCTAAATTTTTATCGAAAGATGTCATCACTGAATTTGCCGGAAGAGGCGACGAAATCCATGTCATGCCCCTGGTCTTTTCCGAATTTCTTCAAACTTATGATGGCGATAAAGAAGATGCCTTTGCCGACTATCAAGTCTATGGCGGTTTACCGGCCCAAGCCTTGATGAAGACGGAAGAAGACAAGATGAATTACCTCAAGGGGCAACTCGAAAATGTCTATTTGCGAGACATTGTTCACAGGTATGACATTCGCTTAACGGCCGAGCTGGAAGATTTGCTCAATATCTTGGCGTCGGGCACTGCAACGCTGACCAATCCGACAAAACTGGCATCTACCTTTTCGTCGATTAAGAAATCAAAAATTTCCGCCAATACCATCGATAAATTTATCGGCTATTTTGAAGACTCCTTCATGTTGAAAAGGGTGTACAGGTATGATGTTAAGGGAAGAAAGTACATTGGAACGCCTTATAAATTATATTTTGAAGATGTGGGGCTTCGGAATGCAAGATTAAATTTCAGACAGATCGAACCGACACATCTTATGGAGAATATTATTTATAACGAGCTGAGATATCGAGGGTATATGGTGGATGTGGGCATGGTGGTGAAAAGGGAAAAGGATAAGAATAATAAAGATGTAAAGAAACAGCTGGAAGTTGATTTCATCGCCAATCTGGGAAGCAAGAGATATTACATTCAATCGGCATATCGCCTTCCCTCTGTGGAAAAAATGAATCAAGAAAAAGCGTCTTTGTTGACGATCGACGACTCATTTAAGAAAATTATCATCGTAAAAGACCGGGTCAAACCGTTTTTAGACGAGCACGGGATACTGACGATGAATTTATTTGACTTTTTGTTAAACAGGGAAAGTTTAGACTTCTAATGAATAACTTAACTTATTCGTTATGGATATATTCCCACATACGAGGCTTTTCAGAAATATGAAATTTTATTCATGCTGACCACTCGAGCCATCGCCTTATTGTCCAAACTTATATGATAAGCATATAGATGTTGAAATTAAGCTGGATAAGTGCCGAAAGTAAAGCGACTTATGCGCAAATTAAGGAGTAGATTTGAGAGAATTTAATTTCAAATCTCTATATTGCACAGATTAAAAAGTGTGGAATTGTACGGATGGAGCACTATAATAAATCGAAAATGGAGATGAAAAGGATGAAAAAACACGTTGGCATAGCATTGGTTTTAATCACTATTTTGACGTTAACTGCATGTGGTAGTCATAGCAGTAATAAAAAAATAGTTCTACCAAAAGCCGAAGAAATAAAAGAAATTGAAATTATGAAAAACACTTCAGAAGAGAGTTTGAAAATTGAGGATCAAGAGGAAATATCCGGCATAATTGAAGAGATTAAGGAAAACACCAATGATACCGGTAAGGAAAGTGTTAATGATCAACCCACAAATATAAAGGATTATATTATCGTTAAATTTCATTATAAAAATGCAGATGCAAGTCCAAGCATTGCGTATTTATATAAAGACAAAAACAGTCGTTATGTTGAACAGCCATATTCAGGTATTTGGAAGGTAAGAGAAGAAACATTTGATAGAATCAGTAGTCATTTGATTAAATAATGATCTTCAACCATCCAAGTTTATCGGGTTCGGCAAGTTATAAAATAGCTAAGAAATAACAGCAAGGGTGGAAGATATGATGCGAAATAATGATATTTTAACAACGCCACCGGACCTTGGCTTAATTGCGAAAGAGGTGTTTGAAGAGGCTGAAGAGCAAGAAGCATACAAGCGGATAAGCATTAAGATAAATGAAGAGCTGAAGACCTTTTTAGAACAAAACAGTGAGCGAGACGGAATAGACAAGCAATACGAGATCCCGGGCAGCTCGACCTTGAACAATCTCTTGGTCGTGCGGGTTGAGGATATAAAAGCCAAGTCGAGTTACTATGAGTGCGAGCTTTTGGTTCAGTTTTTCGACGAAAAATACAATTTTAAAGATTTAATGGCGTTGGAAGAAACGATTAAACCTCAAACCAATGGCTTAACCGATTTAGAAAAAGCGGAATTTCTAAATGCTTATATCACAAAAAACATAGCCTATGACAAGGAACACAGGTTTAGATCAGCCGCCGCCGCTGCCATTAAAAAGAAAGGCACATGCACCGCCTTCGCCCAGCTGTTTTTGATTTTAGGTGAAGCAGTGGGTTTAAAAGTGGGTTGTATCAACAGCAAGGTCATGAAACACCGATGGAATTATGTCGTCATTGGGGACGAAACCTATTACATCGACACCGCTTTCAATGCAAGTAATCCGATATCGAACAGATTATTCTTCCAAACCACCCCGATCCACTTAGACAAAGCCCCGGACCAGGGAATCGCGGTACCACACAGAAAGTAAGAAGGAGAGGTCTATGTTCTTCAGTGATGAATTTCTTGCAGACGACAGGAAATTCAAAAAACTAATGACCGCCATGGTCAGTTTAACGATTCTTTTGATTCTATTTTCTTTTTGCTTCGGTATCTCGACTGTGAAGGGGAGCAGCATGGAACCTACTCTTCATGAGGGGGACAGGTATTTTGTAGTAAAATCTCCCCTCGTAAAGGAATACGAGAAAGGCGATATCGTGTTCCTCCATCTTCCGGGCTCCAAGAAGATGATTGTGAAGAGAATCGTCGCCATACCGGGAGATAGGGTAGTCCTTAATAGTAAAAAATCCATTATCCTGAAAGAGGATGAAGTGTTCTTAATGGGTGACAACAGGGGTGACAGCTTCGACTCGAGGGACTTCGGCCCGGTAAAAGAGAAAGAGCTAAAGGGCAAATTCATAAAAAAGATTTTCGGCAGAAAAGCCTCGGACTAAGTTCAAGGGCAATCGAAGACCGGATCCGAAACGAATTAGATTTTGACAACGAAAATAAAGAAAAGAACCGGGAGGCATCATGGATAAACAGATGAATTGATTCAAGTTTGATGAGATTATAAAGCAGTAAAACGATAATCATAGTTAAGGAGGAAAAATGAGCAAAAAGAATCTGTGGCTGATATTAACGATTCTCGCGTTTATTACACTTCTAGCCTCAATATACATGTCCTATAAAAGCGGACAAACGGAGTACGCGTGGATCATTGGTTCGATGCTTTTCGGTATCGGATGCGGAAGTCATTATAAAGAGGAAAAGGTAAAAGATGAACATTAGAAAAGCAAATGGTAATGATATGGATGCCGTTGAGAAAATATACAATGAAATTCACCGGGCGGAACAAAGGGGTGAAGCACATATCGGTTGGGAAATGGGCGTGTACCCCGTCCGCCAAACGGCCGAGGACGCACTGAAACGAGGCGATCTTTTCGTACTTGAAGAGGATGGCGTCATTATCGGCAGCGGAAGTATTAACAGGGAACAAGTGGATGTTTATGAAGATGCCCATTGGAGATACAAGGCAGATCCGTCGGAAGTCATGGTGCTTCACACCCTTGCCATGGATCCCGGTAAAAAGGGCAAAGGCTATGGCAGGGCTTTTATGAAATTTTATGAAGAGTATGCTTTAAAAAATCATTGCAAGTATTTGCGTATCGACACCAATGAAAAAAATAAAGTTGCCAGAAAGATCTATCAATCCTTGGGCTATGAAGAAATCGACTTTATTCCCTGCACCTATAACGGACTGGAAGGTGTCAACTTGGTTTTAATTGAAAAAGCTTTAAAATAAAATTTATACGAACAAAGAACGGCACACTTTTTTAATCAGGGTGGGCCTCTGCCCTGTAAGTGGGCTGAATGTCCATCTTCGCCTATGGCATTAAAAAAGAGCAGCCTTTGTGCTGCTCCATACTTGATTTAATCATCCGTTAAGGGATGAATCTTGTCTTTTGCCACATGAATTAAGACCCGATTCCCCGGCATCAGCTCCCTCGTCGATTTAAACCGGAGGCCGCAAAGGGTGAGGTAGTCAAAGCTGAAGGGGTTTCTTATGCGCTCTTTAATTTCCACTTCCCACTGGATTTGCCCCGGGCCAAGTTTGATGTCTCGTTCATAGATTCCGAAGTAATCCCCTCTTAGGGGAATGTTTTTTCCTAAATTTGAGTCGGCCGGAAAGAGGTTTTCCACGCCGAGAAGTTTGGCGACCGCCTCCTGCGGCGGGTTTAAAATTTCCAAGTTTCCCCAGACACTCAAGTGGGGGAAGATCGCGTAGTCTTGGAATAAAAAGCCCAGATCCCGCCCTTGGGGTCACTCTGGAATTCCGGTCTTTTATCTTATCTTCTTTTTTTCATGGAACCGAGGAGCCCTCTTGCAATTTCGCGGCCGATGGATCGCGAAATGGTGCCGAGCATGGAGTCGATGCCCTTATCGATGGCAGTCTTTTGGCTGCGGCGGGATTTTTGTGCTCTTTCCGATTCTTTTCTTTGAGCTTCAAGTTCTTTCTGTCTTTCGGCTTCTGATTTTTCCCGTTCAGCTTCTGACTTTTCTCTTTCAATTCGTTCTAAGAGAACTTCGTAGGCGGATTCTCTGTCGATTGCTTCCTTGTACTTTGCATAAAGGGGCGAAGACTCGATCAAAGCGCCATAGGCCTCATCGGTAAGTGTCACGAAGGAGGAGTGGGGCGGGAGGATCAGTGCCTTGTCTGCCACCGTCGGCGCGCCGCTTTCATCGGCAAATGAAACCATTGCTTCTCCGGTCCTGAGACCGATGATTTCTTCTTTTATATCCATGGATTCATCCTGCCTGAATGTGTCTGCCACGGCGTTTATCGCCTTTAGCTCCTTTGGAGAATAAGCCCTCAGCTGATGGACGATTCGGTTGGAAAGTTGTGACGACACGGATTCCGGAACGTCGAGGGGATTTTGCGTGATGAAAAATACGCCTACCCCTTTGCTGCGCACGAGGCGAACGACTTGGATAATCTTGTCCTGTAAAATTTTCGGCGTGTTGTTAAAGAGTAAATGGGCTTCGTCAAAGAAGAACACAAGCTTCGGCTTGTCCAAATCGCCGACCTCGGGGAAGTTTTCATAGATTTCCGAAAGCAAGTAGAGAAGGAGCATGGAGTAGAGAAGGGGATTTGAAATCAACTTCGTGGCACTTAAAATATTTACCACACCCCTGCCGCTTGTATCTGTTTTGATCAGGTCGTTGATGTCGATGGCAGGCTCCCCGAAGAGGAGATCGCCGCCACCGTCTTCGATAAACAAAAGTTTTCTGGAAATGGCAGAGAGACTTTGAGCGGCCACATTGCCGTAGGTCTTACTGATCTCGTCCCTATTTTCACCGACGAAATTGATCACCTGTTTAAGATCCTTTAAATCGATTAACAACAGCCCCTCGTTGTCGGCAACTTTGAAAATAATAGTTAAAACCCCGGTCTGCGTATCGTTGAGCTCCAAAATATTTGCGAGCATAAGGGGACCCATCTCTGAAACAGTCATCCGAAGCGGAATTCCTTTTTCGCCGTAGATATCCCACATGTTTACAGGATAATTTTTAAAATCAAAATCAGAAATCCCCAATTCTTCAAGGCGTGAATTTAATTGATCATTCATCTCGCCGGCCATTGACAGATTCGCAAGATCGCCCTTTACATCCGCAAGAATGGTCGGAACCCCGGCATCGGAGAGACCTTCTGCGAGCACCTTTAGGGTGACGGTTTTGCCGGTACCGGTCGCGCCGCTGATTAGTCCGTGACGATTCATTTTATTTAAAAGAATATAATTTTCCGCATTCCCCTTGCCGATCAAAATTTTGTCCATGAGAACCTCCTTAATTATATAATTTTATTATAACAAATTAATAAAAATACAGGACGAAGAATGAATAAAAAGCAAAAATCCTATCGAAACGAGTGGTATAATTAGGCTGATAGATAATATCATCTAAACAGAGGAGGTGCATCACTGTGACATTATACAAGAGTATCTTGATCGGTCTTTTAGGTTCATTCATGATGTTTTTGGGAGACATGATTTTATATTACGATTCCAATGATTACGACGGCAAGGACACCATCAATCATATTACCGGCATAATGTAAAATGTCAGCATAAAAAGATTGTACATTGGCGGTCTTTTAGGTCCCATAACTGCCTTTATCTATTGCATCGGCTTTTACCATATTGTTTTGGCCATGCAAGAGAAGTATTTAAGCATCGGTTGGTTTGTGTTTTTAATCAATTGCTTTGGCATGATACTCGGAGGCGCTTATCACATTCAATGTGCCTACCTCGGTCTTTTATCGAGGCACGAAGACAAAGGGGCCTTTGATGAATTTTTAAAATTTTTAAAATTTCAAGCAAAAATAGTTTTCGGAATGATGGCTTTAGCAAACATAGCAATGGCATGGATCATTTTATTTGGATTCACCGTATTTCCAAGGTGGCAAGCCTTCTTTACACCGATATTTCTAATGATTTTTACTCCAATTGCCGGGAGATTGCCAAAGGGGCTCCATATGATTATTCGCGGAGGTTGGTTCAACTTTATTTATTTTATTTACTACCTATCTTTATTGATACACTGCATGACTATGAATTTATAAGCTATAAAGTCGGGAATTAAAATGATTAATAGGAGATAAAGAGGAATTTTATGAAACAATCACATTTTTCTGAGGACAAGAAAATAAAACTTGATTACAAAAACTGGGTTCCTAAACGATTGCTGAAGGCGAAGATTGGTGAAAGTCTGGTATGTCTTATCTTATTCATCTTATTTGGTGCAAGTGATGCAATTCTTCAAGGAAGGCCGAGGATCATTTGCGGCCTTATCTTAGGGATAGGATGTTTAATACTCCTATTAATAACTGCCTGGCTTGCCATCTTATACAGAACCTTTGATTACAAGGGTAAAAGAAAGCTCGCGAAAGTCATCGTCGAAGGGACTGCCGACTATGTAAAGATCCCGGACGGTGGCGTGGGCTTAGATGTGGGCTGCGGCAGTGGAGCCCTTACCATAGCCTGTGCCAAGAAAAACCCGGGGGCGATGATGGTAGGCTGTGACATATGGAGCGGGGGATACAAGAGTGAATTTTCAGAGAAGCTTTGCCGGGACAATGCCGGGGCTGAGGGAGTAGGAAATGTGCGCTTTGAAAATGGCAATGCAGTGAAGCTTCCCTTTGAAGATGAAAGTTTTGATGCAGTGACAAGCAACTATGTCTATCACAATATTTTTGGGAAAAATAAACAAAAACTTTTACTGGAAACATTGCGTGTACTTAAAAAAGGGGGCGTTTTTGTTATTCACGATTTGATGGATAAGCCAAGATATGGAGATATGAATAAATTTATCGAAAAGCTGGAAAAAGACGGCTATGAAGATGTGCAATTCATCGATACGACAAAGGGTCTTTTTATGGGTCACAAAGAAGCTATGTTGCTGGGACTTTCCGGCTCGAGGCTTCTTATCGGGAGAAAATAATAAAATACATACAAATCAGCATAAAAAACGGATGGGGTATGCGAGATGAAATATAAAGGTATTTATTTCTTATTATTTAAGGGTCCGATGAAGAAAGTTCTTATAGAAAAGTATGATAAAGCATATGCGTCAGAAATTATCAGAAAGAGCAAAAAAGTTTATCGGGAACTTGTAGAAAATATGGACGATATAGGCGAGGATAATCCCATGGCCTACAACGAGATGTTTGCTCTCGTGTTTGTCGCCCCCTATTTAGCCAGCGAGAAAAAGATTCCGCCGGAAATCGTGCAGGAGATGATGCGTCGATCCCTTTATTTTGTCCGGCCATATTTTTCTCTCGTCGACCTCAATACGAAATGGGGGAAGGCGGCCAATAAGAAAAACATCCTCAAGTATTACAAATGGTATACGCCGGAAAAAGAAAAGCGCTACCCCACGTCATTTAAAGTCGATTTTGTGGGCGAGCCCTATGAGGGCGCCTGCTACTACAGAATCACTCGTTGCCCGATTTGTGCCTACACCGAGAAGCTCGGCGTCGCCGAATTAATGCCCCTGTTTTGCGAGCTGGATGATGTGATGATCAGTCTTCAACACGGCGTACTCCACAGAAAAGACACTATAGCAAATGGAGCGGATTGTTGCGATTATTTTATTACAGGGGACAGAGAATGAACCGCAGGGCCAAACAGCATTCGGAAAATGATCTTTAAGGAGGGAAAAAATGAGTTTAACGTATAAGATAGCATCGACCATCGTAAGACTTCTCGGTGTCAAAAAAATATTTATTAAAAACAAAGAAGACATACTCGCCTACGCAAAGAAACAGAATGCAAAAGCAGTCTTTGATTTGGACAGGGCAATGAAGCGGGCTGAGAGGAGAAACTATTTTCTTTTCGAAAGAGAGGTCATGGGATACAGGCTACTTTCATACCAAAAAGATCAAATGCCCGCCGACGGGGCGGTTCTTCATCTCTTCGGCGGCGGCATGATTACGCAGCCGGACAAAATGGATTTTTCTCTGGCGGAACGAATCATGGAAAAAACAGGTAAAGACGTATGGTTTTTGTTCTATCCCCTCTGCTCGGAAGATGTAAAGGTGGATAAGACCTACGACGTTTGCTTTGAAACCTATCGGCTGATGACCGAAACGTATAAGGCGGAGAACATAAGTGTCCTTGGTTTTTCCTCAGGAGCCGGTCTTTCTCTCGGGCTATTTTTACACAATAATGCCTTGGGCAAGCCCCTTCCCATGCCCGGAAAAATTATTTCCGTATCTCCCGGCGGTGTTCCCGATGTCAACCTCGATGAAAATAAAGAAATATGGGAAAGGGTCAATGAACTGAACCATAAAGACATTATGATTGAGCCCACCTATTTTAAAACGGCGAGAGAGATCTTAAAGGGAGATAAAGATATCCCGGAATATATGTTAGACGAAACGGTGGGCGATTTTACCGACTTCCCGAAAACATACTTTTATTACGGGGAAAATGAATGCCTCTACGCCTATGCGGACGAATTTAAAAAAGCAATGGAAAAATACCGGGCGTCCTACGAAATCACCGTAGGGAAGGGCATGTGCCACTGTTATCCCTTGGTTCGTTTTTTCAGAGAAGGCAGAGAGGCGCAAGATGAAATCATTGAATTGTTGAAGTCTTAAAAAACGCAAATTTTATGAAAGCATCTACGAGAGTAGGTGCTTTTCTTACGCCAAATATCAGGAAACCTTCCATGCACGGAAAAGGCGCAGGACAATCCAAGGAGGATGCGGCATCGCAGATTTTGACCGCCACCTGCCTTTGGTGCAATTTGTTCTTTGCCTTAAAGCCCTCGTCTTGATGTATAATTATTACCGTGGTAATCTTAATACATATTGAAATTCGGCGCATCTCGAACGAGGATTGGCTTTTACGAAATAAATGATTTAAACCGGTACGAGGCGGGATAGAAGGAGGCAGGGAATGAATGTATTATTAGTGGCAGGCAGAATTTTTCTGGCGGCCTTTTTAGGGGCGATTATCGGCATCGAGAGGGAAACGAAACACAAAGCCGCCGGCTTCCGAACCCATATTATCGTCAGTGTCGGCGCCTGTTTAATTATGCTCATAGGTATCGACGGCGTGGGTAAAGTATCCGGCAGCGGAGGCTGGGATGCCTTAAGGATTCCCGCCCAAGTGGTCAGCGGCATCGGCTTTTTAGGTGCGGGGACCATCCTTCAAACAAAGGATGGGATATCGGGCCTAACCACCGCCGCCACCTTGTGGCTATCTGCCGCCATTGGACTCGCCGTGGGAATCGGCTATTATGAAGGCGCGATTATAGCGACTGTCGTTTGCCTGGTGACCTTGATCTCACTCATGGGATTCAGCGATGCGCTCAATGAGCGAACGACAGTATCTTATATTATGGTATTTAACAGTACGAATTTCGACTGGGGCCGCTTTTTGAATTACACTTCCGAGAAGGGCGTGGAAGTGAGAAAACTCGATATCATTGACGCGGGCATCGAGGACGAAACAATCATTGAAGCCACGTTAACTTTTCATAAAAATTACGACATCGATGAATTTTTCGAGATATTAAAATCAGATTCCTGCCTGCAATCGGTAAAATTGAGGAACAAAGAAAATAAAATCAATAGTAAATGAAGCGTGAAAAAGGATGGCCTTTAAGAGTTTAAATCTTTAAGGCCATTTTCTACGCCGAATGAGCGATGGATATAAAGTAGCATCGGATCTTATTCACGTTTCGATAGTTGATATTAATAATGAAGGAAGAGGGTATCTTTTAGAGTAGGTACAAATCCATGTGATTGAAAGGAAAATGAAATGAACAGAAGCGACAACGATAGAAAAATATTATTAAAATCCCAGCAAGGAGAATTGGATGCGGTCCTTATGTATCAAGCCCTTGCAGAGGTAGTGAAAGATACAAAGGACGCAGACACCTTTCGAAAGCTGGCTGCAGAAGAAGGTCACCACGCGGCCGTGTTTCACGGACTTACAAACGAAAATTTAAAGCCAAAGAAAACCTTGGCCATCCTCATGCCCATCCTTTATAAGATAATCGGAAAAAAGAGGCTCTACCCGCTTATCGCAAAGGGAGAATACGCTGCCGCCGAAAACTACGCGCCGGTTGTGGAAAAATTTCCCGTGATTGAAAGCGTGAGAAAGGACGAAACTCGACACGGCGATACTGTCGCCAGTCTGCTTTAAGATTCATAGAGGATGAAAGAGCGAAGCACTTCAACGGATGAATGGGACCCAAGTATCATCTTTTTAATTGATGAGCAAAAGAAAGAAATACAGATACTTCCGTGATCTACGTGAAACGGAATCAGGACGAGCAACTTGAATCATTGTAAGATGGTCAATCGTCTTGAAAAATTGAGTTAAGGCTAAAAAATTGTAGCAGCAATAGCTTTTGGGGTTTTAATAACCGTAGAAGCCATATTTTATGTGGAAGATAGAAAGGCGTGGAAAGATTTCGTGCACTGTTTCCGAAATTGGACGAAAAATCAATCCCAGATCACCAAAAACGTTGCTGAAACAACATACTTTGGATCTGTTTGCGTTTATGATTAAGAAAAAGAGAAATGAAAGGAGTTATCGATATGACAAAGAAGCTTGATTTAAATAAAACGGTCTTCGAACTGACACAGGAATACCCGGAACTGGTCGATATTATGGCGGGACTCGGGTTTACTGAAATTACAAAAAAGGCCATGCTGTATTCCGTGGGCAAAATGATGACCATCCCGAAGGGCGCGAAGATGAAGAACATCTCCATGATCGATGTGGTGACCACGCTGATGCGCCATGGCTTTGAGCCCGTGGGCGATATGCCGGATATGGCTTCGGTTACGACGACGCAGGGGCAGGAAGAGAAAACAAGCCATCCTTCTGCGGACCGCAGGGAACAATTGAAGGCGTATCTGAAAAGGCTCGGCGACGGAGAAGCCTTGGAAGATGTGCGGGCGGATTTCGTTCGCGCGTTCGGGGAAGTGGAAGCATCCGAGATTATGGAGGCGGAGCAGGCGCTTTTGAAAGAAGGCACGCCCCTCAGCGAGGTGCAGCGCTTGTGTGACGTGCACTCGGCTTTGTTCCACGGTTCCACCACGGAAGAAAAAATCGCCAATGCCGAAAGGGAAGTGGAGGCATCGGCCATAAGAAAAAAGGCGCAGGCGGTTAAGCAAGAAAAGAAGGCGAAGACGGCGGCCCTGGAAGCCATCACGGGGCATCCCCTGTACACCTTCAAGAAAGAAAACGACGCCTTGTCGGCGCTGCTAGCTGAATTTAAAGAGCACAGAGATGAATCGCTCCTTCCAAAAATTCGCGAGCTTTCGATTCATTACGCCAAGAAAGGCGATCTGCTCTACCCGCTGCTCAAGGTTCATTACGAAATCTCCGGTCCTTCCGATGTCATGTGGACGGTCGACGATGAAATTCGCGACGGCCTCGCTTCCCTTATGAAGGAAAAAGAACATGGCGAAGCATGGAATGCCCGCTTGGATAACCTGCTTACTCGTGCGGAGGAGATGATTTATAAGGAACAGAACATTCTCTTTCCCATCTGTGCGGTTAATTTTACGCAAGAGGAATGGTACGGCATTTATCGGGATGCCAAAGATTATGCGATCTGCTTCGGCGTAGAACAAAAGACGTGGGAAGAGGCCGAAACTATGGCGCAAGCGGTGGCGGTCGGTCGGGAAGGGGAGATCGTCATGCCGGGGGGTCGGTTGAAAATCGACGAGTTGACAGCCCTTTTAAACACGATCCCCATGGAGATCACCTTTGTCGATGCAGAGAATATCAACCGCTTCTTTGACGAAGGGCCGAAGGTATTCAAACGCCCCCTTATGGCACTGAACCGCGAGGTGTTCTCGTGTCATCCGCCGAAAATCGAGCCCATGGTCCGTCAGATCATCGATGATTTCAGACACGGTCGTCGCGATTCTGTGGAAGTATGGATGGAAAAAGAAGGGCGTACCATGCTGGTTCGATACATGGCCGTGCGGGACAGGGCCGGCAACTACCTCGGCACCATGGAATTGGTACAGGACATGGAGTTTGCGAAAGACCATTTTCTCGGGGACAAAGCCTGATTTTACGCAACAAAAAAGAATCTCTGTCGCTATCTGCACTGACCCCCAAAAGTTGGACCAAGAAATCCAACCTTTGGGGGTCTTTTAATGGCAAAATATAGTTATGAATTGAAGAGAAAAATTGTTGAGGAATACTTGGACGAAAAAGCAGGTTATAGAATCCTGGCTAAGGAATACCAAATTAGCTCTTCGTTGATCAGACGCTGGGTGAACAATTACAAACAATTTGGCGATGAAGGCTTAATGCGCTCTAGAAATAATCGTGCGTACAGTGTAGAGTTTAAGTTAGAAGCCATCACACGCTACGAAACGAGCG
>NZ_CALPBW010000024.1 GCF_943169845.1 Peptoniphilus rachelemmaiella
CATTCATGGGCTTTCTAAAAGGTAAGAGCAGTATCATGATCTATGAACGATGGGGAGACATGAAATTTAAATATAGGGGAAGGCAGTTTTGGTGCCGAGGCTATTACGTCGATACAGCGGGAAAAAACGCTAAAAAGATTCAAGAGTATATACAAAACCAGTTGAAAGAGGATCAAATAAGTGAGCAACTAACCTTTGACACGACGAACCCCTTTAAGGGGTAGCCGAGTAACGTTAGCACGGGCAGACCACCGACGCCCTTCAGGCGCAGCTAGTAATGCAGGCCCTTTGGGCCGAAAAAGGAAAACCCCCGGCTACGCCGGGGGATGTTTATTGCTACCACAAAGGATTTAATTCGTCGAGAAAAGCCTGCACCGAAGCGAAAGCCTGCAGTTCATTCTCTATAATTTCTTCGTTGGCGCCGGACAGGGAAATGGTGCCGATGCATTCCCCTCGTTTGTCGAAAAGGGGAACGGCGATGGAGCCCAGACCGTCGTTGATTTCGCCGATTTCCAGGGCGTAACCCCGCTTCCGCGTGGACTGCATTTCGTGTTTCAATACGGAATCTTTCGTAATGGTCTTCTCCGTGTAGGCCACCAGGCGCGTGTCCTTAATGTATTTGTCCACCACCGACTCCGGCAAGCTGGCCAGGTAGGCCTTCCCGGATGCCGTGGCGTGAAGGGGAAAGGGCGTGCGGGAACGGGTGAGGATCAAGTAGCGGGTGGTGTCCGGCACCTCCGTAAATACCGTTAAGAGCTGGCCGTCTTCCACCATATTTAATCGCGCGCTTAACTCAAAGGCATTGGCCCAAACGCGAAGCATGGGCCGGATTTTATTTTTCACGTGGAATAAGTATTGATCCTCCACGAGATTGGCCTTGGGCACAAAGGCCAGGCCCAAGTGGTAGTCATTTTCCGCTTCGTCGCGACTTAAGTATTGAAAATGAACCAAAGTATTGACCAGGCCGCGGGTAGTATTCACATTTAATTTAACTAATTTAGAAATTTCCGACAAGCTTAACTTCGGATGCACGGCATCGAAGCAATCTAAAATAGCAAAGGCCCGGGCAAGTGATTGAATGGTTCGGGGCGTTTTATCCATAATATTCTCCTCATTTTCCAGAAAGGTTCCTATAGTTAGATTACACCACATTTTCGCGAAGAGAAAGAGAAAAATCACCTTGAACCGTGAAAAATTTATGATACACTATTAGAGCGACTAAAAGAAAAGGAGAAGGATCTTGAGTAATAGAATCGGAAAAATCGCGGCCATTATTCTCGGCATCTTGGCCGTCGTCTATCTAATCGGTGCCCTGGCCTTTACACAAGTCTATATGCCTAATACATCGGTTAACGGCGCCGACATATCCCTTCAACCGCGGGCGGACTTGAGGGAAAATTTTAAAGCCTCTTGGAAAGACTATGCCTTAACCGTGGTAGGCAAAGACGACAAGGCCGACACCATTAAAGCATCGGCCATCGATTACAAAGAAACCATGCCCGATTTTAAAATGAAAGAGTACAGCCCCTGGGCATGGCCCGTTTACGCCTTTATGAAAAAGGATTATAAGGTAAACACCACCATTACCTACGACGATGCGAAGCTGGAAAATGCATTGGCATACATGCACATGGTGGCGGATAAAGACATCACCGATCCCACGCCGCAGACCATCGCTTACGAGGAAGGCAAGGGCTACACTATCGCCGATGCCAAAGAAGGCACCCGCTTAGACGGGCTGAAACTCAAAGCGGCGGTATTAAAGTCCATGCACAAACAGGACAAAAAATTAGACGCGAAGAAGGCGGATCTCTACCTGAAGCCCGTGCCGGCGGAAGACCTCGACCACATGAAAAAACACGTGGCCAGTTTAAATACCATCGAAGGATACAAATTGACCTACACTTTCTCCGACAGGGAAGAAGTGTTGGCGGGACAAAACTTAATTAATCTTTACAAATCCGCCGAAGACGGCAGTTTGGAGCCGGATGAAGAAAAGGTAAAAGCCTATGTGGCGGAGCTGGGTAAAAAATACGACACCTTTAAAGGGACGCGAGATTTTCAAGCCACCGGCGGTGCCATGATGCGCATTCAGGGTGGAATTTACGGCTGGCAAATCGATCAGCCCAAGACCCGCGAACAGCTCATGACGGCGTTGAATGACAAAAAAGTTCAAAGCATGGAGCCGGTGTATAAGAGAAAAGCCGTGAGTCGAAATGTCAACGACATCGGCAACAGCTACATCGAAATCGACATTGCCCGTCAACATATGTGGCTTTATAAAGACGGCAATCTCGTCATCGATTCGCCGGTAGTTACAGGCAATCCCTACGCCGGCAACGGCACGCCCACCGGTACCCACGAAATTTGGTCGAAAGAACGCAACCGCTACCTTACCGGGGATACATGGAAGAGCTACGTCAAGTACTGGATGCCCTTTAACTGGACGGGCTGCGGCATTCACGATTCCAATTGGCGGGGCAGCTACGGCGGCAGAATTTATTTAGGCGGAGGCAGCCACGGCTGTGTCAACACACCGTCCTCCAAGGCGCCGACCTTTTACGAAAATGCCTTTGAAGGCATGCCTGTTATTGTTTACAACTCAAATAAACACGCCATTTAATTGAAGCGCCTACGGGCGCTTTTTTTGCGGAAAAATTTTCGTGAAAATCCGAGGAAAATTTGCCTAAGGATCTGTTTTCCCGCGGCCATTTGTTGTAAAATAAGTTGTACGATTTGCTTGTATGACAGGAGGCTATTTTGAAAACCATTTACGAAGGAAAGACGAAAGACATTCGACAAGAAAACGGCAAGACCTATTTCTACTTCAAAGACGACGTGACGGGCAAAGACGGCGTCTTCGATCCCGGTGAAAACCAAGTAGGCCTTTCCATCGAAGGTTCCGGCCGCGCATGCATTGCCATGAGCAAATACTTTTTTGAAAAATTCGAAGCAGATAAAATCCCCACACACTACATTTCCGCCGATGTAGACAATCGTCTCATGGAAATTAAGCCTGCCAAAGTATTCGGCAAGGGCTTGGAAGTGATCTGCCGCTTTAAGGCTACGGGTAGCTTTATTCGTCGCTACGGCAAATATGCCAAAGACGGCGACGTTTTAAATCGCTACGTGGAATTCACCTTAAAAGACGATGCACGCCAAGACCCCCTCATCAACGAAGATGCGCTGGTACTGTTGGGCATTTTAAAAGAAGGGGAATACGACCGCATTAAAGAGCTTACCCGCTCCATTTCTCAAGTGATCTACGACGACTTAAAGGCTCGTGGTCTCGAAATGTACGATATCAAATTGGAATTCGGCCGCTTAGAAGGCAGCGAAGAAGTCGTATTAATCGACGAAGTCTCCGGTGGCAACATGCGCGTCTTCAAAGGGGACGAATACATCGAACCCTTACGTCTTTCCGAAATGATCGTCGGCAAATAAGCACGGTTCGTTAAGGAGAAAAAAGCCCTTCGGGGCTTTTTTTTGTGTCCCGAAATTCTGAAAACCCCTTTCATTTATTTGAAAAGGTGGTATAATAAAAATATATCAAACAAATCAATCTTCAGGGCGAGGTGAAATTCCTCATCGGTGGTAAAGTCCACGTGTCGAAAGACTGAATTGGTGCAATTCCAATACCGACGGTGACAGTCCGGATGAAAGAAGATCTTTTTTTTCATGTTTATGTGCCCGGGGATGCGGGCTTTTTTTGTGCCCCACAAGGAGGAACCATGAATCAAATCCAGCGGACGAAGGCGCGCTACTCCACGAGAAATTTAACGCGTCTGTCCCTCTTATCCGTTATCGCCTTTTTACTTATGTACATCGAAGTGCCCTTGGCCTTTATTGCACCGCCTTTTATAAAAATCGACCTGTCCGATATGCCGGCCTTAATCGGCGGCTTCGCCATGGGTCCCGTGGCGGGCATCACCATTGAACTGGTGAAGTGCATCCTCACCTTTTTCGTTCGCGGCACCACCACCGGCGGCGTCGGCGAGTTGTCGAATTTTATCGTCGGCGCACTGTTTGTCGGGCTCTCGTCGAAATTTTACTGTGCGCGCAGAACCTACCGCGGCGCCGTCGTCGGCCTTTTAATCGGCGTCATCGGCATGACCGCCGTGGCCACCTTGAGCAATTACTTCGTGGTTTTTCCTCTCTACGGCAAGATTATGCCCATGGAAGCCATTATTAACATGGGCCGTGCCGTCACGCCGCGGGTCAACTCCCTGTGGGATATGATGGTTTATTGCATCGTGCCCTTTAATCTGGTGAAGGGGCTGATCGTGTCGGCGGTGACCCTGGCCTTGTATAAGCGGGTATCTCATCTGCTTTACGACTGATTTTAACCCTGCTCTTCGGAGCGGGGTTTTTTATTGCACTCGGACGGTGCGCTGTCAATCTTTACAAATGCAGGCGGAGATACTATAATAATTTATACGATATACCCTTCATTCTCGAAAAATGGGTAGGATCCGCAATGATATTTTCATTCAGAAGCATATGAGGAGGACATGATGGAAGACGGCAAATTAAAAGTAAAAGCCAACGGGGCGGCGCTCTTGCCCTTTATTCTTTTCGTACTGGTCTATTTGGCCACCGGCATGATTTTAAATGCCAGGGGCGTGGAAATGGCCTTTTATCAAGTGGCGGCACCGGTGTGCATCTTGCCGGCCATTGTGCTCGCCTTTGTCATGTTTAAAGGCTCCGTCGACGACAAATTTAATGCCTTTGTGCGGGGCTGCGGCGATGAGAACATTATCATTATGTGTTTGATCTACATATTGGCCGGCGCCTTCGCCACCGTATCCAAAACCTCCGGAGGCGTGGACTCCGTGGTCAACTTCGCCCTGTCCATGATTCCCGTTCAATACATTACCGCCGGGATTTTTCTTATCAGCTGTTTTATTTCCCTCTCCACGGGAACTTCCGTCGGCACAATTTCTGCCGTAGGCCCCATTGCCGTCGGCGTCGCTCAAAAGGGGAATCTGTCGTTGGCCCTGGTTCTCGGCGCGTTGGTCGGCGGCGCCATGTTCGGCGATAACCTCTCCGTTATTTCCGACACCACCATTGCCGCCACCAGGACGCAAAATGTGGACATGAAAGACAAGTTCCGGGCGAACATAAAAATTGCCCTTCCCGCGGCAATTATTACCTTCGTCATCTTCCTCTTTGTAGGAAAGCCCACAGGTCAAGTGGTCCTCGACGATTTAAATTATAGCTTCGTCTTGATTATTCCCTATCTCTTTGTTTTGATTTCGGCATTGGCCGGCATGAATGTCTTTTTGGTTCTCGCAAGCGGCATCGTGCTTTCCGGCGTCATCGGCATCGCCACCGGCGGCCTCACCATGATGACCTTCGCCCAAAATATTTTCGACGGCTTCAGCGGCATGTTCGAAATCTTCCTTCTGTCCATGTTAACCGGCGGCCTGTCTTACATGGTTTCGCAAAACGGCGGCATTGAGTGGCTGGTTCAAAAGATTCGAAGCTTCGCCAAAGACGTGAAGTCGGCGGAAATTTCCATCGCCCTCTTGACCCTTGTGACCGACGCCGCCACGGCCAACAACACGGTGGCCATTATTATCGACGGGCCCGTGGCGAAAGAAATCTCGAAAGACTTCAAGGTGGATCCGAGACGCTCGGCCTCCCTGCTCGATGCTTTCTCCTGCGTCATGCAAGGGGTCATTCCCTACGGCGCACAAATTCTTATTGCCGCCGGACTCACCAAGGAATTAGGTGCGGCAGCGGTCTCGCCGGTGGAAATCATTCCCTTCCTCTGGTATCAAGGGCTTCTGGCTCTGTTCGCCCTTCTCTCGATCTTTGTTCGCTTTGCCGATCCCAAAGACAAATGGGACTTTGAAAAGGACACTCCGCAAATTCAATAGAAAGACAATACGACTTGCGCCGATGATGTCGGCGCTTTTTTCATGGCTTCAGAAAAAAGGCACAAAAAAATAAGACCGGCTATCCGATCTTATCTTTTCACGAACCGCCTGAGCGGCCCAATTTATTCTTCTTCGGCTTCTTTTTCCGATTCAGTTTCGCCTACGGTAGGTACATCAGCTGCATCGGCGGCGCCTTCTGCTTCTTCTTCAACGGATTCTTCGCGAGGTTCTTGCAGTGCGCAGACAGCTTCTTCCAAATCAGTTAAGACTTCGATGTCTTCGATGGATGCTACGTCTAAGTCGGCAACGGTTAAGGTATCGCCTATTTGCATATCAGCGACATTGGCCACACCTTCGGAAGGCAGGTTGGTCGGCAGACATTCGACTTCTACTTCTTCGAGAAGTTGCAACAAGACCGAGGGTTGTACGCGAATGTCGTCGCGTCCTTCCAAGACGACGGGAATGGACAGCTTGATTTTTTCCTTCAAGTTAACGCCATAGGCATCGAAGTGGAGCAATTGGTTTTTGTAGGGGTGTTGTTGGATTTCCTTAAAGAGAATCTTGTGATCTTCTCCGTTAACATTGACATCGACCAAAGCGGAAGTACCGGCTACATCGACAACTTTTTGCAGTTCATTGGCTTTTGCAGCGACGGCAACGGGTTCAGCGTCCTTCGCATAGAAGATGCCGGGAACCAGGCCTTGGGCGCGGACCTTCTTTGCGCCGGCGGAGCCTAAGTCTTCACGTTTTTCTAAATTTAATTTAATGGTGTTCATTGGTGTCCTCCTTTGTTTACTCAACAATATATTATACCTGAAACGGGCCGCCATTTCCACGTTTTAACAAACTTCGATGATGATTTTCTGTATAAAAGCCCTCCGAAGCCTTTTTTCATCCTTCTAGGGCCCCTTAGCAGGGTTATTATACCATAAGCCCTTTTGGTCGCAACGAAAAGATGTGGTGCGGTTTTATCAGCGCCAGCGCTTTAAGCGCTCCGCTTCCCATTGGCGATCGCGAAAAGCGTCGATGCGATCGCCAATGGCGGTCATAAACGACGGCAGGTGAATCACGCCGTGGGTGCCGTAGCGGTGGTAGCGTACGCTTAAGCAAAGGCCGATCATGGCCAGGTTCACCATTTGAAAGGTGCCGCCGTAGCTAACAAAGGGCAGGGGAATGCCGGTAACGGGCATGAGCCCCAAGGTCATGCCCATATTTTCCCAGATGTGAATGAAGAGAACGCTTAAAAAGCCGAAGACCATGAGTCGGCCGCCTTTGTCTTTGGCGAGTTTGGTCAAGGACAGTAGGCGATAAAACAAAAGGGCGTAGAGGGCGAGCAAGAGGGCGCCGCCGAGAAAGCCCAATTCCTCCACGAGGACGGGGAAAATAAAGTCCGTCTCCTTCGTGGGGATGAAATTAAATTGAGTTTGGGGTCCCCGGAAGAGGCCGCGGCCGAAGAGGCGACCGTCGCCGATGGCCACCCGGCCCTCGTAGGCTTGATAGCCGCTGCCGGAAGTGTTGGCATCCGGCTTTAAAAAATTCAGAATACGGTCTTTCTGGTAATCGTCCAGTCGGGCGTATAAGATAGGCAATGACAGAAAGCCCGCCCCCATGGCGCCGAAAATATATTTCCAATCCAAATCGGAGAAAAACAACATGACGGCGATGAAAAATAAAAAGACCATGGCCGTGCCGAAGTCCGGCTGAAGCATAATGAGGCCCACGGGAAAGCCCGCAAAGGCCAAAGCCTTGAGAAGCTCCTTGGGTTCGTTGATTTTATCGCCGTGCTTTTCTAAGTAAAAGGCAAAGGAAATAACGAGAAAGATCTTGACGAATTCCGCCGGTTGAAAATTAATGGGGCCGATGGCGAGCCAGCTTTTCGATCCCCAGGTCGTGTCTCCGTGGCCGAAGAGAAGGGTAGCCGCCAAGAGAATGACGCTGAGGCCGTAGAGAAGGGGGTAGTAGGTGCGCCAAATGCGGTAATCCAGGAGCATGAGCCCGGCGGCGATGACCACGCCCAAAAGGGTAGCGATGCCCTGCTTCATTAAAAAGGGGCGATTGCCGTAAGAGAGGGTGGCCGATGCGAGGGCCACAAAGCCCATGAGGGTAATGGCGGCGACGATGAGGATTAAGCTGCGGTCCACATCCCATTTTCCGGGACTGACGCGTATAAAAAAGGGTTTGACTTTTTCAAAAAGCTTTCGGTGAAACATAGTATCTCCTTTGTCAGAGTGTGATACTATTATTATACAACAATGGAAAGGACTTGGGATGGAAGTAGACCGAATCAAAGCGCAATTGGGATTTCACGATTTAGCCCTGGTGCCGGCCTCGCGATTAGACGCCATGGCTTCTGTTTTGATGAAGCGAAAAGCGGCGGGGGAGATGCTGCCCATTGAACATGAAGATATCGATGCCCGCCTGGATCCCGCGGGAAGCCTCCCTTCGGCGAAATCCGTTTTTGTCGCCTTCGAACAAGTGCCTTTCGCAGAGCAGGAGCCGGAGTCGATGAAAGGCTACGGCAGGCTGGCGAGTTTTTCAAGAGACACGGATTACCACGTGATTTTAAATGAAAAAATGGCCCGTTTGGAAGCCTATTTGGAGAAAAACTAT
Organism: Peptoniphilus rachelemmaiella; assembly: GCF_943169845.1. Lineage (GTDB taxonomy): Bacteria > Bacillota > Clostridia > Tissierellales > Peptoniphilaceae > Aedoeadaptatus > Aedoeadaptatus rachelemmaiella. Next base: position 8,493 of record NZ_CALPBW010000024.1, read on the forward strand.
CCGGAGGTAGAATACTACCGCCAGGTGGACACCGGGCCTTTGTACGAGCGGGGCTTTGCCCTTCTCACCGGCAAGGGCTTTATCGGAAGAAACGGAAGCTTTATTCACCACCGCCTGGGAAGCTATGTGGCCATCGGCCTGTTGCTCACAACCATTGAAGGCGGTGAAATTCGCACGCCCCTTGGCAGTTGCGGCGATTGCCGCGCCTGCGTGGACGCCTGCCCGGGAGGCGCCATCGAAATGACGGGCATTTTGCATCCCGGTCGCTGCCGCTCATGGATCACCCAAAAACGAGGCGAGCTCACGGAAGGGGAGCGGGCGGTCATGGCCGATTGGCTTTACGGCTGCGATGTGTGCCAAATGGTTTGCCCGAAGAACAAGGGGATCGAGGCGGTCTATGAAATCACCGATCCCATCGAGGCTGTTTGCCTCGACGGATTGGAAGCGGAGTCGAACCGTTCCTTTAAGAAACGCTACGGTCGGCTCAGCGGATCCTGGCGAGGGAAAAAACAGTGGGTAAAAAATGCCGCCTACATTCGCCGCTATTTTAATGAGAGGAAGAAGTAGAATGCGTTTAACAAAAAAAGAAGCACTGCAAGTGTACGACCGTTTGGAAAAAATGTTTCCCGACGCCCGTGCGGAGTTGGATTACACCACGCCCTACGAACTTTTAATCGCCACCATTCTTTCGGCCCAATGTACGGATGTGCGGGTGAATAAAGTCACCAAGGTGCTCTTTCAAGAACACAATACGCCGGAGAAAATGGTGACCTTGTCTCAGGAAGAGCTGGAAACCATCATCAAAAGTTGCGGCGTTTATCGGAACAAGGCGAAGAATATTCTCGCCGCCTCCCGCATCATTATCGAAAGCTGGGGCAGCGAAATTCCTCCCACCATCGACGACTTAATGACCCTCCCCGGTGTCGGGCGAAAGACCGCCAATGTGGTGGCTTCCAATGTGCTGGGCATTCCCGCCATTGCCGTGGACACCCACGTCTTTCGCGTGTCCAATCGTCTGGGGCTCGCCGAAAGCAAAAATGTCGACGGCACGGAAAAACAACTCATGGCCATTTGGCCGAAGGATTGTTGGAGCAAGGGCCATCATCTCTTGATCTTTTTAGGCCGCCGCATCTGCAAGGCTCAGCGCCCCCTTTGCGACGAATGCGACCTGAAAGATCTCTGCCATTACGTGCAAGGAGTATCTGCTTAATGGAACAAAAGTATTTGCACTTCCGCCGAAAAAAGCGACGCCAACTTAAACGCATGAAGCGACGACGCATGGCCGCCACGGCGGTTGGCGCCCTTTTAATCTATTTTATTTTTCTCGGCCTTTTGCCCACCTTCGGCATCATCAGTCCCGGAACCAATTATTGCGGCAAGTCTCTGGGCTTTTTAACGGTGAAGGGTGCGGAGAAAAAGATAAACAAATACAAGGAAGATTTTCTCTCCGCCGACGTGGTCTTAACCCACAAGGAGAAATCCGCCACCATGACCTCGCAGCAACTGGGGCTCTCCATGAACGAAAAACAGGTGGCGAAAGATGCGTTGAAAGAAAGCAAAAATCGCCACTTCTTCTCCCGCATGGCACAGGCATTGAAGAAAGAACCGGTGCATACGCCCCTTGTCGTGGATGAGGCCACCTTAAATCGGAGCCTCGCTAGCTTAAACGGCGTCCTCTACGACATGGCCAAGCCCGCCACCGTGGCAACGGAAGGGGAGAAGGTCGTCATACGCCCCGGCAATCAAGGGGAAGTGCCGGATACGGCCCGGGCTATTGTGGATTTATCGCACGGCATCGATAAGCCTGTAGAGATCCGTACGAAAACCGTGGCTCCGGACATCGAGGCACAGGCGCTGGCGGGAATCGATGGGAAATTAGCCGAAGCCGTCACCACCTATGACCCCGCAGACAAAAGCCGCACGATCAATGTGGAAAACGGCGCCCGGTACTTCCGCCGCATCGTCTTGGCGCCGGGGGAAAAACTTTCTTTCCTCGCCACCATCGGCGGCATTACCGAGGCTCACGGCTTCGTCAAGGGCAAGACCGTGTCAAACGGCGTGGAAACCGAGGGCATTGGCGGCGGCGTTTGCCAAGTGTCCACCACCATGTACAATGCCGTGGCCCGCTCGGGGCTTAATGTCATCACGAAATTCAATCACTCCAAGGCCGTGCCCTACGCAAAAGAGGGGCTGGATTGCGCCGTAAGCGACGGCTACAAAGATTTTATCTTCGCCAACCCCTTTACCAAGCCCGTCTACATCGAAACCAAGGCCAAGGGCGGCACCCTGCTTTGCACCATTTACGGGCCCGCGAAAGAAAAGCCCTTCGCCATCGACTTGGTGCCTGAAAAGGTGCGGGACCTTCCGGCAGCCAACGATATCAGCTACACTTCGGACCTGGCACCGGGTGAGGTGAAAATGATTCAAAAGCAAGTGAACGGATCGATTTACAACACCTACGCCGTCTATTCCATGGGTGGAAAAGAACTTCGGCGCGTCTTCGTGGCAAGAAGCCGCTACGTTCCCGTGGACGGAAAAGTTTTAGTGGGAAAAAAGAAATAATCTCTTGCCATTTAAAGCGCCTCGTGTTAATATAATAAATTGCATAATAATCTAAAAATGTATGGAAAAGACGGTCGCAGCTACGAAAGATGATGTATATGTAAGTTATTGACGATTCAATTTGAAGAGATTCTTACACATACATTTTTTGTTTTTCGAAGGAACTGTAAGGGGTGAGGAATTTAATGGTACATCCTGTTCAATATGGCAAACGGGAGAGAATGAGTTATTCCAGAATCGATGATGTGTTGGAGATACCGAATCTATTGGGCGTCCAAACGGATTCGTTTAAGTGGCTCATCGATGAAGGTCTCAAAGAAGTGTTTCGGGATATTTCGCCCATCGAAGACTTTGCGGGAAATTTAATACTGGAATTTGTCGACTACTATGTATCCGATGAGAAAAAGTACGATTTCGAGGAAGCAAAGGAAAAGGACACCAATTATTCGGCACCTTTAAAAGTGAAGGTTCGACTGATCAACACGGAAACCGGGGAAGTCAAGGAACAAGAAGTCTTTATGGGCGACTTGCCTTTAATGAGCGCCACCGGCACCTTCGTCATTAACGGGGCGGAACGTGTCGTGGTCAGCCAATTGGTTCGCTCCCCCGGGGCTTACTATAAAGTGGAATTCGACAAGACGGGCAAGCAATTATTCTCCTCCACCTTGATTCCCAATCGCGGTGCTTGGCTGGAATTTGAAACCGACGCCCAAGGCGTGGTCAATGTGCGTATCGATCGCACGCGGAAGATCCCCATTACGATCTTACTTCGGGCCATCGGCGTGGAAAGCAATTTGGAAATCACAAACCTTATGGGTGAGACGGAAGAGCTCTTGAAGGTCTTTGAAAAGGACCAAACCAGCAACAAACAGGAAGCCCTTCTGGAGATTTACAAAAAGCTCCGCCCCGGCGAACCGCCTACGGTGGAAAGTGCCCAATCTCTCTTTGAAAATATGTTTTTCGATGCCCGTCGCTACGACATGGCGAAAGTGGGCCGCTACAAATTCAACAAGAAGCTGGCCCTTCGGGAACGGCTGCAAAATCAAATTTTGGCGGAAGATGTCATCGACGGGGAAACCGGCGAAGTCATGGGTACCGCCGGCGAAAGGGTGAGCCGCGAGGAAGCCATCGCCATTGAAAATGCGGGGATTAACCGAGTGGAAATTCTCGTCGACGATCCCAATGCCCTGGGTGAAAAGATGAAGATTGTCCTTCTCGGAAACAATTTCGTCGATCCCGCCGCCTTGGATACGGACATCGACTTTAAAGCCCTGGGCTTCAGAGAAAAAATCTATCTGCCCCGCCTGAAAGAACTCTTCGAAGCATACGAAGGGGAAGAGCTCATTACGCGGATTAAACTTCATTATAAGGAATTGTCTCCGAAGCACATTTTGGTAGACGATATTTTGGCGGCCGTAAACTATGAATTCAATCTGTTCTACGGCATCGGCAAAACCGACGATATCGACCACTTGGGCAATCGTCGGATTCGCTCCGTGGGCGAGCTTCTGCAAAACCAATTCAGAATCGGCTTAACCCGCATGGAACGCGTGATTCGCGAACGCATGGCCGTTCAAGATCCCGATGCGGCCACGCCTCAATCCTTAATCAATATCCGCCCGGTGACGGCGGCCATTAAAGAATTCTTCGGTTCCTCTCAATTGTCGCAATTTATGGACCAAAACAACCCCCTTTCGGAGCTGACCCACAAGCGTCGTCTCTCCGCCTTGGGGCCCGGCGGTCTGTCAAGAGACCGGGCCGGCATGGAAGTCCGCGACGTGCACAACTCCCACTACGGACGTATGTGCCCCATTGAGACGCCGGAAGGTCCCAACATCGGTTTGATTACATCCCTTACCACCTTTGCCCGTATTAACGAATACGGCTTCATTGAAGCGCCTTACAGAAAGGTAGTCAAAGGCGAAGGCCTGGTTACGAACGAAATCGAATACATTACCGCCGACGTGGAAGATGAAAACATCATCGCCCAAGCCGACGAAAAAGTCGACGAAAACGGCCACTTCATTAACGACCGGGTTATCGCCCGAGGCATCGACGGCCTCGTCGACGTCTACAAGCGAGAAGACATCAGCTACATGGACGTGTCTCCGCAGCAAATCGTCGCCGTCGGCACCAGCATGATTCCCTTCTTGGAAAACGACGACGCCAACCGCGCCCTCATGGGCTCGAACATGCAGCGTCAAGCCGTACCGTTGTTGAAAACGGAAGCGCCCATTGTCGCCACGGGGATCGAATACAAAGCTGCCCGCGACTCCGGCGTCTGCGTCATCGCCACGGAAGACGGCACCATTAAGAAGGTATCCAGCAACCAAATCGTCCTCACGCCGGAAGGGGGCAAGGAAGACATTACCTTCCGCCTCCACAAATTCGAAAAGGCCAACCAAGGCACCACCATTAACCAACGGCCCATCGTAAACGAAGGCCAAAAGGTAAAACGCGGCGAAGTCATCGCCGACGGCCCCTCCACGGATTTAGGGGAAATGGCCTTGGGCAAAAACATCTTAATCGCCTTTATGAACTGGGAAGGTTACAACTACGAAGACGCCATGCTCATTAATGAAGAGCTGGTCATCGACGACGTCTTAACCTCTCTGCACATTGAAGAATACGAAGCCGAAGCCCGCGACACGAAATTAGGGCCGGAAGAAATCACCCGCGACATTTCCAATGTCAGCGACGACATGCTCAAGGACTTAGATGAGCGTGGAATTATTCGCGTCGGCGCGGAAGTGAACCCCGGCGACATTCTCGTCGGCAAGGTAACGCCGAAGGGCGAAACGGAACTTTCCGCAGAAGAGCGCCTTTTGCGCGCCATTTTCGGCGAAAAGGCCCGTGAAGTGCGGGATACCTCCCTGCGCCTGCCCCACGGGGAAGCGGGCATCGTCGTCGACGTGAAGGTCTTCAACCGCGCCGACGGCGACGAGCTGCAACCGGGCGTCAACGAAATGGTCCGCGTTTTTATCGCCACGAAGCGGAAGATTCAAGTGGGCGATAAAATGTGTGGTCGCCACGGAAACAAGGGGGTTATCTCCCGCGTCCTTCCCAAGGAAGATATGCCTTACATGCCCGACGGACGCCCCATTCAAATCGTATTGAATCCCCTGGGCGTTCCCTCTCGGATGAACTTGGGGCAAGTATTGGAAGTCCACTTGGGCCTCGCCGCCAAGAAACTGGGCTGGCACGTGGCCACCCCCGTATTCGACGGCGCCAACGAACAGGATATTTTTGATACCTTGGAAAAAGCCGGCTACTCCGCCGACGGCAAGGTGCAACTCAGAGACGGCCGCACCGGGGAAGACTTCGATCACCCGGTCACAGTAGGCTATATGTACATGCTCAAACTTCACCACTTGGTCGATGAAAAGATTCACTCCCGCTCCACCGGCCCCTACTCCCTGGTTACGCAACAACCTTTGGGCGGTCGGGCGCAATTCGGCGGTCAACGTTTCGGGGAAATGGAAGTGTGGGCACTGGAAGCCTATGGGGCAAGCCACACCTTGCAGGAAATGCTCACGGTAAAATCCGACGACATCGTCGGCCGGGTCAAGACCTACGAAGCCATCGTCAAGGGCGAAAATATTCCTCAACCGGGGATTCCCGAATCCTTTAAGGTTCTTATTAAAGAGTTGGAAGCACTGGCTCTTGAAATACAAGTACTGGACGAAAACGAAAACGAAGTGGATCTGAGTACCGATGACGACGATCTCAATCACTTGGATTCCATGGACGGAAAAATAGACGGAGAAGATGCAGGGGAGCTCATCGAAGGAAAATCCACCGTGGATGCCTTGGCAGGCATTCGCAGAATTTCCGGCGATGCGATTCCGACAGGTTTTACACAAGACGAAGAAGAGGAATAAGTCTCTTCGGCAGTTGAAGGTACTCTAAAGAAAGGAGTCTTGCTCCTTGAGCAGAAACGAATTATTTCATTCCATCAAAATCGGCTTAGCATCCTCGGAAAAAATCAGATCATGGTCTTACGGGGAAGTCAAAAAGCCGGAAACCATTAACTACAGAACACTGAAGCCTGAAAAAGAAGGTCTCTTCTGCGAAAAGATCTTCGGGCCCACGAAAGACTGGGAGTGTTCCTGCGGAAAATACAAGCGCCTGCGCTACAAAGGCGTAGTCTGCGAAAAATGCGGCGTGGAAGTCACCAAATCCAAGGTGCGCAGAGAGCGCATGGGCCACATCGAATTGGCTGCGCCGGTCTCCCACATTTGGTATTTTAAGGGCATTCCCTCCCGCATGGGCCTTGTCATGGACATTAGCCCCCGGGCGCTGGAAAAAGTCCTTTACTTCGCATCCTACATCGTCACCCGCGTCGACGAAGGGGTGCCGGATTTATACGAAAAACAACTCCTCTCCGAAACGGAATACCGCGAGTTTAAGCGGGAATACGGCGACAAATTCGAAGCGAAAATGGGTGCGGAAGCCATTCGCGACCTTTTACGCAAGACGGATTTAGACGCGATCTCCAAGGATTTAAGGGATCAGCTGGACGATGCCACGGGCCAAAAGCGGGTGCGCATTACCCGCCGTTTGGAAGTCATCGAAGCCTTCAGAAACTCGGGCAACAAATGCGAGTGGATGATCCTCGATTGCATCCCCGTCATTCCGCCGGAGCTGCGCCCCATGGTGCAATTAGACGGCGGCCGCTTCGCCACCAGTGACTTAAACGATTTGTATCGCCGAGTCATTAACCGGAACAATCGTCTGAGAAAACTCATGGACATCGGCGCACCGGAAATTATCGTCAGGAACGAAAAGCGGATGCTTCAAGAATCCGTCGACGCCTTAATCGACAACGGCCGCCGCGGCCGCCCCGTCACCGGCGCCGGCAACCGCCCCTTAAAGAGCCTTTCCGAAATGCTCAAGGGTAAGCAAGGGCGTTTCCGTCAAAACCTGCTGGGTAAGCGTGTCGACTACTCCGGTCGTTCCGTTATCGTCGTCGGCCCGTCTTTGAAATTCTATCAATGCGGTCTGCCGAAGAACATGGCGCTTGAGCTCTTTAAGCCCTTCGTTATGCGGGAATTGGTCGACAGGGAACTGGCTCACAACATCAAAAGCGCGAAGCGCATGGTGGAAAGGGTGCGCCCTGAAGTATGGGATGTACTGGAAGAGGTTATAAAAGACCATCCGGTGCTCTTAAACCGCGCGCCTACCCTGCACCGTTTAGGGATTCAAGCCTTCGAACCGGTCTTGGTGGAAGGCAAAGCCATTAAGCTGCACCCCCTCGCCTGTACGGCCTACAACGCCGACTTCGACGGGGACCAAATGGCGGTTCACTTGCCCCTCTCGGCGGAAGCACAGGCGGAAGCTCGCCTCTTAATGCTCTCCACCAACAACATTTTGGCGCTGAAAGACGGCAAGCCCATTACCACCCCGTCCCAAGACATGGTTCTCGGGATGTACTACCTGACCTTAGATAGAAAAGGCCACGTCAAGGGCGACGGCATGACCTTTGTCGACGAAAAAGAAATGATGCACGCCTACGCCTGCGGTTGGGTGCACCTCCACTCCCACGTGAAGGTCCGCCGCTTTAAAGACGCAGACGACAAGCGCGGCAAAATTGTGGAAAGCACCGTGGGTCGCTTCTTGATCAATCGGGCCATTCCCCAAGACTTGGGTTTTGTGGACCGTGAAAAAGATCCTTACGGCCTTGAAATCGACCGCGTCATCGACAAAAAGCTCTTAGGAAAAATCATCGATCGCTGCTACAAACTCCACGACAATCTGGAAACGGCGGCCTTCCTCGACGAAGTGAAGAGCTTGGGCTACCACTACTCCACTGTAGGTGCCATGTCCATTTCCATGGGCGACGTTGAAATTCCCAAGGAAAAACCGGAAATTCTCCATCAAGCGGATTTAGACGTGGAAAAATACGAAAAAGCCTACAGAAAAGGGCTCATCAGCGACGAAGAGCGCTATGAACACGTTATCGATATTTGGAACGAAGCCACGGATCACTTAACGGACAAAGTTATGGAAGGCTTCGGCGAATTGAACAATATCTTCATCTTTGCCGATTCCGGGGCTCGTGGTTCCAAGAACCAAATTCGTCAATTGGCCGGCATGCGCGGGCTCATGGCTTCGCCTTCGGGGCGCACCATCGAAGTCCCCATTACCTCAAACTTCCGCGAAGGCCTGGATGTATTGGAATTCTTCATGTCCACTCACGGTTCGCGGAAAGGCTTGGCCGATACGGCACTGCGTACCGCCGACTCCGGCTACCTGACCCGTCGTTTGGTCGATGTTTCGCAACAAGTGACGGTTACGGAAGAAGACTGCGGCACCGACAGCTACATCGTGGCCAAGTCCTTTAAAGACGGCCGCGAAATGATCGAAGAATTACACGATCGTATCGAAGGTCGTACGGCATACGAAGATATTTTCCATCCCGAAACCGGCGAACTTCTGGCCAAGGGCGGCGAAATGATCGGATCCAATGAAGCCGATGCCATTGTCGCCGCAGGCATCGAAGAAGTGAAGATTCGTTCCGTCTTGGGCTGCCACTCCGAAGACGGCGTCTGCGCCAAGTGTTACGGCGAAAACATGGCAACGGGTCGCCCGGTCGGTATCGGCGAAGCCGTCGGTGTCATCGCCGCCCAATCCATCGGCGAGCCCGGTACCCAGCTGACCATGCGTACCTTCCACACAGGCGGTGTTGCAGCGGCAGCGGATATTACCCAAGGTTTGCCCCGTGTCGAAGAACTTTTCGAAGTGCGTAAGCCCAAAGGTCTCGCCATTATTGCTGAAATCAGCGGGACGGTGGACATTCGTGAAACGGCGAAAAAACGTGAAATCGTCATTACAGACGACGACGGCAATTCCGAAGCCTATACGGTGGTATACGGCGCTCGCGTCAAGGTAAAACCCGGCGACCGTGTCGAAATAGGCGACGAACTCACCCAAGGGTCCGTCTATCCTCAAGACCTTCTTCGCGTCAAGGGCGTCATGGGCGTACAGGAATACATCGTCAAAGAAGTTCAACGGGTCTACCGTCTCCAAGGGGTAGACATCGACGACAAGCACATTGAAGTCATCGTCAAACAAATGATGTCCAAAGTGCGCGTCGACGAAGCCGGCGACACGAGCCTGCTCCCCGGCAGCATGGTGAGCAAGAAGGAATTCGAACACGCCAATGAAAAAGCGAAGGCGGAAGGCCTCAAAGAAGCCACGGCCATTCCCACCTTGTTGGGGATCACCAAGGCATCCTTGGCCACGGATTCTTTCCTTTCCGCCGCATCCTTCCAGGAAACCACCCGCGTCTTAACCGATGCAGCCATCGAAGGAAAACAAGATTACCTGAAAGGCTTAAAAGAAAACATCATCATCGGTCAATTGATTCCCGCAGGGACCGGCGTCCGCCAAAACGGCACGGTCTACTGGGAAGAAGAAGACAAGCGAAAAGAAGAATTAGATCTGCTGGAAGGCATGAAGGCCTGATAGAGAAAAGAAACTCCGCTTCGGCGGAGTTTTTTCTATTGACAAGAGAAACGTAAAGCTGCATAATTTACAATAGTATTGTAAATGGAGGTTTAAACGTGAAAACAAAACAACTGACAACCATGGCCCTGTATCTCGCCGTGATTATTTTAAGCGGCCTGTTGGTGATTCCCACCCCCGTCGGCGTGCCCGTCGTGCTGCAAAATATGGTTTGCGCCCTGGCCGGGGCCGTCCTGGGAAAGAAAAACGGCACCTTAACCGTCTTCGTCTTCTTGCTCTGCATCGCCATCGGTCTTCCGGTTCTGCCCGGCGGTCGCAGCGGCGTCGCCGTCTTTTTCGGCATCACCGGTTCCTACTTTATCGGCTACTTGCTTTCACCTTTCCTTATAGGCCTGGCTTTGGAAAAAGTAAAAAGCCACGGTTACCTTACGTTCCTTTTGGTCTTTGTCCTCTTCGGGGCCTTGCTGATTAATTTCTCCGGCTTGATTAGCTTGTACGCCAACAGCGAAAGTTTCGCCGCCGCTTTTAAAACCATGATCGCCTTTGTGCCCTTCGATTTAGTGAAGGCCGTGCCCATCGCTTGGGTGGCTCAACGCCTTTATGCGACGGAGCCGGGTTTTTTAAAAGAAATCCGGGCGTAAGAAGGGATAAATCCCGCAAAATGCTTGAAAACTGAACGAAAAGATGGTACACTACCAGAGTGTAAATCGACCGCATCAGAAACTACCCGCTCAACGGGTAGTTTTTCATGATTGAAAATCGATTTGTGCTGTAAGAAAATCCCAATTATTAAAGGAGGTGCACTAAGTGCCTACAATTAACCAACTTGTAAAGAAGGGTAGAAAAAGATCCGAAACGAAGTCGAAATCGCCGGCTTTAGGATTCAACTACGATTCCTTACAAAAAGAACAAACCGTCGTCAACTCCCCTCAAAAAAGAGGCGTTTGCGTCGCGGTTCGTACTGTAACGCCGAAGAAACCGAACTCCGCGCTCCGTAAAGTTGCCCGTGTTCGTCTTTCCAACGGCTACGAAGTCATGGCATACATTCCCGGAATTGGCCATAACTTGCAAGAACACAGTGTCGTCTTAGTTCGTGGCGGTCGTGTTAAGGACCTTCCCGGTGTGCGTTACCACGTCGTTCGGGGAACCTTGGATACGGCAGGCGTCGACGGAAGAAGACAAGCGCGTTCCAAATATGGTGCAAAGAAACCGAAAAGTAACTAATCAAAGAGCACAATCTTTTCAATAGATGCTCTTGGCACACGACATCAGTCGAGTACCGTTGATTTTTCTCAACCACATAGTTAAGGAGGGAAGAGAATGCCAAGAAAAGGACATATTCCTAAAAGAGAGGTCATGCCCGATCCCGTTTACGGCGACGTTGTCATTACAAAATTAATCAACAACGTCATGTTAGACGGCAAGCGCGGCACAGCCCAACGAATCGTCTACGGCGCATTGGAAGCCGTAAAAGAAGCAACCGGTGAAGAACCCTTAGAAGTATTCTACAAAGCGTTAAACAACGCCATGCCGGTTTTGGAAGTCAAAGCACGCCGTATCGGTGGTGCCAACTATCAAGTCCCCTTGGAAGTACGTCCCGAAAGACGTCAAACCTTGGGTCTTCGCTGGATCGTTCGCTACGCCAGAGAGCGCGGCGAAAAAACCATGGTCGAACGCTTATCCAAAGAAATCTTGGATGCATCCAACGACCTGGGCGGCGCAGTGAAGCGTAAGGACGAAATGCATCGTGCGGCAGAAGCCAACAAAGCTTTTGCTCATTTCAGATGGTAAGAAAGGGGAAATTACGTGGCTAGAGAAGTGCCGCTTAATAAAGTACGCAATATCGGAATTATGGCGCACATCGACGCCGGTAAAACGACGACGACCGAACGGATTTTGTATTACACCGGTCGGATCCACAAGATCGGGGAAACCCACGACGGTGGCGCCCAAATGGACTGGATGGAGCAAGAGCAAGAACGTGGGATCACGATCACCTCGGCTGCTACCACCGCGCACTGGAAAGGCTATCGCCTGAACATCATCGACACACCGGGCCACGTTGACTTCACCGTAGAAGTTGAACGTTCCCTGCGCGTCCTTGACGGTGCCGTTTCCCTCTTCGATGCGAAGAGCGGGGTAGAACCGCAATCGGAAACCGTATGGCGTCAAGCTGACCGTTACCACGTCCCCCGAATCGCGCACATCAACAAAATGGACGTTACCGGTGCCGACTTCTTCCGCTCGGTAAAAACCATCGAAGACAAATTACACGGTAATCCCGTTCCGATTCAAATTCCCATGGGCGCCGAAGAAAGCTTCATCGGCATGATCGACTTGGTCACCATGGAAGCTGAAATCTACAAAGATGACATGGGTACCGAAATCGAAATCACGGAAGTGCCGGAAGAATACAAGGCACAAGCCGAAGAATGGCGCGAAAACATGATCGAAAAAGTCTCCGAATTCGACGAAGACTTAATGATGGCCTACTTGGAAGGCGAAGAAGTCACCCAAGAAGACATTAAACGCGCCATCCGTAAGGGAACCTTAGACGTGGCCATGACCCCCGTTACCTGCGGTTCCTCTTACAAAAACAAAGGGGTACAACTCCTGCTCGATGCCATCATCGACTACCTGCCCTCGCCGGTAGACATCCCCGCCATCGTCGGCGTGGATCCCGATACGGACGAAGAAGAAGATCGTCACGCAAGCGACGAAGAACCCTTCTCCGCATTGGCATTTAAGATCGTTACCGACCCCTACGTAGGGAAACTTTCCTACTTCCGCGTCTACTCCGGTACCTTAAAGGCCGGTAGCTACGTCTACAACTCCAGTAAGGGCAAGAGAGAACGCGTCGGTCGTATCCTTTTAATGCACGCCAACAAGCGTGAAGAAGTCGAAGAAATCTACGCCGGCGAAATCGCCGCTGCCGTCGGTTTAAAAGACACATCCACCGGGGACACCCTCTGTGCCGAAGATGACCTCATCATTTTGGAAAACATGGAATTCCCGGAACCCGTTATCTCCGTCGCCATCGAACCGAAGACCAAGGCGTCTCAAGACAAAATGTCCATCGGTCTGCAAAAGCTCGCCGAAGAAGACCCCACCTTCAGAACCTACACCGACGAAGAAACCGGTCAAACCATTATCGCCGGCATGGGCGAATTGCACTTGGATATTATCGTCGACCGCTTGCTCCGCGAATTTAAAGTCGAAGCAAACATCGGTAACCCGAAAGTATCCTATCGCGAAGGCATCCTCGGATCCGCCGAAGGCGAAGGCAAATTCGTACGTCAATCCGGTGGTCGCGGTCAATACGGCCACGCCAAGATCAAAGTCGAACCCCTCGAACCGGGCAAAGGCTTTGAATTCGAAAACAACATCGTCGGTGGCGCCATTCCCAAGGAATTTATCGGGCCGACCCAACAAGGGATCGAAGAAGCCATGCAAAACGGTGTTCTCGGCGGTTACGAAGTCCTCGACGTCAAAGTCAGCCTCTACGACGGCTCCTTCCACGATGTCGACTCTTCGGAAATGGCATTTAAGATTGCCGGCTCCATGGCACTGCGCGACGCCTTATCCAAGGCAAACCCCGTGCTCCTCGAACCGGTCATGAAAGTAGAAATCGTAACCCCCGAAGAATACATGGGCGATGTTATCGGCGACATTAACTCCCGCCGTGGCCGAATGGAAGGGATGGAACTGGTAGCCGGTGCCCAAATCGTCACCTGCTACGTCCCCTTGGCTGAAATGTTCGGCTACGCAACCAGCTTGCGTTCCAACACCCAAGGTCGCGCCAACTACTCCATGCAATTCGATCACTATGAACAAGTTCCCAAGAACGTGTCCGAAGAAGTACTCAACGGCAAAAATAAATAAGTCAAATCCAAATTAAAGGAGGATATACAATGGCAAAAGGAAAATTTGAAAGAACCAAACCCCACGTCAACGTCGGCACCATCGGCCACGTCGACCACGGCAAGACCACCCTTACGGCGGCAATCACCCTCGTATTAAACAAACGCTTCGGCTCCG
>NZ_CALPBW010000025.1 GCF_943169845.1 Peptoniphilus rachelemmaiella
GCACTTGGTTCGTCCGGTGACGATAGCAAGAGGGACACACCTGTACCCATGCCGAACACAGAAGTTAAGCCTCTTAACGCCGATGGTACTTGGTTGGTAACGACCTGGGAGAGTAGGAAATTGCCGGGCAGAAGATTTTTCTTCTGAAATGTTGAATAGGATGCTTATCGACCCTTGGCCGGTAAGTTCTTCTTTATTCACTTGTGTATTCTTAGGTAGCTCAATGGTGGAGCAACCGGCTGTTAACCGGTAGGTTGTGGGTTCGAGTCCCACCCTGAGAGCCATAAGCCGGGGTGGCGGAACTGGCAGACGCACAGGACTTAAAATCCTGCGGTCGTTGAGATCGTACCGGTTCGATTCCGGTCCTCGGCACCACTATGGATAATGTGTCCATCAGCAATATGTATCGCGGGATGGAGCAGTCTGGTAGCTCGTCGGGCTCATAACCCGAAGGTCGTAGGTTCAAATCCTGCTCCCGCTACCAAATGGCCCCGTGGTCAAGCGGTTAAGACACCGCCCTTTCACGGCGGTTACCCGGGTTCGAATCCCGGCGGGGTCACCATATAAGGGCGCATAGCTCAGTTGGGAGAGCATCTGCCTTACAAGCAGGGGGTCATAGGTTCGAGCCCTATTGCGCCCACCAACCTGGCCTGGTAGTTCAGTTGGTTAGAATGCCAGCCTGTCACGCTGGAGGTCGTCGGTTCGAGTCCGATCCAGGTCGCCATTACATAAGTTTTTCCCTTATGTGTTTTTGAAAGATGAGCTCTTAATTAGTTGTCAATGTGTGCTGGTGTAGCTCAATTGGTAGAGCAACTGATTTGTAATCAGTAGGTTAGGGGTTCAAGTCCTCCCATCAGCTCCAGTGCGAAAGCACTTTTCGGAGGAGTTCCCGAGTTGGCCAAAGGGGACGGACTGTAAATCCGTTAGCTCAGCTTTCAGTGGTTCGAATCCACTCTCCTCCACCATTTTACCAATTTAAGTTTGAGGCGGTAGTTGGGTCGCTATGCGGTTCTTCGAATCGACCTTCTCCAGTACCGGGAGTTATTTCGATATTCACCTGCGGGTGTAGCTCAGTGGTAGAGCCCCAGCCTTCCAAGCTGGTTGCGAGGGTTCGATTCCCTTCACCCGCTCCACGAGCACCTATAGCTCAGTAGGATAGAGCAACGGACTTCTAATCCGTGTGTCGGGGGTTCGAATCCTCCTAGGTGCGCCATTAACTTATTGGGGCGTAGCCAAGTCGGTAAGGCACCAGACTTTGACTCTGGCATTCCACAGGTTCGAGTCCTGTCGCCCCAGCCAGTATGATCCATTAGCTCAGTTGGCAGAGCACCTGACTTTTAATCAGGGTGTCCCGCGTTCGAGTCGCGGATGGATCACCATAATAGGAGAGGTATCGAAGCGGTCATAACGAGGCGGTCTTGAAAACCGTTAGGGTTCACGCCCACGTGGGTTCGAATCCCACCCTCTCCGCCAATAAGGAGAAGTACTCAAGTGGCTGAAGAGGCTCCCCTGCTAAGGGAGTAGGTCCTTCACGGGGCGCGAGGGTTCAAATCCCTCCTTCTCCGCCAATTTGTGAGGGCCTTTAGCTCAGTTGGTTAGAGCTCCCGGCTCATAACCGGTAGGTCCAGGGTTCGAGTCCCTGAGGGCCCACCATTAAGCCCAGATAGCTCAGTCGGTAGAGCAGCAGACTGAAAATCTGCGTGTCGCTGGTTCGATTCCGGCTCTGGGCACCAGTTGAGTAAAGACTCGAGGGCTGTAGCTTTGGCTACAGTTTTTTTATGTCATTGCCTACCTTTGGTGATATAAAAAAGGATTGAAAACAGGCGAAAAATCTGTTAGTATAATAGCATCACGTATAGGAGTATAGTTCAGTGGTAGAACGTTGGTCTCCAAAACCAAATGTCGTGGGTTCAAATCCTACTACTCCTGCCAAGATGAGCCGAGTTTGTCTCGGCTTTTTTTGTGTCTTTATAATATGGCTCTATACTATTCATTGGGGAGTAACTCTTCAATGGTTGTCATAGAGCCATATTTTTGATATGAATTAATGAGTGTTTGATCAAGGAAAAAACAATCATTTCTATGAGCAAAAGCAGCGCCTGGGGATGAAAGATTCATTGAATAGTTATAGGTTAAAGGAGAATAGAATAAGAACAGCTAAATGTGCAAACGTTTGACAAAATATTAAAAAGATGCGATTATGTCTCATAAGCAGATAATAGTGTGGATTATAACAATTTGCTACATACCGCTTATTACAAAAAAAGGAAGGGAGGTAGTAGGTTTGTCGATCATTTATTGTTAAATTCAGCTGGGCATAGAAACGGCGATATATTAAGTAAGGCTCGGCCGGTTTAAGTGGGCCCATAAAATTGAGTTGGTAAACGGTACCGGAATAACCAGAAAAAGGAGATGGAAACCCCTATATTGTAAGTTTTTAACAACTAAAGCAAAGGAGAGATGTCATGAAAAGAGTATCTATATTTAGTTTATTAGCTTTGGCCCTGATCCTGGTGGCCTGTGGTCCCAAAGAGACCAAAGACCCGGCCCAAACACTGGCCCAAGACTTTGCCAAGCTCTACCTGGCCCAGCTGGACTTCAAGGAAGAGGATTGGAGGCAGTTGGAAGAAGACCTAAGCCGGGCAGGCCAGGTCCTTAGACTGGATGGAGACCTGGAAGCCGGCCAAGAAGCGGCCCGGGATCTGCCCGCTCTCTATGACCCCTTTAAGGAAGTCATGACCCGGGAGGCACTGGAGACGATGGTGGCCAATGGGGATTACCCCTACTTCCCCCTAAGAGAGAGGACCTTGGACAGTGTGGATCTGGTTTCTGTTACAAGAGTGGACCCGGATGATGATAGCTACGACCTGGTCTTTGTCACCAAGAAGGGGGATCGGGAGACCCGGCATGTCCTCAGGGCTACTATTCGCCAAAAGATTATCTATTTGGAAAGTCCCAGCCAAGTCTTTGACCTGTGAGGGTAAGTAAAAAGGCTGCTAGCAAATGCCATAGTCATTCTGCCAGCAGTCTTTTTTTTTGGCCAATCTCTTACAATTTAGCCTCCATGAAAAATCGGCTCTGTGTCATCCATTGGGGAGTTTAGTGAATACTAGGCTCCTTTTTGTTTTCCTAAAAGCCACTCATCACCGGTCTTTTGAACAAATGAAAAGTAGTTTCGTTGGGAAATGATACGCCTTTCACCGTCTTAATCTTGTTGTGTGTTCCTTTCCTCTTCGAGAAATCAACGCTGCCGGCTAGCACTCCGAACCGATTCCGGTAGTCGCGTAAGCAAGTGCACCGCTCCCTTATCCGCTTTTTCGCCTTGCCGATTCAATGTAAAAGGGGAATGCTTTGAAGCGCCTATCTTTTTGAATGGATATGGGCAAAAATACGCGACTCTAATGCCATCGCTTCTCTCAAGCATGGTGGCGATCCGTCTTTGTCCTCCCTTTGTCAGCTTTTGAGTCTGCTTCTTTAAGTGGCTGCGCCCCTTTTAAAGCAATTTCTTTCCGTCCCCGTGATCCGCTTCCGCTCCCGTTACCTTCCTATCTTGGATTTCTAAAAGCAATGTGGTAATATCGTTATGCACTTGTTTGCCCTCTTTACTTCATTGTGGTGATTTAATTTTAGGTGACAGGGAATACTAGTGCTATCTTTTTGCACAAAAATATCCATTGAAGAGGCTACTCCCCGATGGATAATATAGAGCCTGTTTAGTATTGGTGGTGTTAAATGAAAAAAATGTATTTGCTTTTTTTGAGCGGATTATTTTTATTTATAACAATTATTCCATCCATTGACTCTAGAATAAGTCACCAGAAATATATCAATAAATTTGGAATGTTCAATATAAATTCAAACGAGGCAGAAGCAAGAAGAATAAACGATACAAATTTTGAAATTTATGAAATAGTCTTTAAATCTAAAATGGACTATAAAAAATTTATTGAGAATTTGAATAAGACAGAAAATACGGTCAAGTATGATCCGATTGCAGTTGAAAAAAATGAGAACATAAAAAACCTATTAATGGAATTGAAGCGGAAAAAAATCATTAGAAATGAAGTAGATGAAGTGTACTGCATATATAAAACGATAGACCATGAAATTTATGCAGATATTATTTTTACTGATTTGGCAAGTGATTCGTGTTATTTTATGATAGACTTTAAATGCAATGATTAAAGTTTACTTTTGATACCTATGTTAAGGATCGTTGCTTTGCGCTGATGATGAACGAATGAGAATTAGCTTTGGGTTCTAAATCGGTAGTGAGAACCTATCATTGATTTTTTGTAGACTTTTTTCTCGACCTTATGTCAACCATTGGGGAGTTTAGTGAAAACTAGACTCCTTTTTGTTTTCCTAAAAGCCACTCATCACCGATCTTTTGAACAAATGAAAAGTAGTTTCGTTGGGAAATGATACGCTTTTCACCGTCTTAATCTTGTTGTGTGTTCCTTTCCTCTTCGAGAAATCAACGCTGCCGTAAGCACTCTAAACCGATTCTTGTAGACGCGTAAGCAACTGCGCCGCTCCCCTTGTCCGCTTTTTTCGCCTTGCCTGTTCCATGGAAAAGGGGAATGCTTTGAAGCACTATCTTTTTGCACAAAAATATCCATTGAGAAGTTACTCCCCAATGGATAGGACAGAGCCTTTTAAGGTAGCGAATTACCGACTTTTGTTGCGGAGTTCATGAATGAACGAAAGTAGGGTATCGTAATACACCGCACCATCCAAAGCAAAAATTAAATAGCCTTCCGGCGCCGGCACGCTTTGTGCGATGGGCATGTCGCTTTCAAGGACGAGGGCGCGGCGCTTGGCGTCGTAGGGAAGGATTTTCGCCGGGGCATCCAGGGTAAAGCGGCCCGCCTTTTCCACGTAGAGCAGATCGTCGTATTGCACGTAGCGGTCCATGGAGGCATCGGTCTTTCCCGTGATTTGAAAAGGATGAAGGCTGAATCCGTCGATTTCCACATCGCCGAGGCGCAGCCGGCTCTTCAACTGCTGTAAATATTTTTCTGTCGCCGCCATGGCATTCAGATTGGTTTTTATTTGCTCCACGAGGGCCTCAGGCGTCGCTTCTTTAAAGAAGGGAAGGAAATCCTCGCCGACGCACACAGATCCCTCAAAGGCGCCTTGAAGGGCCAAGCTTGCCAGGCGATAGGAGGCGAGGGGCGCGATGGCCGTACGTTTTTTAATTTCGTCGAAAAGATCCGCCGCCACATCCAGGCGCTCGCGGGCTTTTTTTGTTAAATAAGGCCAAAGGATGCGTGTTTCAAATTGCCCGTGAAAGAGATATAGGGTATTCTGTATAGGTAAAGACTCCAAGGCACGGTTTAAGGGGGCGATCCAATCCTCCGCGGGATCTGCGGCTTCCGCTTCGATGATGAAATCTTCCCCGAGAAAGCCGTAGGCTACAGGGCGCGCCTTGGGGCCGTAATGAGAACAATAAATTTGTAAGAAATAAACCATAATTTCCTCCTGGGGCAAGTATACCACAGGAAAAGGAGGTACCAATGATTTACTTAGATAACTGCGCCACGACGCGGCCGCTGAAATCTGTCATCGACGCCATGACCACGGCATTGCAGGAGGATTTTTCCAATCCCTCCAGCCTGCACCAATTCGGCTATGCCGTGAGCAAGAAGAAGGAAGCTATTCGCGAAAGCATTAAGGACTATTTCAATTGCCGAGGCGGCGAGCTGTACTTCACCTCCGGCGGCACGGAGTCCAACAATACGGCCATTCGCTCCGCCATCGAAAATAAGGGCGCGGGAAAAAATGTGGTGACGACAAACATCGAGCACCCGTCGATTTTAAATGTCATTAAAGCATCGGAGATGGAGCTGCGCCAAGTGGCCATCGACGAAACGGGGCACATCCCTTTTGAGAAACTCATGGCTGCCATGGACGAAGACACGGTGCTTGTGAGCCTTTTTCACGTGAACAACGAGCTGGGAAGCATCAACCCGGTGGAAGAATGGATTCCGAAAATCAAGGCGGCTTACCCGACGGTAAAGGTCCACGTGGACGGGGTGCAGGCCGTGGGAAAACTCCCCATCGACTTCGACGCCATGGGCTGCGACACCTATTCCTTTAGTGGCCACAAGTTTCACGGACCCAAGGGCATCGGCGGCCTCCTCGTGAAAAAATCCGTGAAGCCCTTTATTTACGGTGGGGGACAGGAAATGGGCATGCGCAGCGGCACGGAAAACATTCCGGGAATTTACGGCCTGGGTGCCGCCTTCGACGCGTTGAAAGAAGAGGGCATCGCCTTGGATGAAGCCGAAGCACGCATGGCTCATTTAAAAGCGGGAATCGAAACCATCGACGCGATTTCCATAAACAGCCACGCGCCGGCGAGCCCTTATATTTTAAACGTGAGTATAGCCGACACAAGAGGCGAGGTGCTTCTCCATATGCTGGAGGAAAAAGAAATCTACATTTCCACATCAAGTGCCTGTTCCAGCCATCGCACCGGAAAAAATCCCGTGTTAACGGCCCTGGGCCTTTCGGACAATTTTGCCGAAGGAACCATTCGCCTGTGTCTGAGCCGAGAAACGACCATGGAGGAATGCGACGCATTCCTCGAGGCCTTGAAAGAAGCGGTGGAGACCATTCGCTCCATTATGAGGAGGTAATATGAAGCGTATACTTAGTTTAAGCTTAGGTGAAGTGGTTTTAAAAGGCGCCAATCGCCGCTATTTTATCCGCAGGATCATTCAAAACATCGAGAGTAGCTTATCCGATGTCGGGTATATAGACATTAAGCCGGAAATGGGGAAAATCCAGGTGGAAATCGACCCGGCGGTGGAGGCGACGGCCATTAATCGCCTGCGCTTCGTCTTCGGCATCGTGTATATTTCCCCGAGCTGGGCGTTCGAAAAAGATTGGGACCGGCTAAAAGAAGAGACGGTCAACTACATCGGTCGGCTTCTCGAGGAACAACCGGAATATAAGACTTTTAAGGTCGTGGCCAAAAGGAGCGACAAAGCCTTCTTCAAAAATTCCCAAGAGGTGAACATGGATCTGGGCGGGGTGATTCTGGATCACTTCTCAGATCGCCTGGCGGTGGACGTTCACGAACCGGATTTCTATCTCTATGTCGACATTAAAAACGAGATGTATCTCTACCACAAAAAAATCCCTACCTACGGCGGCCTGCCTCTGGGAACCAACGGCAAGGGCCTGCTCCTTTTAAGCGGCGGCATCGACTCGCCGGTGGCGGGCTTTTTAATGGCGAAGCGCGGCGTGCAGGTGGATGCCCTGCATTTCCACTCCTATCCCTTTACCTCACCTCAGGCGGAAGAAAAGGTGATGAATTTGGCGAAAATCCTAGCCCGCTACGTGGTGAAGATGAATGTTTACAGCGTAAATCTCCTGCCCATCCAAAAAGAACTGAACAAACACTGTCCGCCGGAGGAGATGACCGTCCTTTCCCGTCGCTTTATGATGCGCATTGCCAATCGCCTGGCGGATAAATACGGCTACAAAAGCGTGATTACAGGTGAAAACCTGGGTCAGGTGGCGAGCCAAACCATCGACGGCCTCACGGTGATGAACGACGTGGCGGAGCGCATCGTCTTTCGCCCCCTCATCGGCATGGACAAGGTGGATATTATTCGCTGGGCCGAGCGAATCGAGACCTACGAAACCTCTATTCAGCCTTATGAAGATTGCTGCACCGTCTTTTTGCCGAAGCATCCGAGCCTGAGGCCCACGGTGGAAGACATGGAAGCCTCGGAGGCGAACCTGGACATTGAAGCCATGTTGGATGCCTCCATGGAAACACTGAAAATCACAACCATACGAGCAAAGGAGAACCGATGAAAAAATTAATTCCCGTACTGGCGATTTTGCTGATTATCGGCGGCATTTTCGGATCCACGTACAACAAACTCCAAGTAAAAGATGAAGATGTAAACCAAGCCTGGGCTCAAGTGGAAAACACCATGCAGCGCCGGGCGGACCTGATTCCCAATTTAGTTGAAACGGTAAAAGGCTATGCAAAACACGAAGAAGACGTGTTTACAAAAGTGACCGAAGCGCGGAGTGCCGTTAAGGCCGCCTCCACGCCGAAGGAATACGCTCAGGCCAATGCGCAAATGGATCAAGCGGTGAAAAACATCAACGTGGTCGCCGAAGCTTATCCCGAGCTGCAAGCCAACAGCAACTTCGCCAATTTACAAGCGGAACTGGCCGGAACGGAAAACCGCATCGCCGTGGAGCGCAAGCGCTACAACGAAGCCGTGGCGGATTTCAATAAATCGGTGAAACACTTCCCCACCAACCTCGTGGCGAAAGTGTTGGGCTTTGGTCAAAGAGAGTATTTCCAAGCGGCCGAGGGTGCCGAGAAGGTGCCTGAAGTTAAGTTTTAGGACCGAGCCATGAAAAAGCGCCTATTCCTACTGGTCCTGGCCCTGTGCTTTTTGTCCCTTCCCGTTTTTGCCGCAGACCTTCCCGAGGCCACGGATGATTTTTACGTCTACGACGAGGAAGGCATTTTAAGCGACGAGGCGAAAAGCGACATCGTCCGGACCAATGAGTCCCTTTTCGACCAAACGGGCGCCCAGGTGGTGGTTTGCATTCTGAACCATTTGCCTGAAGGCAAAACCGTCGAAGAAGCAGCGGTGGACATTTTCGATAAATGGGACATCGGCACCAAGGGAAAAGACAACGGCATCTTGCTTCTCATTGCCATGAAAGACCGGAAGTTTAAAATCGAAGTGGGCTACGGTCTGGAAGGCGCCATTCCGGACATGGTGGCGAAAGACATTTTAAACGACATGGTGCCCTATTTTCAGGATGGCAACTACGAAGCGGGCATTCAGGTGGCCTTTGGCGAAATCCTCTCGAGGCTGGAAGAGGAATACCAAATCACCATCGAGGGCAAAGACGCGGTAGTGGAGTCCATTGAAGAAGAGACGGATATAGGGGAATGGAAAGAGATGATTCGCCTGGCGATCCTCGTCGTTCTGATCATCATCATTTTCGGTCGCGGCAACAATCGTCGCGGCGGCTATCGCGGCCCCTTCTTCTTCCCCTTCGGCGGCTTCGGCGGCGGTGGTGGCTTCGGAGGCGGCGGCTTTGGCGGCGGCGGTTTCGGAGGAGGAGGCTTCGGCGGAGGAAACTTCGGCGGCGGCGGATCTTCCGGCGGCGGCGGATCTTCCGGCGGCGGCGGTGCCAGCGGCGGCTGGTAAAAACCACAGCATCCCGACGAAAAATCAATGAATCGAGAGAGCTTTTGCTTTCTCGATTTTTTTGTGGGAATCGCTCCAATTCGACTGTATTATTTCCGTGAAAAACTTGCCAAGAAGCCCTTCGTCCGATAGAATAGGAGTGCAGAGATTCTTTGATAGAATTTCGACGACAATGAGCGAACGCATCGGTTCGCGGCGCCATGCCCAGGCATGTAGCGCAATGAGTGTACGCAATAGGAACGGCAATCCCGTTCTTTTTCTATGTTTCGTCGGTTTTTGCGACGAGGGAGAAGGATACATGAAAAAATTACTGGCCCTATGGATGGCAGCCCTGGTCCTGATGACCGGGTGCGGACAAAAGCCGGCGGAAAACGAGCCGAGCGATAAAAAAGCGGCGCAAACAAGCGAGGCGGGGGAAACCTCGCGCTTTCAAACCACCTTTTACGACACCTTCGATACGGTGGTAAGTGCCATTGTCTACGCCTCAAGCGAAGAAGAGGCCAACGACTATTTCGAGACCATTCACAAGCGCTATCAGGAGTTGGATCACCTGTACAGCAGTTTTAAAAATTACGACGGCATCGTCAATGTTAAGTCCATCAACGATCAGGCCGGCAAGGGCAAGGTCGTTGTGGACAAGGAATTGTACGATTTGCTTCGCTTCTCGAAGGATCAGTACAAAAAATACGGCGAGACGAACATCGCTTTCGGCGCCGTCACCTCCATTTGGCAAAGCTACCGGGAAGCCTACGAAGTGGTACCGGAAGCGGAACGCACTGCCGACGACGAGGCCCTGAAAAAAGGCCTGCCCGATGCGAAGATCCCCACCATGGAAGAGCTTCAGGCGGCCAACAAACACACGAATATCGATGACATCGTCTTAAACGACGCGGATCATTCCGTAGAAATCAAAGATCCCGAGTTGAAAATCGACGTGGGCGCCGTGGCCAAAGGCTATGCCACGGAGCTTATCGGCGAAGAGCTGCGGGCATCGGGGCTTGAAACCGCGCTAATCAGTGCCGGTGGCAATGTGAAGATCATCGGCTCCGCGCCGGAAGCGGAACGCAACAGCTTCGGCATCGGTCTGCAAAATCCGGAAGCCATCACAGGCGACGGGTCGGCGGAAGAGAATATGAAAGATATTATTTACACCAACGACACCTCCGTGGTAACCAGCGGCGACTACCAACGCTACTACATTGTGAAGGGGAAGCATTACCATCACTTAATCGATCCCGACACCCTCATGCCGGCGGATCACTTCCGCTCCGTCACCATCGTGACCAAAGACAGCGGCTTGGCGGATTTTCTGTCCACCACCGCCTTCTGCCTGCCCTATGAAAAGGGCCGGGCTCTTATCGACAGCCTGGACGGCGTGGAAGCTTACTGGATCTTTAAAGACGGCTCCACGGCCTTTACCGACGGTCTGAAAAACAAGCTCGACAGTCAGGGGGCGACAAATGCGCAATAATTTGCTCATTTTCACCATGGCGCAGCTGTTTCTCATATTGATTTATTCGGTATTTTTGATTTATCTCCATCTGTCGCCGACACTGGAAGGGGCGATTTACGGCCACATGCTCTTTCGCCTGATTCCCGTGGTCTTGACGGTGCTGGTCTACCTGTTTGTCGGCCGATTTATGAATGTAAAAGGATTGACCGACGGTATTTTAATCGTGGTCTTGCCTGCACTGATTTGGGGCATTTGCCTCGCCGTGGCCTACTTCGGCGGCGGCGCCGAAGGCTTTGTACGCGGCGCGTTTCGTTCCTTGTGGCGTTTTCCCGCCGATGTGACCATGCTGCCTCAAATGGCGGCGATGAGCCTTCTCAGACTCAAGCCAATGACGGCGATTTACGCCGCAGCGGCCTTAATTCCCCAGTGCCTCGCCCTTTTATCAGCGGCGAGAGGTCCCGTGACGTACCGACGCCGGCGCTCCTTGAGACGCCGGGAAAAATAGAAAGAGGAAACTATGTATAATTACGACATGAAGCGGTTGTATGAAACCACCATCGAAGCGTTAAAAGATAAAGGCATCGAAATTTCCGATATTGCAGCCATCGTTTACGATCTGCAAAAAGATTATGTACCCGTCACCATGGAGCTGTGTGAAGAACACGTCCTGGCCGTGCTTCGGAAAAGGGAAACCATCCACGCCGTTTTAACGGCCCTGGCCATTGATAAGGCCGTGGAGGAAGAGCGCTTTGAAGAGCCCATTCAATCCATTATTGCAAACGATGAAGGCCTTTACGGCATCGACGAGGTGTTGAGCCTTTCCATCGTCAACATCTACGGCTCCATCGGCCTTACGAATTTCGGTTTTTTAGATAAAAAGAAAGTCGGCATCATCGACGAATTAGATAAGCGAAAAGGCAGTGAGGTAACCACATTCAGCGACGACATGGTGGCAGCCATCGCCGCCGCGGCGGCCTCTCGCCTGGCCCATAGCAATCAAATCAATGAAGAGGGTAAGCACCATGAAGCGTAAACTCACGACCCATTGGATCGCGACGACAGCCGTATTGGCGGCGGTGTACTACGCCCTGACCGTGGTCTTTGCGCCTATTTCCTACGGCCCCGTTCAATTCCGCGTGTCGGAAATCATGAACCTCCTGGCCTTTTACAATCCCGCCTTCGCGCCGGGCATCGTCCTCGGCGTCTTCCTTTCGAATATAAGCTCGCCCCTCGGCCTATACGATTTATTCTTCGGCACCTTTCACACGGCGATCAGCTTGTATTTTATGTGTAAGCTCCACAAGAAGTGGGTGGCAAGTCTCATGCCGGCCCTATTCTCCTGGATTATTGGTTTCGAGTTGGTTCTTGCTTTCGGCGGCGGAATCGTCGGATTTTTGACCATGAGCCTATCGGTTGCGGCCAGTGAAGTGATCATCTGCACCTTGATCAGCCTGCCCGTTTACGAAGCGTTGGACAGAAATGCGGCTTTTCGTTCCATTGTCAGCAAGAATCCTCAGTAGGTAAATTCAGAAGGAGAGTGTATGAGAGTAAAAGTCTGTGTCGGCGCCCGCTGCACCATGATGGGCGCCAGTGCTGTACTTGACGCGCTGGAAGATCTTCAGGAACGCTATTTTAAAGACGGCGGCTTGGAAATCGTCCACGTCAACTGCATGAATGTATGTAGAGAAAAGGGCGTGAATTATACCCCGGTCGTTGAAATCGACGGCGAACTTTTCACTACGGTAAAACCCCACGAAATTTCGGGCGTCATCTTGGAGCGCACCGGAATACAAACAAAATAATCGATCATTCAGAATAAGAGGAGGTAAAAAATGAAAGAAAGTTATGCCAGTATAATGAGCCTTCGCCGGCGTGTATTTGCCGAAGTTGCGAACATGGCTTATGCGGACACCCCGCTGGAAGAATTGGAATCCGTCGGCTACCGTCTCTATCCCGGAACGTCTCCGGATGATCGGGAGGATTTATTCAGAAAGCGTGCCATCGTAGAAGAAATGACGCGTCTCGCCATGGGTATGAACTTGCGTGATTACGACGAGTACATAAAAGTGACCGAAGGCTTCGACGATGTAGACGTCTCCACGAGCATTTTTAAAACACCCTTGGTACACGTCATTAAATTCGCCTGCGAATCCTGCCCCACCCGCGCCTTTACCGTGACCAACAACTGCCGCAAGTGTATGGCCCATCCCTGTACCAATGTGTGCCCGGTCAATGCCGTGTCCATCGGCCAATTCGGCGCCGTGATCGATCAAGATAAATGCGTGAAATGCGGCCGTTGCCAACGCACCTGCCCCTACAACGCCATCGTCGAATACGATCGCCCCTGTGCATCGGTTTGCGGTGTAAACGCCATTGGAAGCGACGATAAAGGTCGCGCCATTATCGATCACGAAAAATGCGTTGGCTGTGGCCGTTGCGTGGTTCAATGTCCTTGGGGCGCCATCGGCGACAAGACCATGATCTATCAATTGGTCAAGGCCTTGAAGGAAAAGAACAAGCGCATCTACGCCATTCCCGCGCCCAGCTACATCGGCCAATTCGGTGCCAACACCTCGCCGGAGCAAATCCGCGCCGCAGTGAAGCAATTGGGCTTTGAAGACATGGTGGAAGTCGGCCTCGGCGCAGACTACACCACCCTCCACGAAGCCAAGGAATACCTGGAGCGCGTGCCCAGTGAAATTCCCTTCATGGGTACCAGCTGCTGCCACTCCTGGACGCTGCTTATCGAATACAAGTTCCCCGAACTGAAAGAATACGTCTCCGACTCCGGAAGCCCCATGCGCTACACGGCGGAACACATTAAGCGCAAGGATCCCGATGCACTCGTCTGTTTCGTCGGTCCCTGTACGTCGAAAAAAGTGGAAGCCATTACAAGTGAAGTCAAAGACTATGTGGACTTCGTCATCACCTTCGAAGAACTCATGGGTATGTTCGTGGCCAGAGACATCGAGCCCTCCGAAATTGAAGGCGCAGCAGAGGAAGAAGAATCCTCCTCCTCGGCAAAAGGCTATGCCATGGCCGGCGGCGTTGCGGCGGCAGTAAAAGAAGTGGCTGAAAAGATCGATCCCGAACGCCACATCCAAATCGAAGGCGCCAACTCCCTGAAGGAATGTATCCGCATGCTTCAAATGGCTAAGGCCGGCAAAAAAGACGGCTTCCTCTTAGAAGGGATGGCCTGTGAAGGCGGCTGTATCGCAGGGATGGGCACCATCGCCTCCACGACCCGCGTTAAAAAAGCTTTAGGCAAATACATGAAAGATTCCGAATATCAAACGCCTTTGGAAAACGTCCTGATCGACGATTCTTTAAAGGACTTCAGCTGATCGGTCAGCGAATAAAAGATTAAAATAAAAATCTAAGAAAAGGCATTTTTCTTCTGTAGAAAGATGCCTTTTCTTTTTTTATCGGTCGGCTATAATAAGAATGAAGGCCCGTGTTCATCCTTATTAATAGAATCGAGGCG
The DNA here is from genome assembly GCF_943169845.1 of Peptoniphilus rachelemmaiella. GTDB lineage: Bacteria > Bacillota > Clostridia > Tissierellales > Peptoniphilaceae > Aedoeadaptatus > Aedoeadaptatus rachelemmaiella. The sequence goes on from NZ_CALPBW010000025.1 coordinate 14,141, forward strand.
CATGATGAAAACAAACGGGTATTTTACCATGACCGACGGAACACAAATCTTTTACACCCTCTTCGGAAGGGGCGAGCCGGTCTTATTTTTACACGGAAACGGCGGCAACAGTCGCTTTTTTAAATACCAGGTACCTGACTTTAAGTCTCGTTTTCGCCTGATCTTTCTCGACAGCCGCGCCCACGGCAAAAGCACCAATCACGGAGAAAAGCTAAACTTCACCCTTATGGCGAAGGATACAAAAGAGGCACTGGACGCCTTGGGCATTAAAAAGACCGCCATCGTCGGTTTTTCCGACGGGGCCAATTTGGCCATGGCCTTTGCCGCCCTCTATCCCGAGGCAGTGAGCAAACTGGTCTTAAATTCGGGGAATCTTTTTTTCAGCGACACGAAATTAATCGGGCGGATCACATCCTATATGCAGTACGCCTTCGGCGCCGCCTTAAACATGATCTCCGAAAAATTTAAGGACACCCGCCTTAAGGCCAAGCTTCTCGTGAAGGACCCGGACATTTCCGAAGGCACCCTTCGCCACCTAAGGTGCCCGGCCATGGTTATCGTCGGCGCCCGCGACGTGGTGGAAACCGCCCATTCCAAATACATCGCCTCATTGATTCCCAATTGCCGCTACGTGGAAGTGGCCAAAGAGGGCCATCGCCTGGCGAGAACCAATGCGAAGGTATTTAATCAAATCGTTATTAACTTCTTAAAAGGAGCGTCATGAAAAAACTCTTCGAAACCATAAAAAAATACGGGGAGCCCCTATTTGTACTCAGCGTATTTATCCTCGTCGTCGTGGAATTTAAAAGCCTATCCAAGGAAATTTCCTACGACCGCGTGGTAGACGCCTTGGGGAGCATTCCCTTTTATAATGTTTTGCTCATGCTCATTGTGGGCATCCTTGCCGTCGTGCCCATGATTAATTACGACGTGATCTTCAATCGCCTCATCGGCAACGACATGGACAAGCGCACCATCTACGAAACCAGCTACACCGTCAACACCATGAACAACCTGATCGGTTTCGGCGGCCTCATCAATATGGGCCTGCGCCATTACTTCTACGGCAGGAAGAAAGACAAGATGGAAATGGTGAAAGTAGTGGTGGAAACCTACTTTTACTACTTAATCGGCATCTCCGTCTTGTGCCTTTTCGGCCTGTTGTATCTGTATTTTCACCGGGAATCGACGGTGGCGATCTACCTGCCCTGGCTAATCGGCGGTTTGATTTACTCTCCGGCGGTGATTCTCTTTTCCAACCGCAAAAAAGACGACAAAAAAAGCGTGCCCCACTGGGCACAAAGGGAGCTGCTTTGCACCTCCGTTTTGGAATGGATCGGCGCCATCGGCACATTTTTGCTTATCGGCAGGGCCATGGGCCAGTCCTTTCACGTGGCGGAAGTCTTTGCCCTGGTGGTGGCCACCAATTTAATCGGCATGGTCTCCCTCATGCCCGGCGGCTTGGGTTCCTTCGACCTGATGACTCTCGTGGGTCTGGGGAATTTAGGCATCGGCTACGAAAAAGCCTTGGCTTGGCTTCTCTTATACCGCCTTTTTTACTACGTCGTGCCCTTTGTCATCGGCTTGTACTTTTTCATCAAGCACTTCGGACGCAGTTTCAACGAAGAAAACGACGGCGTGCCGGCGGAATTTGCCAAGTCCATTGCCCACGACCTCTGTTCCTTTATGATGTATCTCTTCGGGATCTTTATGATTCTCTCGGCAACCATTCCCGATAAAGTCAACACCATCAAATTCTTGGCGAAACTCAATCCCATTCACGCCAACATTTTGTACCAATCGCCGAGCATCCTTCTGGGCCTGGTCTTTATCTTCCTCGGGCGGATTCACGTGGAGCGGCAAGAAAAAGCCATGGAGCCGACCCTCCTCTTTCTGGCTCTAACCTTTGTCTACGCCGTCATGACCGGCTTCGGGCTCATTACCTACCTTTACCTGATTCTGCTCACGATTCTTACCGTGGCAAGCCGCAGAGATCTGTACCGCAAACAATTCATCTATCGAAAAGAAAGCCTGTTTATTGACTTGGGCATCGCCCTTTTCTTTATTACCATGTACCTGCTGTCCATCGCCAACAAAGCGAAGGGCATGGGGCTTTTGCTGAAGGCACGGGAATTTATCGTCCTGCCCTTTGAAGAAAACTGGTTGCGCATCAGCCTCATGCTCCTCATTAACGCCGGCGTACTCTGGGCCATTTACCGCTACGTGCGCGGCGAAGGCAAAACCCTGGGCGAAGCACCGGACAGTGCGCGCGTCGAAGCCCTTTTAAGGGCCTACGGCGGCGATATGGATGCCGGTCTCGTATTTTTGGGGGACAAGGACCTGTACTGGTATCAAGTGGAGGGAGAAGACGTGTGCGCCCTTCAACTGCGGACGGCCCAAGACCGAGTCATCGTCATGGGCGAGCCCATGGGCGATAAGGCCCACATGAACGATTGCGTCAGGGAATTTATTCGCGAAGTTGACGTGCTGGGCTACGAGGCGGTCTTTTACGAAGTGTCCCGGGAGCTGATTATGAAGCTCCACGACTACGGCTTCCACTTTATGAAATTCGGCGAAACCGCCGTGGTAGACTTGGAAGAGTTTACATTGGAAGGAAAGAGCAAAAAGGCTTTTCGCAATGTGCTGAATAAATTCGCCAAAGAAAATATGCACTTCGAGATCATCAACCCACCCTACGATCCGTCTATTTTCGCCGATTTAAAAGCCATTTCAGACAAATGGCTGGAAGGCAGGGCAGAGCGGGGCTTTTCCATGGGCTACTTCGACGAAGACTACCTGAACCGCGGGCCCATGGCCGTGGTGAAAGACGAGGCGGGGGCAATCATCGCCTTTGCCAACCTCATGCCCGTATACAAAGAAGGCTGGGCCACCATCGACCTGATGCGCTACGATCCGGAGGACGCCCCCAGCGGCACCATGGACTTTATGTTCTTAAACCTCTTTATGCACTTCAAAGAGGAAGGCAAAATTGCCTTCGATCTGGGCATGGCGCCTCTGGCCAATGTGGGCATTAACGAACACAGCTTTCTTGAGGAAAAACTGGCCTATTTCGTGTATAAATTCGGCAGCAATTTGTATTCCTTCGAGGGACTGCGCAGCTTCAAAATGAAATACGCCGCCCACTGGGAACCGAAATACACCGGCTACAGCCACCGAAGCAACCTGCTCTTTACGGTACTAAGCTTGGTCAGAATCGATCGAAAAGGCGGCAAAAAAGAAGTTGATTAAATAAAAAACCTCTCTGCCTGAAAACCATAGGCAAAGAGGTTTGTTTATTACTTCATCTTCCGCTCAATGCGGCCTAAAATATCGTCGCCGGACATAAGGGATTTTAAATTGTCCCGGTCCAAAAGCAGAATTTTATTTTTCCGAAGGGCTAATTTCGCGTCCGGATCCAAGACGGCGGAATCCATTAAGAGCACCTTCCTCTCCTTTACTTCCTTGGGGAAGTGGGCGAGAATGCTGTCTAAATGCTCCGCATGGGCCACGCCTTTGGTGGCGATGGGCTTAATCTCCACGGCGTAGATGCGGCCGTCTTTTTCCATGGTAAAATCGTAGGGCAGCTCGGGATTGTCATAATCGTTGTCCAAAATCTCGTAGCCGCAGCGGGAAAAGGCGATGGCCGCCAGGTGCTCGTGGGTCAACTCTTCTTCCAAAAGCTTCAACGCCCGCACCAAGTGGAGGGGATCCAGCTTCAACACAGCAGTACAGCCGTAGGAATCCTCTTTTTTCGGAAAATGCTTCACGTCAAAAGCGATCATCCTCTCCTCCACCACGGTAAAATAGCCGTGGGCGATGGCATTTCGCATGTGGCGCACCAAGGCGGAAATCTTCGTCTCGTGCTCCCCGGTGGTGAGAATCATCTTTTGGCAATTGGTGCATATAGAATCCATATAATAATCCACGATGTCGTCGTCGATGTAATCCAAAAACAAGATATCCTCCGCGTTCAGGCGAAGGGCCTCGGAGACCAAGCCGAAACTGAAGTCCTCGTAAAGGGGCTCCGTAATCAACACATTGGAGGGGGACTGAAAGGAATTAATATTGGGCACATACCACAGCAGGTATTCCAAAGCCCGGGTAATGGCCTCACTTAAAGGCAAGGGGCGAGGATTGTGGACGATGGAATATTCTTTTTTTATGTGATGGTCGCAGTCGTAGGAAAAATACTTAAAGTGGGGGAGATGGCCGTTTCGGTTCAAAGAAGTCACATCCTTTCTTCACTCCCTTTATTATAGCCCGTAGAAAAAAACTTCGCCAATAGAGAAAAAACCGCAGAAATCAGCGGAAAGCCCTTGACAGAAGGCGGTCTTTGCTCTATACTAATTGCTAGTGTTTTAAAGCCCCGGAAACTTTTGAACATTATCCCTTTTGATATAGCAGGAGGTCATCTATGAAGACAACCATGGCTAAAGCCAATGAAGTAGATAGAAAATGGTACGTCATCGACGCCGAAGATAAAGTCCTCGGCCGCTTGGCTACCGAAGTCGCGAACATTTTACGCGGCAAGAACAAGCCCATTTACACCCCCCACGTTGATACCGGCGACTTCGTCATCGTCATCAATGCCGAAAAGGTCAAATTAACCGGTAACAAATGGGAAGATAAGATTCACGCATCCCACACCGGTTATCCGGGTGGACGTCGCGAAGTGGCTTACAAAGAAATTCGCGAAAAGCACCCGGAACGCGTCATCGAATATGCCGTTAAGGGCATGCTCCCCAAGAGCCGTTTAGGTCGGTCCATGTTCGGTAAATTAAAAGTTTACGCAGGTCCGAACCATCCCCACGAAGCGCAAAAGCCGGAAGTTTACGAAGTGTAAGGAAGGGTGAATCACATGGCAGATCAAATTAGAGCAACAGGTAGAAGAAAAACGTCCGTAGCCCAAGTCAGACTCCTCTCCGGTAGCGGTAAATTCCTCGTCAACGGCAGAGAACTGGAAGACTTCTTCGGTTACGAAACCTTACGTACCGTGGCAAAAGAACCCTTAACCATTACGGAAACCGAAGGCCAATACGACGTCCTCGTCAAGGTCAACGGTGGCGGCTACACCGGACAAGCCGGTGCCATTCGCATGGGTCTTGCACGTGCACTGCAAGAAGCCAACCCCGATTTCCGTGCCGTTCTTAAAAAAGCAGGTTTCTTGACCCGCGACCCGAGAATGAAGGAAAGAAAGAAATACGGCTTGAAGAAAGCACGTAAATCCCCCCAATTCTCCAAACGTTAAGCACAGACAGACAAACACCGCTGCGAGCGGTGTTTTTTTGCATTAGAAAACCCCCGGTTAGACCGGGGGTTCCGTTTAGCTTTAGCGATAATTGCCCGTTATTTCCAGCGTGATATGATGAGAGAGGTCTGCCAACCAATCACAATCAGGAGGAAATAATGACATCACTAAATCACACCCATAGTTTATCACACACAAAATGGAATTGTAAGTATCACGTCGTGTTTGCTCCGAAA
>NZ_CALPBW010000026.1 GCF_943169845.1 Peptoniphilus rachelemmaiella
TTGCAATCAATGGTAATCAGGCGTCTTTCTTCTGAAACACCGGTGACCTCGACATCTTGGATTCCTAAAAGTAATGTGGTAATATTGTTTTGCACTTGTTTGCCCCCCTTTATTATTTTGTGGTGATATAATTTTAGGTGATAGGGAAAACAAGTGCTATCTTTTTGCATAAAAATATCCATTGAGGAGGTTACTCCCCAACGGATATTATAGAGCCTATAAAATCATAACTGTCCAACGGCAGCAGTCGAGATAAAACGGATACTTTGGCAGTCCGAATCTCATTATTTTTTTTATACCTTAGCCCATACATCTGTAATTCTTTCAAACGATTTCCACGAGCATATAAGGATACATCTGCTCCCGCTTCAGAAATCAAAGCCGCATAAAGACTTCCTATCACTCCTGCACCATAAATCAATACTCTCATCTTAACGGTCCTTTTATGTTTCTTCCTAAATTTCGATGTATTTTACGTATCCAAACAAAAGCTCACTATCCATTTAGATAAATGACCCGAAAATTCACCTTTATAATATTCCAACAATCAAAGCCTGAACCGCCGCTACAAACGGTATAATTAAAAACGGAGTAACTACAAAATGTTCCATGATTGCCAAATGCCTCATCCAGTTACTGAATTCATAATCCGGATGTCCCTCTGTCCCCTGAATGACGATTTTATCCTTATATTTCCCTTGGAACAACAGACAATCCAACAAAAAGAAATCTCCTAAGTTTAATATGCTCCACTGAATATAGCCCATCCAAAAAAGATTCCAAAAACCTGAAATTCCAGTATGGAAAAGACTTGCTGCTGAATATATGAAACAAATCCCGCAAATTATAATTGTTAGAATGAGATTTATGTTTTTCTCTTTTTTTGTCATCTTTCTTTTTCTTGATACACTTGTTTCCAAACATTCCCACTCCACATATCGGGCATTTTACAATTCCAGAAAGCAAGTGCGTGCGTGTATCTTTTCCTTTATTCACATGCTCATATTTCTTTGCTTGAGATTTTAGCTTAACCTGAGCAGTTTGCCAAACTTCATCGGAAACTATAGCTTCATGTATCCCTTCAGATATTAGATATTCACCTTGTTCAACCTGCTTATATTCATTTCTTGTACCATGAATTTTTTCTAAAGTTCTTCTTCCGAATGCTATTTTCCCATTATATACAGGATTCTTTAATATCTTTCTTATAAGACCTGCATCAAACAAAGGATTCTTACCATTCTATCTTGGGAATTTTCTAATTCCATGATTCTCTAAGTATTTAGATAGCCCATTGGCTCCTATCGTAGTATTTACATACTGGTCGAAAATCGTTCTTATGGCAACTGCCTCTTCCTCATTTATAAACAGCTTGCCATCTTCAAGTCTATATCCATATGGAGCAAAGCCACCATTCCATTTTCCTTCCCTTGCTTTTTTAATGCGACCTTCCATTGTTTGAATATGGATGTTTTCTCTTTCTATTTCAGCCACAGCTGATAAAACAGAAATCATTAGTTTCCCGGCATCTTTAGATGAATCAATGCCATCTTCAACGCAGATAAGATTAACTCCATAATCCTGCATTATCTGAAGTGTAGACAGAACATCAGCGGCATTTCTTGCAAATCTTGATAACTTAAACACAAGAACAAAAAACACTCCATCTTTTCCGGATTTTATATCTTCCATCATTCAATTGAACTGTATTCTACCTTCAATAGATTTGCCAGACTTTCCGGCATCTTCATACTCTCCGACAATTTCGTAATCGTTGTAAATAGCAAAGGCCATCATTCGTGATTTTTGTGCCTCTAACGAATACCCCTCTATCTGTATTGACGTAGATACTCGTGTATAGAGGTATACTTTTATTTTTTCTTTTGACATAGCATTAACCTCAATATAACTTTTCTATATCATATGTAGTTTAGGATTTTTGAATTTAAGTTTGGACTATCATTTCAAGTATATTATAACGCTTTTATTAGTCCGTCTCAATTTGTGTTTTTGCCATGTCAAAACTATTTTTCATCTCTTGATTTTTTACTGGCGTTGGATCGGGCAGATTATCTAAATCTAAAACACCAGCATATTTTGTAATCAGATTTGCAATTAAATCAGCCAGTCCATTCCATTCACTATCCACAGATATCCCTTCTTCCTTTACAAACTTTCTATAATCAAAATATGTTTTCTTCTATATTTCAAGTTTAACGACTTTGGTAGGTGCTTGGCAGCAACATAGGAATCTCACCTCCGCCTCTTATTCCAGACGAGCCGGCTTAAACTATTGAAGTCTCATTATTACTACTTGTTTCATCGAACAGGTTGCCACATCTGTTTTTATGTATTCTTATTTATCGCTCGCTTTCTTGTTTCCTTGATTTCTCAGTATTCATAAAACCAAAATTTCTTTCAGCAGAAAGGTCATGGCGTAAGTTATAATCCTCCACAAGTAGATAAAGTCCTACCTTTGGTCTACTCAGTTGTCAAGGAACAATTATTTGAAAGGGACTTTTCTTTGTATTCTTTTCATTTGAAATAGGCAATCTTCACTATCATCAATAAAATACAGGAAGTCAAACTTCCCTTCACTTTACATAAGGACAGATTGACCCCCCTTGGTTACCGAATTTTTTAATTTATTTGATAAAATTTTTCGGTTTTCCATTAATTTTGTTTTTTATAATTTAAAAATCACGATATAAAAGCGACTAAGTTATTTTATTCTTAATCGCTTCAAAAATTGTCTATATGTGCTTTACAAAGCTTTTTAATTCTTAAATGTCGGTTGCTTTTAATCGTTTACTTTTTTTACAATCTCCAGCTTGCAGCTCGCTCTCTTGCCTTGATAAATGCTGAATAAATTCCTTCTCTATTTATCAAATCGTTATGTTTGCCTTCTTGAACCAATTTACCGTCATCAATCACTAGTATCTGATCGGCTTTTTTCACAGTTGAAAGTCTGTGAGCTATCGAAACTACAGTGTGTCCTTTGGACAATTCCTCAACCGCGGCCAAAATCTCATATTCATTTTCAGGATCAACGGAGCTGGTCGCTTCATCTAAAAGAATAATAGGTGCATTTTTAAGTAATGCTCTAGCAATAGAAATTCGTTGTTTTTCACCACCGGAAAGAGAACTGCCACCCTCACCTACCATGGTGTTATAGCCATCGGGAAGTTCCATAATAAAATTATGGCAACGAGCCTTTTTAGCAGCTTCCACTACTTCTTCATGACTTGCCTTAGGATTTGCAAAGCGAATATTATTCTCTATAGTATCTTGAAAAAGATAAACATTTTGGAAAACAAGTGAAAGATTTTTCAGTAAACTTTCTACTTTATAATCTCGTATATCCCTATTTCCTAATCTTATTTCACCACTGTCAACATCATAAAAACGAGAGATCAAATTGATTATTGTCGTTTTTCCGGATCCTGACGGTCCTACGATAGCTGTCTTTGACCCTTGTGGAATAGTAAATGAAAGGTCTTTTAAAACAGGCTTCCCTTTGTCGTAACTAAAGCTCACCTTATCAAAGACGATATCCTGATTTTCCATAACTTCCAAAGTCCCGTCACTTATTTCAGGAATATCTAAAACCTCATCCAAATATTGCATATTGGCAGGATTTTTAACCATGAGGATGGCTGCATTTTCAAGTTGTTTTAAACCGCCGAAAATCATAAAGCCGGCAGCTGAAACAGTAAGCGCTTGTGGTAATAAAACTTCCCCTTTCGTATAAAGATAACAAGAAAATAATGTAACAAGTAGACTCGAAAGATTAATAACAGTAGAAAAAATTCTTGCATAAATAACAAAGACGATTTCAAAATGTACTTGAGAGAGTCTAAGTTCTTCAGAAGCATTTTCCAATTTAGAATGTATTTCTTCAACAACACCTTCATCTGCAAACGGAAAACTGCGAAGCACAGGAATCCCGCTAATGCTATCAACTAACGCATCACCCACCTTTGTAATAGCTGCATGCTCACGTGCAACCTCTTTTTTTGCTTGATTAATCATAAGAGACATGCATAACCAAATAAGAATTAAACAAATTAAAGTTAAAAATCCAATTTTAGTATTTACACCGAACATCCCAACCAACAGAAAAAAGGATATTGAAATGCCTGAAACAGCAAAGTCGATACTCATTGCAGAGTAATTTTCAAGACTCTTCATAACATTGGTAAATGCCGCCATAATTCTTGATAGGCTTTGTTCTGCAAAATATCCCATAGGCGCCTTTTTAAGTTTTTCGCCAACTGCAAGTCTGTAGTCCTTGAAAATGCCAAAGAAAACACCGTCACTAAGACCACTTTTCGCCCAGCCTGTCAAAAAATTAAAAAGAAAGGAAGCAAAAAGCACTCCGAAAATTGTCCAAATATGCTCCCTTGTAGTTTCATTCATCCAACCGAATGCAAGAAAGAGAGCGAAAAATCCAAACAGCATTGAAGCATTTTGCAGAAAAATAAGAAACATTCCTGCCTTAAGACGATTTTTATACTGTCCTGCCAGTTTGAATGATAATCTTATAAACTCCATGTCTTATTCCTCCCCTAAATATTGTTTCCACAGGCTTGCATAAAGTGGCTCTTCCATCAGTTCTTCATGTTTACCCTTGGCTATAATTTGACCTTTATCGATTAGAATTATTTGGTGTGCCTGCTTGATTGTATTTAACCTATGAGCAACCATCACAAGATTTTTCCCCTTTACTAGATTCGATATTGCTTCTTGGATGAGAGCTTCATTTTCAGGATCGGCATAAGCTGTCGCCTCATCCAAAATAATGGTTGATGCAGGTTTCAAAATTGCTCTTGCAAGGGTTATCCGTTGTCTTTCACCGCCTGACATTGCTCCTCCTGCTTCTCCTGCTTTGGTATCATACCCATTAGGAAGTGCCGTAATAAAATCATGACAATGAGCAGCTTTTGCTGCCGCAATAATTTCATCTTCGGATGCATTAGGCTTTCCAAGACGAATATTATCTCTAAGGCTTACATCAAAAAGAAAGTTATCTTGTGAAACAAAAGAAATCTCTTCAGCAAGCTGCTTAAATGAAATATTCTTTGTATCCACATTACCAATGGAAATTTTACCCGATGACTGATCCCAAAAGCCTGCCAAAAGCTTTGCAATTGTAGATTTTCCGCCACCTGAAGGTCCGACAAGTGCAGTCACTTCTCCGGGGCTTGTTTCAAAAGAAATATTATGCAATACCTCAGTTCCGTCATGATAAGAAAAACTTACATTATCAAATTTTATTCCCTTGCCCCTATCTATAGTAACTTTATTTTCTGCATCAGGACGTTTTTGGGCAGGCATATCAAGCAATTCTTGTATGGATACCCAAGTATTGGAAGCCATCTGAAAAAGTTCAAAGCTCATCATGATTGCAAAAGCTTGTGGAAGGATAGCAATTGGCAGAATAAGTGATAAAAGCAATGTTTCGATGCCTATTTGCCCGTTCCCATATAAATAGAAAGCGAAAGGTAAGCTCACTATCTGTGGTGTCATCATTGCAGCCGTCATAAGTGCTTTGCCAAACCAACTTTGCTTCCACCATTTCATCGTTGAAAAATGATAGAATTTTACCGCATCTGCAAACTTTCCATACGAAACTTTGTCTTGTGCAAATGCTTTGATTACAGGGATTCCACGAACATACTCCGCACTTCTGTCGGCAACATTAGCATAACTTGATAGCCACACCGCCATTCTACTACGGTATTTATACATCATTGTAATCATCGCTAAAAAAACAATTGGTAGCGGCACAAATATTGATAATCCTATACGCCAATCTAAATAAAACAAAATAACTGTGCAGAGTATCGGATGCAAAAGCTTACTAGGTAGTTCAGGCATCAAATGGGCTACCCAGTCTTCCATATCCGCTACTCGATCCATAATAATTACCTTTATTTTACCTACAGAATTATCCACCAAGTACCCCATTGGAATAACATTTAATTTTTCAAACAAAGTCCGTCTAAGTTTTGCAAGTATGGAAAAAGAGGTTTTATGTGAAATGGTTGTGCTGAATCCTGAAAATATAAAGTAAAGGAGCAGTGATCCTATTGCAAAAAAAGCATATTTCATTAACGCATGAAAGCCGACCGGATTACCCCCGGCATTTTTTATAAGCCATCCTGCTGCATAAGCACTAAAAAAATAGGTAGAAAAACTAAAAAGCTCTCCAATGCAGGCAAAAATAACAGAAATTCGCATCCTACCCTTATACTCAGGTGCTACACTCATAAGTGCTTTATTTAAACCACTCATACTGATTTTAGGTTTTTTTTCGCTTTGCTCTACATCACTTTCGATTCGCTGCATAATCTCATCAGGAACATCCAAGTTTAAACTCTCTACCTCTTTTATTAAATTTTTATTTTGCTTGAGTTTCTTGCTGTCCGAGGCAGAGCAAATCAACTCATCATTTTTTTTCTTCATTAACTCATCTCCTTTTCAGTTAGCTTATACTAACTATTCGTTTAAAAAAATTACCTTATTTTACCTTTTTCATAACTATCAATAAACAGCTTTATTATTTCTATAAAAAACTCTCTATTATTTATAAAGCTATCCCTTGCCCCATCTAAGATTTCACAACCTAGTATAACTGTATTCATAAAAAATATTAAAAAGTCATTTGTGAGATATTCACACCCATCTTTCTTTGCAACTTTAACTCCTATATATGTAGCCTTTAAGGATTCTTCGACCAAAATTGGGAACAAATTCTTTAGGTCATCATTGTTTTTCGTAGCCTGAAGATATATGGCATATACGCTCATGAGTTCACTTTCATCAAGTACTTTATCGACAATCATATGTGCTACAGCATTAGCATCTAACTCTCCCGAATACTCTGCCAGAACTTCATTAATCTTATCGACTCGATAAGCCATACCTTCTCGCATTAAATCATGTAATATTTCAACTTTATTTTTGTAATGGTAATACACACCTCCTCGAGAAAGCGAGGTTTCAACAATAATATCTTCCATTACCGTGTCAGCAAAACCCTTCCTTAAAAAAACCTTTTTAGCTGCATCTAATATTTCTTTTTTTCTGATTTGACTGACTTTCTGTTTTTTCCCTCCCAAAATATATACCTCTCTTTGTAAACAAAACTGACAAAACTGTCAGTTTTATTGTAGCGTTATTTTAAGTTAGCGTCAACTAACTTTTTCGGAATACACTTTATGGTGACTTGTAATATGAAATGCAACAAATAAATAAAATAATCCATGGCTAATCTGATAAAGTGTTACTACCCACAAAAACACAAAGTAGAAGCCATGGATTAAGTATATTGTACCACGACTCGAGAAAAAGGAAGCCATTTAACTTATCAAGATCGTCAAACCTTAGAAAGGATGGTCATGGAGAATCACAGGAAACCTGCTAAGGAGAGAATATCAAAGAGTAAGATGGCAGAAATGCTTGGCGTTCATCGCTCAACAATCAGCCGAGAGCTCAAAAGGGGCGAAATCACGCAGCGTGATATCCTGTGGAAAGAATACACTTCCTATTGCGCCGATGTAGCACAAGATCTCATTGATTCCAATACCACGGCAAAAGGTCCCTCTTTAAAGTTAGGTAAAGATCAGCTCTTCCATGATTTTGTTGAATACTGGATAATAGAGAAAAAGTATTCACCGGATGTGGTAATCATGAAGATCGAAAACGAAGGACTCTCTTTTGAAACCGAGATTTGTACAAAAACCCTCTACAACTACATCAGTAAAGGTTACTTCCTCAATCTGACAAATAGAAACTTACCCCGTAGAGGTAAAAAAGTCAAAAGAAGATATCAAGGAGCAGGAAATGTATTCAAAAGAACAACGAGAAACCGCATTGCAACTGCATGATGAGTTTCAATCAGTTACTAAAGTCATACAAAAGCTTGGCTATCCCAGTCGGCAAGGTATGTATAAATGGCTCCGGGGACGCTCAAATCCTCCTGAGGATAAAGCAGAGCGCAAAAGGATAAACAACTCTAAAGAGCATCCTTTGCATCCTTCTGTAGAGACCAAGTTCGCAATTTTAGAGCGTTGTTTTATGAAGGGCTAAAACGTACAATTGGTTTCTGAGGAAACCGGTTATAGTCGGACATCAATCTACAGATGGAGAAAACTATATGTATCACAGGGAGTAGCCGCACTAATGAATGAAAAAGATAGACCAAGAGGAGAACCGGAAGAGGGCCCCAGGCCTCAAAGGATGAAATAGTAGAGCTAAAACAGCAAATGCTCGAAATGCAAATGGAGATAGATATCTTGAGGGAGACGATCAAAGTCATAAAAAAAGACCCGGGCGTCAACCGGAAAACCTGAACAACAGGGAAAAGACAACGATCGTTGACGCCTTAAAGAACCGCTACTCGTTGTCGCAATTGCTGTCAATCCTGCATCTTTCTCGGAGCAGCTATTATTATCAAGAGGCAACACGCAAGAAGCCGAATAAGTATACTCGCTTAAGAGTTCGTATTGCAGAGCTCTTTGCCGAAAATCAAAAGTGTTACGGTTATCGTCGCATTCATGCTTTGCTTCAGCGTGAGGGCATTACCGTTTCAGATAAGGTTGTCCGCCGTATCATGAGCGAAGAAAATCTTGTAGTTACCGTAAAAAGGCGGAGGAAGTACAACTCCTATCAGGATGAGGTTTCCCCGGCTGTTCCTAATTTAATCCGGAGCGACTTCCATGCAGAGCAACCGAATAGCAAATGGCTTACTGATATAACAGAATTTGCCATACCGGCCGGCAAAGTCTACCTGTCTCCAATCGTAGATTGCTTTGACGGTATGGTTTGCGCATGGTCAATCAGCGTCTCTCCGGACGCTAAACTAGTTAACGAGATGGATAGGCTACACTAAATAGGACAAAATAAAATCGAACATGATATACTAAACAAAATAGTAAAACCCAAAGAAAAGGAGACAAGGAAATGGTAAAACATTACGAAGAAAACTTTAAAAAGCAAATAGTAGAAATATACAACCAAGGAAACTATACATACAACAAGCTAGGAGAAGAATATCAAATAGCCCCATCCACAATAAGAGGCTGGGTAAAAAGGTACAACAACACACAATCATTTGACATAAACGACAACAGAACAGAAGAAGAAAAAGAAATAATAAGACTAAGAAAACAACTAAAACAACTAGAAATGGAAAATGATATTTTAAAGCAAGCAGCACTACTGCTAGGGAAAAGATAAAGTTCATAATCTCAAACAGAGAAAAATATAGCATTAGTGCAATGTGTAAAATACTAGGAATAACAAGAAGCCTCATATACTACCACCTTGACAAAGAAAAAGAACAAGAACAAAAGCCCCTAGAACAAGAAGAGCAAATAGAAAAAGAAATAAAAGAAATATTTAGAAAAAGCAAAAACCAACTACGGAACAAGAAAAATAAAAGTAGAACTAGAAAATAAAGGATACCAAGTATCCAGAAGAAAAATCTCAAGAATAATGAGAGAAAATAAGTTAGTATCAAACTATGCAGTAAAAGAATACAAAGTAGAAAAAACAGTAAGTAACGAAAGTAAAATAGACAGACAATTTAATGAAAGAGAAAAACTAGAAGCAATAGTAAGTGACCTAACATACGTAAAAGTAGGAAATAACTGGAACTACATATGTACCATAATAGACCTGCACAACAGAGAAATAATAGGCTATGCAGCAGGATCAAAGAAAGATGCAAACCTAGTAAAAGAAGCAATATACAACATAAAAGAACCATTAAACAAAATAAAAATATTCCACACAGACAGAGGGAAAGAATATGACAACAAGAAAATAGAAGAAATCCTAAAAACATTCGGAATAGAAAGATCCCTAAGCAAAAAAAGGAAGCCCGTATGACAATGCAGTAGCAGAAACAATAAACAAAGCAATGAAAACAGAATTCATATACCAAAGAAAATTTAGAAACCTAAAACAGCTGCAACAGGAACTAGCAGAATATGTCTACTGGTACAACAACATAAGACTACATGGATCATTAGGATACATGAGCCCGAGAAAATACAGAGAATTAGAACTGATTTCAACAAACAAATAAAATATATGGAGAAATAGTCAAGGGCGAATCGTAAGATTCTGGCGTAGCCGAACCCTTGACTATTTAGGAATATATTTTAGAATGTTTTGAAATCAGTCTAATGATTTATTCGATTTTGAATTGTCCTAAAAAGTGTTGACATACCACAGTTTAGTCTTGCTCCTGTGCAGCTGCCTCCTTCAGCCGCAAAAAGCTCTCGTCGCTAATGATGTGTTCAATCCGGCAGGCGTCGGCCTCCGCAGTTTCAGGGTCAACGCCCGCTGCGATAAGCTGCTCAGTGAAAAAGCAATGGCGCTCGTAGATTTTTTCGGCAACTGCCCGGCCTACATCGGTCAGGTGCAGGAAATAGTCGCTGTCCATCGTGAGAAAGCCACCGTCCCGCAGGGTTGCTACTGCATGGCACACACTGGGCTTTGACACCTCCATGTGCCGAGCCACATCTACGGAGCGTACCATACCGAGTTTCTTTTGAAGAACAAGAATGGTTTCCAGATAGTCCTCCCCGGACGCATGAAGTTTCATTAAGACCTCCCTTATGCAGATAATTTCTGTTCGGCGTTCCACATGGCCGCATACTTTCCGCCTTTAGCCAGCAATTCATCGTGAGTACCGGCTTCAGCAATCTTTCCGCCAGATACCACAAGGATTTGATCTGCATTTTTGACGATGGAAAGGGTATGAGCAATCATTACCACAGTCTTTTTCTCTTTCAGCAGATTGGCGATGGCCTGCTTTACTGCCAGTTCGTTCTCGATGTCAAGGGACGCCGTTGCTTCATCCAAAAGCAGGATCGGGCTGTTTTTCAGGATAGCGCGGGCGATTGAAATTCGCTGACGCTCACCACCCGAGAGAAGGTTTCCGTTTTCGCCGGTCGGCGTATCGTATCCCTTTTCCATCTTGCGGATGAAGCCGTCACAATTAGCCTCCCGGCAGGCAGCCTCGATTTCCTCGTCCGTGGCATTGGGGCGGGCGTGCCGGATATTCTCACGAATGGTATCATCAAAGAGAAATACATCCTGATCTACCATCGAAATTTGTTCCAACACACGCTCAGCGGATATATGACTGATTGGCTTACCGCCAATACGGATTTCGCCGCCAGTCGGCTCATAGTATTTGGCGATCAGGTTCAAGATGGTGGATTTACCGGAACCGGAATCACCAACAATTGCAGTCAATTTCTGATTTGGAACTATAAAGGAAGTTTCCTTCAAAACTGCTTCGCCAGGAATATAGGAGAAGTCCACATTATCAAAAACAATCTCATAATTCTTAACTGTGAACGGTTCTGTACTGCCGTTTTCTTCTGGCTCATGGATTACTTTTAAAATATTGTTTTTTGAAATCACAAGGTTTTTGTAGCTAAACAAATCTACTGAAATTGCCCCGATTAGCTTTGCCAGCAACATAGGGAGCATACATAAAAGCAGAAAATCAATCGTCTGAATTTCTCCTGCCATCCACGGAGAAATCCCAATAAACATAATAAAAGGAACCATAAGCCAGTTAATAATGTTAAAAGCAAAGTTTATGGGAATACCATGCGCTTCATATTCAAAGCTGACCTGACTGAACAATTGCATTGCTTCTGTGGTTGCCTTATTTTTTGTGCCAGCCACGCCGTATGCACGAAACGTCTGAATACCTTCTATATATTCCACAATGCTGCTTACTGTTTCAGATGAAACCTTATTTTTTCTGGTTCCATACTTTTTTACCGTTCGGAAAGAAAGCCACATTTCAGGAATCAGCATGGAAGTAGAAAGCAAAAGGATCCCTCCTGCGGGCAGATACAAATAACAGATAAATACAATAACCATAACGGCCAGAGCAATATTTTTGGTCAAGTTACTTACCTTGTGTGTCAATATTTGTTCATAACTATTTACATCGCATGTCATTGTATTTACATATTGCCCCACCTGCCCATGTGTGAAGCGAAAGAGAGGAATCCTCTTAAATTTATCTCCAAGGAAAAGGCGAAGATTTTTTGAAACGGCAGCCCCGCCGATCTGGTTCTGTGTATAACCTATACTGTAAATAAGCACTCGTAAAGCATAGACTACGCACAGAATTCCTGTGATCGTTAAGATGTCTGTTGTAGTTGTTTTCTTGCCGAGCAGGATCTGAATGACTAGGTAAATCGTCATATAACTGCATCCAGAAAGAAAACCTTCAATAACCGTGAATATCACGCCTATATTAAAGTGGATATTTTTATGTAATGGCCCTGTTTCTTTCATTATGCTTCATCTCCTTTCCCGCCATAGACGATTTTTCTTGAAGCATTGTAATCGCTCCATGCCTTTCTATAATAATTATTTCTGGAAAGGACTTCTTCATGGGTGCCTGCATCGGTTATCGTGTGATTTTCGACAATTGCCACTTTATCACACATTTTAACTGCACCCAAACGATGTGCGACAATCAAAACGGTTTTCCCTTTGCAAAGATTCTCAATTGCCCGATCTATTTCCAACTGATTTTCGGGATCGGCTGCACTTGTGGCTTCATCTAATATCAGAATAGGAGCATTTTTAAAAATAGCTCTTGCAATCGCTATCCTTTGTTTTTCTCCGCCAGAGAAACGGGAGCCAAAACTGCCTACTTTCGTATCATATCCATCTGGCAAAGACATGATGAAATCGTCAATCTGTGCCTCTTTTGCGGCTGCCCTCACTTCTTCCAGAGTGGCGTTACTGCCCATACGGATATTCTCCAAAACACTGTCGCGGGTCAAAAACGTCTTTTGAAATACAATGGATATGTTTTGAAGCAATTTTTCATAGTTTATGTTTTTTACATTTATACCGCCGATTAATACCTGACCTTCCTGCACATCGTAAAATCGGGAGATCAGCTCAATGACTGTGCTTTTACCAGCACCGGAAACACCAATCAGAGCTATTTTCATATAACTGTTCATTGCTTATATCTATTTCTGATAATTGGTTCTTTTTAAGCTACAGCCCCTTAAAACAAATAGCCAAGAAGTCGAATTGAACATTACAAGTTATGAATTTCTAGTTAAACCAAAACGGTCAGTAAATATGCCAAAATTAGAATCACGAAAAAGAAGATTATAACTTTTGTGATCTGACTTTTCGCATTAAACCCAAAATTATCATATCCCTTGGCTCCAACCGTCTGTGGATAAACTTTAGTTGGTAATTTTAACTTGGTAAGCATGAGATAATCAAAAAATATAATATCAAAAAGCTTATATCCTTCAATTCGTAAGACTTTTTTACTTTAGTACTGCTTGAATTTTTATTATTTCAATTATGTTTATTATTTTGCAGTCAATAGTGATAATCATTATTGACAATTTCCCCCAGATGTGCTATCCTATAAATGTAAATAATATACAATGAGGTGTATGTATGAAACTAACTCAAGAAATAAAAGACTTAATTGGTGAACAGCTTGCTTATATAGCAACTGTAGATGAGAATGGTAATCCTAATATAGGGCCAAAAAGAACTATGAGGGTTCTTGATGATGAACATCTCATCTTTTGCGAAAATACAGATGGCAAGCACCATGCCAATATTAAAAATAATGGCAAGATAGCTATCGCCTTTGTTAAAAGAGAAGACAACAAGGGCTTTAGGATTGTGGGTGCAGCCAAATCTTATACAGACGAAGAGCATATGAACCTAGCCAAGGAAAAGGCTGGTGTAATGCCAAAGGCGGCTGCTGTAATCATAGATATAGAAAAGATCTATACCCTTGATTCAGGTCCAATAGCTGGAAAATTATTAGAAGCCTAATTCCCATAGTTATTAATAATTCTACAAAAAAGTTTGGTGCACGGATTATTTCTTGTGTACCAAACTTTTTTATAAATGATGAATTGCAAATAATATTGCGACACCTAAGCCAAACTAAGTTCGTGCATAAATAAATCAAATGGAGTTTGATATTCTAGAGGGTCTGTAAATAATTTTGTGTATCAACCTAAATCATGATAAAAGGGCAAAGGTTGATACATTTTTTTATGTCAGTATTTAGCCATTCCTATAGTAATGGTTCTTGTCTTGTTTTTTAGGTATGCTCACATATTAGATTGAAGTTTCTTTCGCTTATATTTCCCTCTAACCTATCTTCATATAACTGTTCATGGCTTATATCTATTTCTGATAATTGGTTCTTTTTAAGCTACAGCCCCTTAAAACAAATAGCCAAGAAGTTGAATTGAACATTACAAGTTATGAATTTTTAGTTAAACCAAAACGGTCAGTAAATATGCCAAAATTAGGCTCACGAAAAAGAAGATTATAATTTTTGCAATCTGACTTTTCCCATTAAATCCAAAATTATCATACCCCTTAGCACCAACCGTCTCTGGGTAAACTTTAGTCGGCAATTTTAACTTGGTAAGCATGAGATAATCAAAAAAGATAATATCAAAAAGCTTATATCCTTCAAATAGTATTAAAAATCTAACAAAGGCTTGCTGAAAAGTTAAACTAAATTTTACTGTATCAACAATTGCCCAGCCTAGAACGGCTGCAATGGCTAGCAATCCAAGTATCATGATAAGTCCGCCGATTATATTGACCCAAATCGGTTTATCTGGCAACTTACTCATCATAACTTTGATATCATCAGGTGCGCCGAAATGCTTCGAGCCAAATTTCGGTATAATAAGTATAAAATTCACCATCATAATTGATGCTGTTAAGCAGATGATTGTTAACATACCAAGTGTTTTCATCAATTTAGTTCACCTCCTCTCTTGAAGTATAAACCATTTCGTAAATGGGAGCAATTTTTCTTAGTTGTGTCAACTAAATTCGTATAAATTTTCTTGCTAGTATTAGTGCTATACTTTTTTACAATTTATATAGTTATTTAAAATCTATAATCACAGATGTCTTCTTGTCAATGTCATTATACACATACAGGTCATGTATTAAGAAGTTTTGTAAATTCTCAAATAAATTACTCACAAAACTTTGGATTCCAATCTAAAAGATATTTACAAAATCATTGACAAGATATAAAAACACCCTATATAAAGATTTTCTTTGATCCCTTGTAAATCAAGTGTAAAGAACTATAAGAATTTAAATCTCTTTTTCAAATTCATCTTCAAAACTAATAATATCATTAGGAGTGCAAGATAGAGCCTTACATATTCTTTCTAAATTCTTAAATGTAATTGGTTTATCCTTGCCCATTTGTGCCATAACATTTGTTGTTAGTCCTGCCATAGCTATTACATCTGTTTTCTTTAATCCTTTTTTCGCTAACTGTATCCATAATGGTTTATAGTTAAGTGCCATAATATCCCTCTTTTTCTCTTCATTAGATTTATTTAATTATAGCATAAATATTGATTTCATTCAATCTTACATTGATTTAGTGTTTTGTTTTAGAGAATTTGTTGTGTTATTCCGTCCTTATTTTGCCATAAATTGCTTAATACCTTGAGACTTAGCACCAGGATTGTCATTGCCATATCCTTCCATCAGGTTGATAACACCCCATGCTCCTAAACCTGCACCAATTGCAGTTACAAGTGTCTTTAAAACTCCAACTCCAGCTGTAAAAAATTCCATATTATCTCCTCGTTTTCTTTCTTATTTTCTATTTTGTTTAGTGATTTAACTATAAAGTTCTTGTAGACCTTATCTCCTTTTTTGTTTTCTTTGAAATATCCAAAGACATGGATTAGATCTCCTTTTCCAAATTCTTTTACAATTTCTACCTTTTCTCCATATACTGAGCAATTTGTATATTCTTTGCCCTTTCCATATTTTTTTACAAGAGCAAAATTTGCTACTTGAACACTTTCTCCATCTTTTTCAAATTCTGAAAATTCAGCTTCCTTAACTAAATTTGCATTAATATTTATCATTTCTCTATCCATTAATTTCTTCTCCTTAATCTAAAAATTTCAATTAAAAAAGCGACTGAACTTATAATTCAATCGCTAAATGTCTTATATATTAAATTGTTTTAAGTGGGACTTCTTATCCTTACCATCTTAACCTCCTAATTTTGAGTATAAAAAAAGACGATAGAGTTTTTAATTTCTATCGCCTTAGGTACTAATTCCATTTAATTTTTTAATTAGATAAATTGAATTTGTTATACAATAAATTTACTTGCTAACTTATACACTTGATTTATTTCTTTACTTTCCAACTTCCAGCTATTGAGTTCAGCTTTAATTAATTCTGGAAATTTTTTGCTAATATCTCTTAAAGCATTTCCAACCGATTTTCTTACATATTCACTCGAATCTTCTTTTAAATTGACCAATCTTTCAATAGCTTCATTCGGATTTTCTTTGAAATATGGTCTACTTGTCCATATTCTTAATCCCTCTGTTACTGCTCTCCTCGTATTCGGATTTTCATTTTCTAACCATTCATCAATTATTGGGAGTGCTTTTTCATATCCTATTTTCTTGCAAAATTCATCGAATGCCTTTGCCAATACTTCCTGAACTCTCCAATTGTCATCTTTGGAAACTTCATCTCTCATAAATCTTAAAATTTCTTCATATGATGATAAATATCCAAATAGAAACACACCATACATTCTAACTTGATATACATTGGACTTATAAGCTAAAAATGCCAATTTTTTGCTATGTTCATTATTATTAGATTTATAATCAGCAAAGGCTCTTTTTTCATGCTCTTTAAAGCCGTTTTCTATCAAAGAGAATTCTTTTTCTAAATTCAAAATATATTCTTTCAATTATCCTATCCTCCTCACTAAATTCAGATCTATTTATATAATCTTGTATTTATAGTCTGCCTATTCAGTTTTACTTTTCCTTTTCGTTTAATGCATCTTTCAATGTCAAACAAATTCTTCTCATCAAAATCTTCCAATAACTTGTAATTCTTATGCTTCGTAATATCAAATTTATCAGATAAGAAAGGTCTTACTCCATAAGCAAGTTCAAGCACCTCCATATCTTTATTCAAATGAGGACTAAGATATTCACAAACTTTATCATAAACCTCTTTATCTTTTTTCATAAAAGGGGCATACAACTTAGCAAATTTATCCTAAAATTTTTTGTTGCTTTTATCAATCATTTCAACGCTCCTTTAAATATAAAAATGATCCTATCAATCTTTATATTTAGCCTATTTTCTAATTGATACCTTGCAAGAAAGGAATAATAGCTGTTCCTATACCAAGTAGGAATGTCATAAATGCAGAAAGTCATATGCTGTTATTCTTTTCTATTAAATCATTTTGAAGTGTCTCAAAGCATCCATGATGGCTTCTTCTTTTTCAGGTGTACACTGTGGAATAATTTGTTTCTCCTTTTTAGACTTGTTGTAATGTTCTCGTAATTCTATTCCACATTTCCTTTTTATCTGTGCAATATATAATGTCGAAACTTTTAATTCAAATTTATTCCAAACATATTCTTTGATTTGAGCATATGTTGCTTTGCTCTCCGCACTGGTCAAATCAAGCTCATCCAGCTCAATTTCAATATTTATATGCTTATCGACATCGAGTTTGGACAAAAGCGCAATGACCTCAGCCGTCGAATCTTGCCAATCGAATCACCCTCGCGGGCGCTTCTCTTGGAGATTTTTGGCATGATCAAGACCTAACATGATGAGCAAACGCGAATCAATGTAGGTCTGATGCAACCATTTGCCCAAATCTTTGATTTGGTGCAAATGTCTGCTGACCTACCTCTATTGCTACTTCGATTCGCTGTGCGAATCTCGTACCAATAGGGTTAGGGCTTCAACGTGGCTTGAGTGGTCAGTATGAATAAATTTTAAAAATTTTCAAAAGCCTCGTATGTGGGAATATATTAGGCTCTATAATATCCATTGGGGAGTAACCTCCTTAATGGATATTTTTGTGCAAAAAGATAGCACTTGTTTTCCCTATCACCTAAAATTATATCACCACAAAATAATAAAGGGGGGCAAACAAGTGCAAAACAATATTACCACATTACTTTTAGGAATCCAAGATGTCGAGGTCACCGGTGTTTCAGAAGAAAGACGCCTGATTACCATTGATTGCAA
>NZ_CALPBW010000027.1 GCF_943169845.1 Peptoniphilus rachelemmaiella
ATTCTATAACCTGCTTTTTCGTCCAAGTATTCCTCAACAATTTTTCTCTTCAATTCATAACTATATTTTGCCATTAAAAGGCCCCCAAAGGTTGGATTTCTTGGTCCAACTTTTGGGGGTCAGTGCAATGTGCCACAGGGGTCTTTTGCGTTAGAGTCGATCTTTATTGATTTCCCGCACTTTAAAGCAGGCCACGTATTGACCGGGGAGGATTTCTTCCATTTCGGGATCTCTTCCACGGCAGGTGTCGTCGCCGTAGGGGCAGCGATCTACGAAGCGGCAGCCGGGCTTCATGTTAATGGGGCTCGGCACGTCGCCTTCCAGCTCGATTTGCACGCGCTTGCGTTGCTCGTCGGGATCGGCGATGGGAATGGCCGATAGAAGGGCTTTCGTGTAGGGGTGCAGGGGATTGGTGTAGAAGTCTTCCGTGGTGCCCACTTCCATGAGCTTGCCTAAATACATGACGGCGACGCGGTCGGAAATGTAGCGAACCATGGAAAGGTCGTGGGCGATGAAGAGCAGGGTGAGGCCCAGTTTCTTTTGCACGTCTTTCAGAAGGTTCACGACTTGCGCCTGAATGGAAACGTCCAGGGCGGAGATGGGCTCATCGCAGATGATGAATTTGGGGCGCAGGGCCAGGGAACGGGCGATGCCGATCCGCTGTCTCTGTCCGCCGGAAAATTCGTGGGGGAAGCGGAGGCTGTGCTCGGCACTTAGGCCCACCATTTCCAACAGCTCGATGACGCGCTCTCTGCGCTCTTTTTTATTGCCGATGCCGTAGATGACCAGGGGCTCGGAGATGATTTCTTCTACGGTCATCCGCGGATCCAAGGAAGCGTAGGGATCTTGGAAGATCATTTGCATTTCCTTGCGGTGTTCCTTCATTTCCTTGGGGCCGAAGTCGTAAATGTTTTTTCCTTCAAAGACTACTTCGCCGGCGGTGGGCTCGTAGAGGCGCAGGATGGTGCGCCCGGCCGTGGATTTGCCGCAGCCGCTTTCGCCGACCAGGCCGAAGGTTTCGCCTTTGAAGATGTCGAAATTTAATCCGTCCACAGCTTGGAGAAAGCCGTTTTCTACTTTAAAGTGTTTGGACAGGTTTTTTACCTGCAGAATGGGTTCATTCATGTGTCAACGCCTTCGCTTTCGGATAGGAGGGGTGGTACTTCCAGCAGCGGCAACGGTGGCCTTCGCTGTGTTCGATAAATTCGGGCTTTTGATTTTCGCAGATGCGCATGGCTTCGGAGCAGCGATCGTAGAAACCGCAGCCTTCCGGCGGTTTGTAAAGATCCGGCGGCGTCCCTTCAATGGCGTGAAGGGTTTCTTCCTTGTCCATGGTGAGCTGGGGCACGGCGGCCAAGAGGCGCACCGTGTAGGGGTGCTTCGGCGCGGCGAAAATTTCGTCCACCGTGCCCTCTTCGATGACCTCGCCGGCATACATGACGATGACATCGTCGGCCATGTCGGCGACGACGCCCAGGTCGTGGGTAATCATAATAATCGAGGCGTTAATGTCGTCTTTCAGCTTTTTCATAAGCTTTAAGATTTGCGCCTGTACCGTCACATCCAGGGCCGTGGTGGGCTCGTCGGCGATGAGCAGATGGGGGTTTGATGCCATGGCGATGGCGATCATGACCCGTTGGCGCATCCCGCCGGAAAATTCGTGGGGGTATTGGTTGATCCGCTTTTCCGGATTGGGTACCGATACTTTTTTCAGCATGTCGATGGCGAGTTTTTCGCCTTCTTCTTTGGAAATGTCTCTGTGCCGCTTCACGCCTTCGACGATTTGCGCTCCCACTTTCATGGTGGGATTCAAGCTGGTCATCGGGTCTTGGAAGACCATGGCGATTTTGTTTCCGCGAATGGCGGTCATTTCTTTTTCCGTCTTTGTCAGGAGATCTTCGCCGTCAAAGAGCACTTTGCCGGTCTTGTAGAGGGCCGGCGGTTGAGGCAATAGCCGCATGACGGCGTTGGCCGTTACGCTTTTGCCACAGCCGCTTTCGCCGACGATGGCCAGGGTCTTTCCTTTTCCTACGGAGAAAGACACGCGGCGCACCGCTTCCACTTCGCCGAAGAAGGTGGCGAAGGAGACGGATAAATCTTGTATCTCGAGAATGTTGTTTGTCACAATGCCACCTACTTTCTAAGTCTCGGATCCAGGGCGTCTCTCAAACCGTCGCCCAGCACATTAAACGAGAACATGATAAGAGAGATCATGAGGGCGGGGAAGAAGATTTGATAAAAGAGGCCGATGCCCATGACCCCGAGGCCGTCGTTGGAAAGCACGCCCAAGGAAGGTTGGGGCGGTTGCAGACCCAAACTCATGAAGCTCAATGTGGCCTCCGAGAAAATGGCCCGGGGCACGGTGAGGGTAATGTTGACAAGAATGGGACCCAGGGTGTTGGGAATAATGTGCTTCTTTAAGATGTAGCCTTTGTCTGCCCCAAGGGAGCGGGCCGCGGTGACGTATTCGTTTTCGCGAAGCTGCAATACCTGCCCGCGGACCATAATGGCCATGGGCACCCAGCCCGTAATACTCATGGCGAGAACCAGGGTAAAGAGACTGGCCCCTTGATCGTTGGATAACATAACCGAGATCAAGATAACGATGAGCAAATAGGGGATGGCGTAGATCACTTCCGCAATACGCATCATAATGTTGTCCACGCGGGAAGAGGCCATGCCGGCGATACCGCCGTAGGTGACGCCGACGACAAAGTCCATGGCGGCAGCCAAAATCCCGATTAAAAGGGAGTAGCGGATCCCGTAGCAGACCCGGGTAAAGAGGTCGCGGCCCAATTCGTCGGTGCCGAAAAGATTCACGCTGTTGGGCTCCATATTGAGCCGGGCGTAATCTTGGGTGGAGTAGTCGAAGCCTACAATGGCGGGGCCGACGAAGGCCATGATTAACAGCAGAATAATCGTAATTAAGCCCACCATGGCCAATTTGTTTTGGCGCAGGCGGCGGAAGACATCGGTCCAATAACCGATGACCGGGCGGGTAATGCGCTCCTTGTTGTCGTCTTTTCGAGCCGGCGTAAAGAGCGAGGGATCGATGGGGTTCATTGCGGATTCGTTTTTCATCGCTTCCCTCCCGTCAGTTGAATTCTCGGATCGATGATGACATAAAGAATATCAACGATCAAGAGCAGAATGATCAGCACGAAGGAATAAAAGATCGTCGTGCCCATAATCAGGGTGTAGTCCCGGTTGGTAACCGAGGAGATCAAGAAGTTGCCCAAGCCGGGAACCCCGAAGATTTTTTCGATAACGAACGAACCGGTTAAAAGGCCCGAAAGGGTGGTGCCTAAAGTGGAGACCACAGGCATAATGGCGTTTCGTACGGCGTGGTTCATAATGACCTTTAACTTCGACAGGCCCTTGGAGCGGGCGGTGCGAATGTAGTCTTGGCCCAACACTTCCAGCATGGATGAGCGCATGAGCCGCGCACTGGCCGCAATGGGCATGAGGGCCAGTGAGAGGGAGGGCAGTATGGAGTGACTGAAGGTGCCCCAGCCGCTAATAGGTAGCCACGCCACCTGCTTAGCCACGAACTGCACCAGCAGGGTGGCAAAGATAAAGCTCGGCACCGAAATGCCGATGATGGCGAGGATCATGGTGATGTAATCAGGCAGTTTGTTTTGGTATAAAGCGGCGATACTCCCCAGGGCAGGGCCCAAAATAATGGAGATAATAAAGGCCTGCAAACCGATTTGCGCCGAGACGGGTGCACCGCGCTTAATCATTTGGTTAACAGTTTCGGCTTGAGACTTCATGGACTTGCCGAAGTCGCCTTTGACAATATTCTTTAAGTAAATAACGTATTGCTCGCCTAGGGGCTTATCCAAACCATATTGTGCGCGCAAGTTTTGATACACCTGTTCCGGCATTTTTCCTTCTCGCGCGAAGGGATCGCCCGGCACGGCGTGCATGATCACAAATGTAATGGTGATGATAACCCACATTGTGACAATTGCCATGAGCAATCGCTTCAACACAAATTTTTTCATCGTGCGTCCTTTC
Organism: Peptoniphilus rachelemmaiella; assembly: GCF_943169845.1. Lineage (GTDB taxonomy): Bacteria > Bacillota > Clostridia > Tissierellales > Peptoniphilaceae > Aedoeadaptatus > Aedoeadaptatus rachelemmaiella. Next base: position 4,021 of record NZ_CALPBW010000027.1, read on the forward strand.
CGTTTTACATAAAATGGAACCGAGATGAACAATAGAGAGAACCAGCTTTCGGTTCTCTCTATTATTATCCCTGTCATTTAATTGAACTTGGGTTTATTATTTCGCTTCGATATCCGCATAGATAAATCTCGGATAAGCGAGAAGCGGTTTATAAACGCCGGTGACATTGGGCTTTTGCAATCTGGGTTGCGTGTAGAAGTAAACGGGGATGACGGGCATTTCTTCCATCATGATCTTTTCTGCAGCCTTCATGCTGTCCATACGAACCTTTTGATCGCCGGTGGATGCAGCCTTCTTCAAGAGGGCGTCAAATTCCTTGTTCGACCATCTGGAGTCGTTTTGCGGATTGTCGGTCATAAAGAGATCCAACATGCTCATCGGGTCTTTGTAGTCGCTCATCCAACCGGCACGAGCGATTTCAAAGTTACCGGCCTTGCGGTTATCCAGTAATACTTGGAATTCCATGTTTTCAAGATTCAGTTCCACGCCGAGGTTTTGCTTCCACATTTCTTGCAATGCTTGGGCGATCTTCTTGTGTGCTTCATCGGTATTGTAAGAGAGGGTGCAGTTTTTGAAGTCTTCCATGGTCATGCCTTCTTCTTTCAGGCCTTTTTCCAGGAGTTCTTTTGCCTTTGCTTTATCTTCCGTAATGAGGTTGCCGTTGGCTTTGCGGAAGTCTTTGCCTGCATCGTCGTTCAAGCCGTAAGGAACGATCCCTTCAGCCGGCGGTTGGCCGCCTTGGGTAATGTTTTCGACGATGGTCTTGCGGTCAAGAGCCATGGAGAGGGCCTTGCGGACATTCGCGTTGTTAAAGGGTTTCTTCGTGGTGTTGAATTCAAAGTAGTAAACACCCAAGTCCTTCCCTAATTGAAGTTCGGGATCCTTGGATTGTACAGCCTTTGCCGTAACAGCCGGTGCCGGTTGAACCAATACATCGTATTCGCCGCCTTCATATTTTTGGTAAGCCGTGTTGTCGTCTTCCAAAATGTCGAATTGAAGGCCGTCTAATTTAACCTTATCGGCATCGACGTAATTGTCGTTCTTAACCATCTTGATGTTTTCTTTGTGGTTCCATTCCGTAATCTTGAAGGGACCGTTGGAGACAAATTCCGTGTTTTGGGGATCTTTTGCCCAGTCGGGATTTGCACTGACGACCTTTTCATCCACAGGAAGCAAGGTGTAGAACGCGGTGATGTCCAAGAAGTAGGGGGTCGGAGCCTTTAATTGAACTTCAAGGGTCTTGTCGTCTAAAGCCTTAATGCCGACATCGTCGATGGAGCCTTTGCCGTTAAAGTATTCTTCCGCACCCTTAACATAAGTGGTGATTTGGAAAGAATAGTCAGAAGCTAACTTCGGATCGATGACGCGTTTCCACGCATATTCGAAATCCTTGGCAGTCAACGGATCGCCGTTGGACCATTTCAAGCCGTCGCGCAGCTTAAAGGTGTAGGTCATGCCGTCGTCGGAGACTTCGTAAGATTCAGCTTGTGCGGGAACCAGTTTATCGTTTTCGTCGTAGCGCATCAAACCTTCAAATGCGTGGTAAAGAACGAAAGATTCGTGGGTACCCTTTGCAATGGCCGGGTCCAAAGTGCCCGGTTCAGATTTGTTGTTCGTGCGTAAAATCTTTGTTCCGCCGGACTCGCCGGAAACCTTTTGGCTTTCAGCCTTCTTGTTTGCGCCATTGTTTGCTGCGCCGCCACAGGCTGCGAGCAACATGACACAGGCGATGAGGACCGACAGTAGTCGTACCTTTTTGTTTATCATGTTCTCCTCCTTAAAAAATCAAATGCGTGCATGGGATCCGAAGATTCCTATGTACCATTCCAATTATAATATAACGTTTTACTTTAGTAAATGAATTTGACGACATTGTCGGATTAAATTTTAATTTAACAAGCATAAAATGGGAATAATGCGGGATAATGAGCGGATTAGGGTGTCATAGAAAGCAGATAGAAAGGGAGGTAGAGAGCCTAAAAAGACAGCGGAAGGTAAAAAAGGCGACAAAAAAACAGACGGCCCTTTGCGGTCGCCTGAAATTATTTTCCTTCGCTTTTTTATTTTTTTATTTCGTCGCCTAAGTGGCGCAGCTTCTCTACCTGTTCTTCCTGTCCCAAGACGATGAGCACATCGCCGATTTTAAAGGTGTAGTCCACCGGGGGATTGAAGAGCATCTTGCCGTCGGCCTTCCTTTTAATGGCCAAGACCACGAGGCCCGTTTTTTTTGGAATTTCCGCCTCGATTAAATTCTTGTTTTCCAGATAAGAGCCGGAAAAGATCACCACTTCCTCCAAATCCAGCTCCACATCGCCGATTCGGGTGACCACATCTAAGAAAGACATAATGTTGGGCTTAATCATGAGAGACGCCATGCGCTTGCCGCTGATTTCCACGGCGGAGAGGGTTTTGTCGGCGCCTACCTTTAATAATTTGTCGTTGCCCGATTTGCTCACGGAGTTGGCGATAATGTAAATGTCTTTGTTCATGTCCCGCGCCGTGAGCACGGTGACGATATTATCCACCTCGGAATCCAGCGTCGCCAAAAGCCCTTTGGCCCGCGCGATGCCGGCATGTTCCAGCACGCTTTCTTCCGTGGCGTGGCCTTCGACGACCAAAATATCGTGGTGGCTTAAATCGTCCAAATCTTTCCGATTGTCGGTAATGACGACGAAGGCCATTTTTTCGTGAATAAATTTATTGATGATGACCTCGGCTAATTCGCCGGAGCCGCAAATGATGTAATGATCATTGAGTGCGGAAATTTTTCTGTCCATTTTACTTCCCTTCCACAAATCTCCAACTTTTCCCTCGACGAACATGGCTACCACCGTGGAAAAGGCATAGCCCACAACGCCCACGCCTAAAAAAATCATGAGGACCGAAAACAGTTCGGACGCATTGCTGGTGGTGCCGATTTCGCCGAAGCCCACCGTGGAAATGGTGATCACCGTCATGTAGAAGGCATCGATATAATCCACATCCAGCAGAATTTTGTAGCCGATCATGCCGAAGATGAGCAAAAACGCAAATGAGTAAAAGGTGAATTTGAGTTTTCTTTTCTCGTCCATAGATCCCTCCTTATGGCTACGATTATAATAGAATTCGCCGGAAAAAGCTGTCTATTTTCGTTTTTTTGTCAGCGTGGAAAAGGAATGATTGCCGGAGGCAGGCAAATGTAAACAAACAGATGAAAAAGCATGGCATAAGGCAAATCCATCATTAGGAATAACTGTCCCGATAGAAAAGGCAAGACAGGCCTGCGAATCAGCTAAGTAAAATCCAACTGAAGAAAATGACTTAAACAGTTAAGATTACATCTAGTCGAAATTTTAAAGACATGTCTCCTCCAACAAAAGAATTAATGAAACTAACCCTTAAAAGAATAATAGCCCATGGAGGTCATCCAATTCTAAGATGGATGATGGATGATATTTTTATACGAACTGATCCTGTTAGAAACATCATGGCAGACAAGGAAAAACCATAGAGAAGATAGACGGAGTTATCACTACCATTATGGCACATGGTAGGGCGATAAGATGTGGGAATGTTACGAGTGAATCGGATTATGATGATAGAGGGACAATAGTATTCTAATAGAGGGATTTATTTAAAAATACTTTACATGGTAGTAAGTAAATGATATGATTGTAATGAAAATTATTATCAATAGGGGTATAAAATGTTAAAAAGTTTTTTTGAGAATGTAATAAAGCCAAAGGACAATTTTGGTGGTCGCTTTATGGTTAAGGGCATGAATATTGGTCATGAGAAGTTAGCAAAGTGGGGCAGATCATTTTTAAACATTAGACAGACTGATACTTTATTGGACCTTGGTTGTGGTGGAGGTAGAAATATCCAATATTTTTTAACTAAGGCTAACAAGGTATATGGAATGGATTATTCAAAAGTTAGTGTAGATATTTCTAAATCATTAAACAGTGAAGCCATAAAAGATGGAAGGTGCAAAATAATTGAAGGAGATGTATCAAAAATACCTTTTGAAGATCAATCAATAAATATTGTAACTGCATTTGAAACTATCTATTTTTGGAGTGACTTAGAAACAAGCTTTAAAGAAATCTATCGTGTTCTAAAAAAAGGTGGACAATTTTTAATATGTAATGAAGGGGCTTTTAGAGATCATAAAAACATAAAAAAATGGGCTGATATGCTTAAATTTAAAGTATACTCACCAGAATATTTAACTAGAATCTTAACAAAACTTGGTTTTAAGTGTGAGTATCATTTAGATAAAAAAGATCAGATTGTCTTTATAGCTATAAAACAATAATTTATATTAGTGCATCTACAAAAGTAGGTGCTTTTTTCATGCCAAAATAGAGGTGGGAATATAGGACTTCTAAATAAACTATTTAACAGTAAGGGTACAAGCAAATCAGGAGACATATCTAAAGAAAGGGAGAGGGTATCTTCATCGTATTTTTTTTGGAAGAACAACAGTTGGCAGAAATGTCAATGAATCTACTACCCTGTAGATAATAGCAGCTTATTCATGTGTGAGATTTTTAGCTGAAACCTTAGTAGGACTTCCCGTTTATTTATATAAAACAGGTTTATCATTTGAAGTAGATAGAATACTAAAGGATGGAAATTTTCAAGGGTAAAAATCTAGGATAAAAGAACCTAATTCAATATGGAGATTTGTTTTTGAAGAGTTAAAGATATCATTTGAGTTTAAAATGAGATCCATATTCTCTGAAGATTGATTTTTTGCAATTTTTGTTTATATTTGGTCAGTCCTATGAGTAATACTTTTATATTAATCCCTCTTTTTTCATAAGAGACAACTCTCTTGAAAGGGCAGCCCTATTACAAGCTAAAAATTTCGCTAAATCCTCTCTGGATAGTTTATTAGAAAATAAGGAGTCTTCACCATATTTATCTATATATTTATTAATTTTCTCCCTAATCGTAGGTTTAGAATATACATCTAATTTGTAGGTTAAGTATGAAATTTGCTCATTATGCAATTTTATAATATTTTCCATAAAAATCGGCCTGCTTGAACAAGACTTTTTATTTTTTTCAAAGATTTCGCTAACATCAAGGGCTAAAACTTTAGAATCTTTTTTTGCAACCATAAATCTATCAGTTAGGGAGGAAAAATTTAGAGAAAAAGAATCTGACGCCTCATAAATTCTATCTATAATTTCCTTATTATCATCTATTGTAGATAAATCAATTCTTCCCTTCAAAACTATACCTGCCTTAAAGCCCTTAGAGAAATCATATAGATATTCGCCTTTACTATAAATTAAGGTTTTATGATCAATACAAGAAAGTATGTGGTGTATAGTACTTTCGTCTAAACTATAAAATAATTTACTTTTAAAAATAATCTTTTCCACAAAATCCCCCATTTGTTGCTTCTGCAACTGCAACAAAATTTATCTCTGGTATAATTATAAATGTAGTGATAATTATTATCAAGGAGGAAGAGAAAATGGAAAAAAATAAAATTATTTTTGGGCATGATTTTTTAAAGATGCTTGGAAGAACAAGACTCAGACCAGGCGGCGGTCTTATGACCGATTGGATACTTGATCAGGTACAGATTGATAAAGATATGCAAGTTTTGGAAGTTGCTTGCAATAAAGGAGATAACCTAATAAGAGTTTATACTAAATATAAATGCAAAATAATAGGCATAGATAATGACCAAGTTGTCATTGATCAAGCTTTGGAGAATATAAAGCTTTTAGGTCTAGACAAAGAAATTGAAGTTATGAATATGGATGCCTTAAAGTTGGATTTCGAGGATGAAACATTTGATTTAATAATTAATGAAGCAATGCTTACCATGCTTCCAAATGAAGAAAAAGCAAAGGCTCTTAAAAATTATCACAGGGTTTTAAAAAAAGGCGGCTATCTATTAACTCATGATGTGGCAGTGGAAAAAGAAAGTGAAGATATAAGAAGGCAACTTTCAAGATTTACAAACATGGACGTGTATCCTCTAACCGTAGAAAATTGGAACAAACTGTTTGTTGAAAATTCTTTTAGACCTTTTTCACAAAGGACTGGTAGGATGATTCTCTTAGACAGGGATACAATCATAAAAGATGAGGGACCAGCAGGGGCTGCAAATTTTTATAAAAATGCTTATTCAGAAGAAAATAGGGATAGATTTGTAAAAATGTTAGAGAGGTCTAAAAATTCAAGCATTTATTATATAGTTTTAGCAAGCAAAAAGGAGGATTAGGTAAAAAGGAGGATTAGATGGAAGCTATTAAAAAAATATCATTAATTTTATGTCTGACAGTGCTTGCCTTAACAGGCATGACCGCTTGTAGCAATATAAAAACTGAACAAAATTCAGAAAGGAAGGAAGTAGCTCAAACTGAGAAAAAGGAAGAAAAGCCAGAAGAACCTAAGGATGAAAATAAAAAAGTTAGAACAATCACAGACCATGCAGGTAACACGGTAGAGGTTCCTGAGAAAATTGAAAGAATAGTAATAGATCAGATTCCTATCTTATCTACTTATATGGCTTATCACCATGGAAAGGCCCCATATATAGTAGGATATGCTGGTTCTCTTAAGCAGGTAATTTCAAATACAGTTTTAAAGGATATTGCTCCAGAGCTTCTTGATAGCCAAAATACAGTTCAAGCTCAATCTGACATTAATATTGAGGAAATAATGAAGCTTAAACCAGATGTTATTTTTTACAATGCTTCAAATAAAGAACACTATGAAGTCCTTAAAAAGACAGGGATTCCTTGTGTAGGATTTGCTACAGTTGGCACAAATGGACCAGCTGACCCAATAGATAGGTACACACAATGGTTAAAGCTCTTAGAAGATGTATTTGGCGAAAGCGGAAAGACAGATGATTTTATAAAAGCCGGTCAAGAAATTGTAAAAGATGTTGAAGAAAGAATTTCAAAAATAGATGATAGTAAAAAACCAAGTGGTGTGATTTTATGGAAGTATGTTGAAGGAGTACCAATGGTTGCTGGTAAGGGTGTTTTTGGGGATTTCTGGCTAAAGAGAATTGGTGTTAAAAACTTAGCGGATGAAACAAAAGGCTTTGCCAAAGTTTCTATTGAACAATTTTATCAATGGGATCCAGATATACTTTATCTTGATGGCCCTGGTCTTCTTGATATTACAACAAAAGATGTATTTGAAAATTCAGTAGAAGGTATCAATTTTTCAAATATGAAAGCTGTTAAGGATAAAAAAGTTTATAACACTAAGCTTGGTATGTGGAATTGGTTTACACCAAATCCAGACGGACCACTTGTACTAGCTTGGCTTGCAAAATCAACCTACCCAGAGGAATTTAAAGACTATGATCTAAAAGCAATGATTAAAGATTACTATAAAACATGGTATGATTATGAATTAACAAATGAACAAGTTGAGGATATGTTTGATATATGATTAAAAAAATCTTTATCAAAGATAAAAAAATAAAATTAAGCTCATATATAATCCTCATAAGTCTACCCATATTAATTAGTATTTTGGCACTTGCCATAGGTAGGATGCCTCTTAGTATAGGACAGATTATTGAATTTTTTAATGCTTATCTAGGAGGAGGAGACTTTGATCCTATGCTTGAATCAGTAATAATAAATGTAAGATTACCAAGGATTATTACTGGTCTAGTAGTGGGAGCTGGTCTTTCCGCAGCAGGTCTTGCCTTTCAAGGGGTTTTTTCAAACCCCTTGGCAACTCCTGATATACTAGGTGTAAGCTCGGCTGCAAGTCTTGGAGCTGTAATTGGTATACTTTTATCACTTTCAACCCTATCTATTCAATTATTTGCTTTAGCTTTTGGATTAATTGGTGTAGTCTTGACTTTATATATTGGCAAAGCTAAGACTAGGTCATCAACGATAATGCTTATACTAGCAGGTCTTGTAGTTTCGTCATTATCAAATGCTCTAGCGTCTCTTCTAAAATATACAGCAGACCCGACAGATAAGTTGCCAGCCATCAGTTATTGGCTTATGGGCTCTTTTGCAAGATCATCTTATAAAAATTTGATGCTTTCAGCACCCCTAATAATTTTGGGAATCATCATAATAAGACTCTTGATATTTAGGCTAAATATTATGAGCCTATCAGAAGATGAAGCAAAAAGTCTCGGGGTTAATGTCAAAAAAACCAGACTTATTTTTATATTTGCATCAACACTTATCACAGCTTCATCTATATCAATGTGTGGTCAAGTCGGATGGATTGGCTTGATAATTCCTCACATGGCAAGGATGATGGTAGGAGCCAACAACACTCATACCCTACCTTTTAGCATATCTTTAGGATCAAGTCTTATGGTATTAATAGAAGCTTTATCAAGAACAGTTTCTGTAATAGAACTACCAATATCAGTTCTTACAGCAATAATAGGAGCTCCAATTTTTATAAGTTTAATTAGAAAAACTGGGGGTGGTTTCAATTAAATTAGAAATAAAAGATGCAGGATTTTATTATGATAAAAATCATGTATTATTTAAGAATTTATCTTTTTGTCTGGATCAAGGTCAGGTTTTATCTATTTTAGGACCCAATGGAGTTGGTAAGACTAGCCTTATAAGATGTATATGTGATTTTGAAAAATGGAAACTAGGAAATAGTTTTATGGATGGAAAAGATATTTCAAGTTTTAACAGAAGAGACTTATGGTCTAACATATCCTATGTTCCACAAAAAAGGTCATTTTCTTTTGAATATTCTGGAATTGATATGGTAGTGTTAGGGCTTTCTAGTAAAATTGGACCATTTGCAAAACCAAGCGCAAGAGAATATAAGAAGGCAAATAATATTATGAAAAGTTTAGCTATAGAGAATCTTAAAGATAAGTCGTGTTCTGTGATGAGTGGGGGAGAACTTCAGATGGTTCTAATAGCTAGAGCTTTAATATCAGATCCAAGTTTAATCATATTAGATGAGCCAGAAAGTGGTCTTGATTTTAAAAATCAACTTAAAATAATTTCATTAATCAAAAAACTATCCAAGATAGATAATATTAGTGTTATTATAAATACTCATTACCCAGCCCATGCTCTTGAAATAGCGGATAAATGCTTGATGTTAATGGAAAATGCTAGACATAAAATAGGCAAAACATCTGATATTATCTGTAAGGAAAATATGAAAGACGCCTTTGGGGTAGAGGTTATACTCGAAAAAATAAAAAAATATGAAAAAGAATATGAGGCTGTAATACCAATTAGAATTGTAGGAGATTAAAATGAAAAATATTAGCAAGGGAAAAATATTGACACCAGAAGAGGTCATACCTATAAAAGACCAGCAAACCATAAGTAAGAAATTTGTAGACTTATCTGAGCTTCACATCCTACTTATGAGTCTGGACCAAGATACCAGCATTTCCCCTGAATTTTATGAAGAAGAAAGAATATATCTCGTCTTAGAAGGAGACCTTAAATTTAATAATGAAAAACTTACCAGCCAGGACCTAATACTTTTTGAAAAAGACAAGCTTTTTGGCATAGGAGCAAGGGAAAAAAGTATATTTTTAGAAATCGCTATTGACTTAAAGGAGGAAGAAATGAAAAACATTGACAAGGGAAAGAAAATTAAATTAGTTGACTATTTAGATTATGTAGAAGGAGGAATCGCAAACATTGACCTTGTATCAAAAGATGGGTTTAGGCTTGTTTTAATGGCCTTTGATGCAGGGGAGGGGCTAAAACCACACAAGGCTCCTGGTGATGCTCTGGTCCTAGCACTTGAGGGTAAGGCAAGGCTTCTTGTTGGAGACAAGGAAGTGGAGATAGAATCTGGAGACCAAATAGTATTTCCAGCAAATGTAACTCACAATGTAACTGCAATTAAAAGATTTAAAATGTTATTAATCTTATCTGTAGATAAATAAAAAAGATCTTGAATGATTTTTCAATCATAAATCTGAAATCTAAAAATTAGACCAATACCAGAGTTGAAATTAAAGCTTACTCTGGTATTTATTTGTTATAAACATGGGTTTGTTTGCACATTAGATTCTTGAAAGTATTTGAAAATGTAACTTGCAAGTACAACTTTTGATTTTAATAAAGAAAACAATGTTTATTACCATGATACTGGCAGAGGCTATAGCCCATATGCTTATTTAGGACTTTATAAACAAAAGAGCTTAAGATTGATAGGCAAGGTGTGTGCAATAATTGCCGCTGTAGAAAAAGATGGAGAAATTGAATATGAGGCTGAATTAGGTGATGTAACAAACGAACATAAGGATACTATTGTTAAAGCAATGGAAGATGCTCTTTCCTATGGTTATGCTTTAAAAAACTACAAGCATAAATATTTCTTCGTTGATAAATTTTATGAAACAGACTTTAGAAAGGTGTCAAAGAGAGCACCAATGGGAGTAAAGATATTTGATTTAAAATAAATTTAATAACTAACCCTCAAACCCCTTAAAATACAAGGATATTTGCAAGAGTACAAGTTGAATTTACTACCAATTTACTACTTTTGAGGGAAGAGCCTTGATGTGCTGTAAAAACTCTTGCAGATAGAAACGTTTTACCACAGATAACACAAGGTATAAAGAAAGTGCAAAATTAAATAGGAAATCATAAAAGCGGTGATCTTTCGTTTCTGTTAAAGGAAACATAGGAATACCACTTTTTTCATGTCCATGTTACGAGGTAGAAGTAAGCAAGGGCTTGAAATATAAGGCTTTCAAAGGGCGATTTTGAGAAAGTAAGGGTAATATACATTTTCTTTCAAAATCGCCTTTTACTGCGTAACAAATAAAAATAAAAGGAGTATCAGTATGGCAGTTTTTGGAACAGAAAAAGACAAAACTTTTTAGTTGCTTGAAATCTGGACATGATGGCGAATTCTTATTGAAACATCAGCATATAAATCCACATCAAACCCCTCTGCCACTTCAAAACTTACAAATATACAATATGGTATTTCATCTTTTTTAAGTTTAATTGCTTCCTCTCTACAATTTACTTTTATAATAAGATCATCATCATTCCAGACGATTGGGTTTTCTCCAGTAAAAATCTCATGTTGTAATGACCCCTTACGAACTGCCTGCCATTCTGTATTTTGCCTCTCTGGAACAAGACCCTTTCCACCATCATCAATATTAAACCATAGTTGTGCACCTCGATATGTTTGCTTATTTGGTACAACAGGAGAAAGATAAGCTAAGGTAACAGTTAGCTTCCGTTTCATTAGGCGAGACGAAAAGTCTACAGGAAGCGGGAGTCTAAAGATATCCCCTTCATCTTTCTTTAATGCTCCAAGTCCAATAAGAGTTATGCGTTCTTTAGTGCACTCTATAACACGACTTATATTAGGAATACCGTTTCCAAGCCATTTACTTAATTTTTTTGGGGAAGTTTCCATTGATGAAGCAATTTTATCAGCAATAGATTCCCATGATGCACCATGTGTGAGCATAGCCTTCAAAAGGATTGCCGTAGAATCTGCTGGCATCTTGGTACCTGTTTCGTCAAGAAATATCTGATTAAGTACATCATGGCATTTTGCTGCTTCATGTGTTATTTGTGCGGCAGCATCGCTAGTTCCAAAAGAAAAAGCACATCCATCTGTGGCGCCCGTTCCATATGGAGCAGCAGATAAGCATCCTGGCTCACGCGAAGATTCTACCCAATTGATTTTACCATCAAATCTTCCTCTGACAAATTCTCTACCACCATAATAAAACAAGTCCGGAGTAATGATAGAACGATACCCTTTTCCAATTGCAGATATAGGGGATGGTAGTCCCCTGTCAACGGCCCAAATAAAACGATCGGTTTCATTTACATTAGTGAAATCATCATACAAAGCACCGATTGTAAGTCCATTCAAACTTTCTGCGGGTGACAATATTTTAAGATTGCGTTGATTATCTTTTATGATCTCAGCAAAAATGTTACTTCTCTGTGTTATGTCAAGAGATTTTAGTTCGTCGAACGGTTTATTTATAAAGTTTACAATCTCTGGGTGGTTGCCGGCACTTATGATAAACAAAATCTTATATTTATAGGCAAGAAAATCGAGCAGTCGCGCGGTCGGGCTCATTGTGACAGCCAACTGTCGCACAGGGTCTCCAATAGACAAATTAATTACTTTAGTATTGGGGGCCGTTGCGCTCTCTTGACCCTCTCCCACCATCATTCTCTTTACAGCTCGGTGAAGAACATCAATAAACATATTGTCATCCGGAACACCTTCTGTAATCTTATCGAAGCCGCTTTGTTTCGGTCGTAAAATAGGTCTCACATATACGGGACTACTAATAGGAGCGTCATTCCTTTTAATATCACCATAAATTGCAAGGGAGACCATCGAAGTACCATGAACACGATATTTGCTTTCATATCCCGTAGCATAGTCATCAGGATCATCAATGATAACTCGTCCACGAAGCAGACGGTGATTTTGCATTGGCATACCGTCAAAAACGGCAACCACAGCATCACCTGTCGGTAATGATGCTTCTTCAGTAGAAGTGTATACTTCTGAGTCCGTTGTAGAAACAAATGCAGATTGACAAACAGGACGGAAGAACATGATATCGTCAACTTGCGATAATTCAATTTCTTCATATTGATTGACTAAGCTCTCAATAGAAGTTCTTGGTAGTTCAACTAACATACCATGGTAAAATATTTCATCTATTATACATTCCTGAATTACATGTCCTTCTAACAATTGAATTTCGCGGTGAATCGTTTCAGCTGAATTACTTCTTTTTGCCGCATCACTTCTAAAGAACAGTTCGATTTCAAACGGAACGTGAGAGTTCCCATCAAATTCCAGCGATTCACGCCAATATTCTAAAGCGTGTGTTTCTTCAATTCTATCTCTTGCGTCCCACTTCCTTAAGTCTTTTATTTTGGTAAAAACATCACGGAGTCCTGCAAATCCCCGTTTGAATACATCTGTTTCTCCATTTTGATATCGTTGCCACAATGATAATAATTGCGACATCGCCTGTTGATTAGACATTACACAATATAGTTTCCCGTTTAGTGAATTTTCAATTTTTTCACCAGATTTACTGTCTACTTGGTAAAAATCATCATCCGGATCAAATGGTCCAGTCTCGCTGTCAAGTATCCATTCAAGACCATCTGTATTTTTCACTGCCGTATAGAAATTATCAACAGTTCCAATTATTTCAAAAACCAAAGCAAATTCAGGGTTAATCCCAGTGGGAGATTGCTGAATTTTTAATGCCTTCTGTTCAAAAGCAGTTTTTAGTAAAGTAAAAGATGGTTGTAGCCGAGTGAACTGCCTTCCAAAAGACGGACTTACTGTCTTTGTAAATACGGGAGGTTTGTGTTCACGATCTGCTCTTTCTGGAGACGGAAATAATAGATTCTATGTCAACCGTTGGGGAGTCTAGTGAAAACTAGGCTCCTTTTTGTTTTCCTAAAAGCCATCCATCACCGATCTTTTGAACAAACAAAGAGTAATTTGGTTCGAAAATGATGAAAGTTTTGCATCCCAAAAGCCACACGCTTCACGGTCTTGATCTTGTTGTGCGTTCCTTCCACGTAGCCGTTACTCCACGGGTAATCAAAGATGTTGGTGATCTCCTCGAACCAGTTGTTGTAGGCGCGCAAGCAGTAACGCCATTCCTTTTGCCCGCCTTTCTTTGCCTCTTCCATCCACTTTGAAAGGGCGGTGGCGGCGGTTTCTTTGTCGTTCTG
>NZ_CALPBW010000028.1 GCF_943169845.1 Peptoniphilus rachelemmaiella
AATACTTTCCAAAAACGAAAGATATTGACCAATCAGATAGCTATATTGAAGCGAAAATAAAAGAGATCAATCGTCGCCCGCGTAAATGCTTAAACTGGAAAACGCCCTATGAAGTTTACCATTCAGTAGAGTTGCACTTGACTTGACAATTCAAGAGACAAAAAAAGGAGGACTTCTGCACATAGGCATAAAAAGTCCTCTAAAATGAACGAAACCCGTTCTTTCCTTAATTGTATTTAATTGTTTAGACGAGTGAGTATATGAAAAGACTGACAGATATAAAGTCTATAGAAAAAAGGGCTATTTTTATTGCGACTTATTATTTGAAATAAACATATAGACTTTCCCATTTTATTCCTCCATTTATTTGCCGTTTATTATCAATCTTTTACAATCCAAATATCATCTTGATTAACAACACAATTCGAGCATCCCAAACATTGACTTTGGCATTTACTTGTTGCAGACCTTTTAGTTTTTACCAAATATCCATTATTTTCAAGATATTCAATTTTCATTTTTACACTATCTAAATCCTCACCTGTCAGTTCAGCAAGTTCTTGCAAAGTGCAAGTCTTTTTCTTTTTCAATACTTCTAATAGTTGTATAAGCATACTTATCACACCTTAAAAAATCAGTAGTCCAATATGATACGCCACACAAGATATAATTAGAGCCGATAATATATAATACAGTGCTATTTTTATCGTCCATTTTTTTGAATGTGTTTCTTGTGCGGTAGCTGCAAGAGCCATCAAACAAGGCATATTGAAGAAAAAGGCAAAAGTAAATGCTAAGGCTTCCGGCTTTGAAATCATTGTCAACATATTATTGCTTAGAATAGCGGTATCTACTGTCCCTTTAACCTCAACTGCATGCCATATTCCTGAAGAAGTAAATAATGATGCCATTACTCCTAATGCCGATTCTTTTCCCATTGCAGAAGCAACAAAAGCCATAAATAATTGCCATGGTAACCCAAACAATTTTGTTACAGGCTCTATAAATGTTCCTACTTTATAAATAAGGCTGTTAGCTATATTTCCATCAGCCGTATAGGCAAGAATCCAAAATATAACAGAAATAAGGATAATGATACTCAATGCCCTTTTCAGTACATTTCCCATCCTATTCATTACAGAAGAAAATAAATTTTTCCAATGTGGCTTGTGATATGGTGGAAGTTCCATAATCATTCCAAAATGTTCACTTCCCTCATAAAGCGATTTTCTAAAAATCCTATATGTGATTAGCAAATGTAGAAAAGCAACTGCAAATAGGCTTAATATCACAAATACTGCCTGTTTTCCGAAGAATGTTCCTGTAACAAGCCCGACTACTCCCCATGTTGACCCGCAAGGGACTACCCAAGATAATGCAATCGTCATAACCCTCTGTCCCCATGAATCAATTACTCTCGTTCCTGTGATTCCACCTATATTACAACCGAAACTTAACAAGAACGGCATAATTGCTTTTCCTTGCAATCCTAATTTCGACATAGTGTTGTCAAAGACATAGGAAACTCTTGCCATATATCCTACATCTTCCAAGAATCCAAATACTAAACTAATTCCCAATACATAACTTGCCATTTGCAATGCAAAAGTAATTGCAGTCATTACGGCTCCACACAAAAGTGAAATCAGCCAATTTGATACTCCAATGGCGACAAGCCCCTTTGCCAACAATGTTGATATTTTAGGTATAACAAACCCAAATAACCCCATTAGCGGAAATCCGATGAGCATAGAAGCAACTAATCCTAAAATGATAACTCCGATAGCCATAGGTTTTCCGAAAGCTTTACTTGTGGCTATACGATCAAATTTGCTTCTCTTAAATACTCTCTTTTTCTGAATAACATTTGCATTGATAAGTTTATCTATCCAATCGAATTTGCAATTACCGGTTATCAGATTCCCATTTTTGATGCCTCTTAATATATCCTCTATTTCTTTAAATTTGTATTCATCAACATTATCTTTTACCAATTCGATTACTTTCACATCTTGATCGAATAATTTCCCGACAATCCATGATTTTGAAAATACGCCTATCCCTTCATCAGGAATGTAATTTTTCAGCAATTTATATTTATCTCCGGCGGCACTTTCATATGCTCTTTCAAAATTATTGTCTGCTAAAATCCTTCCGCTGTCTGAACGCTCCAGAAAAGCATAAAACTCTTTGTATTCCTTTTTATCTGCCGCAACGATAGGAATGACAGGTATATTCAAGGATTTTTGTAACCCCTTTATATTTATATTTTTCCCTTGACTTGTAGCAACATCCATCATGTTCATGATTAAGACAACCGGAATATTTATTCCAATGTAGTCAGAGAGCATAAATAGACTTCGATTTAATTGTGAAGCATCTGCCATAATAGCAATTAGGTCTGCGTTCCCGGTTTCTATATATTCTCTTGTTATAACTTCTTCCTCTGAATTTGCTGATAATCCGTAAGTTCCTGGTAAATCCACAATCGTATAATTGGTATCTTTATACGAAAATTCGCCTTCTTTTTTCTCAACGGTTTTACCCGGCCAATTTCCAACATGTTGATTTGAGCCTGTCAACCCATTAAACAAAGTCGATTTTCCAGAATTAGGCTGCCCCAGCAAAGCAATCGTTATTTTCTTCATATCTCAAAGTACCTCCATCATTATTTTCTCTGCCTCTATCTTATTGACAGCTATCATCGTATCTCTACAATAAATGAGAATAGGTTGCTTTTTATAATTCTGGATAACTTCAACATCGCTTCCGACAGTTATTCCGATAGATATTATTCTGCTTTGAAAATGTGTATCACCAATAATTTCAACAACTTTACCTTTTGTCTTTTCTTTCAAAGTACTAAGCCTCTCCATAACTATTCTCCTTTATCATCCACTTTTTCGCTCTTTCCTGTGTATTTACCATTTCATAGTAATGTCCTTTTTTTCCATATAGTTCATTATGATTTCCTTGTTCTTCAATTCTTCCGTTATTTATCAAAATAATTTGATTAGCATTTTTAATGGTATTCAATCTGTGAGCAATAACAAAAACTGTCTTTCCTTGCATTAAATGCTCCAAAGCATTATTGATTTTAGCTTCATTATCAGGATCAAGAGAAGCTGTAGATTCATCCAACAAAAGAATTGGTGCATCCTTCAGAATCGCTCTTGCAATAGCAATCCTTTGTCGTTCACCGCCGGATAATGTACTTCCTCCATCTTTTATTTCCGTTTCATATCCATCCTTCATTTTCAAAATAAATTCATGGCAACAAGCTAATTTTGCAGCTTGATAAACTTCTTCCTTTGTTGCATTAGGTTTTCCAACCCTGATATTGTTATAAACAGTATCGGTTAACAGTACATTATCTTGAAAAACCTGACTAACATATTTAAGCAACACATCAGGTTTTATGGATTTTATATTTTTTCCACCAATTATAATTTCTCCGCTGTTCACATCCCAAAACCTTGCAATCAAATTGGCAATTGTGGTTTTTCCTCCACCGGAAGGACCGATTAAAGCTGTACAAGTCCCCTCTTTTGCTTCAAAAGAAATATTGTTCAGAATCGTTTTATTTCTATCATAAGAAAAATTTACATTCTTAAATTGAATATCAAAATTTTCTAATTCAACTTCATTTTCAGAATAAGGCAATGGCTTCGTTTCATAAGCTTTCTCAAGATTACTTGCAGCTAATTTCAAATCTTTCAATAGTCCATAGGAATGTTGAAAGGCAATAAGAAGTGCAGATAATGCTAAACTCATAAGCATAAAAGCTACAAACTGTTCAGTTTTAACACTACCATCTATAAGCAAATATCCTCCTATAAGAAGAACTATCGGAAGCAAAAAGTTAACTGTGATAAAGTACATACTTGTAGGTAACGCCATTTTCTTTTCTGCGTTTACGCTTGTCTTTCTAACATTTTCAAGTGTATTTATCATTCTTTCAAAATGTTCACTTGTCATATTAGCTGACTTAAACGCTTTCATACCTTGAATGTACTCTAAAATAATAGAAATCATCTTAGAATTTAAATTTCTTTTTCTTGCCCCGTATTTTTCTATCAATTTGTTGCCCCATATCAACATAGGATATGCGATAAGCAATACTAAACACTCTAATAATGCGAGCTTCCAATCGATAAAAAATGTGCCTAATAAAATCAATATTGCTGTAACTGCTGTTTTAATAACCGATGGCAAGGTGTGCGTTATGATCAGTTCAAAACTACTCAAATCCTTTGTAAGAGTTGATAATAGATAACCACTACTATTTTTTTGGAAATGACCAAGGCTCAAACTCCTATAATGATTTGCTAAATCCAAACGCATATCTCCACACATTTCAGCTCCTCTTGAAAAGCTCAAATAGTATGCATGCCTATAAATCAGTATCCTTGCAATCATACTGATGAAACATATTACCGTATATTCTATGATTAAGGTTTTAGTTAATGTATTCTGCAATATACTAACTACGGTAAAATAGAGCATTAAATACAAAACAATGCTTCCTATCGAATCAATAACCATTAGAAAAATCGGTAAATACAATTTTTCTTTTTTATCTTTCAGAAGTGTTCTAATAATCTTAAGCATTTGTACTTACCCCCTCTCCAAAGTAATCTTTTGTGTATGTATTCCACATACTTTCATAGACCCCTTTTCTTTCTAAAAGAGTTTTATGTGTTCCAACCTCTACGACTTCCCCTTCATCAAATACAACAATTTGATCTGCATTCTTAATAGTATGCAAACGATGAGCAATCATAATGATTGTTTTATTTTTCAACAAGTTTTGAAGTGCTAACTGTATCTGATACTCATTTTCTATATCTGAATAGGAAGTTGCTTCATCAAAAATAATAATTGGAGAATCTTTGAGTATTGCCCTTGCGATTGAGATTCTTTGTTGCTGTCCACCTGACAATTTCACCCCTTGATCCCCGATTCTTGTCTGATATCCATTCGGTAAACTCATAATAAAGTCATGAATTTGTGCTGCTTTTGCAGCCTCAATAATCTTATTTTCATCTGCATCTGTTCCCATACGAATATTCTCATAGAGAGTGTCCTCCAAAAGAAATACATCTTGAAAAACAAATGATGTAATATCCATCAAATTATCTATTTTTAATTCATTGATCGGTATGTCGTTAATTTTAATTGCTCCACTTGTTACATCCCAGTACCTCCCAATCAATTGTGCAGCAGTTGTCTTGCCTGCACCGGAAGGTCCCACAAAAGCATTTATTGTATTCGGTTTTAAGGATAAATTTATATGTTGTAATGCTTTATTTTTTGTTTCTTCATCGTCATAACTGAAAGTAACGTCTTTAAAATCTATTTTCATACACTCATTCTTGTTTATGATTTTTGTTCCGTCTTTCAATTCATCCATATCCATTATTTTTTTTATGTTATCCAATCCGCTTCCAAGCTCCATAGATTGCATAAAGATTGTTACCATATTTAAGAACGAAACAAAAAAGCACATTGTAAGCATAATAAACAGTAAATAGGATGTTGCTGATAAAGAATTTCTCAAAAAGAAATATCCTCCGAACGGCAATGTAAATAAGATTGCTGAATCCAAAACCACTAAAGTTATTGATAAAGGATAGCAAGAACTCATACACATCTTTTTCCAACAAGTAATATACGCATTCAATGAGCTTCTATATTGTTCAAATTTTTCTGCTGTTAAATGATACATTTTTATTACAGGCATAGCCTTTATAAATTCGTTTGCCGAAGCATTTAAATCAGCAATATCTTCGGATAGCTCCGTTGACATATCCGGATAATTTTTCATTAGCATCATAGGAATTCCTAATCCCAAAATCATAGGAATAAGCATAACAAGTGCCATCATCCAATTTAATTTCAACATGAAAATGAACATAATAACCGGAACAACTGCTACCTGAGCTAATTCCAAAGTGCTATGAGCCAAAAAATTTTCAACTCTATCTACATCATCAAACAACAATGTTTTAATTTCTCCGGGGGCATGCTCTTGAAAGAATCCCAAATTAAATTTTGAAATATGATTTACAACTTTCAGCTTAATTCTGTGTATTGTGTTAAAAGCTGCTGTATGAGATAAAATGCCCGCAAAGGACATTAGTATTGCTTGCAAAACAGCACTTATAATTCCTATACCTGCCCACATTAAAATTTCTGTATACGAAATGTTTTTCTGGAATATCATTAGTAATATCTTATAAACTACAAAATAAGGAACTAATGATAAAGCCGCAGAAATGACAGATAAAAACATTCCTAAATGTAGCTTTTTTCTCTCATCTTTTGCTAATTGGAATACATAAGATATCCCTGTCTTCTTTTTTTCCATTAGTTATTCCATCTCCTTTCCTGACCGTTAGCTATATCTAACTAACTACATTTATTATAAAGCTAATTTTTTATAACTCAAAATCTAACCATGAATTTCGGCATTCCTTGTAATCCCTTTATTTGTAAGCTTTTCATCAGTATTTCTATTTACGTTTTTATAAATTTGTGATATAATTAAATAAATTCGTGATATTAAAAGAGGTAGGTGGAATAAATGGAAACAACAGTTATTGATTATTTAACAAACTTAGTACATGGCGCTCCTTTTACTCCTGTTCCAACTTTATCAACTGAAAACAAACAACTCTTTCAAATAGATCCAAATTTTGGCAAAGGTACTTTTCGCATACTAAAATTTGACAGCAGTTTAATTCTAATTTTAATTGCTGACTTTACTCCAAATGAAACACTTGAAAAAATAACTGAAGTATCTGAAAAGTATTTAGAGATTAGTCAATTTGAAACAGAAAGTAGCTCATTTAAAGTTGGTGGAAGGAAGTTAAATAATGTAGAAAAAGGTATCTATTGCTACTTAAATACAGAAAAGAAAACTTATACCTATTGTGAGGCAAATAAGCCTGTAAAGTTTACGAAAATAATCCTAACCAAAGAATACTTTGATACTTTCTTAAAATTAAAATATGATGATTTTGAATATGAAAAAGCAAAGATTCTTAATTCTTATTTGTTAAAAACTCAAAATTCTCCGCAGTTGAATTTTATATTTCAACAGATAAGAGAGTCCCAAGCTGAAGGAAAGATTTTGCCTTTATATTTGGAAGGCAAAGTTATGGAACTATTATCTATCATAATTACAGGGTTAGAAGAAAAGGAAAAAAATATATCCGTTGTCTTAACTAAAAAAGATAAGCAAAATCTGAAAAGGGCTGTATCGGCTATGAAAAAAGATTTATCGGTTCATATTGACGGACTTGAACTCTCTAAAATTGCTTTAATGAGTCCTGCACGATTTCAATTAGCTTTTCGCAAATACTACGGTGTTCCTCCCTACGAGTACTTAAAAGAATTAAGGCTTAATAAGGCATTATTATTGCTGAAAAATCCTGAGTATAAAATATCTACGATAGCAGAAAAAGTTGGCTATACACACACAGGACATTTTGCTAAAATATTCAAATCAACTTATGGAATCACACCAAGTAAATATAGAAGTACGATTACATAACCTAATATTAGAATTCAGTGTGTGCTTAACGCTTGCTATCTAATTTATTCTTTTGAGCAAGCACAGTAAGTGTACGGACACTTACGGAAAAATTGACGAAGCAGCCCTTGGGGATCTGCTTCTTTTTTTATCAAATTTTAGCTTGTTAGGGAGAACTCTAAGACCCCGAAATACATTCAAAGGAGGAACTAACTATGGCAAATAGAATAAGAAACGAAAGACTTGAAATTAAACTAACTGAAGAAGAAAAGGCTCTTTTTGAACTTGAATTTACAATCTAAGTGCAACAAAAAATGATTCACCGTTTTCTGGTAAAATTATGTCGACGAAAACCAATCAACCAGGAGGAACGATGAATCATTATTCTCATTTTACACTAAAAGAGCGTGAGTTGCTAAAGCATTATATGGATATTGGCCTAAATCAATCTGAAGTCGCAACAAAGTTAGGGCGCAGCAAATCGTCAATTAGCCGTGAGTTAAAGAGAAACTCTGTAGAAGGAAGTTATTTACCTTATGACGCACAGGCACTTTATGCCACCGGAAGAAAAGCTTGTCGCCCTCATAAGAAGTTGGACGATACCGTCCTTTTCCAAAAGATAAAGTCGTTATTCTTAGAGCATCAGTGGTCGCTGGAACAGATCGCTGCCCGTTTAAAATACGAAGAGAGTGTTTATAGCATTAGCTTCTCCACGATTTATCGAGCCATTTATTCCGGCCTTTTTGACGAGCCGAATCTCTCTAGGGGCAATAGAGGATGCATTAGGAAACTAAGACATCGCGGAAAAACAAGACACACGAAATCCTATGAAGAAAGACGCGGTAAAATTCCAATCACCAATCCCATATCCGATCGACCGGAGGCAGCTGAAAAAAGAGAGCGCTTAGGTGACTGGGAAGCGGATACGGTGGCAGGTAAAACCGGCAGGGCATGCCTACTCACATTGACCGACAGAAAAAGTCGCTACCTACTTTGTTAGAAAATTCCAAAGAAGAACGCTCAATGTGTTAAGCAAGCCATGATTGAACTGTTGAAGGATGAACCCCTTCAAAGCATTACTCCTGATAGAGGGAAAGAATTCTCAAAGCATCCTGAAGTCTCCCAACAACTGTCTCTAGTTGAGTTCTATTTCCCACTGCCCCATCATCCATGGCAACGAGGGACCAACGAAAATACAAATGGTCTATTAAGAGAATACTTTCCAAAAACGAAAGATATTGACCAATCAGATAGCTATATTGAAGCGAAAATAAAAGAGATCAATCGTCGCCCGCGTAAATGATTAAACTGGAAAACGCCCTATGAAGTTTACCATTCAGTAGAGTTGCACTTGACTTGACAATTCAAGCGCAAAAAAAGCACCTGCCTCTGCAGATGCTTCACTCTTCGCCGACGGCTTTTGCATCGTAGCCCATGTAGTTGATCAAAAACAAAATCCCCGCCAGAGCCAGTGCCGTCCCGAGGCCCGTGTAGAAAAAGGCGATAAAGCCGTCGGGCATGAGATTCAGTACGCGAATGGTGATGCCGAAAGTCATCATACACCCCATAATCAGGAAGGATTTTTTATCGAAGAAATTCCACGGCCGCTTGTACTCTTCTTCGTAGCCGTGAATGCGGAACACGTGCTTTTCCACCAACGGATGAAAGACTTTCGTCCAAAACAAGATAAATATGACGGCAGACAGGCCCAGATTTAAATGGCTGAAGGCGTGGGCGTACGCTTGAAGGCCGATTTTTAATACATTCCCCCCGGCCAAGGACCAAATCACGCCGGCCAGTAATAATAAGGTTCTCTTTTTTACCACGATGTCATCTCCTTATGCTTGCGCCGATGGCGCGGCCTCTGTTTCTGAATCAGTTTCTAACTCAGTGACACATTGTCACTTTCATTATACCCTTTTTTGAAAGAAAATCGTGGCTTTTTAAAATTATTTTATACAAAAACGCCTCCTGAAGCAGGAGGCGCTTGTTTCATTCCGCAGAGCAAATGCCCACGGATTTTTTCTGTTACATGGCGTCGAAGAGATCCACCATTTCCAACACGCTCATGGCGGTGTCGTAGCCCTTGTTGCCGCTCTTGGTGCCGGCCCGTTCGATGGCCTGTTCGATGTTTTCCGTGGTGACGATGCCGAAACCGACGGGAAGGCCGGTGTCCAAGGTGATCTTTGCAATGCCCTTGGAGACTTCGTTGCAGACGTAGTCGTAGTGGGTGGTGGCGCCGCGAATCACGGCACCGAGGCAAATGACGCCGTCGTAGTTGCCGGACTCGGCAAGCTTTTGCGCCGCCAAGGGAATTTCAAATGCCCCCGGCACCTTGACGAGGGTAATGTCCTCGTCTTTTACTTCGTGGCGCAGCAAGCAGTCCAGGGCGCCGTCCACCAATTTCGAGGTGATAAAGTCGTTAAAACGGCTGACGACAATGGCAAATTTACGATCCTTACCCGTCAGCATGCCTTCAATAATGTTCATTGTTTTGCCTCCTTGTGTCCATGTTCATGGCAATTGCAACCGAATTCGTGCAAGTAGTGGTTCATTTTCTTTGCTTTGGTTTCCAAATAGAAGTGGTCGTTTTCGTGGGATTTTATTTCAATGGGTACGCGTTCCACAATTTCCAATCCGTATTGTTCCAGGTGGTACACCTTGTCGGGATTGTTGGTTAAAAGACGCATCTTCGTCACGCCGAGATCTTTTAAAATTTGCGCGCCGATGTAATATTCCCTGGCATCTTCCGGGAAGCCTAAAGCCACATTGGCTTCCACCGTGTCCATGCCTTGATCTTGAAGGGCGTAGGCTTTGAGCTTATTCAAAAGACCGATGCCTCTTCCCTCTTGACGCATGTAAAGCACGATGCCGTTGCCTTCTTCCTCCACTTGCATCATGGCACGTTGCAATTGATCGCCGCAATCGCAGCGCATAGAACCGAAGGCATCGCCGGTTAAACACTCGGAGTGAACGCGGGTTAAAATGGCGTCCTCTTTTGTAATGTCGCCTTTGATCAGGGCCACGTGGTGTTCGCCGTTTAAGGTGTTTTTGTAGCCCACGGCTTTAAAATGACCGTACTTCGTTGGCATGTCCGCTTCGGCTACCCGTTCGATAAGGCGGTCGTGGGTCTTTCTGTATTCTTTTAATAACTCGATATTAATGAGGGGGACGTTTAATTCCTTTGCCAGTTCGCAGATGCGGTCCCGCTGCATCATTTCCCCGTTATCCTCCATGATTTCACAGCAAAGACCCACCTCCGTTAAACCGGCGAGGCGCAATAAATCCACGGTGCCTTCCGTGTGGCCTTCACGCTCCAATACCCCGCCGGGCTTGGCGATAAGAGGAAACATATGGCCCGGGCGGCGGAAGTCTTCAGCTTTCGAATTGGGATCGGCGGCCATGCGGGCGGTTATAGCCCTCTCCACGGCACTGATCCCCGTGGTGGTGTCCACGTGGTCGATGGTGACGGTAAAAGCCGTTTCGTGATTGTCCGTATTTTTATAAACCATGGGCTTTAAGTTCAGGCGATCCGCCTCTTTTTGGCTCATGGGCATACAGATCAGGCCTTTGGCGTAGGTAGCCATGGCATTTAATTGCTCCGTAGTGCAGGTTTCGGCGGCGACGATCATGTCCCCTTCGTTTTCACGGTCTTCCGCATCCACGGTAATGATCATCTTGCCGGCTTTCAGCGCGTCGATTGCTTCTTCAATTGTGTTCCACATAATTTCCTCCTAAAATCCATGCTTTCTTAAAAAATTCATATCCAGCGGGGAAGCTTCTTCCGCCACTTCACTTTGTCTCAATAAATACTTGCCCACAATGTCGAATTCCACGGTGATGGGATCGCCGGGCTTTAATGTGCCTAAATTGGTGGCGCGCAAGGTTTCCGGAATCAGGGACACGGAAAAATCATGTCGCCCGGCCCGCGCCAGGGTCAAGCTTACACCGTTTAAAGTGACCGAGCCTTGGGCCACAAAATAAGGCGCCCAAGTGGGTTCCACGGCGATGTGAAGGAGATAGCCCCCTTCCTTAGGCTCGATGCCCTGAACCTTTCCCACCGTGTCCACGTGGCCCTGGACGATGTGTCCGCCCATGCGGCTCGTGGGGAGCAGGGCCCGCTCCAAATTCACGGCACTGCCAGGCGTCAGTCGATCCAGTGCGGATTTTTTCGCCGTCACCGTCATCATGTCCGCCGTAAAGGTGTTCTCCGCCATGGAAGTCACTGTGAGGCAGACGCCGTTGGTGGCGATGGAATCGCCGATTTTCGTATCTTCAAGGACCCTTTCGGCCTTGACCCGCAGCACGATTTTCTCGCCCCGCTTCTCCAGAGCGGCCACGGTGCCCACTTCTTCTACGATTCCCGTAAACATCCTCTGACCCCTCCTACAAACAGGTCCGGCCCCAGCATCTTCACCTCATCAAAGACGAAATCTCGCCGTTCAGTAAGGGAAGCGATGGCCCGGCCCGCCACAACCTCTTTTCCGCCGCCGAACAAAGTAGGCGCCAGATAGAGGGCAAATTCATCCACTAAATCCTCGTCGATGAGGCTGCCGTGGAGGCGTCCGCCCCCTTCCACGAGAATGCGACCCATGTCCTTGGCGTACAAGTCTTTTAAAATGGCGGGAAGATCCAGCTTGCCCTTCTTCTCCTTCACCACTTCCACGACGACGCCACGATCTTTCAGGGCTTTGATCTTCGCCTCCTCCATGTGTACCGTATAGACAATGGTGGGCTGGGTGCCGTCGTAAACGTGATAATCCAAATCCACGGCGCCGCGGCGGTCCAAAATGATCCGCGTAGGATCGCCGCCTACGCCGCTTCGATTGGAAAGGCGGGGATTGTCTTTGATCACCGTGTTGGTGCCCACGAGAATCCCGTCTACCACGCCGCGAAGCTTGTGGCTGTCGTCTCTCGCCGCCTCGGAGGTGATCCATTGGCTTTCCCCCGTGTCCGTGGCGATTTTTCCGTCAACTGTGGCAGCAAATTTACAAATTACATAAGGCGTTTGGGTCATGATGCTGGTGAAAAAAGCGCGGTTCAGCCTTTGGCAGGCCCCTTCCAAGACGCCGACATCCACCTGAATCCCCGCTGCCTTTAAGGCGCCGACGCCGCGGCCCGCCACCTTTGGATTAGGATCCAAAGTGCCGACCACCACCCGTGCGATGCCGGCCTTTTCAATGGCCACGACACAGGGCGGCGTCTTGCCGTAGTGGGAACAGGGCTCCAGGGTCACGTACATGGTGCCGCCCTTCGGCGACTCCTCCACCTGCTTCAGACAATCCACCTCGGCGTGATCCAAGCCGAAGCCGTGGTGGTAGCCCTCGGCGATAATGCGCCCGTCTTTTACCAAGACCGCGCCGACCATGGGATTGGTCTTCGTTTTGCCCAATCCCTTTTTCGCAAGAGCCAATGCCCGATTCATATACTGCTCATCCATAAAGCCTCCTGCATAAAAAAAACCGAAGCACAATGCTTCGGAGTGACAACCAAATGAAAGACAACAAAAGTTGCCTTCGCTTCTTCTTTCATCCGGACTATACCGTCGGTATCGGAATTGCACCGATTCAATCAAAATGACTCGTGGACTTTACCACCGGTGAGGAATTGCACCTCGCCCCGAAGAATATATGAAGTTCAGGAAATGTTTTCCTTTCATTATGATACCACTTATAGCTTACCCTGTAAAGAGATTTTGTCGCCACACGGTTAAAATTTTCTCCCCCACTCGGTACAATAAATAAAACGAGAAAATTTTGTAATAAAGAACACCTTCCCGCGTATATACAAGTGAAAGGACAAGGAGGTGAAGCCAATGGATAAAACCACCGACATGCCGACGGTCATGGACGATGCAATTACATTTGAAGCCGTCTACGATCGCTACTTCGATCCCGTGTTTCGGTTCGTCACCTACCGCACCGGAAATCGGGAGGTGGCCAAGGATCTCACGGCGGATATTTTTCTCAAGGTCTACAAAAAATTTTCCGCCTACGATCCGAAAAAAGGCAGCTTCGAGGTATGGCTCTATACCATCGCCGGCAATCAAGTGAAAGACTACTACCGCAAAAAAAATCGCTTTCAATGGGTGCCCTTAATTGCGGCAAAGGATGTGGCCGAGGCGGATCCGGCCGCCGATGAATTAATGGAAAACAAAGAAGAACTCGCCTATCTGCGCCGGGCCGTGAAAAAATTGAAGCCGAGAGACCAATTGTTAATCAGCTACAAATTCGGCGCGGAGCTTTCCAACCAAACCATCGCCGAGCTTATGGACACGAACGCCAATCACGTGGGCGTCATGATCCACCGTTTGCTGAATCAGTTGCGAAAAGAAATGGAGGCCTATTATGAATGAAAATAAAAACCCCCACGATGACGTAAGCCAAAATCTAAAAAATCTCTACACCGCCGACGAAAAAGACAAACAGGAGGTCTATGCAAAAATGAAAAACAAACAACGAAAACAATATAAAAAGCCCGCCATTGCCGCGGCCTGCGCCCTTTTAATCGCCACCCTCCCCTTTACGAGCTTCGGCGGCGGCATCGTGAACACGGTGAAACAAGTCGTGAGCCCCTCGGGCCGCATCGTCATCAACGAAGACGAGCCGGCCGTGGCCATCCCCTTCCCCGAGGAATTAAAGGGAAAGGTCTTCGACAAAGAGGGAAATGAAATCACCGACTTCGAAGTCCTGAAAAAGGCAGAGCACGTCTACTCCAAAGACGGCCGGGAAATCGTGGGAAGCAATTACGACGAAGCCACCCGCACCGGCGAAGTCACCTTTGAGTACGCCGACGAAGTGAAAAAAGATACGGGCGACAAGGCCCCGGTGGAAGAAATCGCCAAAAAATTAAACTTCAATCCCCTGGTCTTTTCGGATAAATACAATTACGTGGAATCGGAAATCTTCGCCGAGCCGGGGACACTTTCCGATTACGTCGCCTTCACCTACGAAAAAGACGGCAAGACCATCTATATTAACGAACGGATCTCGTCTCCCGAAACCGCCTATGAAACCGGCGGCGAAGGCAAGATCTACGAAGTCAATGTGGACGGCGTGAAAGTCATCATTCAAGGCCGTGATGCCGACTTCGAACGAGACGGCCTCCTCGTCTCCATCTCCGCCGAAGGCGCGGACAAAGACGATCTCATCGCCATGGTAAAAGACTTGCATCTGTTAAAATAAATTGACCGCCGGATGATCCCGGCGGTTTCTTTATGGCAATTTTAGGGAATAACAATTAGTCCAAAAAACCGCGCAAAATTTCCCCGTAAGTCCTCGGCGCTTCGAAGAGCAATTGGCCGTGGCCCATGCCCTCAAAAACCTTCGATTCCATGTGAGGCAAGTAAGTTCGCAGCAATGCTTCGCTCTTTTTTGCCACGGGCTCCCCGCTGCCCCGCAAACACAACACAGGATTTGAAAATCGGCGAAGTCCTTCCGGAATCTCGTAACGATACAAATCCCGGCACGCATTTTTTACGCTGCGGCTCGTTACGCCGGGATAAACCATGGATCGGATGCTGTCGTTTCCCTTGCCCGTCAAGGGCGCCATGGCCCATTTTGGAATCCATTTTCCCTTTTGGATTCGCTCAACTCCCGTGGTGAAAGCCCAAGTGAGAGGCGCCGCGTACATGCCCATGGGATAGGCGACCACGCCGTCTAAAAAAAGGCGCTCGGCATTCAACCTGCCGCGGCCCACGAGCTCCACCGCCATGGTTGCCCCCATGGAAAAGCCGCAAAGCCCGTAAACCGCCCCATTCATTTCATGTAGAACAAAATCCTCGATGGCATCCACACTGGTCTTGAAAGACGAAAAATCCTCCGGCACATCCTCGCTGTGCCCCTCCAACTCCCATAAGATCA
Source organism: Peptoniphilus rachelemmaiella (assembly GCF_943169845.1). Lineage (GTDB taxonomy): Bacteria > Bacillota > Clostridia > Tissierellales > Peptoniphilaceae > Aedoeadaptatus > Aedoeadaptatus rachelemmaiella. Next base: position 15,400 of record NZ_CALPBW010000028.1, read on the forward strand.
CGTAGTAATCCCGTAAATAGGCGAGGAGCGGCTCAAAACACAACGTCGCCGACGACGCCAGCCCGTGAATAAACAAAAGCGACTTCCTCGCCTTGTCGCCGTAACTCAGGTAATGCATAAATCCCTTCTTTCGTCGTCATCGCCTTTTGTCCTTCATTCAAGACATATATACCGCAGCTGATGGGAGAAAAACTTTTTGGCAACAATAAACATCCCCCGGCGTAGCCGGGGGTTTTCCTTTTTCGGCCCAAAGGGCCTGCATTACTAGCTGCGCCTGAAGGGCGTCGGTGGTCTGCCCGTGCTAACGTTACTCGACTACCCCTTAAAGGGGTTCGCCGTGTCAAAGGTTAGTTGCTCACTTATTTGATCCTCTTTCAACTGGTTTTGTATATACTCTTGAATCTTTTTAGCATTTTTTCCCGCTGTATCGACGTAATAGCCTCGGCACCAAAACTGCCTTCCCCTATATTTAAATTTCATGTCTCCCCATCGTTCATAGATCATGATACTGCTCTTACCTTTTAGAAAGCCCATGAATG
>NZ_CALPBW010000029.1 GCF_943169845.1 Peptoniphilus rachelemmaiella
TTTCGGAGCAAACACGACGTGATACTTACAATTCCATTTTGTGTGTGATAAACTATGGGTGTGATTTAGTGATGTCATTATTTCCTCCTGATTGTGATTGGTTGGCAGACCTCTCTCATCATATCACGCTGGAAATAACGGGCAATTATCGCTAAAGCTAAACGGAACCCCCGGTCTAACCGGGGGTTTTCTAATGCAAAAAAATCGACACAATCCCTTGTGCCGATTCCCTTTAAGCTTCGATTACTTTCAGTCCCGATGCCGCCGCCCATATGAATGCCGCAGTAAGGAATATGTGTCCCACGCCGGAGACGGCCACCATGCCGATGCGGGCGACATCACCGACGGTGTAGCTGTCGATCATGCCGTGCAAAAACATGGCGCTGAAAGAAAAGAACATGCCGAAATTATAAATGGTGAGGATTTTTTTCAGACGGACGTTTTCATAAGCGCGGTCCCGAAGAAGCAAATAGGCTAATGTCAAAAGAACAAAGCCTAACACGATTAAGTGGACGTGGAGGAATGCCATTTTCGAAACCACCGGGTAGATCTTTCCGATTTCCCGGTAAAAGGCCCCGGCAAATACGCCGAAAAATAAATAGGCCAGGGCAAATTGCAGCAGATCATTTTTGTCAAACTCGCCTTTTAAATTGCCGTAAAGCGTCCAAACGATGAGGACATACATCACCGTCTTCGGCATCATTAACATGCCGATGGTGGGCATGGTTTCTTTAAATAAAACAACCGGCACGTAGAAGAGGAAACTAAAGAATACATAGAGGTATAGCTTCCCGAAGTTTGTATTATATCGTTTTTTGTATAGCAGCACGATATCCACCAGGCCCATGATCACAAAGGGAATATTTGAAATCAAATCCATGGTTTGGGCGTGGTTAAACGATAAAATCACTGTCCCGATCCGAATAAGAAATAGCCCCGGCATGAGAACATCCAAAGTGCGATTCGATGCTTTCATCTCCCGCCGAATGTAATAGTAAAACAGGAGATAAAACAAAGACATGGTCATGGCCGAGACGCGGGTGCCGAAGAAAAGATCTGCGGCGTGGAGTTCAAATCCGTTGGCCTGTGCATTGGCAATAATCCTTGGAATCAAATGGAAAGCATCGCCAAGGCCCAGGAGCATGGCCATGGCCCCCACGAGGCCGCTATTTTCCTTTCGCAGAAGCAACATACGGATGCCTAGAAAAATGACAAAGATTAAATACATGCTGTCGAAAAACAGCTCAAATTCTTTCATCGCCGATCCCTCCCAACAAATACTCGATGTATTGTTTCGACGCTTCTCTAAATTCTTCTTTCGTGTAGTCCTCGATCATGCTGTCCTTGATTAACTCGTGAAAAACTGCCATCATATATAAAATTATATGGGCTTCGCTCTTGCCGTAATGCTTTTTTACAAAATCCTTCCCATGAGAAAGGCTGCTCTTTTCAAAGGCAAGAAACTGCGGGCGGTACAGATTTCTTAAATTGTGATCGTAAAGGGCTTCCAGCAAATAGTCCTGATACGCCCATAGGGTAGCCTCCGGATCGTGATGGTTCTTTTCAAGCAAATCAAAAAACACATGATGCACCTGCCCCGTGGCTTCCTTCAACACGGTGAAATAACAATCGTCTAAATCGTCGAAATATTGGTAAAACGAACCGCGGGCAATGCCCAAGGTTTTTACAATAGCCGTTACATTAATGGATTCAACCGGCGTTTCTTCAAAGAATTTTCGCAATTCTTTCTGTAGCCGTTCTTTTTTAGATGGTTCTAAATTTTCAAATGTCGCTCTTGCCATAATTCCTCCTTAATGACACTCTGTCACTTCTTAAATGATACGCTATTGACCCCTCTTTGTCAACGTCGCTTCTCCAAATAAAAAAATGCCTCGATACCCATCGAAGCATTTTAGAAAAACTGAAACTACACGTCCAAATCCAAATCATCGACATCGCCTGCGTCGTAACTGTCCCAATAACTGTCGTAATCGTCGTAAACCTCTTCCTCGTCGCCCTCGCCGTCGTAGTCTTCACCATAGAAGACATCCTGTTCTTTAAAGGACGCATCGCCGAAATTTTTGTGCGTGAAGATGCTCCGATCCGGCGCCTCCTCCCGGCGGCGTTCCTCTTCTTCGATGATCCAATGGACGAGCCACCATTCAAAATATTCCTCTTCGATGAGGCGCGCCTCTTCCTCTTCTGCTCTTTCGAAACGAAGATCCGTCGCCGGTTCAGAAGGCCCATGAGATTTAGATTCCCCCCTCGCATCCTTCACCAATCTCTCCAGGGCGTCAAACTTGACGCCGAAATTCGCTCTTTTCAAGGAATCTCCAGAGGCAAATAGCGGGGACTCCACCTTTTCCAGCAAAAAATCCGCCAAAGTGTCCAGAATCTTTCCTAAGACTTCCAAATTCCATAAGGACCCGTCCTCGTTATAAACGGCCCCCTTATCCATGAGCACTTCTAAATCTAAAATAGCTTTAAATTGACGGTCTTGAATCAAATAGGGATCGGTAATGGCCAGGCGCGCCAAAAAGCCGGCGACCTCTTCGCTGATATTGCCGGCGATGATGGTGTCGTAAACGGTCTTATAAAAGGTCCGTGCCGATTCAATTACCTCATCGAGGTCCTCTTCCTCATCCTCAAGGCCCAATGAATGAATCATCCGCTCTCTGTCCAATGGATTTGATGTCGGGCGTTGAATGAAATGAGCCTCTTTTTCTATGGGATTCGAAGTGCGTTTAACATTATAAGAAATAATCATTGCGCCAAATGCCACGACCAGAAATACAACAAACAATACGTATGGGTCCATCCCATCACCCCTTTATCGAGAAGAAATACATCCTCATGCAAAAAAATAGATCCGTTGTCAAACGTGCTACGATGCAAAATCATTAGAGTAAAATCCATTATTCTATGAATGCAATAAAAAAGCAAGCTTACATAAGTAAACTTGCTTTGGCGTACCGCAAAGGATTCGAACCCTAACGCACTTAAGATTCAATCTTTGAAGCCTCATCAACTCTCGTTTGATCATGTGGCCCGTCGCCATTAACTTGTATTTATTTATATCTGAATTCATTTTGAACCTTAACTTAAGATACCATAAGCTAATTCTAATTACAACACTTCTTCCTCGTATTCCTTCATAATCTTATAGAAGGTGTTCCGCTTTAGCCCTACCAGTTCCATAAACCTTGTAGCGGTAATTTCCTTCTCTTTCCACTTTGGATAGTTTGCTTCTATAATCTCTCTTTGTTGATCTGTTAACGTTGAGTAGTTCATCTTCGGTCTACCCAACTCTACCCCTTTCGCTTTGGCAAGGTCGATTCCTTCCCTTTGGCGTTGCCTTATCTTCAATCGTTCTTCTTCGGCAATAGCACCTAATACTTCTATTAGAATGTTATTTACCATTTCCATAACCCATTGAGAAGATTGTTCGCCTTCTAAATCTACCAGCGTTGTTGGAATGTTAAGTATCTTTACCCTTATGCCTTGCTCTTTGAAGTGTTCCAGTTCCCTTTTGATTTCTTCCTTGTTACGTCCCAAGCGGTCAAGTTCCTTCACAATAAGCGTATCACCCGAGCGTAGCATGGTGTTCCGAAGTGCAGAATAGTTTTCTCGCTTGAAGTCTTTTCCGCTTGCTTTGTCAACAATCATATGGCGTTCGTCAATGGAAATTCCTTTTTGATTGCAATAATCATAAATCGCTTTTACTTGCCTATCTGCATTTTGTTCTTTCGTCGACACTCTCGCATAACCGTAAGTATAACTATCTGCCATAATAGAACCCCCTTTTGATTTGGTGATTCTATTTTAGCCGAAGTGTTTTTAAATATCCAGTCTTTTTTATAAACATTTGTAAATTATTTTTGCTATGCTTATAAACACTATTTCCGTTTGTTTCGCCTTGTTTGTTTTTGTGTACTTTTATAAACAGATATTTTTAAGTGGTCATGAATAGAAATCTTCCGTTTGTTCCCTTCTCTATGTATCGCCGGTAAACCATTAGCACCGAAAAAAGATGGATCACTTTCCATTCTGTTTTGAATCTATGATTCATGAATCAATCTGTTCGTTCTAAATCATTAGCAACAAGAAAATGATAGGCGGGGAAGGCTATACACTCTCTGTTCATACGCTTTATGATTTGTCGTAGTATATTATCCCCTACTTTCATATCTGATTCATACCGTTAGCACCTCAACAAATTAGAAGGGGGGTAGTTAACTAATCTTTGAAAAGTTTTATCGGTTGCTAATATGCCCCCTAACCCCTTCCATAAAATTGGCGAAGAAAAAAGAACCAATTCAGATGTATCTGTATTTCAGCATGGGTACAAAAAAGACCACCTATTTTTTAGGTAGTCCATAAGTTGACTGAAATTTTATATAGTCCTCAACCTTACCATCTTTTAGTTTATGGTAAATTGTGCTGTAATTCAGATTGTTTTCCTTGACGTAATCCATTAGCGGAATATAGTCCCCTAAAAGTACGCCGGTTTCGTCATTCTCCAATTCCACGCCTTGCCAACTGATCCCCCTTTCATTACATTCACTTTTCACCCACGATACGGGTATAGCAAGGGAATTTCCGAAACGTATCGTTTTTTTAATCTTCCCTTCATTGATCCACCTTGTTATTTGTGGAGTTGATTTCGGGCTAATTCCTATGATTATGCACGCCTCAGTTGGCGTTACATAATCCACAACTCTATTCTTCATAATATCACCCCTATGTATCATTACATAGGATTATATCATATATTCCCCCTTTCATCATTTTATGTATTTTAAAAGGCTACCCGTTAAGATAGCCTTTTAATTATTCTTTTACAATTTCTGTAAAGTCTGACCAATCTTCAACTTTAAATGCTCGTATATCCCGAACACTTTCCTTGAACCAGTTGATTTTAGATAATCTGTTAATCGCACGGTAAACGTGCGTTAAATTATCTCTACTTGAATGGCTAATATAGAGGTTTCCCATCGCCCACTCAAAGCCAACCTCTTTCAGTTCTTGTCCTATTTCGTCATAGGCTCTATTGTATGGATCTCCATAACATTTTTTTAAAACATCTATTTCTAAATCAAAAACTATGCCATACATTCACTTAATCCCCTACAAATTCATCAACAGATTCACGGAACGTTTCCTCAAGTTCACTTATCGTTTCGCCACCATAGCAGACGATGGAATCAATTCCTTGTATCTCACCGAAAAACATTTCATCTTCTTCGCTGTACTCAATACTACCGATGTAGTCCTTGTATTTCATTAGTTTCATTGAATCCTCTTTGCCGTCTAGTCGTTCCACTAATTCAGGCTCTATGTCCATCGCTTCACAAGCTTCAAAATAGGCTTCGACTGCTCCCTTAAAATCTTCAATCATTTCTTCGATTGTATCTCCGTAAAATGCAAATGCACCATCAACAAGCAGATATCCAGAAATCTTCCCTTGTACTCTTTTTTCCTTTACAACTCCAGCAATACCTTTGTGTTGTAATACTTTCATAAAATTACACCTAAGCCTATACACTTGATTCAGAATAATCTAAATAACACTCACAAGCTTCCTTGAAATCTTGAATCGCTTCCTCTTCCGTATCTCCAAAAAAAGAAAAATATCCTTCAACACCTAAAATCTCACCGATAAAAACATTATCTCTAGGATCAAAATCATACGAACCTAAAAGGTTTTTATATTTTAGTAGCTTCATAAAATCCCCTATTCGCTAAGCACATTATTATTTTCTTGTTCGCAATTCTCTAAATAAAATTCAACTACTTCCTTGAAATCTTGAATCAGTTCTTTTTCTGTTTTTCCATAAAAACAAGCAACGCCGTTTATTAGCAAATGACCGCAATAATCGCCTTCGATTTTTTCGTCTTCAACTACGCCAACAATTCCCTTGTGCATAATCTTTCTCATAAAATCACCATAATTCTTTGTTAAATCATTCGGTCATTTCTATACTTTTATTAAATTCTTCAATATATGTTTCAATACCTTCCTTAAATGATTCTTCTAACTCCTCTTTCGTTTTACCACAAAAATCTATCACGGGTTCAATTCCGAGGATAATTCCATAGAATTCTTGCTTATCTTCATAAAATTGGTATTCGCCTTTAAAGTTCCTATACCTTATGTAGTTAACCATATTATGCCTCCAGCAAAGCCTAAATCTACTGTTCCTTAAAATCTCAACACGATTATTCTTATACCGATACCTAACTAACTACGCTTCCTTCAGTTTAACATCATTTTTAAGTTTAGCACAAATAAAAATGGATTTTCGAAGTTAAGCAATCAAAAAAAGGTTTATGGTTAAGCAGTTTATAAACAGAGCGAGAACATACGTTCTAGCTGTTCACTTCATATTCAATGCCTATCAATCATAGACTAATCTTTTAAGCATTCACTTTCTCTATGTTATATTTTTATCAAATGTATTCACTATTTCTTTTTTTGTGTTACCTAACCTATACGCCTACTTCATGCCATTTGTTTGACTTGATCTTTTAAAGTTTAGCAATAATAATTGTTAATAGCCTATCAAGTGAATAGGTTCTCTATATATGGCTAAGAATAACCTCTCTTAATATGCTATTAAAAAAGATAGGACTTTTTAGATCCTATCTTTGGTACTTCTCTTATATTTAGTTTTAACTCTTAGTAGTCATTTTCAGAAAATTCCCAAGGCTCTAACTTATACTCTTTTGAGGCAACATCATAAACTACATCGACTTTTCTTCCATTTGCTTTCTTATAGGTGTATTTGATTGTTGTAAAATCAACACCATCTCTAACACTTGTTCCTGTGTTTGTAATCAATTGGCCTTTCATTGTTGGTGATGGTTCTCCGGGTTCTACAACTCTATCGCATTTCATATAAGATTCTATCCCTTGTTCGTTAATCAATGTTAGTTGATACCGTAAGATTGGACAATCTGATTTATTTAAGAACCTAATATATATCCAACTTGATAAATCACGATCAAGATGAGCATTAAAGTTATCTAAATCAATTGGTATATCTGGTACTTTAACCTCCGGTTGTCCTTGTTGTCTTAAATGAAATAAATCCGCAATAGAAAAACTGACTGACGATTGCTCGCTAGTGTTTGCATAATTATCCGCACCAGTATCAGTGCCTGTAAAAGCATAAAGCATACTAAACACTAACCAAGTGACAATAAGGCGGTTATACCACTTTCTAATTCTGGACGGCTTCTTGGCTTGAAATTCAGAATCAATTTTGTGAGAACCTAAATTCAAATCGTATTCGACGTATACATTCGAATTATTCTCTGCTAAATATGTAAACTTGATTTTATAAATTTCAATATCATCCGGCGAATTTTCTATCTTATTTTGAACCGCTTTATTTGGCAATACAATTGAATTGATGCAATATCCAACGCCTTTCTTCAGGCTTTGTGATATCCCCTCTACGCAAAAATCAACGATAGGGTAAGAAGATTTGTTTTGAAAATACAATACCCGCTTATCTTCATCATCTTTATCAGACAAGGTATAGACTAGCTGATCTATGGTTACATCTGAAGTGCTTTTGATACCCGAATTGGCTTTTAGTCTCTTACGCTCTCCAAAGAACATCACCAGCATACAGACAAATCCAACAAGCCCATTAAATACTATACCATCACTGCTTATGCCTTTTGTGATGAAGCTATACATGAACCAAACCGCACCAATGATGCTTATATAAAAAAACTTTTTCTCTTTGAATGAATTGGTACTCGCTATTTTTCCAAGTTTCATCTTCTCCTCCAGTCACCACTTTATTTCCACTTTATCTATTTTATCACATACATAATTATATATCCAAATACATTATTAAATCTCTAGCAAGTTGAACCATCACAACTTAGGAAGCCCAAAGCCGGAAGAACCCGCCAGGATATAAGAACGAATCCATCATTCTTCTTGTCTTAACAGCTCTATGATGAACCTAACCTTATCAGATTAAGACGGCGACTAGGGGCTTTTCTGCCCCCTATCGCCTTAATCTAATTTAAAATCAGTTTGCGGAAAATGGTGTTCATTCGGTGGCATGCGTATATATAAGGCGAAAACCACCAAACATACACCATAGTTAACGGTTTATCAATCTTTTACGATTCTGTATGTCTTTTTATCTCTAGTATTTTTTTCTCTAGAAATTCTTGACTCTATCCTATAACCGTATTCTGCTAAATGATTGTTGATAGTCTTAACGGTTTTCGAAACAGTACCGTTCTTATTTTTAAAATTCAAGTCCTTCGCCAACATATCAAATTCATTTTTTAGCAATTCCCTGTTTCCATATTTAGCGAAGCATTTCTGAATTCTTTGTGCTAATAGTTTTCGTGTTTCTTCTCTCTCCTGATCTTTCAGTGCTTCTTGAATTCGCTTTTCATTTTCGATTCGATCATTTTCTTTTTTGTATTCTTCCTCTACTTTATCCAAGCCCTTTACTGGCGGAAGAAGAACAGAATTATCTGAATGGGTTAGCAGTGTATAAATGTGTCCGAAGTGATAGTTAAATATATTCTCACCATCTAAGCTATCAAATTCTAACAATTCTTCATAGGCTTTTTTCGTGTATCTACACTGTTCGATTCTAAACAGATTCGGCTCGGAATCTTCGCCGCTATTATTTTGCTTAGCTTCTTCGCTATTTATTGTCCTTTGTGAATCTCTGATTTTATTTTTAATGTCTCCTAATTCCGGCACAATGAATGTAATCTCTAATTTCTCTTTATCGTTTCTGTTTTTTGTACGTATTCGCCCGATCATCTGAACCACCGAATCGTAATTCACATAATCTATGATTACACGCTTCACCTGCCTATCACGAATGTTAATGCCGTTATCTAATACTTTGGTCGTAACTAGCACATCTTTATTGAATTTTTCATTATCTACAATGCGTTCCCTTTCTTCATGGTCAACAAATCTACTGAACCCGTCTGTATCATAGAGGCTACATAGAAAGGCACCCCCTTTGTATTTCTTATCTAATAAGGATTTACCATCTGCCATTCCCTTGACAATCAAGGCATATCGTTTATTGTTGGAGAAGTATATCATCTTATTGTATGGATTGCTTAACTTTACTTGTTCGCTAATGAATTTATCTTTATCCTTTTCATGAATGTAGTTAAATATAAAGTGATTGTTTACGTGTTGAATGATATTATCATCTTCTTCCGGTATGGTCATATATTCACTGTCGCAATTATCTATTAAGTCTTGAATACCCGGTGTCAATTGTCTTAGCAAATCAACTTCCTTCATTCTCTCAAAATGTTCAATCTTGTTTTTTGCTTCATACGCTCTTACAGCGTTAATAAACGCCTCAGGTGTAGCGGTCATAAACACTTTTATCCCGTTACAATGGTTAAAAAGGTATTCGAATTCTTTTTCGGTATTGTCGTTGAATTCAGAATCACTTGTAAAATAGTGGGCTTCATCTAAAATCAGATAGTCTACTTCTCTAATATCTCGCTCTACGAATTCTTCCGTTCTTCGGAAATACTCATCAACTAATTGTTGTGATAAACCCGTACGCTTCCTGAAGTTATTTTTAAATTTTCGTCTTTTCTCTTTATCGGTTTCAAATAAAATATTCCCAATTATTTGATAGCAATATGTCAATGTGTTGTCAATAATATCTCGGTCATTACTTCCATTTTTATTTTTTTGTGCTTGCGTACGTTTCACGTATTTTTTGTTTTGGTCTTTTAGCAATGAACGGTTCGAAAGAATGGCTACCTTTTTTCCCGTACCCAATAAGTAGTCATACACGAAACTAGTTTTGCCGCTTTCTAATGGGGCACTAACCAGGATATTTTTATATCCCATTTCGTTTAGGGAATTTACTCTGTTAAATAGCCGCTTGCCATCAACAAAAAGGCGATCATCTGATTGTCTCGTGTTTCTTCTACTCATATTCCCCGCTCCGTTATAAAGGTTAAATGTAATGCCGTTCTTTAATAGTGAAATAGGGAAGGGATTTCCTTCCCTGAATATTCACCATTATATCAAAATCTCAATCGGCTTTAAATCTCCTCGTATCGTCTCGCAATCGTATTTGAACCTAATTCTTTTCGCCGGTTCATGTCCTTAACACTGGCATAAAAGTAATAGGCACTATCCACTAAGGTTTGAATATTGAATCGCCAATCTTTTTTTATGTCTCGCTTATGGTTCGGTTTCTTGCCCATACGATGAAGGCAAGGCGTGAAATGAAATTCTATGTCGCTTTTAGTATCATCTAAGTAAATGGTAGCGATGGCTATATCTGTTTTCTTGCTTTTGCTTTTCTTATAAATCACTACACGATTCCCGTTATTTTCAGTCTTTATGTCCAGCCCGATTCGGTTCATCTGATCGTATAGTTTTAAGTACTGATCCACAAATACATTCACATATTCAAAATCAATTCCGCTATTCATTTTCTCTTGTTCCTTATCTATTTTTATTGCTCCTTTTGATTATCTACAAGTTTTTTAGCGTTAAGGTAATAGGTGGCTATGCTTCTATAAAGTGTTTCCACATCATCTTGTACCGTTCGATTTTTAAATTTCTTCGGTTTCGCTTCGGCGTATCGTTTTCTGTACGCCACATAGGAATCAATATTGAAGCACATCGGATAGTATTTTTCACTTGCTAAATAGATAAGAACGACCGCTTTATTTTTGTTCATTTCCTTATCGAAGTAGTAAATAACGACTTTTCTTCCTCTATCTTCTACCTTGCTTCGAAGCCCTATACGGTTCATGTTTTCCATTAGTGCTTTATAGCTTTTTACGTTTTGAATTGGCAATATTCTTTCTCTCCTAACTTCATTGTTCTTATTCATGTCTATTCAAGGCTCTAGGTTCTAATTTAAGGCGTTTTAAATTCTTATTGATAGTTACACTTGCCTAAAAATAGAAAAAGGCTATTGCTGTTTAGCACAATAGCCTTATGAATTTGTTATGGTTCATTGAAAAAAGAAATTGAATGTGAATGATGTTCATTGCCTAAGCAGTTTATTCTCTGCTTTATGTTATCGTCTATCCGGCTTGCCTTGTAGTGGAACAATATGTAGGCTTCGCCTTTATGAATCAGTTGGGTTGCTTATGGCTCGCACGATTTTTTAAGTAACTTTAGTAACATCACCTTCCTAATTTGATCTATTTTTGTGAACATCACTATCTCTTATTCTCTTTTCACTTATATTATACCCATTTAGGCAAGCGTTAACAACCTTTCTTCAAATTTTTATCCTCTATAACCCGCATGATTAAGCCATTTATATTTGTAATAGAAGCGTAATATAAGAATATTGATTCGTTTTTTGTACTTGTTTTCCCACTTTTCCCGCTCGCTATCATGATCTAAAATAAAAACCCTAACATAAGCGTTAGGGCTCTTCATCAATAGTCCGTTAGGAAATCTTCTAAATCTATATCCTCGTAATCAAAGAACAGTTCCACATCTTCACAATCAATTGGCGGATCATATTCGGCTTCTTGATTCGTAAGAACAAAAGTAAATACTAAGTTTGCGAATTGGTGAACGGGTATATGCCAATCTTGTTTCCGCTCGCCGTCTGTATTGACTTGTGAATAGTAATAATCCCGAAGGTTATCAATGTTGAATTGTACTTGTGCCGGTGAACCCGACGACGTATCAATCTCTGCTAAAATACTTACATCTCCACCTTCGCTAACGGTAATGGTGTCCTCTTCGAAGGTTGTTTCACAGCCGCAAAATTCCATACATTCTTCAAATTCTCTATAATTCATTCCAATTCCTACCTTTCATGCTTCTTTTTTTGTTACTTCTTCTTATTTGAGGCTCTCACGTCCATTTTAAGGCGTTTTAATCTTTTATAGATGGAATTATATTCCTATTTATCTATAACGCCTTATATTTGATTGTGTAGCCTTATATAGTGATATTATCCTTATTTCTAATTCTAAAGCGTTGATTATCTGTATTCTTCTTTCGTATAAGCCCTTTTATAGGCGAAGCGGTCTTGTGCGAACGTAACAGGTCATTTTCATCAATCTGAATATACTTTTTTGTCGTGTTTAGATTGCTATGCCCCATGACCTTTTGAAGATAAAGAAGATTCCCTTCATGGCGAAGGTATTCTGTTCCGAAGAAGTGGCGTAGTTGATAAGGTGTTACCTTTACGCCTGCTAATTTTGAATAACGCTTCATGTTATTTCTTAGGACGTGGGTTTCCATTTCTTCGCCGTCTTCCGTTAAGAATAGATGGTCTTTGTTCTCCCATTGACTTAAGACGATTTCCCGAAGATTGACAAGGCTGTTCTTCACTTCATCGGATATAGGCGTAATCCTATCTTTCTTCGTTTTTGTGATGTCTTTTGTGAGGAAGATATATCCCTTCTGCAAGTCTACATGACTCACCTTAAGGCGTACCACTTCGGCTGGTCTTATGCCGGTATCTGCCATTAGCAGAATCATTGTCCTATCTCGCTTACCTACATAACTGTATGAAGGTATAACCGCTAACAAGGCTTCCAGTTCTTCAATACAGGTAGGCTTCGGCTGGTCAACTTCTTTTCGTCTTGTGATCTTTAATTCCTTGATTGGATTTGCTTTCAGTATCTCTTCTTCAATAAGAAAATTAAAATAGCAATTCAAATGTGCCCGTTGGTTATTGAACGCCATATCAGAATACCAGTTGATCTTATAGAAGAAGTCTGCTGTTTGCTCTAGGAGATTGTCATAATCCATAGGCTTTTCAGTTTGGTGTTCAAAGTTCATGAATATTTTGCGATAGCTTTCTAAGGTAATTTCTTTAATGCCATTCACTTTTTTAGACAACAAAAAACGCATCTGCAACGTGTCTAGTTTAAATTGACTTTTCTTCATATCACCCTCTTTTCATACTCCAATAGTTAGAGGTTAAAAGAATTCGGATATAAAGTAAGTTATTTAAAATCTAAACACGCAACAAATGCGTATTTTTGCTAAGCTTACATAAGTAAACTTGCTTTGGCGTACCGCAAAGGATTCGAACCCTCGACCTTCTGGTCCGTAGCCAGACGCTCTATCCAGCTGAGCTAGCGGTACAAATGGAGCGGAAGACGAGATTCGAACTCGCGACCCTCGCCTTGGCAAGGCGATGCTCTACCACTGAGCCACTTCCGCATATGGTGGAGGAGAGTGGATTCGAACCACTGAAAGCTGAGCTAACGGATTTACAGTCCGTCCCCTTTGGCCAACTCGGGAACTCCTCCATATGTAATTGCATCCATTTTAGAAAAAATGGCGACCTGGATCGGACTCGAACCGACGACCTCCAGCGTGACAGGCTGGCATTCTAACCAACTGAACTACCAGGCCAGGTTGGTGGGCGCAATAGGGCTCGAACCTATGACCCCCTGCTTGTAAGGCAGGTGCTCTCCCAACTGAGCTATGCGCCCTTATATGGTGACCCCGCCGGGATTCGAACCCGGGTAACCGCCGTGAAAGGGCGGTGTCTTAACCGCTTGACCACGGGGCCATTTGGTAGCGGTGAACAGATTTGAACTGCTGACACTACGGGTATGAACCGTATGCTCTAGCCAACTGAGCTACACCGCCATAATTTGGTTCTTCGCGTAAAACCAACGCGAATCGCCTCAAAAAAATAATGGTAGCGGGAGCAGGATTTGAACCTACGACCTTCGGGTTATGAGCCCGACGAGCTACCAGACTGCTCCATCCCGCGATACATATTGCTGATGGACACATGATCCATGGTGGTGCCGAGGACCGGAATCGAACCGGTACGATCTCAACGACCGCAGGATTTTAAGTCCTGTGCGTCTGCCAGTTCCGCCACCCCGGCTTATGGCTCTCAGGGTGGGACTCGAACCCACAACCTACCGGTTAACAGCCGGTTGCTCCACCATTGAGCTACCTAAGACTATTAATTTAATTGGATTCATCAGTAATATAATTCAGAAGAAAAATCTTCTGCCCGGCAATTTCCTACTCTCCCAGGTCGTTACCAACCAAGTACCATCGGCGTTAAGAGGCTTAACTTCTGTGTTCGGCATGGGTACAGGTGTGTCCCTCTTGCTATCGTCACCGGACGAACCAAGTGC
>NZ_CALPBW010000030.1 GCF_943169845.1 Peptoniphilus rachelemmaiella
CCAGAAAAGGCAATTGCTACGACAACGCACCCATGGAAAACTTCTTCAGCGTACTGAAAAGAGAAATCTATGCCGGCCACGTCTACCAAAGCCGGCAAGAACTCGTTCGGGCCATTGAAAATTTTATTCGCTATTACAACAACGATCGAATCAAAGAAAAGTTAGGAGGTCTGAGTCCGAAAGAGTACCGTGAACGCATGCAATCCGCATAGAACGAATGTTATGTAAAACAAAATCGAGTAAGCGAAATGCTTACTCGATTAAGTCCAACTTTATGGGGTCACTCTAATCATGGACAGAGATTTTTTTTTCATATGTTGTACATTCCTCGTAATCATCATATATCTCGTGAAGGTGTCCGGACCATGTGTTTTAGTCGCTCGTCGAGCAAACAAATGATGCCACAAGGCATGCAGAGTTCCGTGCGCTGTACCTTCCGCTTTCCTTGCATGGGACCAACTGTTTATTTACGGATCAGTTCTTTCTTCTAACCATTCTTTCAAGACAACGGCATGATTATACTTCTCGTCTTTTGCACCGTACAGCAGAGTTACCTGTTGATCCTGTGCTTTTTGCATGCACAAATTTTTGAATTCGTGTGACGCCGGGTTGCTATTCAATTCCTGTCTGTAAAGCGCCTCAAACGCATCGTATTTTGCAGGATCATGAGAAAACCATTTTCGAAGCTCCTTTGATGGAGCAATTTCCTTTGCCCATAAATTGATTCGGGCATTTTCCTTTCTTATGCCCCGCGGCCAGAGCCTGTCCACGAGCACGCGGAAACCATCGGTGTCCGCCGCCGGCTCATAAATGCGCTTGCATCGCAACTCATTCATCATGGTCGGTCTCCTTCAATATAAATTCATTTTTACGGTAAGAAATAAGTCCTTCCGCCTGCATTTTAGAAAGTTCATTGGACATGGCACTGCGGTTCACGGCGAGGTAATCGGCGAGCTGTTGCCGATTAAAGGGGATGGTAAAGTACGCGCTTCCGTGTTCCAGGGCCTGCTCGGAAAAATAAGACAGGAGCCTTTCCCTTAAAGATTTGGAAGCGGTATGTATCATGCGGGAAGACATGTTTAAATTTTTTTGGGCAGAGATGCGAAGCATATTCTGAATGATGCGATTATGATAGGTACATCCCTTCCGGCAGGTCGTCAAAACATGTTTTACATTTAGAAAGATGATGTCGGTATCTTCGCATGCGATGACATCGCACAGGAGCTCTTTTCCGGGAATGGCCGCGTAGTTTTCCGCAAAGACCTCCCCTTTGGCCACATGCCCGAAAATAATGCTGTTACCCCAATAAAGGTTCACGACGATATTGACGCTTCCGAATGCCACGAGCCCGAATTCATCCACAGGCGATCCGGCTCGGAAGATGACGTCGCCTTTTTGAAATTTCCGCTCATAGGCGCCGAGGCAGAGGAGAAGCTCTGCAATTTCGTCTTCTCTAATACCGCGAAAAAGCTGTGTGTTCGCCAGAAAAAAAGTATTCATAAAATCCTCCGATATGTTGCCAAAACAACGTATGCGTTGCTACGATTTTATTATACTATAAGTAGAAAGGCGAGAGAGGAGGAGAAAGCATGAATGACATGGAGGTCAACGAAGAGAAAACCGTTGGCAAGGTCTTTTCCATCGGAAAGGAGAATCCGCCGATTCCGGGATGCACCGTCTCAAAAGCCTTCGGCGGCGATAAGGGGATCACCTTTTTTTCCCTGGCGAAGCATACGGATATTAGCGCAGAAATTTATCCCTACCATAAACTATTGATCGTGGCTGAAGGCAGCGTGGCGGTTTACGGAAAAGACGGCTTTTCGCAAGTAGTGCATGCCGGGGAAAGCATCTTAACCGAGGCGGATGTCCCCGTGGGCATGCAAACGACAGAAGGCAGTGTGTATACGGAAGTTTGCATAGGAAAGGAGAGCAGGATGAACGAATTAGTCAAAGCAGGAGAAGTTTTTAGGCTGGAAGACCTGGTTCCCTATGGAGAAGGAAAGATCGTCAACATGGATGTGGTGCACAATGACAAAATGAAGCTTGTGGTTATGGCCTTTGATGGAGGCACGAGCCTTTCGGAACACGCCGCCCCCGGCGAGGCAATTGTCTTTGCCTTAGACGGCGAGGCTGTGATCGGATATGAAGGAAAAGAGCATGTCATTCGCGCCGGCGAAAATTTTCATTTTGCAAAGGGCGGCCTGCACGCGGTAAAAGCGACGAAGAAATTTAAGATGGCGCTTCTTCTAACATTGGAATAAAAAGAAGGGGAGATGAAAAATTATGAAAAAACAAATCAAGAACAATGTATATTGGGTCGGAAAAATTGACTGGGAACTTCAGGAATTTCACGGAACAGAATACTCCGTGCACAATGGATCCAGCCAAAATGCTTATTTGATCAAAGAAGAAAAGACGGTATTAATTGACACTGTATGGACTCCCCATAAAGAAGAGTTTGTAAAGAATCTTAAGAGTGAAATCGAGTTGAAGGAAATTGACTATATCGTTATTAACCATGGAGAGCCCGATCATTCAGGGTCTTTATTAGAAATTATGGAGGAAATTCCAAATACTCCGATTTTCTGTACAGCCAATGGTAAAAAATCGCTCGTTGGGCAATATCATCACCCGGAATGGGACTATAGGGTTGTAAAAACCGGGGATTCTGTGGATATAGGAAACGGAAAGCAATTAGTGTTTGTAGAAATGAGAATGCTTCACTGGCCGGATTCAATGGCAACTTATTTGACCGGAGACAATATCTTATTTTCCAATGATGCCTTCGGTCAGCACTATGCCCTAAGTGAACTCTTCAACGACAAGGCAGACCCGACCATTCTATGGAATGAAGCGATGAAGTACTATGCGAACATTTTAACGCCTTTTTCGTCTTTTGCTAAAAAGAAGATTGAGGAGATTGTAGCTATGAACCTGCCTATAGACATTATTGCAACAAGTCATGGTAGTATTTGGAGAGAGAATGCCCTTGAAATAGTAGAAAAATATGCTGAATGGGCAGATGCTTATAAGGAAGATCAAGTCACAATTATCTACGACTCAATGTGGGGAGCAACCAAAAAAATTGCCCACAAAATTGCAGATGATATAAGAGAACTCTCCCCGTCCACCAGGACAAAGGTTCTGTCTGTGGCAGAAATGGACAGAAATGACATAATGACTGAAGTTTTTAAATCGAAGGCCATCGCTGTAGGCTCTCCCACAGTCGGACAATCTGCAATTACCACGATTTCGGGCTGGTTACACTTTCTTCAAGAACTTAAATTTAAAGACAAGGTAGCAGGAGTTTTCGGTTCCTACGGATGGTCGGGAGAAGGGAACAAAGTTTTACGAGAAGAACTCGAAAAGGCAGGTTTTAAACTTATAGACGAAGAATTAAAGGCTTCTTGGATGCCGGACGATGAGTTTTTAAAAGGAACTGAAAAGTTTGCTAAGTCTCTACTGGATGCCTCGACTTTTGAAAAGAAAAATTAATAAGAGCGAATGTGCTATTTTTTCAATAAAAGTTGTTAATGTCCAATTGACAGAAAGATCTTATTTTTGCAAGTGGTGCAAGTTGGAGACGACATCGTCACATTGGCGGGCACCCCTATGGGCATGGGAACAACAGAGGGCAGTGTCTATACGGAAGTTTGCATAGGAAAGGAGAGCAGGATGAACGAATTAGTCAAAGCAGGAGAAGTTTTTAGGCTGGAAGACCTTGTTCCTTATGAAGAAGGAAAGATCGTCAACATGGACGTGGTGCATAATGACAAGATGAAGCTTGTGGTTATGGCCTTTGACGAAGGCACGGGCCTTTCGGAGCACGCCGCTCCCGGCGAGGCAATTGTCTTCGCCTTGGACGGCGAGGGCGTGATTGAATATGAGGGAAAAGACCATACCATTCGCGCCGGCGAAAATTTTCACTTTGCCAAGGGCGGCCTCCACTCGGTAAAAGCGACAAAGAAATTTAAAATAGCGCTTCTTCTTACCTTGGGATAATAGGCGATCGCGGCAGTACAACGAAACACACAAAACAAAACACGCCGGGAGGGAATCCATCCGGCGTGTTTTTTTTAGAAGGAAACAGATGTGTTGTTTATTGATTTGTATCGTCAGCCGAGTCGTCGGCTTCGATGAATTCTGCACTCTTTGCAATGGCCGACACCTCCGTCTGGATGCTCCAGCTGTTGGTGCCGTCTAAATCGTCGCCTTTGGGATAGTAGCTGATACCTTCCGAGGTCGTGCCGAAATGATGGTCCACCACGTCCCAATCCGCTTCGCTGCCGGGGAGATTTTTTTACATCACATGAAAGTGTGAGAGTTGAAAAATAAATTAGGGAATAGTTCAAGGTATGTATCATTTTGTTGGAACGGTCTTTAGAAAAAAGGGTGCCTTTAAATTTTCTCACATAACAATCCATTCCCGCTAATTCTGTACTATAATAAAGCAAAGTAGATATATTTTCTTTAAAGGAGGCGATGACATGAAAAGAAGTTCGATGGCGTTGATGCTCTTTTTGGCGGCGGTGCTTCTCGCAGGATGCGCCATTGGCTCGGCCGAGTCCGGAAAGGAAAGTGCGAAGCGTGGGAATGGGGCGGCGAATGGTACCGCTTCAAAGGCAGTGGCCCTATTAAACCCTGTGAAAGGCGCGACGATCGGATCCGTTTCTTATTATGTGGAAGACAGAAAGGTGTGGAAGGATTTCGTGGACGAGAAGTACGCGGGCTCTGCGAAGCGAGAGGATCGCGGCCTCCACGTGCCGCGGATTCTCCTGGATTCCAAGGACGCGGCCGGGGCCAACAAGCGGATCGACGACATGGTGAACGCCATGAAGGCCACCTACGAGAAATATGAGAAGGAAATGGAAGGCAACGATCCCGGAATCTATGCCGCTTTTTCCGCCTATCAAGACGAGGATGTGCTAAGCGTCATGATCAAAACTTTCGATCTTTGGGAACAGGGGCCGGCTCATTACACCGTGTTTAATTTCTCCCTTCCCGACGGCAAGTTCATCGACGACGATGCCCTTATGAAGCATTTCGGCGTGGCGAAGGGCGAGCTGTTGGGACTCATCGAAAACAGCTTGGTCGAAGCACAGGCGAAAGAAACGAGCATTTATTATCGAGATAGCACCGATTCGTCCTATTTCTACAATCCGAACCACTATACCGGTTTGGTGCTTAACAATCTCTGGGACAAAGGCCAGGCTCCGGATCAACGGATCTATATCGACGAAGTGGGCGCGCCTATGTTTGTCTGCGCCCAATCCATCGATCCGGACGCGGGACTGTGCCCGTCCCTTTTAAAACTGAGGGACGACAAATTTGACGCAGATCCCATATCCGATGTTTATGTAAGAATGGCGAGAAAACTCGGCGTCGATCCGGCCGATGAAAACCACAAGGCCTTCATCATCCACCTGGGCGGTGCCTTTGACGAAGGGAGCTTGAAAGAGACCCTGGCGAAATTACACGTTTGGACAGGCGTGTTCACGAATTGGGAAGATCCGAACATGCTTATTTCCGTGAAAGAGAGCGAGGGCGCAGGCAGGCCCTACCTTAACGGCGAGGAATGCTACCTGGTGATTCCCAAGTACAAGAACGCCTCTGTTTGCCTCAAGGAACTTGCGGTTTCAGAGGGCGGAAAGCTGAAGGAAGTGGACAATCCCTCTTTGGATACCCTTGGAACCACCGGCATCACCTTTATTTGCCAAAACATCAGCGACATCGCCCCAAACGGCAAGATCACCATTCGCTATAGAGACGATATCACGGCATTTTCTCCCTCCATCAGCTTGAAGGACGGAAGCATGATGCTCCCCGATGAAGTCACCGACGCGGAGGCCATTCTCCATTGGAAGGATCTCGTGGAAAAAGAGGGCTATTCCAACATGATGTTTGAACGCTTCATGTCCGTTATGGGCAAGGGTTAATTTAATTTTTGTAAGGATTCGGAAAACATAATAGCCATGAGCGATTCTATTTTTGTCGCGAGCGCCTTACTTTGTGTTATGATAAAGGCGTCATCGATCCCATGGGGTCGAAACAGGATAATGTCTTTCGTTGAAACCATGGCTCCGGAATAAGCATGGAAAAAGAGAAATAAATAAAACAAACCTCGACATGGTGATTTATCCCTGCCACGTCGGGGTTTTTCATTGGCCGTGAGCCATGGTTTGTCCCCTTCGCGGGCTTCGGCGGAGCGGGGATAAGTATCGATGCGGAGGTAGATTTGTTAAGAGAAAAGAAAAAAGCCATAGTCATGAGTATCCTCGCCATGCTTTTGTGGGGGAGTGCCATACCCTTAATTAAATGCACCTTTGTGGAGCTGGGCATCGGAAAAACGGACACGGGACTGAAAATATGGGTGGCGGGCATCCGCTTTTTGCTGGCCGGTTTTTTGACCATGGTCTATTTTAAAGTGAGCGAAAAGGGGCGGCGGATCGCCTTTAAGAAAGTGAACTGGAAATTCGTCGTGATCCTGGCTTTGATCCAAACGTCCCTTCAATACATTTTCTATTATGTGGGCCTTTCCCACGTGGCCGGCGTGAAGTCCTCGATTATTCAATCCACCAATGCCTTTCTCGTGGTGTTGATCTCGGCGGTTCTCTTGCCTAAGGAAAAAGTGAACCCGAACATTCTCATCGCCCTCCTGTTGGGGACTCTTGGCATCATTATATCCAATGGCCCGGCGGAGAACACCGGCACCATTCACTTTGCCGGGGAAGGCTTTGTGCTCATCGCCACCACATTAAATGCCCTGGCCTCGGTCATGATTCGAAAATACGGAAAGGGCGAAAATTCCTTTATCCTCACGTCCTTTCAATTCATCATCGGTGCCGTGGTGCTCATTTTCTTGGGAAGAGCCCTCGCCGCAAGGCCCTTGGTCCTCACGGCGAAAGGTTGCGTCATGATTTTATACGGCGCTTTTATTTCGGCGACCTCATTTTCCATGTGGACCTGGGTCCTGCAACACTACCACGCCAATGAATTCGGCGTCTACAAACTCTTTATACCGATCTTCGGCTCCCTTTTGTCCGTACTCGTACTGGGCGAAACTTTTACCTTAAACATGGCCGTGGGACTGGCGCTGGTCCTCCTGGGCTCCTTTATCCTAAATAAGAAAAAAATAAGTCTCGTGAAATAAAAGAGAGATTCGAAAATACCGACGTAGGATTGCCTGCGTCGGTTTTTTATGTTGCGTTTTTGTGATCGATGCTATTTATGTGCAGTTGATTTTTTCGAGAAACCTAATGAAAAAACAAAAAAATGAATAAATCGATTGACCACACGGCAAAACAGTGATAGATTAAGGGTGAAAGTTTTCTTCGGAAACGAATTTTTTCTACTGGCGGTAAAGCCCGCGAGCGCAAGCTAATTCGGTGAAAGTCCGAAGCCAACAGTCCGGTCTGGAGGGGAGAAGGAGGCTTTTCGGTTTGTTGCCGGATGCCCTTTCTGTTCGTTTTCTGAAATTTGAAATAGCATTCGGCACAAGGTTACGCCTTTTGGGAGGCTTTGTCGCCGAATGTTTTTATTTGCGGCAAACTTCCTTGGAAAAGAAGAGAGGAAGGTGCATGGTGAAAAAGACGCAAAATGGTGTCAGCCCTTTGGCGACAGAGCCGATTTCGAAGCTTTTGCTCCGCTACTCGGTGCCGACGACGCTGACCCTCATGGTGAATTACCTTTACAATATCGTCGATCAAATCTTCGTCGGGCAGGGCGCGGGGATCACCGGCATGGCGGCGGTCAATGTGGCTTTTCCCGTCGCCATCCTCGTAAACGCCGTCGCCCTCATGCTCGGCGACGGCTGCGCTGCCAACGTGAGCTTGTGTTTGGGGCGAAAGGATCAGAATACGGCGGATCGCATCTTCGGTCAAGGCGTCATGTGGATCATCGTGAGCGGCCTCGTCATGGCCATGATCGGCAGTCTTTTTGCGCCGCAGATCGTGCGGCTCTTCGGCACCACGGATACGGCCTACGACGAATCCCTCGCCTACCTTCGGACCATTGCCATCGGCTTCCCCTTTCAACTCATCTGCCCCGCCTTTACCGCCATGATTCGTGCCGACGGTTCGCCGAAGTACACGATGAAATGCATGATGACAGGCGCCGCCATCAATGTGGTCTTCGATCCGATCTTCATTTTCGGGCTCCATATGGGGGTTGTTGGCGCGGGAATCGCCACGGTCATCGGCGAAGTGGTGGCCGGAGTCCTGTGCCTCCTCTATCTTCGCCGGCTCAAGACCGTGCGCCTCACAAAAGGTGCCTTGCGCCCGACCCGGGATTTGACCCTTCGGATTTTGAAGCTGGGCTTTCCCAGTTTCTTGACACAAGTATTGACCGCATTGGTACAAATCGTGCTCAACAACCTTATGCGTATCTACGGCGCCGTCACCATTTACGGCAGCGACATGGCATTGTCCGTCTACGGCATGATGATGAAAGTCTACCAAATGGCCCACGCCATGTTCGTCGGCGTCTCCTCTGCCATTCAGCCCATTAACGGCTACAATTTCGGGGCGAAAAACTACGCGCGGGTGCGCCATACCTACCGCATGGCCACGACCATCGCCTTGATCATTTCTGCATTTTGGTCCGCCGTCTACCTCTTGCTGCCCCGTCAGATTGCCGCCCTTTTTGTCTCGGGCAATTCCCTTTACGGCGACTGCGCGGCCCACTTCTTCCGCTTCTACATGATGGCCTTTTTCCTCTACGGCCTCCACATGACCACGGCCTCCTTCTTTCAAGGCATCGGAAAACCCCTCCGCTCCCTGCTCATTCCCTTGGTGCGTCAGGGCGTCC
The DNA here is from genome assembly GCF_943169845.1 of Peptoniphilus rachelemmaiella. Lineage (GTDB taxonomy): Bacteria > Bacillota > Clostridia > Tissierellales > Peptoniphilaceae > Aedoeadaptatus > Aedoeadaptatus rachelemmaiella. The sequence continues at coordinate 8,806 of NZ_CALPBW010000030.1, forward strand.
TCTTGATTCCCCTGGCACTTATGCTCTCCGCAACCTACGGATTAAACGGCGCCCTTTTCGCCGTGCCCATTGCAGATAGCCTCACCTGTCTGTTGTGCATCGCCATGGCGTGGACGGAATTTCGCGGGTGGAAAAAGCGGGGATGGCTTACGGAATGATGGAATAAGGAATTGAGAAAAGCACTTACAAAAGTAGGTGCTTTTTTTCTTTCGTGGTGGGGATGGATTTGTTCGGGAAAAAAGCGCGCGAAAAAATGGAAAGTAAGCTTGACATAAAAGGGGCGACCGATTACACTAAATGTAAAGCTAGCTTGTCATCATCCGGAGGTGATTCCATCTGAAAAACAGACTCGAGGAAATAAGAAAAGAACGCGGCATCACGCAGGCGGAACTGGCAAATATTCTCGAAGTATCCAGGCAGACCATCGGTTCCTTGGAAAACGGAAGATACAATCCGTCCATTCTTTTGGCCTTTAAAATCGCCGCGTACTTTCAATTGACCATAGAAGATATTTTTATCTACGAAGAGGGAGCGGAAGATGAAACAAAATAACACGGTTTTGAAAAATTTAGTTTTTGCACTTTTTGGACTGGCGCTGATCGTCCTCGGTATTCTCGCCCACATGCACGGTGTGAGCGTCGAGAAAGGGATCGTCGCCATGTATTATCTGTTGATCGGCATCGGCTGCGGAATATTCGGTCATCATACGGGAAACATCATTAGCTATTTCTCTACGAGAAATAATGAGGAATTAAAGAGACAAATAGAGATCGAAAAAAACGACGAAAGAAATCTATTGATCGCGGAAAAAGCCAAGTCCAAAGCTTACGACTTCATGATTTATCTGTTCGCTGCCATGCTTATTATGTTTTCGTTGATGGGCGTCGATAAATTACAGATCATCATCGTCGTAGCCATCTATTTATCCATACAAATTTACGCCTTGTATTGGCGATCGAAATTCGAAAGAACAATGTAGACGGGGAGGAAAAGAAAGTGAACAAGAAAGTCGTCGCTTCTATCCATTATGTCGAAATTAGTCGGCATTAACAGAGGGGACAATTACCTTTGGAAGGACCTGCCGGGGACGTGGGGCAACAGCCGGAAGCGAATCGGAAAAAGCAGGCGATTTTGATGGAGGAAATTTTTATGATAAACTATTTATGTTAAGTCGTAATTTTTAACAAAGGAGTTTTATGAATAAAAAAACAAGAAGCATAATTTTCGCCTACGTCGGCGTCCTCACCGGCGCCGGCCTGGCCAGCGGGCAGGAGCTCATGCAGTACTTTCTGTCCTTCGGTCTTTCGAGCCTTTACGCCATCGCCGCCGTGGGTGTGTTGCACGTGGTGGTGGGTGGCATCGTCTTGCAATTAGGCAGCCATTTCGTCGCCGAGAGCCACATCGACGTCCTCGACGAGGTGACCTCCACCGCCGTGACGAAATTCATGGACTACGCCCTCATCGTCAATTGCTTTTTAATGGGCTTTGTCATGATCGCCGGCGCCGGATCCAATCTGAATCAACAATTCGGCCTGGCGCCCTGGGTGGGCTCCCTTCTGTGCACGGTGCTCATCGTCGTCGTGGGAATGCTGGATTTCGACAAAGTGGCGAAAATCATCGGAGCCTTCACGCCCCTGGTCCTGGTCTTTACCTTGATCGGTGCGGTCTACACCATGGTCAAGGCCACGCCGGATGCCGCGTTTTTGGACGTACTGGGCAAAAGCCTGCCGCCGGCGCTTCCCAACCTTCCCCTCTCCACCATTAACTACTTCGGCCTCTGCATGATCAGCGGCATTTCCATGGCCTTCGTCTTAGGGGGCAGTAAAACCGACCCGGCCGAAGCCCGCATCGGCGGCATGATCGGCGGCGGTCTCGTGGCCATCCTGACAGGGCTCGTCGGCGCGACCCTCTTTCTCGCCTTGGAAATCGTAAAAGATGCGGACATTCCCATGCAGACCGTGCTGGACAGCGTGCATCCCGCCATGGGCCTCGCCATGTCCGTCATCATCTTCGGCATGATCTTTAACACGGGCATGTCCCTTTTCTATTCCGCCGCGCGGCGCTTCTCCCACACAGAAGGCAGCTTTAAGCGAAACCTGATCCTCTTCACCTTGGCAGGCTTCGGTCTATCTTTTATGGGGTTTAAAAAACTTATGGCCATCCTCTATCCCATCTTAGGGTATTTGGGGCTTATCCTCATCCTTATCTTAATCGGTGCCTGGATTCGGGAGCGCAGCGAAATAAAATCCGAGATCAAAAAAAGAAAGAAAATCAACCGCCTCACGAGAAAGAAATTAGACGACGACCTGGAATTTAGTAAAAAAGATAAAGAAAAACTGGATCAACTGGCCGAAGCCTCCATTATCGAAGACAAAAAAATCAAAGAAGCCGTGGCGGAAGAAGTGTCCGAAGCATTGGAAGACGAAAAAGACGAATAAATTCCCCGTCGTAGAAGCCCCACGACGAGGACAAAAACCGGAAGCATCTGCGAAAGTAGGTGCTTTTTTTATGGAGGTGGTTTTCAAAATTTCCGAGCGGTATAATAAAAGCGACAACGACTATCACTTAAACGAGATGAAAGGAGCACACAGGATGACGCTGAAACAATCCATCCTCATAGGCCTTGTGGGCGCATGCCTTATGTTTGCAGGCGACATGACCCTATACTACAGTCGCGACGATTACGACAGCAAAGACACGATCAACAGCATTACCGCCATTATGAAACAAGTGGCCGTCAAACGGCTATACATCGGCGGCATCATCGGCCCCATCGGTGCTTTTATCTACTGCATCGGCCTGTACCACATGGTCCTGGCCTGCCGGGAACCCCACGAGGCCATGGGACGCATCGTCTACCTCATCAATGCCCTCGGGCTCATACTGGGCGGCGCCTACCACATTCAATGCGCCTACTTGGGCCTTTTATCCCGCCACGAAAGCCAAGGCGCCTTCGATGAATTTTTTAAATTCCTGAAATTCCAAGCCATTATCACCTTTGGCATCATGGCCATAGGAAACGTGGCGCTGAGCGCCATGATCCTCTTCGGTGTAACTCTATTTCCCCGCTTCCTGGTGCTGTTGACCCCGGCCGTGCTTATACTCGTCACACCCCTGGTGGGGAAACTGCCCAAAGGCCCCCACATGATTATTCGCGGCGGCTGGCTCAACATCATCTACATCATTTACTATGTCTCCCTCTTGATCTGCCAAATACTTGAATGAAAACAGGCCAAATACTTGAATGAAAATCAGCCGAACACTTGAATGAAAAGTGGATAAAGACATTGATTGACGATAAAATAGATGCAAGTATTAGCTTTATGTGACAACATGAGGAGAATGTCGGAGGAAAAAGCACTCGAGAAACAATATGATTTGTTTTTGTCCAGAAAAAGCAGGAAATCAAATCGACGGATTGAAGCCAGGTGCAAAAGAACCGACGAAGGCTTTGTCGTACTGAATGGCAGCATGATTGAATTGATCGATTCGCAGGCGATACCGAGATCCATAAAAGAATTGCGGGATACCTGTAGAAAAAATAATGAAATCATGGACGGAAGAGTGTGCAAAAACCATTTGTTTAACAGCCCTTCCTATGCCGCTGCCTTTGTTTTAGGAACCAACGCAAATGGGAGAACCGAATGGAAAACGGAAGACGGTAGAACCTTAAAGGAATTGGAAGAGGAAGAAGCGCAATAATACCTTTTTGTCGGATAATAAATTGGATAAGGAGAAAGGAGGGCGCGGTATGGGTGAATTGATTGAGTTTCCCGATTTGAAGCAATCAAGGGAGACGGTTCGCAAGCTCAAACAGGATCTGGAGGCGCTTCTTTTGGAAAGGGAGCATCTCCGGAGCGTGGTTTGTGTGAATATTCAAAGGGAGTATACCTTGATTTTCGGTGGCCTTGAATATCAGCTGTACAAAGCGTCCTGCGACTACCTTCGTTTGCGTCGAAAGAAGGATTTGATTCAGGCGAAGAAGAATCGCCGGGAAAGGATCGATTTAAAGGCCGTGGAGGCGCAGCTGGACGAGGAATTTCTCGAGTACAAGAAGAAGTTGGACGAAAAGATGTCGGAGGTAAATCAGGCACTGAAGGCCTCAACCAAGGAATTTTTGTCGGAGGAGGAGACGAAGGCGATAAAAAAGCTCTACAAGCAGCTGGTGAAGCGCCTCCATCCGGATTTGAATCCTTCTGCGACCGAGGCGGAAATCGAATTATTTTACCGCGCCACGGAAGCCTATAAGCGTGGTGATCTAAAGGCCTTGCGCCTGATCGATGCCATTGCGGAGAGTGGTGAGTCTAGGGACGATGATTTATCTTCCGCTGTCGCCTTGGAAAAGGAATCGGAGCGGTTGGAAGGCTTAATCGACGGGGTGCAAAAAGACATTGAAGGGATTCGATCCAATCCGCCCTATATTTGGCGAATTTATTTGGAAGATGAGAAGAAAAAGGCGGAGAAATTGCGTCAACTGAAAGAGGAATTGGCGAATTTCAAAACGGCCATCAAGACCCAGCAAGAGTATATTTGTGATTTAATGGGGGATGAGCGATGAATCATTTGGCAAAGGGCGATCAGGGTGCGCTCATTCAATACCTTCTACACAATGAAACGACCGTAACCTTGCCGACGCCTTTCGAGCGGGACATTTATCTTTTCGATACCTATGTGGCCGGAACGACTCACATTGAGGGAATTGAAACTCTGGCCCCTTCGCTTCGGGACGGGGATCGGCTGGTCTTTTATCGGGAGCCGAACAATACCCACGACCCTCAGGCGATTCGCATCGAGACATTGGAGAAGATAAAAATCGGCTATGTTCCCCGGCGGGACAATGTGGTTTTCTCCCGCCTCATGGATGCAGGGAAGCTCCTTTTCGCAACGGTTGCGGAAAAGGAGATGCGGGGCAACTGGCTAAAGATCGACATAAAAATTTACCTTCACGAAAGTTAAGGTAGCTGCCGTTCATTTGAAAAACGCAAAAAAAGACCCTTGCGGCCAATGTAGAGTGACCCCATAAAGTTGGACTTAATCGAGTGAGCATTTCGCTTGCTCGATTTTGTTTTACATACCATTCGTTCTATGCTGATTGCATGCGTTCACGGTACTCTTTCGGACTCAGACCTCCTAACTTTTCTTTAATTCGATCGTTGTTGTAATAGCGAATAAAATTTTCAATGGCCCGAACGAGTTCTTGCCGGCTTTGGTAGACGTGGCCGGCATAGATTTCTCTTTTCAGTACGCTGAAGAAGTTTTCCATGGGTGCGTTGTCGTAGCAATTGCCTTTTCTGG
>NZ_CALPBW010000031.1 GCF_943169845.1 Peptoniphilus rachelemmaiella
CCCCTTCAAGGGGTAGCCGAGTAACGTTAGCACGGGCAGACCACCGACGCCCTTCAGGCGCAGCTAGTAATGCAGGCCCTTTGGGCCGAAAAAGGAAAACCCCCGGCTACGCCGGGGGATGTTTATTGTGCTCAGCCGAAATAAAAAACGGCTTTTTTTAACATACACCTTACCACCGGATTACTTTTTGATATAATAAGACCGACTATAGGAAACAATGTGACGGAAGGAGAGTATATGGGCGAGATAAGTTCATGGTCTCAAATCGACTGGCATTTTATCGCCGGCGGTCTGGGCTTGTTTCTTTTCGGCGTCAAACTCATGGGCGACAGCTTAACGAAGTTTGCCGGCACGAAGATCCGGGACTATATTGAAAAATATACGTCCAACCCGCTCATGGCAGTCCTCGTGGGTATCGTCATGACGGGCTTGATTCAGTCCTCATCGGCGGCCACGGTAATCGCCATTTCCCTGGTGCGAAGCGGGCTCATGGGCATGAGCCAAGCCATCGCCATCATCCTCGGTGCCAACATCGGTACCACGGTGACGTCGATTTTAATCGGTTTTCAATTGGATTACCTGGCCTATTTTATTTTGCTGATAGGCGTGTTCCTCATCCTTATGGCGAAGAAGAAAAAAACCATCTATTTAGGAGAAATCATCCTCGGCTTCGGCCTCTTGTTTATCGGATTAAACATTATGGGCGACGCATTAAAAGAACTGCAGTACATCCCCGGTTTTTCCGACATGGTCGTCCGGCTTAGCCGCCAACCGATCCTCGCCGCACTAATCGGCGCCGTGGTCACCGGCGTGATCCAGTCGTCTTCGGCCATCGTCGGGATCGTGCAAACCCTCTATGCCACCAAGTCCATTACCCTGGTGGCGGCCCTGGGCCTGGTCTTCGGCGCTAACATCGGCACCACCGTCACTGCGGCCTTGGCCTCCGTCGGCGGCAGCCTCGCCGCGCGGCGCACATCCCTGTTCCACTTTTTATTTAATGTGTCCGTGTCCATATTTTTCCTGGCCATTATCAGCCCCTACGAGCGCTTCGTCATCTACGTGTCGAAGATGCTCCACTTAAACGACATGATGACCGTGGCCGTGGCCCACTTCACCTTCAACTTCGTGGGCATGCTCATTTTCCTGCCCCTCATCCCCAAATGCGTCCTGCTCTTGAAAAAAATCATGCCCGGACGCGACGACCTCACCTTGGAGCTGGGGAAAATTCAGCTGGACGAAGCCATGGTTACGGCATTCCCCGCCGGGGCCCTTTCTCAAGCCAAGGCGGCCATATTGCAAGTATCCGAAATCGTGCTTGAGTCCCTTCAAGACAGCAAAGAGTATCTGTTGACCAAAGATAAAAAACACTTCCACGAAGTCAATCAATTGGAAGACATGATTAACTCCCTAGATACGAAAATTGAGTCCTACCTCTTGAAAATTTCCAAGCAGTCCCTCTCCGAAGAACTGGCCGACGAATACTCCGCCAGCCTTCAGGTGCAAAAAAACTTTGAGCGCATCGGCGACTTGGTACAAAACCTCGTGGAATACTTCGAAATGATCTACGACTCCGGCGAGGAATTTCATGAAGAAGCCATGACCGAGCTCACATCCATTTACGAACTGTTGATCCACATGTACGTCAACGGGGTGGAAGTCTTTAAATCCGGCGATCACCACCTTTACGACGTTATGAAAGAAGACGAAAACAACCTCAACTACCTGGAATACGAACTCCGCGCCTCCCATTTCAGGCGCATGACTTCCCAACACGAAGAAGCCACGGTGACCACCTCCCTCTTCGTGGACATCTTGGGTACCTTGGAACGTATCGGTGACCACGCCTTTAACATCGCGCGCCTCACCTTCGATCCCATAAAGACCCACGGGGAAAAATCCCTCCTGGCGGAAGAAGTGAAGGGCGCCACGGCGGGTTGATAAAATAAAATGAAGCGGCATACCGAAAGGTGTGCCGTTTTTTTATAAAAATTATGGGGGGTAGTTTTTGATATAATGTATTAAATAAAACAAAAAAAGGAGGTACCTATGACATTAGCAGGTCGCATAGCGAATTTACGAAAAGAAAAGGGCATGGCCTTGGAAACTTTGGCGGAAGCCTTGGAAGTGTCCGTAGACGATCTAAGGGAATGGGAACAGGACACGCAGGTGCCCGGCTACGGCGACCGCTTAAAGCTCTGCGGCTACTTTCACGTCACCATGGCCTACCTCGAAGGCAGGGAAGCGGAAGGCGATGAAAAGAAAGGGCGCTTTTCAAAGAGGGAGATAATCCTCATCCTCGATGTCGCCCTGTTTCTCCTGTGCTTTCTTTTGGCGCCCCTCTTTCAGTGGGTGGACTGCAAGATGTATGGCCAATACCTGACGAATTCCCGAGACTACTTACGCCACTTCCCCCTAAACATTCTCCTAGCCTTCGCCTGCATCGTCCTCGTGGTGCAAGTGGGAAAGATGATTTACGAGAAGGCAAGGGGAAGCAGGTAAAAACGAAATCAGGCGAAGAACAAGCGCCTGTGGGAGGACCCTTTTATGTGTTCAGTGAACATAGGATGAAAAAATCCTCCATTCAGAGAAAAAACTGAATTGGAAGCTTTGGTTGCTCCATTGCCACCCGGAATAGATAGAAAATGGGCGGCGAAAAAGATAAAATAACGGCAAAATAGAAGGGAAAAGAAAGGAGGAACCATGACAATAGGAGAAAGGATTTACTCCCTTAGAAAAGAGCGGGGCATTTCCCAAGAAGAATTGGCAGGTTCCATTCATGTGTCCCGTCAAGCCATATCGAAATGGGAACAGGATTTGGCGGTGCCCGACACGAGCAATCTGCTGAAGCTTTGCACGTTTTTTGACGTGACCATGGATGATTTGACGGGAGAAGGAGCCGTCGACCATGGACGCAGAGGACAGAAAAAACTTTTTACGAGGCACGAGATTATCCTTGCCATGGATGTCCTCTTGTTTTTAATCTGCTTTCTCTTAACGCCGGTTTATCAAGAGCTGGATTTTCGTCACGGTGGAAGTTGTTTCGCCAATCCCATCTACTATGTAAGAATCTATCCGCTGAATCTCTTGTTTTACCTCGCCTGCATCGTCCTCGCGGTGCAAGTGGGAAAGATGATTTACGAGAAGACGAAGGGATTTTGGTAATTCCATACAAATAAATTTTTCCAATAAAAAAGGCCCCGCAAGGGGTCTTTTCTATTGATTGTTTTGGGGAAGAAGGCGGTGCTTGAGATCCGCTTCCAGTGCTTCCAGCTCCCGCTTGGCCTTTTCTCTGTTTTCGTGGCCTTCCAGTTGAATCTTTCGTACCTCATCCAGTGCGGCGATGAGCTGCTCGTTGGTGTAGCGAATGGTGTCCACATCCACGATGCCCCGCTCGCTTTCCCTGGCCACATTTACCGTGCTTTGGCGCAGGGTTTCGGCGTTTTTCTTCAGGAGCTGATTGGTAAGATCCGACACCTTCTTTTGGGCTTCGGCGGCTTGCTCCGAATGGTGCACGCCCAGGGCTAAAACCATTTGGTTTTTCCAGATGGGAATGGTGTTCACCACGGTGGACTGAATCTTTTCCGCCATGACCGTGTTCGATGCCTGCACCATGCGAATTTGCGGCGCCATTTGCAGGCTCACCATGCGGGTCAGTTCCAAATCGTGGATCTTCTTTTCAAAGCGATTGGCCATGTTTTGCAGGTCGTTGGCTTTTTGTGCCTCCAGGCTTCCCTCCGTGGCCGATGCCATGAGGGCGGGAAGCTCGCGGTTTCTGACATCTTCCAGCTTTTGATTGCCGGCGAGAATGTACATGGAAAGTTCTTTAAAATACTTTTCGTTGAGGTCGTACATTTGATCCAACATGGAAATGTCTTTCATCAAGGTGATTTGATGGCCTTCTAAGATGCGGGCAATGTCGTCCACATTTTTTTCCGCCTTGTCGTACTTGGCCTTCATGGCGGTCACCTTGTTGGTGGAGCGCTTCAAAAATCCCTTCAGGCCCTTTTCGTCTTCGTCTTCAAAGCTCTTCAGCTCCGTCACCACCTGGGAGAGAAGCCCGCCCACTTCGCCGAGATCCTTCGTGCGCACGGAATTTAGGGTCTTTTCAGAAAAATTCGAGATTTTTTTCTGTGCCCCCACGCCGTATTGAAGGATTACCGAGGAATTGGTCAGGTCGATGGTCTTGGCAAATTCATCCACCTGCTTTTGCTCCGCCGGCGTCAGCTTCACTTGGGCGTCCACTTCCTTGGGCTCCAAAGTCAGTTCCGATTCGATTTCCGCGTCGGTGGCGCCGTCTAAGGTTAATTTGATTTCATCACTCATGGAATTCGTCTCCTTCCGATTCGTCGATTAATCCGTCTTGTTTCATTACCGTTTCCATGACGTCCATCTCGGCGTTGAGATCCAAGAGGTCGTCTTTATACAAAGTGTCCAACAATTTTTCGTAGCCGTCGATGACCTTGTCCAGGGAGCGCAAAATATCGTCCATGGTCTTTCGAATGGCCTCGGTGATCACCGAGGAGGATTCAAACTGGAGAAACCGCTCGATGAGCTTCATGGTGGTGGGGGTGTAGTAGTCTACAAACTTGTTTAAGCTTTCTACCCGGCCGGGATCCGTGTTCACCGCATGGCGGATAGCATCCAAGAGCTTCAAGAGGGCGGAGATCTTGTCCTTCATCACGTAGTCGTGGGCACGATCCCGCTGTTCTTTTAACGTCTTTTCGTAATCTTCCATGGCGGTGGCGCGGTCGTCATCCGTAGGCGCCTCCGCCTCGTCGATTTCCGGCACATGTTCCTTCACGGGAACGGTGCGGCCCATGTAATTGTCCTTGTAGGCCTTGTAGGCGGCGTGATCGATGAGGAGCAAATCGCCTCCTTCCACCAGGCGGGCCTGGGGCAGGTAGTCTTTTCGGATCATGTGATTGATCTCGGCGGCCACCGTTTGTTGGGGCTTATTCAGCGCCGTGACGATGTCTTCCACGGCGAGGACCGATTGGTCTTGAATCTCCCGGCGAATGCGGAAGAAATCTCGGGCCAAAATCATATTGCGCTGGCTAATCATCGTTGCCGCAGCGAAGACCGCGGTGGAGATCAAAAGAAAGAGGAACGCGGCAATGGTGTCGGAGGAGAAGACACCATAGGCGATGTCGTCGATAAAGACCATGAGGGCGCAAACAAAGGAGCCCAAAGCCGAAAGCCCGGCTGCATTTCTCAGCCAATACCAGGTGTTCGGCGCCGTCACCTTCTGCTTCACCTTGGCGGGATCCCGGTTTACGGGAAGGCGCACGGGCTCTTTCGGCCCGAAGCCTTTTTTCACGCCCCGCATGAGGGCGCCGGCGCCCATCTTCGAGTACTGAATGGCGCTTTCCACGCTTTTTTCTATGACATCGGCCACGTCCTGAAAGTCGTCGTCTTCCATGGCGCGGTCCACAAATTTTTCAATGGCATTTTTATCTTTCAATCCCGAAACTCCTTTCACGCCTTGTTTTTATCCAAAGCAGTCTACTTTAAGTTTAGCATAAGGCAAAAAATTACGGGGAGTTTTTTCGCCTTTTAAAAAATCTTTACCGATACTTAAACATTAATTCTTTTTCCGAAAGCCTTGCAATTGTCTCCCCCTTCCTTCATAATAGAAAGAAGTGAAATAATCAGATAAACAAACCAACTGAGTAGTCCGCGGGACTGCTTTTTTTTTGCAACGAGGAGGAACATTTGAAATTTAATGAATTTAATCTGTCGGAAGCCATTCTAAAAGGCATCGAGGCCATGGGATTCGAGGAAGCATCCCCCATCCAGGCCGAGAGCATGGCGCCCCTTTTAGAAGGCAAAGACGTCATCGCCCAGGCCCAAACGGGCACGGGCAAAACCGCCGCCTACGGCATTCCCATGCTGGAGCGAGTAGAAAAAAAGGGCCCCCTTCAAGGCCTGGTGCTCTGCCCCACCCGTGAGCTTTGCCTGCAAGTGGCCAACGAGCTGGCCAATTTAGGGACCTACAAAAAAGGCGTGAAAATTCTCCCCGTCTACGGCGGCACCAGCATCGAGCGGCAAATTCGCGCCTTAAAAGGCGGCGTGCAAATTGTGGTAGGCACCCCGGGGCGGGTCATGGACCACATGCGCAGAAAAACCCTGCGCTTCGATAATCTCGCCGTGGCCATATTAGATGAGGCCGACGAAATGTTCGACATGGGCTTTCGCGACGACATGCGCACCATTTTAGACGAGACGCCTGAGGATCGCCAGACCTGTTTCTTCTCCGCCACCATGGAAAAAGACATTATGGATTTCTCCCGTAAATTCCAACGGGACCCGGAGATCATTCGCATTAAACACAAACAGCTCACCGTGGAAAACATCGAGCAATACTATTTGGAAATGAAGGCCTCCATGAAGCCGGAAATTTTAAGCCGCCTCGTGGACATCTACGATCCCACCCTGGCCATCGTCTTCTGCAACACCAAGCGCCGCGTCGACGCATTGGTGAGCGAAATGGCATCGAGAGGCTATGCTGTAGACGGCCTTCACGGGGACTTGAAGCAAAACCAACGGGATTCGGTCATGAAGCGCTTCAGAAACTCCTCCATCGACATGCTCGTGGCCACCGACGTGGCGGCGAGGGGCATCGATGTGGGCGACGTGGACATGGTGGTCAATTACGATCTGCCCCAAGACGAGGAATATTATGTGCACCGTATCGGCCGCACGGCCCGGGCCGGGCGCAAGGGCTTGTCCTTCTCCTTTATCGTGGGACGGGACATTTACAAACTGGAAGACATCGTCCGCTACACCAAGGCCGATCTCGCCTACATGGAACTGCCCACTATGGAGCAAATGGACGTAAACAAGCGGGAGAATCTGGAAGGCAAAGTGGCCGAGCTGCTGGATTCCGAGGCGGACCTTTCCCGGTACAAGCCCATGGTGGAAAGCATGCTTCGCCTGGAATACGGTGCCGTGGAAATTTCCGCCGCCTTATTGAAACTTTTAGACGACAGCAACCGGTCGAAAAAACACGACGCACTGGATGAGGTGGACTACGGCAAGAAATTCCGCGCACGGGGCCTGAGAAAAGACCGCAAGGGCAAAGAGAAAAAGGGAAAAGCCAACAAAAAGCGCTTCTCCAATAACGCCAAGCTCTACATGGACAAGGGCAGAAAAGACGGCATCACCCCCAAAGCCATCCTCGCCATCTTTAAAAAAGAAACAGACCTTGGCCGCGACGTCGTGGGCAATATCTTAATTCGCGACCGCCACACGGTGATCGAAGTGCCGAAGAAGGCCGCCAAAAGCGCCATTGAGCAATTAGACGGCATGAAAAGCCGCGGAAAAACCTATCACGTGCGGGCATACAGAGATTAATAAGGAAACAAACGGGCACCGAGGTGCTCGTTTTTTATTGGAAAAATACGGATTTTCACAGAAATGAAACAGAGCAGAACTTGATTAAATACGAGAGACTGGGTATGATTACTTTATAGGGATGAATGGGCAGAGTGCCGAGCCATTCCGCGGAAGTGACGAAAGAGAAAAGGAGATAGATCATGAGACAGAATGATAGGAGAAGAAGGCTTTTTAAAACCTTCACCGCCTGTTTATTGGCCGTAGCCATGCTGCTAAGCAATGTGGGGGCCATGGACGTTTGGGCGGCAGGTATACCTGCGCCTACAATCGATGATGTATTTTATGGAGCCACAACCATCTCCGGAAAGAAATTACACCGAGACAGAGTCAATAACCAGACTGTAAGAGCGACAGTCCATGTAAAATTAACAGGTACAAATGGAGAAAAAGCCAAAGTATCCGTTACACCTACAAGCGGGAGTACGTGGACAGTGAGTCTACCGGAGGGCGTTGAAGTTGCCGCAGGAGATAAGGTCACAGTCTACCAAGAACTTGGTGAGAAAAAATCTCCCGAGGTAACGGCAGATGCGAAACCTTCCAAAGCTTACGAATACAAAACTAAACTTAAAATGCCGACAGGCGAAATTTGGATAGAACAAACTTCATCCAATATAGTTAATGAAGATGAACAAGCAGAAGCTGTTCAATTGTTGAAAGACGCAAACACTGCAATAGCCAACGATATTAAATCAGTTAAGTTTTCTATTGACGGTACTGACCATGCTTATTATGAAGTAACTTATAAAGATAATTCGACAACAGGTAAAGTAGAAGCTCCAAACTTAAAAATAAAACAAGTTACAGAATACTCAAGAGGAGCTACTCTTGGCAGTATTACAATTGTAGACAATGTAATTAAGGGACAATTAGTAGGAGAGGGACCTTTTGACGGCATAAAAGTTCAAATACTTCTTAAACTTAGCGATGCGGTCAAAGGTAGCTATTGTGATAAAGGGAAGTGTTTAACTGACAAAGACACCTCTAATCCGGTAGATGCAACTGTAGATGGAACAACAGGAAAGTTCACATATACAATTCAAAACCCTGACTTAAAGCTTGATCAAGTCGTTGGTGTTACAGTAAAAGAAAAAAATAAGTTCAAATCTTGTTCTTCAACTACTGTAAAACCGGTAACAGTAGGAAAAACGGAAGTTAAAGACCCTAGAAAATTAACCGCTGATGACAAAAAAGCAATTGATGCTGCTATAAGAAAAGCATATACTGTGGGTGACACATCTAAATTACCAAACGGAACAGCCGATAAGGATGGAGTACCGGCAGTTATACAATTTGATGACAGCGGCAATGTCAAGATATTTAGCGGTAATGATGTAGCAGGTACTTGGGACCCGGCCAATGATTATAAATTTGTTCCGGAAAAAAATGAAGATGGTTCATACAAGTTAAATGATGGAGCTCAACCAAAAATAACAATTGCGGCCAAAGACATTCTAAAAAACATTAAACCGGACGCACCTGCGGTTGCGGTAGATACGGATACCGGCAAAGTTACTATTACTCCACCGGCTTATAAAGATCCTGGTGATGATACCGACTTGCTGTCTTACACGATTACCTATAAAGACAATTCTGGAGCGGAGAAAACCGTCACTGCAACGCGAGATTTAGACACCAATAAATGGAGCGGAACTGGCGTTGACGCGGACACCGGTGTGATCACCCTGAGTGTGGAAAAGATCGAACTCGCTGGAACCGTCAAGGCAACCGCAAAGGATAATGGTGGTCTTGAAGGTGACACCGATAAGCTCGATTCAGATCCGGCAACCAAGAAGCTCGAAACTGCAACTGTTAGCTACGATGCCAACAAAGGCACCGGCGATATGGAAAGCAAGAATCTTAACAAGGGCTCAAAATACAAACTATTACCCAATGGCTTCACAGCACCGGAAAACAAAGAGTTTGACGGCTGGACAGTCAACGGCGAAGATAAAAAAGTCGGCGACGAAATCACCGTCAACGAAAACACGACCGTAACAGCAAAATGGAAAGATAGCATGGTTGATGTCACCTTTGCAAGCAACGGCGGTGGCGGAAGCATGGACAAAGCAACCGTCAAAAAAGGTTCAAAATACAAACTACCAGACAACAAATTTACGGCACCGGAAAACAAAGAGTTTGACGGCTGGACAGTCAACGGCGAAGATAAAAAAGTCGGCGACGAAATCACCGTCAACGAAAACACGACCGTAACAGCAAAATGGAAAGATAGCATGGTTGATGTCACCTTTGCAAGCAACGGCGGTGGCGGAAGCATGGACAAAGCAACCGTCAAAAAAGGTTCAAAATACAAACTACCAGACAACAAATTTACGGCACCGGAAAACAAAGAGTTTGACGGCTGGACAGTCAACGGCGAAGATAAAAAAGTCGGCGACGAAATCACCGTCAACGAAAACACAACCGTAACAGCAAAATGGAAAGAAAAAGCTCCGGTAATCGAAGAGTTTAAAGTCAAATTTATCGCCAACGGCGGCACAGGTTCCATGAAGGATTTAACCGTGAAGAAGGGTGCTAGCTTTAAACTACCCCCCAATAAATTCACTGCCCCCGAAGGCAAAGAATTTGACGGATGGGATGTAAACGGTCGAAAATTTACCGTCGGCACGGAAGTTACCGTTAGCGGCGATGGCAATATGAAAGTGAAAGCTCTTTGGAAAGTCAAGGGTACGCCGGATAACCAAGATCCCTCTCAACCGGGCAAACCCGGAAGTGGCACTTTCTACATGGGAAGCACTTTGATTATGCCGAACAGGGCATCTGAACCGGCAAAACCGGCCATGGAAATCGGTCGCCACATTCGCTACCTCTACGGCTACGAAGATCGCACCGTGCGCCCGCAAGGCAAGATCACCCGCGCCGAAGCGGCGGCATTAATCGCCCGCTTGGCGGAACTGGATATGAGCGACAAGTCGAAGCCCGATTTTGCCGACACGCCTTCCGCTTGGTACAACTCCGCCATTAATATTATGGTGAAGAAGGATTTAATGTTCGGCGACAAAAACGGCAATTTCCGCCCCTCGGAACCCATTACCCGCGGCGAATTTGCCCGCGCCCTTCTCTATATCGACACGAGGAACGACAAGGTAGCGCCTTTCGCCGATGTAAAGGGCCACAAGTTCGAAGAAGCCATTAATCAAGCCTTCGGCAACGGCCGCATCAACGGCTATCCCGACGGTACCTTCCGTCCCGACGATTACATTCAACGGGCGGAAGCGGCGCGTATGTTAAATCAATACGCCAATCGCGGCACAACCTTGGAAGGCATGGCGCCTGTTGCCAAGGATCTGGCCCGCTTCACGGATATCGACGAAAGCCACTGGGCTTATTGTGAAATCATGGAAGCGGCCAACAGCCACGAATACCAACGCGTTAAAGGCACCCAAGCCGAAACGTGGTTAAAGATTCTCTACGACGACATGAAAAAGTAAACACAAAAGCCCGGCAGCGGGTTTTTGTGCAAGAAAATAAGGCCTCACGGGGCCTTATTTTTGTGTTTTGATTTCGCCTGTTTCGTAGAGTTTTGCCAGCGTAAGCAGTTCCTCGATGGTTTCTGCTGCCTGTTTGCCGCCGTCGGTGTCTTTTACCGGCCGCCTTTTTTTGTATTCCGTGACGAAGGCCAAGGAGGAGGTAATGTCGATGTCGTCGGCTATGCGGCGGGCCTCGTCTTTCATGGGGCTATGGGTGGCGAGGAGGATGCCGTAGGAATTAGAGATCAGAGTGTAGCCCGCCGTGCCCGTGGTCTTTCGGTAAGCGTGGGCGAAGCCGCCGTCGATGACCAGAACTTTCCCATCGGCTTTTACGGGCTCTTCGCCTTTTTTCCGCTTCACCGGGGTGTGGCCGTTAATGATTTTGCCCAGGTCCGGGTCGAGGTGAAAGGTGCGGAGGATTTTTTCCGCGAAATCCACTTCTTCCCTCAGGCGGTAGTAGGGATTTTTTTCTTCCACGTGGGTGGCTTCATCGGCGATAAAGTAGCGTTCGAAGGTGGTGATCCGTGCTTTGCCGAAAAGGGGCGAGGCTTCGCCGCACCACAAATAAAACATGAGGTCCGCCGCTTCTTTTTGTTTTTCGCCTCGGGCGAAGAAGCTGTCCCGCACGGCACCATCGAAAGCATCCAATAGCGCCCGCCCGGCCAGAGGCTTTCCTAAAACGGAGGTGGGGGCGAAGTTGCCAGCATCGTCTGTGGGCAAGCAGCCGTGGAAGAGGAGGTTGTCGTTTCGAATCAAGTACATGCTCCCCGATTCGATCATAAAGCGGATGTGTTTTTTTAGCCGCTCGCAACCGGTGAAGCTTTCCGTGAGCCTGTCCACCACCTTTTGCTCCTCGTCCGTAAAGGCGTAGGGGTCGGCGGGATCCATGGTGGGAAAGTCTGTATCCAATAGGGGATAGGTTTTTCCGCCTACTTCCACCGTGCCCGCGTCGAGATCCATGCGGTGCAAAAGGGCCATGTCGCTCATGCCATATTCCGGGTGTTTGGCGATGAGTTGGCCTTCCGCTTTAAATTGCAAGATGGCCATGGCTTTGTGGAGCTTCGCCAAGCTTTCGTTTTGCGCCGCGTGGGGGTCGGGATTTTTCGGATAAAAAGGCGCCGTGGCCTTGTATTTTTTCGCGTAGCGCACCAGGGGCAGGAGATTGATGCCGTAGCCGTCTTCGATGGTGTGAAGCACATTGTAGCGCAGGGCGATGCGAAGCACCGTGGCGATAAGGGCGAAGTTGCCGGCGCAGGCGCCGATCCAGGCGATGTCGTGATTGCCCCATTGAATGTCCACCTTCGGCGAGGCCATAAGGTAGTCCATGATCTTTTCCGCCTCTTCGCCGCGGTCGTAAATGTCGCCGATGACGTGGAGGGTGTCCACGGCGTAGCGCACGGAAAGATCCGCCAGGTCGCGAATGTAGGTTTCCCCTTCGCCGTAGGCCACGATTTTTTCGTGGAGTGTCTTCACATAGCCGGCCTTGTGGCGCAGCCCCGCCTCTTCCAATAAAAGGAGATTCAGAATTTTCTTTCGGTCTTCGGGAAAGGTGGCCTCGATTTGATCGTGGTCGTATTTCGCCGCCACCCGCTTCGCCACGACGATGAGATCGGCCAAGGTGGTCTTTAAAAGGGCGTCGTATGCGTCGGGCGCCAGGGCTTCTTGTAAAAGCCTCAGTTTTTCTTCCGGGTAGTACAAAATCGTGGCCAATCGCTTTTTCTCGGCCTCGGATTTTTTCGGGAAGAGCTCGTCGATGTAGCGGCGCAAAAGCCCGGAGGCGTTTCGAATGACGTGGGTAAAGGCCCGATACTCTCCGTGAAGGTCGCTGACGAAATGCTCCGTGGGCTTCGGCAGATTCAGGCCGCTTTCAAGTAAGAGCGCCTCGGCCAGGGCCCGGTCGCGGGACGGGTATTTTTCGGCCAAAAGGCGGTAGTAATTTTTTTGTAATTGGGATAATTGCTCCATAGTCCCCTCCTTACTTGTTCTATACCCAGTTTTAGGGTATAAATGAATAGAAAAGAAAGAGAGGCGACTATGGATTTAAAAGATAAGATCAGAAGCATAAAGGATTACCCGAAAGAAGGCATCATCTTTCGGGACATTACTACCCTTTTAAAAGACGGCGAGGCCTTCCGCGCGGCCATCGACGCCATGAAGGATTTAGTGAAGGATGAAGCCATCGACAAAATCGTGGGCATCGAAGCTCGGGGCTTTTTACTGGGGGCGCCCCTGGCCTACGACATGGGCGTGGGCTTTGTGCCTATAAGAAAGCCGGGCAAGCTTCCCGCAGACACCATCTCCGCCGAATATGAATTGGAATACGGCTCCGACAAGGTGGAAATGCACGTCGACGGCGTGGAAAAAGGGGAGAAGGTGCTCATTGTCGACGACCTTTTGGCCACCGGCGGCACGGGGAGCGCGGCAGTGGAATTATGTAAACAGGCAGGCGCCGAAGTGGTGGGCTGCTTGGTTTTAATCGAGCTTCAGGGCTTAAACGGCAGGGAAAAAATGGGCGTGCCCGTCTATTCCCTCATGGAATTTCCCGCATAAGCAATAAAAAAACGGCCCGAGGGCCGTGGAGCGGGTGAAGGGAATCGAACCCTCGCGATCGGCTTGGGAAGCCGAGGCTCTGCCACTGAGCTACACCCGCATAAGTAAAATCATTTTACTCCTTCACGAAAAGCCTGTCAAGACAAGGGCGCCGAAAAGGCCCGGAGCTTTCGGGCACCGATTCGCCGCCTGAAGGCGCAAGGGGGGGGGGGGGGGGCTGGGGGTTTT
>NZ_CALPBW010000032.1 GCF_943169845.1 Peptoniphilus rachelemmaiella
TTGCAATCAATGGTAATCAGGCGTCTTTCTTCTGAAACACCGGTGACCTCGACATCTTGGATTCCTAAAAGTAATGTGGTAATATTGTTTTGCACTTGTTTGCCCCCCTTTATTATTTTGTGGTGATATAATTTTAGGTGATAGGGAAAACAAGTGCTATCTTTTTGCATAAAAATATCCATTGAGGAGGTTACTCCCCAACGGATATTATAGAGCCAAAAAAAGCCCTTCGGGGCCTTTTTTATTGGCGAATATGCTTTATCTATCCATCCTTCGAATGAATAATAAGCATTTTACCTTCGTGTAGCGTCACTTCTCCCGCGTCCTTCAGCAATTCATTGCTGACGCCACGGGTTTTTTTTCTGTAAAGCGTTAAATGATCCACCTCATACTTAAAGCCATCCGTTGTAATCTCGATGGCATCGGTAACGGGAACGAAGCTCACGTAGTGAAAGCCGAGCTGCTCCACGTGATATCGGCCCGGGCCGACGAGGCGCAGGCGATTGTTTTCGTCGATCATGCTGATCTGCGCTTATTCTCAATATTGATCTTGAGATATCACATCTTATGGCAGCTTCATTAATATAGTAATCTATCTAGTGAAATCACATCTACAACCGTCTTCTCTCATCAAACATACAAATTGTGCAAGCCTTAAAGAACCCCATTCTTTAAGGCTTGCACATTAAACTAGTCGTATAATTATAATCTTTTATGGTTTCGTGAGCCGTTCATCTCTTCTATACCCCAGTACTGTTATAACGATGGAAATAAATACTCCAATAAACAGAGAGTCGATGGACGTATCCATTACTTCACTAGCGATTACAGCTAGCGGTGACAACACAATAGAAGCTAAGATAAATTTTGGTTTTATCCTCCCCCCCATATAAAGTGCAGTTGTTAAAGGAACAAATACAACTGCTCCTCTCAAGCCCATTGATAAAAACCCATAGTCGTTAATCACCGTATCTCCGGTTGTTAAGGATACCATAGCTGCCACAACTAAAATAACAGCGATCATTATTCTTGTTGCAATGAGCTCGTATTGGGGTGTAAAGTTAGTTTTCTTTATTTTCTTATTAACATTCTTAACCAATATGGTGGCCATCCCTAATGACAATCCTGCTCCGCCGGCAACCACGCTAATCAGCAGAGTTCCTATAATAATCCCTGCCACAAGTGGATTAAGATGATTCAGAACAAACGTCGGAAACACCTGTATAGTTTCTGCTAATACCGGCATATTGTGTAAGTCTACACCCTGTGCCATCAACACCTCTGCCTCCGCTTGGAGCACATAGTGACTTCTCATAAATAAGCCGATCAAAATCCCCGCTATACCTAAAGGAGGAATCAGAAACGCCGATAAAAGCGCCCCCTTTACTCCTTCTTTATCGGACCTGGCACTTAAAACTGCTTGCGCATAGGTTTGCGTGGACAACACTCCCAAGAGCAAGGATAAACCCGACCCTATGTCTTTCATAGGACCTCTGGCAACTAGGTTTAAAAATCGTCTACTCACATCTGCTGCAGATTCGATTGCCGGCAATCCTGTTTCGGCTTGGACTGACCCAATGCCGGTAACCAAAAGTTGATTCTGGAGATTCGACATTAGCCCTGATACTCCGTTTGAGGTTTTAAGGGTGTAAAAGAGTCCCACCAAGGAGGCTAAATATAGTAATAGCAGTTTAATGACGCCTCCCATGCCAGCTCCCCATGTACCTCCAAAGATAACATAGATGATCATCAGTCCTATTGATGCCATAACGGCTATTAACAGCGGAAGATGCGGTGTTAGTGTCATGATGAGCCCTGAACAAGCTATGACTTGAGCCAGTACACTGAGAAATATACCTGTACAACATAGCAGTGAACATAAACTTCCTGCGACAGAACCATACTCCTCGGAAATCATTTCCATTTCCGTCACTTTGCCGGTTTTTCTCATTCTCTTTGTATATCCTAAAGCGAGAACCAAGCAACCAATTCCTGAGCCAAGCGTAAACCACCAAGCCGATAGACCATAGTGAAAAGCTAACTGTGCTGTCCCAATAGTAGCTTGACTACTGACCAAAGCTCCCATAATCGAACCACATACGATCCAAGAGCTTACTTTGCCGCCTCCTGTTAGAAAGTCACTGGCAGTTTTAATTTTTTTTCCGGAATAAGCCCCAACTCCTATGATCAATAAAATCACCAGGCCGATTCCAAAAACAGTCCATCCTGACATATTCATCCCACATCCTTACTCTCTGCTGTCATTTAACCGAAAAATTGCTCCATCCTTCTGAGTGCTTCTCGAATCTCATCCTCGCCAGCTGCAAAGGAAAATCGCACGTAACCCTCTCCGGCTGGACCAAATGCCACTCCTGGGGTAGTCACGACTTGGATTTCTTCCAACATCCTAATCGCCAATTCTTCTGACGACATGCCGGTCTCTTTAATGTTGGCAAATGCATAAAAAGCACCTTCAGGCATGATACATGAGAATCCTTTGATCTTATTTAATCCTTGAATCAGAATATCTCTGTTGGATTGGTACACAGAGACCATTTCATCAATGCAATCTTGGGGGCCCTCGAGTGCTTCAATGGCCGCCACCTGAGTCGCTGTAGTTACATTGGCCGTCAAACTTCCTTGTAACAACGTCATGGCTTTGATTAAATCCTCAGGTCCCACAGCGTAACCAAGGCGCCATCCCGTCATGGAATATGTTTTGGAAAAAGAATTGACGGTCACTGTTCTTTCGAACATTCCCGGGTAGCTGGCGATGCTATAGTGACTATGCCCATCGAAAATGATTTTTTCATAAGGCTCGTCGGAAATCACAATTAAATCTTCTTCTATCGCCAATTTTGCCAGCTTTTCCAGTTCTTCTTTTGGCGTCACAGCACCGGTAGGATTGTTCGGCGAATTAATGATGATCGCTTTGGTTTTACTCGTAATATACTGTCTAACAACTTCTGCCTTGATGTGAAATTTATCACTTTCATACGTCGGCACCATCACCGGAGTCCCATTCGCCAGTGAGATGTACCCCATGTAGTTAGCAAAACACGGATTAGGAACGAGGATTTCATCACCTTCATCCAAAATTGCTTGCATCGTAGACATCAATGCCTGCCCCGCTCCAAACGTGACGATGATATTTTGCGCATCAACATCCAGCCCGCTATCACGTTTCATCTTTTCAGCGATGGCCTTTCTTAGTGGCATATATCCTGCATTTGCCACATATTTGGTAAAGCCAGCTCTTAATGCCTTGTCATTCGCTGCAATAATATTCTCAGGTGTAGAAAATTTCGGCTCTCCGATTCCCAGGTTAATAACATTATCATATTTTGCGGCCAAATCAAACATTTTTCTAATGCCGGATACAGGCAGTCTAGATACTCTTGTTGAAAGTTTCATCTATTTCACTAGCTCCTTTCCCTTTTCATAACCCTTCTCTAGTGCTTTAATATTCAGCTGAACAATCTTTTGTCCCTTGTCCTCAAAATGCTTTTCAACGATTTTCTTTGCTGCATCAATACTGATCACACCAGAAACGGCTATGATTAAACCCATGGTGATGATATTAGCCGTGGCCTTATGACCTATTTCACGAGCTAAGCCGGAAATATCAACTGGAATGTCCCTACCCTCACTGGCAGCTTCCTGAACAACTTCTGCCTTGTTATAAATAATATAACTTCCTTCAGGCATATTATTGACATACCTCTGGTAGGCAATTTGATGTAGGCAAATGACAAAATTCGGCTTCGTCACTTTTGGAAAGTAAATTTCTTCATCACTGACAATCACGTCAGATTTAGCAAAGGTACCTCGCGTTTCAACACCATATTCGCTCGAAAGTGTTGCTTTTTTTCTATCATAAATGGCGGCTGCCTTAGCAATCAACGTACCACAAAGAATCATCCCTTGCCCGCCAACACCACTAATGGTAATTTCCTTTTGTGCCATATCATCTTCCTCCCGCTGCTTGTTCAATAATTTCCTGATAAAGGGTCCCATAGTCTAACTGATCTCGGTTGGCAAAAACACCTGTCACATATTTATCGACAAGTTCTTCTTCAGGCATCGTGTCAGCCTTGGCCTTCGATACTGTATTGTCCTTGATCCATTGAAGCATGGCCGGGGCATCACCAATTTTATTGGATCTTCCATAGTGGGTGGGGCACGGTGAGATGACCTCAACAAGAGCGAAGCCTTTCTTAGACATAGCTTCTTTAATTAATTTCTGTAGCTGCACAACGTCAAACACTGTAGCACGAGCAACATAGGGTGCACCACTCGCAGCAACTAATTTACAAATATCGAACCCATTCTCGACATGACCATATGGGGATGTTTTGGTAATCGCATGTTTAGGCGTGGTACCCGAGTATTGTCCCCCTGTCATACCGTAGTTTAAGTTATTTACCAAAATCGCTGTTAAGTTGATGTTCCTTCTTGCCGCATGGATTAGATGGTTGCCTCCAATGGTAGCGCCATCGCCATCTCCCATTAGCGTAACCACATTAAGATCCGGATTCGCCAATGCGATTCCAGTGGAAACCGGCAAGGCTCTCCCGTGCGTCCCGTGAAACGAGTTCGTCGTCACATAGTCATCAGCCTTTCCCCAGCAACCAATCCCAGTTGTGACCACTGTATTTTCCTTGGTCCAACCGAGGCTATCCATACCTCTGAAAATGGCCTGTAACGTAATACCATTACCACAACCGGCACACCAGAATAGCGGCATCTTTTCTTCTAGCAAGTAGTCCTTATACATGTTTCATTGCCTCCTCGATTGCCTTGAAAATCTCCTT
Source organism: Peptoniphilus rachelemmaiella (assembly GCF_943169845.1). Taxonomy (GTDB): domain Bacteria; phylum Bacillota; class Clostridia; order Tissierellales; family Peptoniphilaceae; genus Aedoeadaptatus; species Aedoeadaptatus rachelemmaiella. Next base: position 4,815 of record NZ_CALPBW010000032.1, read on the forward strand.
CGGAAAGATGGGTTGGCCATCAATGCGATTAACACCTATCACAGGAATATTTCTTTCATTCCTTTTGTGAACTTCATCAATATACTGTCCTAAGTTGAGTTCTGGCACAACCACAGCTTTTGCTGTTTTAAGTATATTTAGAATCTCTTTTTCTGGAACAGGCCATAAGGTGATGATCTGTAATATACCTACTTTCAGTCCACGTTCTCGAGCCATCTGCATAGCTGATAAGGCCGATCGAGCTACACCTCCATAAGTGACAATAACTACCTCGGCATCATCCATGAAATATTTTCTGACAATGCTAATGTCGTCTACATTATCTTCTATTTTATTATTCAGGTGTTTAATGATCCTGTCCGCATTATCAGGCCTAGCGCAAGGCCTTCCATATTCATCGTGCATGCTTCCATTAATCTTAAAAATGTGCTTGTCTCCGAAAGAGGCCATTGGCGTAATCCCATTTGCATGTTCATACGGTTTGTACTCACCCACGGGACAAGACGGACCTGTTCTCTCCACAGTCTCAACTTCGTCTTCATCGTATAAGACCACTTGTTCTCTCAAGTGTCCTACAATTTCATCCGCTAAAAATATAACTGGAGTACGATAGGTTTCGGCGTAATTAAATGCCGTAATCATTAAGTCAAAACAATCCTGCACACTAGAGGGGGTGAGAGTAATGATCGAGTGATCCCCATGTGTTCCCCATCTCGCTTGCATCACATCGCCTTGAGCAGGCTTCGTCGCCAATCCAGTACTCGGGCCTGATCGCTGTACGTCGATGAGCACGCAAGGCACTTCGCCCATCACGGCTAGACCTAAATTTTCTGCCATGAGGCTTAAACCCGGTCCGCTGGTAGCGGTATATGCTTTTTTCCCTGCACAGGAAGCACCAATTAGCGCAGCCATGGACCCAATCTCATCCTCCATCTGTACAAACATACCACCTACTTGAGGTAAACGATTAGATGATGTTTCGGCAACTTCACTCGAGGGAGTAATCGGATAGCCTGCATAAAATCTAGCACCAGCCGCAATTGCTCCTTCAGTAATAGCTTCATTACCCTGCATAAATGAATATCTGGCCATCTTAATTTTCCCCCTTCGTAACCGTAATTGCAAAATCGGGACATCTCATTTCACACATCTTGCATCCTATGCAATCTTCCGGGCGCACCACCTCAGGTCTTTCACTTTCCTTGTCAAAAACGCTTTTTGGACAAAATGTAATGCATATCCTGCATTTTTTACAATACTTTCTGTTAATGTCGATATGATTCATCACAAACCTCCCTACTAAACTGTTTACACCTTTCCCACATGACCACCTATATCATCACACGATCAGGGTCAACTTCTTCAACTAATACTCTAAAGATTTCTTCCCCTGGTACCTCATATAGTGTCGCTTGGGAAACATCAATGGCAAATCCGGTATTTTCAACGACTTCTTCCTTGCTTACGCCGGGAAAGATTTTATCCATGTACATCCTTTTATCATCACCAAACTTGAAAACACCATACTGAGTGACTACCGTTCTCGGTCCTTTATTTGGATTTAACCCCCTCTTAGCCCTGCCATCCGGACCGTCAATCCATCCTGGACTCGTGCAATAATCTACCTTTTCTACAAATCGTCGTTTTTCATGCTTCATCACGATGATCGTGTCACAATAAGTTGCGATACCATTAGCCCCTCCCGAGCCGGAAAACCGCGTCTTAGGATGCAAGTAATCGCCTATGGCTGTCGAGTTTAAATTGCCATAAGCATCAATTTCTGCTCCTCCCAAAAATCCAGCATCAATGACATTACGTTGAGCCATAATCGTCTGAAATCCAAAATAGCGATACTGCGGCCACAACACAGAAGCTTCCCGATTAATCCGCAAATCAGACACGCTAGTCGGAACTTCCAAAGGATTTCCCTCCAAAATGCCGGTTTCAAACAGCAATCTGGCGTTAGGTGCAGTTGTATGTTTGGCTAGTGACGCTCCAATGAGGGGTAAACCGGTACCAATGATATATACTTTTCCATCTTCAATTTCATTGGCTAAAGCAATGGCCATTAATTGTTTTCCCGTGTACTCCATGTCTACCTCCTTTTTAAATTTTGAGCATATCCCAAGTTTTTATCTATTTTGATTTTTTCTAACTGTCCTACTCCAATTTTTTCAAGATACTCTTGATGCGAAACATAAGCATATTTCTTTAAAAAATCGTCAAAACCTTCGTCTGTCCTACTTGCTTTGTCATACTCCAACATCATCACCGGATCGTAATCATAATGGCCAAAACATTGCGATGGATGTGCCCCGAATTGGCATTCCACCACAGCCGACACGCATAATCCGGGTAAAGTGTTATGCTCAGGATGAGATCTCATTTCCTCATCGGTTACCACTTCTTCACATGTGATAATCGTATGGCGAGCTGCCATGGCTATATCGACATCTTGAAATTCCGCCCCTTCAATGATACACATGCCATCAGGGCTAGCCTTTTGCACATGAATCAATGCCACATCAATTTTGGGAGTCGGAAGTAGACAAAGCACCGATCCAGGGTTAAATGGGTCTTCTTGAATCACAAATTTTTTTGCTGGAAGCTTAGGTAGGTTTTTCCGTTCATCTTCAGAAATCCCCCATTTGTTCACCAGATCTGATCCAAGCATATTTTTTACAGCTACATAAGGAAGACCCAAAGCTGCACCATGGTACATAATTGTCTGTACATCTAGGGAATAATCCTCCACCGGCAATGTTCCGCTCTCCACTGCAGCTCTAAATCGTCTACATACCATCGAAAAGCCTGAGTTTGCGATATAGCCCATATTGACTGCCTTGGCTAACTTCGCACCAATGATTAAATCAACATCTCCACCCGCTGCCCCACTTTCGATGTACAAATCCTTTTTCCCTTGTCTTATTAACTCTCTCACCAACGCATATGGCTTACGATTCGTTGAAAAACCACCAAGTGCTATAAGATCGCCATCATTAACAAACTGTGATATAGCTTCTTTCAAGCTCATCAATTTGTTGCTCACAGAATCACCTCATATTTACAACTCTTCTAGACCATTGTCTAACTAAATCTTCAATCCATTAGGATTCCTCATTTTTTAAAGATCATACCGCCGTGAACTTTTACACATTCACAATCAAGTTAGCTGTTTTCCAACTCTTTTTGTCGTTCTTCTTCTGATAGTTCATCAAGCCATTTTGTATCATGCCCAAATATCGTCCACAAAATTAGCAATACCGGTGTTACCATTAAGAAGAAATTATATTGTACTAGATCAAACGGTTTTACACCTAGAAATTCTATCGCTACGGAAGTTGATAAGCTCCAAGGCACAATCACTGCCATTGCCGTACATCCAACGCCCAACGCTCTCATTAGATTCTTTCTCTGCAAACCTTTTTTTGCGTACACCGGTTCCATTATACTGCCCGCAAAAGCATAGGCAAAGTTCATCGATGCTCCAACTACTGCACCAAATATGCCAAAGAGCATGGTTGCAATGATAATGGAAACTTTAGAACGGAGTCGCGACGTCAAAGGCTCCACAAAGGCGTCAACAATGCCTGCGGAATTAAGTATACCGAAAAGCCCAAAGGCAAAGAAAAACATAATAGCTGTTCCCGCCATACTCATCACGCCACCACGGTTAAGTAACTTGTCTACAAATTCAACACCACTGTTGATTTCATAGCCACTCCAGAAATAATTCAGCACATCAGCAAGGCTATCCCCCTGGTATAAACAAGCCACGACTCCTCCAAATATAGACCCTCCTAAGATTGCCGGTATGGACGGAATCTTTTTAGCTAATAGTACGATGACAGCCACCATTGGGAGTAAGGTAATGATGCCGGTATTAAACTCTTTTCCAATGGTATTTACAATATCGTTGATAAGGACTGTATTGACATTCCCGCCAGCGTATTTTCTACCGACCAGAAAATATATGAAGCAACAAATCAAGGCTGAAGGAACTGTAATCTTTGCCTGATGCTTGATCCCTTCAAAGAGATCCACCCTAGATACCGCAGACGCCAGGTTCGGGCTGTCCGATATCGGAGAAATCGTATCGCCAAAAAATGCTCCTCCACAACATGCTCCAGCCGTAATCACGGGATTGATATTAAGACTTATACCAATTCCTGCCAAGGCCAGCCCTGCCGTGCCAAATGTACCCCAAGAAGTTCCCGTAATCAATGCAGTCACAGCGCACAAGATAAAGGCAGTCATCAAAAACATGTTAGGCGAAACGGATCTGACTCCAAAACTGATAATCACAGGTACCGTACCTGATGCATTCCAAGTTCCAACCAATGCTCCAACACATAAAATGATCATCGCCGGTACAATGGCCTTTGAGCAGTTTTCAATAATACCATTTTGAATCTCTTTATAGGTCGTACCTGTCCCAAGACTAACACCCATGGCTACAATCCATGAAATCAAAAACAAAGCATTAATTTTCGACCCCCAAGCCAACGATGGTACCATAATGACCGAGAAGACTAAAATCATTGACACCAATGCATAAGTAAAGCTCGGTTTTTTCTTTTCTCTTAATTTCATAAGTTCACCTTCCCCTTCTTAAATTTTTATTATTTGCTTTCTCTCACTACCTTGATTTGATTTTATATATTATATATACTTAAGTAAAATTCAAATAAGGGATGGTGCTTATCGAAATTCTCGATAATCTGAAATCAATCATTCAGACATTTTGAAAGGATATGTTCTATGGATATCAAATATCTAAAAAGCTTCATAAAAATTGCTGAACTAGGAAGCTACACGGCAGCTGCTGCACACTTAAACTATGCTCAATCTACTTTGAACAATCAGGTTAAAACATTGGAACGAGAATTGGGATATCCCTTATTCGATGTCATTAATAACAAAATCTTCCTAACCAATGAAGGTGCAAAATTGTTGGATTATGCATATAGCGCAGTTGATCATGAGATCGACTTCTTTAATTCCATTAACCAGGAGTCTGTCGGGAAACATAAAATCAACATCGGCGCCGTCGAATCGATTATGTCCTCCTTCGTGATCGACGCAGTCGGTGAATTTCTCAAAATCCATCCTGAAGTCAATATTTTCCTCGATCAAGATATAGCCGGAAACCTATTTCAAAGCCTTAAAGAAAACCAGCTCGATATTATCATCACTATGGGCGATCTTATCGACAGTGAAAGCATCGCTGTCATCGGTCAGAAAAAAGTACAAGCTAAATTTTTCAGTCGTAAAGACCATCCTCTGCTACAACAAGAAACCGTACGGCTTAGCGATATCTGCCAAGAAAAACTTGTTTTAACCGGCAATAACTCTTACGTGAAAAAGCGATTTGACGATATCATAAGAAAATCCAAAGTCAAATATAATTCCAGTATACGTTCTAACTGGGCCAGCGTCGTCATGTCTCTCGTCAAAAAAGATCAATACGTCGCACTTTTACCGGAATACCTGATCTATCCCATTTTAGATGACAGTGATATTGTGATATTAGATGTTGACGACTTTAACCTAGAATTCTACCTTCAGATCTGTCACCATAAAGGCAAATCTCTTTACCCTCTGCACAAAGAACTAGTCGACTTAATCAAACTTAAATGGATGGAAACAGAACAACTGACGCGTTGAACAACACTGCTCCAATTATCTTCACCCAAACCACGATGCAATCACATCAGGAGGATGTACCATGCAAATGAGTAGGTTCGTCCAAATAAAAAAGGAGCCTAGTTTTCACTAGACTCCCCAATGGTTGACATAGAGCCAAAAAAGCCCTTCGGGGCCTTTTTTTAGGCTCTATAATATCCATTGGGGAGTAATCTCCTCAATGGATATTTTTGTGCAAAAAGATAGCACTTGTTTTCCCTATCACCTAAAATTAAATCACCACAACATAATAAAGGGGGGCAAACAAGTGC
>NZ_CALPBW010000033.1 GCF_943169845.1 Peptoniphilus rachelemmaiella
GTAACTTTCATCATTTCCGCACGAAACTGCTTTTCGTTTGTTCAAAAGATAAGTGAGTGAGGGTGTGTAGGAAAACAAAAAGGAGCCTAGTTTTCACTAGACTCCCCAATGGTTGACATAGAACCTTAAAAAACCCCCGTACCGTGAAAGCAAGTGCTGCGGTAGAGGGTTTTTTTTATTTGACGAATTGGCCGCCGGTGTAGAGGGCGATGAAGCCAAGCATCACCGTGGCGGCGACATAAAGGACAGCGGCAGCCATGTGGCCTTTTTCCATCATGGCCACGGTTTCCGCGCTGAAGGCGGAGAAGGTGGTAAGGCCGCCGCAAAAGCCCGTCTTTAAAAAAATCTGAAGGCCGGGGTTCATGCCTCGGGCTTCGGCCCAGGCGGCGATGAGGCCCATGATAAAGCAGCCGATGAGATTGGCGAGAAAGGTGGGAAGGGGCAGGCCGTAATCTGAAAGGGGCAGTGTGGAGATCAAAAAGCGGCTCGTCGCTCCCAGGGCGCCGCCGGCGGCAGCATAGAGGACTTGCATTATGCTCTCGTCGCCATTTTTTGAATAAGACCTACGACCACATCCCGGCTCTTTTCCATGTGTTGAATGGGAATGTATTCGTAGGGACCGTGGAAATTCATGCCGCCGGTAAATAAATTCGGCGTGGGCAGCCCCATCCAGGAGAGTCGGCTGCCGTCGGTGCCGCCGCGAATGGGCTCGATGATTGGCTCAATGCCCTCTTCTTCCATGACCTCGACACAGAGATCGATGAGGTCCATATGGGGCTCGATTTTCTCCCGCATGTTGCGGTAGCTTTCTTCCAAGGTTAAGGTGATGCGCTCGCCGTATTTTTTGTTTAAAAAGTCCACGGCGGCCTGAAAGATTTCGCTCATGTTCTTTACCTTCTCGGCGTCGAAGTCGCGAAGGATGTAGTCCATTTCCGCCGCTTCCACATTGCCGCGGAATTGATCCAGATGGAAAAAGCCCTCGTAGCCTTCCGTGTATTGGGGGCGCATGGCATCCGGAAGCATGCGGTCCAGCTCCATGCCCAGGCTAATGGCGTTAATCATGTGGTTTTTCGCCGTGCCTGGGTGGACGCTGACGCCCTTGATGTCCACCTTGGCGCTGACGGCGTGAAAGCATTCGTATTGTACTTCCCCGAGGCGGGAGCCGTCGACGGTAAAGGCAATATCGGCACCGAAGGCCTCCACGTCGAAGTGATCCACGCCGCGGCCCACCTCTTCGTCGGGGGTGAAGGCGATGGCCAAATTGCCGTGGGGCAAATCCTCTTCGATGAGTGTCCGGAGGCTATCCATAATAATGGCGATGCCCGCCTTGTCGTCGGCGCCTAAAAGGGTGGTGCCGTCGGTCACCATGAGATCCAGGCCCACCACGTCCTTTAAGGCGTGGAAATCTTTGTCGGAGAGGGCGATATTTTTTTCTTTATTTAAAAGGATGTCGCCGCCTTCATAGTGGATGACACGGGGCTTCACGCCTTCGCCCTTTGCCGCAGGCGCCGTGTCCATGTGGGACAAGAGGCCCAAGGTAGGCAGGTCTTTGTCCACATTGCCCTTTAAGTGGGCGGTGACATAGCCGTAGTCGTCGACCTTGGCATCGGAAAGACCCAGCTCTTTCAGCTCATCCACAAGGATATGGGCCAAATCGAATTGGCGCGCCGTGGAAGGATAGGTGGTGGAATTTTCGTCGCTGGTGGTGTAAACTTGTACGTATTTTTTCAGTCGTTCGGTAATATTCATGGAAGCTCCTTTCATTTTTTCTAACTTGTATTGTAGCACATATGCATGCTATACTCGGGGAAAAAGAAAGGGGTTTTGCTATGAAAATCGCCATTGTCGGCGGCGGCGTCAGCGGTCTTGCGGCGGGTTGCCTTTTGGCCGAGGCGGGCTTTTTTGTGTCCGTTTACGAGCGAAAAAATCGCGTGGGAAAAAAACTGCTGGCTACGGGAAATGGCCGAGCCAATGTGAGCAATGCCGATCTCTCTTTGTGCCATTGGCATAGCGAATCGCCTCTGCCCTTCGATCCCGGCACCTATTTTTCAGCCGAGGCCCGTCGGGAATTTTTCGACGCCTTGGGAATCGACTTGGTCGAAGAAGATCGGGGCAAGCTTTACCCCTCCACCCTCCAGGCCCGCACCGTCTTAAACGCTCTGCGCCGCCGCTTGCTTGCAGCAGGCGGCGAGGAAGTGGTGGAGACCTGCATCGATTCAATCGAACAATCAAAGGGCGGCTTTCGGCTTGCGAGCGGGGAAAATTCTTTTTTCGCGGATAAAGTCATCGTGGCGACCGGCGGCATGGCCATGCCCCAATCGGGCTCCGATGGCAAGGGCTACGGTCTCATAAAAGCCTTCGGTCACAAAAAAACCCGCACTTTCCCCGGCATCTCCGCCCTGCTATGCGATAGCCCCTATTTAAAGCATTTAAACGGCACGAAAATTCAAGGGACCGTCACCCTCTTTCGAAACGGCGAGAAGATCGCCTCGGAAGGTGGGGAAATTCTTCTCGCCAAAGACGGCATCAGCGGGCCGCCGGTCTTGGATCTCGCTCGAGCCGTCGGGGAGAGAGAGGGGGCGTATGCCGTCGCCTTTCCCATGCTCAATCATTTGGAACAACGCCCGGATTACCGAAATATTATCGAGGGCAGGAGCTATCTTCCACTGGCGGCGGAGGATTTTCTCGACGGCATCCTCTCCAATAAATGGGTGCATGTGGTATTAAAGGAATGTGGCCTGAAAGGGGAGGAGACGATGGATCAACTGGCCTGGGAAGAGAGAGAACGCCTCTTGAATCTGCTCTTTGCCTTCACCCTACCCGTCACCGGCGTGCGGGGATTCGACTACGCCCAGGTCACCTGCGGCGGCATGGCCCTTGATGGCTTCAGCTACGATCTGGAATCCATTTACGCCCCGGGTCTTTACGCCGCCGGGGAAGTGCTGGATGTAGACGGCGACTGCGGCGGCTACAACATTCACTGGGCCCTGGCATCGGCCCATCGCATTGCCCGGGCCATTATAAAAAGTGCGCAATCATGAAAAAAACCCCTTTACACAGGGGTTTTTCTTTGGTATTATGTATGAGTTGAAACCGCAGACAGCAGGTGGTTCGCCTTAATTTCCTGCCGAGGTGACTGAATTTGATTTTGGTACTCGCATTGTGTCTGCAATGTGATTTTTTTTATGTAGAAACGAGGAGGTGAATCTGTGAAAGAAGAGCTACTCCAATCGAAAATTGCCTTAGTCGATGAGATCAAGGAAAAGATCGAAAAGTCTCAATCCATTATTTTGGTTAACAACCACGGCTTAACGGTGGAAGAAGTAACCAAATTAAGAAAGGAATTGCGCGAACACGGCGTAGACTACAAGGTGTACAAAAACACCATGTTGAAACGTGCCTTCGACGCCACCGGCAACGAAAGCGCCAACGAATTACTCGTCGGCCCCACCGTCGTCGCATTCGGTATCGAAGATGCCGTGCAACCGGCTAAGATCTTAAATGATTTCGCCGAAGACAACGATCGCTTAGAAATCAAAGGCGGTCTCTTAGACGGCCGTGTCGTATCTGTCGACGAAGTCAAAGCATTGGCGAAATTGCCGAGTCGCGAAGTGCTTGTTGCACACTTGCTTGGCAGCTTGAATGCACCGATTCAAGGACTGGCAACTGTCCTGTCCGGAAACATTCGCGGTCTTGCCGTTGCGCTTAACCAAATCCGCGAAAAGAAAGAAGAAGAATCTGCCTAAGGGCAAAAATTATTTACGGAGGTATATACATTATGGCATCTGAAAAAGTAACCGCTCTTATTGAAGAGATCAAAGAATTAACCGTTATCGAACTCGCTGACTTAGTTAGCGCTTTAGAAGAAGAATTCGGCGTTAGCGCACAAGCTCCCGTTGCCGTTGCAGCAGCAGGCGCTCCGGCAGCTGCAGCAGCAGGCGCAGCCGCTGAAGAAAAATCCGAATTCGACGTTATCCTCGCTTCTGCAGGTCAAGAAAAAGTTAAGGTCATCAAAGTCGTTAAAGACATTACCGGCCTCGGCTTAAAAGACGCTAAAGCACTTGTTGACGGCGCTCCGAAGCCCGTTAAAGAAGGCGCTAACAAAGAAGAAGCTGACGACATCAAAGCTAAATTGGAAGAAGTCGGCGCTACCGTCGAAGTTAAGTAAGATTTTCTTACGAAAGTCCCCACTCCTGCGAGTGGGGATTTTTTATTGCCCTTCATCGAACACGCTTTTCACCAATCTGAGAGGAGACGATGAAAAAAGGAAAACAGCTTTCGAAAAGGGTGGGCGGATGCGATTGGGGCAGTCCGCTAAAGCGTTGAAATTCAGCGATTTTCCTTTCACTTTTTCCATTTGTCCGTGTATAATCGTCATAGGAAAACAGAAGAAGGGCAGTGTGAAAAAAGAGTATGAAAGAATTTAAGCGCGTTTTTCCGAAAACCATCCCCCTACTAATCAGTTATCTGCTTTTGGGTATGGGCTTCGGTGTTTTGGTTCGCTCCGTGGGCCGCTCCACCTTGGTGAGCCTTTTGATGAGTTTCGGCATTTATGCCGGCGCCATGCAATTTGCCATGGTGAGTTTGTTTGCCCAACACCTTGCCGTGTTGGAGCTGGTCATTTTGGCCATTTCTATTAATTTAAGGTATTTGTTCTACACCATCTCTTTGCTCAATCCCTTGGCCAATGAGCCTCTGTGGAAGAAAATGCTCGTCACCCATTTCTGCAGTGACGAAACTTTCTCCCTCTACATTACGGCGGGGGAAGACGGGGGCATGGCCGATGCCGATGCGATGTACCACATCGGGCTGTTGAACTGTATGTACTGGCTCGCGGGCACACTCCTCGGTGCCCTTTTGGGAAGCGTCCTTCCCATTAATGTGGAAGGCATCGATTTTATGATGACGGCCCTGTTTATTACCGCCTTTATCGAGCAGTGGAAGGGAACGGATCACCACTTCCCGGCGCTTTTAGGCGTGGGGGCTTCTGTTCTCGCCGTCCTTCTTTTCGGTCGCGACAGCTTTCTTTTGCCCGCCATGGCCGTAATTTTAATCGGCAATTTGTATTACAGGAGGAAATATGTCAACTAAAGAAGTCTATATCGCCATCGCCATTGTGGCGGCCATTACCTTTACCATTCGCATGTTTCCCTTGTTTTTCTTTTCCCGCCGCGACACCATTCCGAAAATTGTGAAGGATTTAGGCGTGCTTTTGCCCTATTCCATGATGGGACTTTTAATCGTCTACTGTTTGCGCGTCATGCGTTTCGATTCCTTCGGCGGCTTTTTTCCCATGAGTTTGGCCGCCTTGGTGACAGCGGGCAGTTATTTATGGAAGCGCAAGTCCATTCTTTCCATCGTTTTGGGCACGGCGGTGTATATGTTTTTAATTCAACAAGTGTTCGTTTGAAAAATTCGTGATATACTGTTCGCGTATTATTTTTAAGGAGGAAGTTATGGAATCATTCTTTAAGTTACGAGAAAACAAAACGGATTTTTCGACGGAGATTTTAGCCGGCATGACCACGTTCTTTGCCATGAGCTACATTATCTTCGTCAATCCGGCGATTCTTTCTCAAACAGGTATCCCCTGGGGCGCCGTCTTCTTGGCGACGATTATTGCATCGGTGGTTTCCACCTTGGTCATGGGGCTTTTCGCCAATGTGCCCTACGCCTTGGCACCGGGCATGGGACTTAATGCCTTTTTTACTTACACTGTCGTCTTCGGCTTGGGCTTTACGTGGAAAGAAGCCTTGGGCATGGTCTTTTTATGCGGCGTGATCAATGTGTTGATCACCGTCACCAAAGTTCGGAAGATGATTATTACATCCATCCCCGAATCGTTGCAACACGCCATTAGCGGCGGCATCGGCGTATTCATCGGCTACATCGGTATTAAAAACTGCGGCCTTTTGAGCTTCACCTTGGATCCGGGCACCTATCAAGCCTTGGACGGCGGAACCATCATCGGTTCTTCCGCCGCCGTTCCCGCCTTGGTAAGCTTCAACAATGCCGGCGTCCTTCTCGCTATGATCGGTTTGTTGATCACCGTGGTCTTGGTGCTTAAAAATGTAAAAGGCGCCATTTTAATCAGTATTTTAGCAACGACCATCATCGGCATCCCCATGGGCGTGGTGGACCTGTCGAAACTTTCGGAAAGTCCTTCTGTAGCAAGCTCCTTCCAAGACCTCTCCACGGTCTTCGGCGTGGCTCTCGGCAAAGAAGGGCTGCTGGGTCTCTTCGCAGATCCGGCCCGGATTCCCTTGGTCCTCATGACCATCTTCGCCTTCTCTTTGAGCGATACATTCGACACCCTGGGTACCTTTATCGGCACGGGCCGTCGCTCCGGCATTTTCAGTGAAGAAGATATTCGCAACATGCAAACCAGCTCCGGCTTCAAATCGAAACTGGACAAGGCCCTTTTCGCCGACTCCATCGGCACGGTCATCGGCGCCTTTATCGGTACCAGCAACACCACGACCTATGTAGAAAGTGCGGCAGGCATCGGCGCCGGCGGTCGCACCGGCCTTACCTCCCTGGTTACGGCAGCTATGTTCTTGTTGGCCATCGTCATCGCACCGGTGGCAGGCATCGTGCCGGCACAAGCGACGGCACCGGTCCTCATCATCGTCGGGATTATGATGTGTGCAAGCTTTGCGGAAATCGAATGGACGAATTTGGAATGTGCCGTACCGGCCTTCTTCGCTTCGGTCTTTATGGGCCTCAGCTATTCCATCAGTAACGGCATCGCAGCGGGCTTTATTTTCTACTGCATCGTCATGATCTTAAAGGGAAAGGCCAAAGAGCTGCACCCGATTCTCGTCGGCTCCACGATTTTATTCTTAATCAATTACGCGCTTATGGCTTATTTGGCCATGTAAGAGAAAAGAGGCTTCGGCCTCTTTTTTTGTGCGCGAAAAGGGCTGTGGAAAAGAACGAGACAGGCTATAATGGAGGGTGAAAGAGAAACAACGAAAGGAGATTACATGAAGACACAGCAATTACTACAGGCCCTGAAAGAAAAGACGTGGGTGAGCTTAACCCACGAAGTGACGAAAGACATGGCCATTTACCAGGCCTTTAATCCCTTGGGCGAGCGGGTCCTCACTACATTGGAGGAAACGGGATCGGACAATCGGGAATACACCCTGGGCACCTCCCACGGCACCCACGTAGACGCACCGGCCCATTTTATGGCAGGCGGGAAAATTTTATCGGACATTTCGCCGAAAGAGCGCTACCTGCCCCTTTACGTCCTCCATTTGGAAGACAAGGTAAAGGAAGAGCCCGGCTATGCCGTCACCGTAGACGATATTTTGGCCTTTGAAAAAGAACACGGCGCCATCCCGGAAGGAGCCTTTGTGGCCTTCTCCTCGGGCTGGTACAAGCGGATTTATTCCCAAGACGATTTCACCAACACCCACGACGGTGTGGAAGTGACGCCGGGCTGGTCTGTGGCGGCCCTCGAGTATTTAAGCCGCACGCGGAAAATCGCCGCCATCGGTCACGAAACGCTGAATACCGACGCCGGCCCCGAAGCTGCCGAAGCGGGAGATTTGGTAGCGCAACGCTTTTGGCTCAACGAAAACAAATTCCAAGTGGAAGTCATGGCCAATTTAGATCAGGTGCCCGCCACAGGGGGCGTGATTATGATTAATGTCCTTCACATTAAAGACGCCGTGGCCTTTCCCGCCGAGGTAACCGCCGTATTCGACGCATAATAAAAAAGCCATTGCCCGATAAAAGGCAATGGCTTTTTGCATTAGAAAACCCCCGGTTAGACCGGGGGTTCCGTTTAGCTTTAGCGATAATTGCCCGTTATTTCCAGCGTGATATGATGAGAGAGGTCTGCCAACCAATCACAATCAGGAGGAAATAATGACATCACTAAATCACACCCATAGTTTATCACACACAAAATGGAATTGTAAGTATCACGTAGTGTTTGCTCCGAAA
>NZ_CALPBW010000034.1 GCF_943169845.1 Peptoniphilus rachelemmaiella
TGTCATTATTCCCTCCTGATTGTGATTGGTTGGCAGACCTTTCTTATCATACCATTCTGGGAATAACGGGTGATTATCGCTAAAGCTAAACGGAACCCCCGGTCTAACCGGGGGTTTTCTAATGCAAGAAAGCGAAGGGTTTCGCCTTCGCTTTTCTTTGATGATGCTATTTCATTTAAATGGCACAGGGGCTGTAGCCGCAGTCTTGGCATTCGGCGCAGCCACCGGTGTGGTTCATGGTGCCGCCGCACATGGGGCAGGTATCGGGATTTTCCGTCATCTGTTTGGCGATCTCCCGATTTAATTCGTCTTGCAGTTCTTTGATGCGGTCGGTGCCGTCTTTTTTGTCGTTTGTAATTAAAATGCCACTTCTGGCGCAGCCGTCACGATAAATGGTGATGCCCTTCAAGCCCCGCTCCCAGGCGTAGACGTAAAGGTCTTCCACTTCTTCCACGGTAAATTCATTGGGCACGTTCACCGTAGAGGAAATGGAGGCGTCGATAAATTGCTGCCAGGTGGCCTGCACATTGATTCGGTCCCGATAGTTTAAATTCGACGTGGTAATGACGTAATCGGGCAGGTCTTCTTCTCTGGAAAGGCCTTGGGCTTCCATGAGCTTGCGAATAATTTCCGTATACACCGTGTAATAGGTGTCTTCGGCGTGAAGGGATTCGGATTTTCTCACGTAGCTGATTTGGAAAATGGGCTCCACGCCGTTGCTGCAGCCGATCAGGGTGGAGATGGAGCCTGTGGGAGCGATGGTGAGAAGCTGGGAATTTCTCAGTCCGTATTCTTCGATCAGAGCCAGCACGTCCTCGTCGGCGTTGGAGCGAATAAATTCACTGGCCAGGACCTTGTCTTTTCGATAGCGAGGGAAGGGGCCGGCTTCTTTGGCCATGAGGGCCGATTGACGCAGGGCTTCGTTCACGAGGACGCGGCCGATTTGGTTAATAAGGTTTAAGGATTCCGAGGAGCCGTATTTCACGCCCATTTTAATGAACATATCGGCCACACCCATAATGCCCAGTCCGATTTGGCGCAGGTCCCGAGACAGTTCCCGCTGCTCCTTTAAGGGGTGCAGGGCCATGTTTTCGTCCAGGACGTCGTTTAAATAGATGACGCCTTCCCGCACCAGTTGACCGAAGGATTCGAATTCGAAGCGGGCAAATTTGCTGAAGGGGTATTTGACGAATTCCCCTAAGTTAATGCTGGAGAGATTGCAGGAGCCGAAGGCGGGCAGGGGCTCTTCCGCACAGGGATTTACCCCGGCGTATTCGAAGGTGTCGTCTTCGCTCATAATGTGCCAGGAATTGATGCGGTCTTTAAAGAGCACGCCGGGCTCGGCCATGTCCCAGTTGTTGTAGGCCAGATTGTGCATCATGTCCCGGGCGCTGACTTCCCGGCGGATTTTTTCCCCGGTGGCTTCCACGTCGAAGGTTAAGGTAAAGGGCTTATCTTCCTTGTAGGCTTTAAAGAAGTCGTCGCCGCAGTTTACGGAAATATTGGCGCTGGTTACCTTGTCCAGGTCTTTCTTCACATTGATGAAGTCCAAAATGTCCGGGTGAGAGGCATCCATGTTGAGCATGAGGGCGCCGCGACGGCCGCGCATGCCGATGAGGCCCGTGGTAAGGGAGTAAAGATCCATAAAGCTCACAGCCCCCGTGGTGGAGGAGGCGGCGTTGTTGACTCTGGCGCCTTTCGGGCGCAATTTGTTTAAGGTGAGGCCCACGCCGCCGCCATAGCTGTAGGTGCGGGCCATCCACTTGGCCGTGTCGTAAATGGATTCGATATTGTCTTCCACCTGGGGCATGACGTAGCAATTGGAAAGGGTGATCTTTTTGCCGAAGGCATCCAGACCGCGGCCCGCCAAGATTCGTCCCGCCGGCATAAATTCCTTGTTGGCGATGGCTTTTTTAATGGCGGAATTGCCGCCGGAGACCCGTTCCAAAAAGTCTTCGAAACTTTCCGAATCGTAGCGGTACTTCTTCTCGTAAATGTCCCGCTGAAGATCCGTCATGTCCCAGCCGTGTTCCCTGAGGCGGGCGCGCTCTTGGCGATAGAGGATGTATTTCTTCGCCGCCACGGGATCCTTCGCCATCAGCGACAGCTCCACGGCATCTTGAATGGTCTCGATGTCCACGACCTCTTCGCCCGTGCATTTTTCGGTGACCTCCTTGGCCACGGCCCGGGCCGCGTCTTCGTCAACGCCCCTGTCCGTCTCCGCCATGGCTTTTTTTACGGCGATGACAATTTTCTCGCCGTCGAATGCCACCACTTGCTTGTTTCGCTTCCTTACGTTCATTGCTTCCTCCCCTTATTTATCCACAATCTATCAACATATTGTGGTTAAGTTCTAACTATTTCTGTCTTACCTCTAAATGTAGTATACGCTTTTTATACTACGCTATGGCCTGACTATTTTCAAGATCCTTTTCCAAATAAAAAAGACGCCGAAGCGCCTTAGTTTTCGTCGTAGATCATTAAATTGTAATCCTTCATTACCTGCACCAAGATATCGCCGTAGCAGGGGTTGGTGCTGTAGCCCGCCGGGTGAAGGGCCCGGGCGTAGGCCTCGGCACTTTCCGCTTCCCGCACCGGTGCGTAGCGGTTCGCCTTGGCGATGAGCTTGCCGTAGTCGTAAAAGCTCTCCCGGGCGGAGTTGTAGGTGCGAAAGCCGTCTTCCACGGACATCTTCCGCCCACCTTCCATTTCGATGGTGGGAAGCACCACGCCCTTGCCCTTGATGCCGAAGTAATTATTGTAGCTCTTCGACAGTTCGCTTTCGCCGAAATTCGATTCCACCGCCGCCTGGGCCAAAATCACCGAGGGGTAGAGATCGTATTTCTTTCCCACTGCCTGCGCCAGAGGCGCAAAGGCCGTGAAAAAATCTTCCCGGCTGTGGACGCTCTCCCGATTGGGCTCGTAGCGGGGCCGCATAAAGAAAAACGCCACGATAAGCACCGCAAAAAACAGGGTGCGCTTTCTCTTTTTCACAATTAATCCGCCTCGATGACCGTATCGGGATCATCTTTCAAATAGAAGGTGTTTTTGCCCAACGCCGTCATGACGATGACCACGGCGGGCATCAGGTAGTTAAATACGGCAAAGGGCATATAGGCCATGGGGGAGACGTGGAGCACGCCTTTCATATACACCCCGCAGGTGTTCCAGGGCACGAGACAGCTGGTTACCGTGCCCGATGCTTCCAGTGTAGAGGAGAGCATCTTCGGGTGCAGGCCGCGGCGGCGATATTCCGGCGCAAACATGCGGCCGGGCACCACCAGGGAAATGTATTGCTCCGGCATGGTCATGTTGGACAAGAGGCAGGTAAACAAGGTGGCGGTAACCAGGCCGGTGACGGAGCGAATACCCTGTACCAAGGTCTTGACGATAATTTCCATTTGCCCCGTCTCCTCGGCGATGCCGCCGAACATCATGGCGATGAGCGTAAGGGATACGGACTGCATCATATTCATGAGGCCGCCGGCGGTTAAAAGCTTATCCAAACTTTCGATGCCCGTTTGGGACACATAGCCGTTCATGCCGCTTCCTAATATTTCGTTCAGACCCACGGTGGGCTGAATGACGGGGCCGATCAGCGTGGCCACCACGATGCCGAGAACGATGCCGGGAAGGGCCGGCAGCTTAAAGGCGATGGTGACGATGACCACAATGGGGGGCAAAAGAAGCAGAGGGCTGATGACAAAAGTGCTCTTTAAGCCCTCTCTCAATGCCACAATCCCCGAGGTGTCCGCCGAGCCGACGGGGCCGCTGTAGCGGGTGGTTAAAAAGGCGAAAATCGCCAGGGTAAGGACATAAGTAATCATCGTGGGCTTGATCATGGCCTTGACGTGGGTAAAGACATCGGTGCCGCTCATGGCAGGCGCCAGGTTCGTCGTGTCCGACAACGGGCTCATCTTGTCGCCGAAATAGGCGCCGGACAAAATGGCGCCGGCGGTGACGGGGGCGGGAATGTTTAAGCCTTGGGCAATGCCCATAAGGGCGATCCCCATGGTAGCCGCCGTGCCCCAGCTGCTCCCCGTGGCCAGGGAAGTAATGGAGCAAATCAAGCAGGCCGCCACGAGAAAAATCGACGGCTTTAATATCCCCAGGCCGTAGTAAATCATCGAAGGCACCACGCCGGTGGCGATCCAAATACCCACCAAAATCCCGATGGTGATTAAAATCATCACCGAGGGCAGGGCCTGGGAAATCCCCCGCACCATGGCCTTTTCGATGCTGTCCCAGGAATAGCCGATCTTCAGAGCCATTAAGGCGGCGAAAATCACGCCGATAAACATGGGAATATGGGGTTCGATTTTAAATTTTAAAATGCTCACGCACATAATCAAGACGAGGCCGAAAAAGACCGTAAGGGCCTCCCACAGCTTCGCCTTTCTCGGCGCATTTGTCGCTTTCATCGCTACAATCCTCCTCGTGGAATACTTTCCTGCATTAGTAAGTAAGAATATATGAACACATTATAATATAAAACCGTGCGCCGCGCTACGAAAAAGGAAAGCTGCGCGCCCTTTCATCTCTAAGAAATCACTAATTTCCGGTTTTAAATTCAGTTTATCACCACATCTTCCCATAAAAAAAGCCCGCCGAAGCGGACTCTTTTTAAAAGGTATTTTAGAAGCCTCCCGTATCCGGGTGATCGTCGATGGTTTTGCCGACGCCCATCTTTCCGATGAGGTAGCCCACGGCGAAGCAAACAAGGGAAGGAACGAACCAGGTAAATCCGAATTGACCCAAGGGCAAGGTTTGGATGGATGCAGCCAGGCTGCCCAGGCCAATTTTGTCGCCGACGGTTTCGATGACTGCGATAACGAGAACACCTGCGACCATGACGATGTAAGCCATGTCGTAGCGAACGCGTTTTTCAAACATCATGTAGAATACCAAGGCGATGATAATCGGGTAAACGATGGTAAGCACGGGGCCTGCCAAAGCGATGATGGCATCGACACCGATTAAGGAGAGTGCAAAACTGATGATCGTAACGATAATAACGGTGACGCCGTATTTGATCTTGCCGTTACTGATGTCTTCGAAGAAGTTACCTGCAGCGGAGGTTAAGCCGACGGAGGTGGTGAGGCAGGCCAGTGCGACGGCCAGACCCAATGCAACCTTACCGAAGCTACCGAAGAGCATACCGACTAAGCTAACCAAAATTTCGACGCGGGAATCGTCTGCGGTAAACATGGAGCTACCTTGTGCGCCTAAATAGGTGAGACCACCGTAGACAACGGCCAAGGCGACGAAGCAGACCAAGCCGACCATCATAATGAAGGAACGGCGTTCTTTTTCACTGACTTCGCCATAGCCTTTTCGAATCAAGTCGGCGACGACGATACCGGTGAACAAGGGTGCTGCCAGAGCGTCAAGGGTTTGATATCCTTCATAGAAACCGCTGACGAAGAAGCCGCCGTCGTGTTCGACGGGAACAATGGCACCTACAGGTGTAATAATCGCTTTAGCAATAATGAGAACGAGGAAGATCAATAATGCCGGCGTTATGTATTTACCGATAATATCGACGACGCCACTTTCTTTATAAGCAAGAGCGAAGGTAATAGCAAAGAATACGATGGACGTAATGAAGGCGGGTGCATTCGGGAAGAAAGGCATTACGCCGACTTCGTGCGTCGTAGCTGCGGTTCTGGGAATTGCAAAAGCAGGACCGATACAAATAATAGCAACGAGGGATAACAGCTTCGCAAAACCGGGGCTGACGCGCTTACCTAAGTCAACGGCACGACCGCCTGCAAAGGCTGTGATGAAAACGGTTAGAATGGGAATGACCGGGTCGGCTAAAAGGAAGCCGCACATGGTAGCAAACCAACCGTCACCGGTGGTAACACCTAAGTAAGGCGGGAAGATCAAGTTACCTGCGCCGAAGAAAATGGCGAACAGGGCCAGACCACTTACAAAGATATCTTGTGTTCTTTTGTTCATAAACTCATCTCCTTTATAAAATTCTAAGGTTCGTTCTACCTTTGTGTAACATTATATCTAAATTACATACCTTTTTGAAGTAAATTTTTCAATTAACGAAAACTGTGTCTATTTTGTCGTCAGTGTACTATATATTTGTATACAGCTGTGTTTTGACCTTAATATTTTTTCTATTCGTTAAGCCTTTATCAAGCATTGGGGAAAGACGCATTTATTTTTTCTTCCGCGACGGCTTTTTCCGGCACCGCAAAAATAAAAACGCTTGCCTCGACGGATTTTTTCACGGTGCGGCGAAAAATTTTTTGCTGCGCTGATCCGTCCTTCGAGGCACCTTTTTCTTTTTGCCATGGCCTTATTTCTCCGTGGCTTTTCATTTAGCCGCGGCCGTATTTCTCCTCGCCCTTCGCTTTTTCATTACCCTACGGTTTTTCCGAATCTTTTAGGCAATAAACATCCCCCGGCGTAGCCGGGGGTTTTCCTTTTTCGGCCCAAAGGGCCTGCATTACTAGCTGCGCCTGAAGGGCGTCGGTGGTCTGCCCGTGCTAACATTACTCGGCTACCCCTTAAAGGGG
>NZ_CALPBW010000035.1 GCF_943169845.1 Peptoniphilus rachelemmaiella
CCACTACATAGGCAATTAAGCGCTTTGTCATCTGCTTGCCCTTGGCGGCAAAGGAGAGAGGTGCTTCAAAGCGCGCGCCGCAATCCTTGCAATCATAGCGTGTCTTCTTGACGCGAAGAAGCACGTGTTTACGGCGCATCGGTGCGTCCCGAAGCACCTGAACCCGGTGATCGTGAACCCAAGCGTGAGCCGAGCCACAGTGAGGACAAACCCGATCTTGTACGGGTTTGCAATCAATGGTAATCAGGCGTCTTTCTTCTGAAACACCGGTGACCTCGACATCTTGGATTCCTAAAAGTAATGTGGTAATATTGTTTTGCACTTGTTTGCCCCCTTTATTATTTTGTGGTGATTTAATTTTAGGTGATAGGGAAAACAAGTGCTATCTTTTTGCACAAAAATATCCATTGAGGAGATTACTCCCCAATGGATATTATAGAGCCTTTTTTTCTAAGCCATAATGGCTTCCTGAATGGCCTTCTTCGCGTCCAAATAATCGCGGGAAAGTTCAAATTCCTTGCGGTCCCCTTCCGGCACCTCGTAGGTGTAGGCGATGGATTTCTTTTTTGGGGACAGGACGTGAATCACATCGCTCATCCGCAGGGCTTCGTCGATGTCGTGGGTAATGAGGATGGTGGTAAGGGCGTATTTATCCTTAATGGCTAAATACCAATCTTGCATGCTGCCCTTTGTAATGGCGTCCAAGCGGGAGAAGGGCTCGTCTAAAAGCACCAGGTCTTTCGAGAAGAGGAAGGTGCGCAGAAAGGCCGCCCGCTGGGCCATGCCGCCGCTTAATGCGCCGGGGTAGCTATACTGGGTGCCCTCCAGGCCGAATTCTTTAAAGTAGCCGTCGGCCGCGGCCCGGGCTTCTTCTTTGCTCTTGCCCGCCAAGCGCAGGGGAAGGGACACATTGTCGATGATCTTCAAGTGGCGAAGGAGCAAGTCCTTTTGCAGCATGTAGGCCACGTGACCGGGCTGGCCCGTAACATCTTCGCCTAAGAGATGCACCGTGCCCGCGTCGGGAACGTCAAGCCCCGCCAGAATATTAAAGAGGGTGGTTTTTCCGCTTCCGCTTTGCCCTAAAAGGGACACGACCTTGCCCCGCTCAACGGAAAGATTCACCTTATCCAGCACGATTTTGTCGCCGAAGTGGCGGCAAATGCCTTCGCCTGTTAAGAGCGGCTTATTGGGGGAGGTAGTCATTGCTGAAACCGAAGTCTTTCGGGATTTCCCGATCGATTAATTTGTTTTTCCAAAGCCAGCCGTAGAAAGCGTTCCAACGATTGCTGTCGATGATGCCGAATTGTTTCGCATCGGCGATGTATTGTTTTGAAAGGTAGGCTTGGCTTTCGTCGACCATTTTCTTATCCAATTCCGGAGAGGCCTTCACTAAAATTTCGGCGGCTTCTTCCGGATGTTCGGCGGCGTATTCGTAGCCTTTGGAAATGGCGGCCAGGGCTTTTTTCGCCGTGTCCGGATCGTTTTTCAAGAAGTCGTTGTTGGCGATTAAAATGGGGCTGTAGTAGTCGAATTCCGGGTGGGATTCGATAAAGGGAATGTAGTTGGTTTCCAGGCCCGCCGTTTTGGCTTTAATGCCGTCCCAACCGTAGTAGACCCATACGGCGTCCACATTGCTGTTTAATGCGGCCACGATGTCGGTGACATTGGAGGGTAGAAGGTTGACCTTGGAGAAATCGCCGCCGTCGTCTTCCACCATGGTTTTAATCATGGCAAGTTCGATGGGCATGTTCCAGGTGGCGTAGGTGTGGCCGGTGAGCTTGCCCATGGAGTCGATGCCTTTATCTTTCGCACTCAAAAGGCCGGAGGTGTTGTGTTGCACCATGGCTGCCACAGCGGTGACGGGAAGGGGCTCTTCCTTGGCCCAGGATGCGGCGATGGTATCTTGGAAGGAGACGCCGAATTCGCCGCCGCCGTTAGCCACCAGGCCTTCCGCGCCGCCTTCTGGCGGTTGCATGATTTCGAGATCGATGCCGGCTTCGTCGAAGTAGCCTTTTTCCTTGGCCACGTAAATCCCCGTGTGGTTCGTGTTCGGGGTCCAGTCCAAGACCAGGCGTACTTTTTTCTTGTCGCCGTCGGCTTGTTTACCGGCACCGCCGGCGCAGCCTGCCAGCATAAAGACGGCCAAAAGGACGGGTAGAAGGCGTTTCATATAACGTTTCATAGTATGCTCCTATCGGTTTAATTGTTTCCAAGGCATGGCTTCTCTTTGAAAGAGATTCACCAGGCCCATAAGGATTAAGCTTAAAAACGAGATCAAAAAGATCACGGCAAACATGCGGTCGTAGCTGTAGGCATTTTTCACGCGGGTCATGTAGACGCCGAGGCCTTGAAAGCCGCCGAGCCATTCGGCTATGACCGCCCCTACCACGGAGTAGGAAGCGGAAATTTTTAAGGCGGAGAAAAAGCCGTCCAGGGCATTGGGAAGTTTTACATAAGAAAAGATTTCCCGTTTGTCCGCGCCCATGGCGCGCAAGAGGCGCATTTCGTCTCGATCCGCGGAGGCAAAGCCTTCGTAGAGATTGACGGCCATGGGAAAGAAGGTAACGATAACGATGAGGACCACTTTCGGTGTCATGCCGTAGCCCATCCAGAGAACCAAAAGGGGCGCGATGGCCACGGTGGGAACCGTTTGTGTGAGGACCAGAAGAGGATAGAGGGCATCCTTCAAAAAGGCCGAGCGATCCATTAAAAAGGCGCAGAGAAAGCCCGAGACGATGCCGAAGAAAAGGCCCATGGCGGCCTCAAGCAAGGTGACTTTCGAATGAACGACCAACAGAGGGAAGTCCTGCACGAAGGCCTTGATGACCTGTACGGGCGAGGGGAGCAGGTAGGCGGGCAAAAGGCCCGAGGTGCTCAAGAGCTGCCACAGGACGAGCAGGGCGACGATGAGGATGCTCCCTCTGAAAAGTTTACTGATATTTGTCGATTTTTTCATCGATAGATAAAATGGATTCTTTGCCGTGATTTAATTTAACGTAGCACATGACGGATTCGGCGCCTTCTTCCAGCACCTTGGCTTCGCATTTTCGGAGCAGGTCGATAATCTCGTCCATGGAATCGCCTTCAACGGTGGTTTCAAAGGGGGCCACCACGTAATTTAAACCGCTTTCGTCGATGACGGCGATGACCTCGTCGACGATGCGTACCACTTCTTCAATGCCGCCCTTTACCGTCGGCAAAACTTGAATAGCCATACTCGCTTTCATTTATTTTCTCCTTTCAATAAAAAAAGCCGATGCACAAAAGGCGCATCGGCTCGATCCTTTTACAGCATTACCTGTACAAGTTCAATGGGTTGAGTAGTTCTCTCTCAGCTATGAGCACCCCTTTACACATAGAGTATACCCGATTATGAGAGATTATAAAAGTTATTTTAGGAAAGTGGCGTTATAAATTGCCTGGATGGATTTATCCGCCTCTTCTTCCAAGACGCCGACGATAATATTCATCTCGCTGGCCCCTTGAATAATCACGCGAATATTCACATTGGCCCCGGCCAAGGCGCCGAAAATATGGGCGCTGGTACCGACGCGATTTTTCATGTTGCGACCGACGATGGTAATCAGGGCGATGTTGTGGTCCACGGAAATGCGATCGGCATTGGTGAAGGTTTGGAGCTCGGCGAGGAGCTGATCCGTTTTATTTTTCAAATATTTGCTGGCGATGACCAGGGAGATGGAGTCGATGGAAGAGGGCATGTGCTCCAAATAAATGTCGTTGGCTTCCAAAACGGAAAGGACTTTTCTGTGGAAGGCCAGATCCCGATTCATGCGGAATTTTTCGATATTGATGACGTCGAAGCCCTTTCGGCAGGCGATCCCCGTAATGTTTTCGCCTTCCGCATCGTCGGGCACGTGGGCCACGATGTAGGAGCCGTCTTCATCTTTGGCATTGGTGTTTCGAATCACCACGGGAATGTTCTTTTCGATAACGGGGAACATGGCCTCGTCGTGCATGACCTTGGCGCCGCTGTAGGAAAGCTCGCGAAGCTCTTCGTAGGTGATCTTTTTGATCTTTTGCGGTTGGGGCACGATGGAAGGATCCACGGCGAGAAGGCCGGAGACATCGGTCCAGTTTTCATAGAGATCGGCGCCGACACCCCGGGCCACGATGGCGCCGGAAAGGTCGCTGCCGCCGCGGCTGAAGGTAATGATTTTACCGGAAGGCGTGGAGCCGTAGAAGCCGGGGATTACGGCACAGGCGTGGGCTTCTTTCATTTCTTCCAAGGCGCGGTAGCTGGCCTCTTCGTCCCATTGGCCGTTTTCGTCGAATCGAATCACTGTGGCAGCGTCGACGAAATCATAGCCCAAATAGGCGGCCAAAATTTTTCCGTTTAAGTATTCGCCCCTGGAGAGGACGTAGGATTTACTCACCTTGCCGGAGGTAATGGTGTTTAAAATATGGTCCAGTTCCCCGTTTAAATCAAATTCGATGCCGATGCCGTCTAAAATTTCGCGGTAGCGGGCTTCGATCATGCTCATAACTTCGTTGGACGAAAGTTTATGCACGGCCATGTTGTAGAGAAGAATCAAAAGATCCGTCACCTTTTGATCGCCGCTTCGGGCCTTTCCCGGTGCGGAGGGAATGACATACAGGCGGTTTTCATCGCTCTCAATAATATCTTTAACTTTTTTAAATTGTTCACTATTGGCGAGGGATGAACCGCCGAATTTACATACGATGGGCATAATATCCTCCTTTAGGTAATCTTATCCTATTGTAAGATTTTTTCTCCTTCGAAACAAGTGCTTTTCCGTGAAAAAGCGGTAATAAACGGCAGAAAAAAAGAGGTTCTATGTCAACCATTGGGGAGTCTAGTGAAAACTAGGCTCCTTTTTGTTTTCCTACACACCCTCACTCACTTATCTTTTGAACAAACGAAAAGCAGTTTCGTGCGGAAATGATGAAAGTTACG
>NZ_CALPBW010000036.1 GCF_943169845.1 Peptoniphilus rachelemmaiella
CCCCCCCCGGGGACTATCGCCAATACAAAGAGCGCACCTTCGGGGGCCGCTCTTTTTTTGTTTGGAAATAAACATGAAAACTACGCAAATCATTTTCCTGCAATGGAGTTTATATGTAAAAAATATAACGAAACCCCGTAAAGAAGGGATTAAACCGCCGATATTGTTTGTATAAAAAATAATTATCCCTAATTCATGCGGATTGCTCCCGAATTTTTTTGAAAAATAATTAACAAATTTTCACCAAATCTATTGACGGGGCTGTTTTTATATTTTATAATGCAGATAGAAGTTGGAAAACAATTGCAAAACAATTGAGCAAACAGACATATCAAAAAGGGAGGCAATAAAATGAAAAATGTCGTTATCGTAAGTGCAGCAAGAACACCCGTGGGTTCCTTCGGGGGCGCTTTTAAAGGTGTAAGCGCTGTAGATTTAGGCGTAGCCGCAGCAAAAGAAGCCATCAAACGCGCTGGCATCAAAGCTGAAGACATCGAAGAAGCCATCATCGGCAACGTACTTCAAGCAGGTCTCGGCCAAAACGTAGCCCGTCAAGTTATCCTTCACGCAGGCTTACCCGAATCCACGCCGGCTATGACCATCAACAAGGTTTGCGGTTCCGGTTTACGCGCCGTATCCTTAGCAGCTCAAATCATTAAAGCAGGCGACGCCGACATCGTATTGGCAGGCGGTACCGAATCCATGAGCTCCGCACCCTTCATTTTGAACGATGCTCGCTGGGGCGCTCGCATGGGCGACAAGAAGCTCGTCGATGAAATGATTAAAGACGGTCTTTGGGATGCATTCAACGACTACCACATGGGCGTTACCGCTGAAAACGTAGCAAAAGAATACGACGTTACCAGAGATGACCAAGACGAAATCGCCGCAGTCAGCCAACAACGCGCCAGCAAGGCTCGTGCAGAAGGCATCTTCGACGAAGAAATCGCACCGGTCGAAGTTAAAGGCCGCAAAGGAAAAGTAACCATCGTCGACAAAGACGAATACATCCGCGACGGCGTTACCAAAGAAAGCATCGGCGGCATGAAACCCGCATTCATTAAAGACGGTACCGTTACCGCAGCCAACGCATCCGGTATTAACGACGGCGCCGCCATGGTTATCGTAATGAGCGAAGAAAAAGCCAAAGAATTAGGCGTTGAGCCCATGGCTAAGATCGCAAGCTACGCATCCGCAGGTGTTGATCCCAAGATCATGGGTACGGGCCCGATCCCCTCTTCCAGAAAAGCAATGGAAAAAGCCGGTTGGGAATTCTCCGAACTCGACCTCGTGGAAGCAAACGAAGCCTTCGCAGCACAAGCAGGCGCAGTTGCTAAGACCTTAGGTCTCGACATGGACAAAACCAATGTCAACGGCGGCGCCATCGCCATCGGTCACCCCATTGGTGCTTCCGGTACGCGTATCCTCACCACCCTTTTATATGAAATGAAACGTCGCGACGCCAAGAAGGGTCTCGCAACGCTCTGTATCGGCGGCGGCATGGGTACTGCACTTACCGTCGAACGCTAAATAAGATTAACTGAAAGGAAGTGCCATAGTGGACTTTCAATACCTGATTGTAGAAAAACAAAACGCCATTGCCACGGTGAAGATTAATAAGCCCAAGAGCTTAAATGCCCTGAACACCGAGGTATTAACCGAACTCAACCGTTGCTTCACCGCCTTGGAAGGCGACGATGAAGTAGCTGTAGTGATTCTTACCGGCGAAGGCAAGGCCTTTGTCGCCGGCGCCGACATTTCTGAAATGCAACCGCTTAATGCGGCAGAAGCCCACGCATTTGCAAAACTCGGCATGGACACCTTTATGTTAATCGAACGGCTTTCCAAACCCGTTATCGCTGCAGTTAACGGCTTCGCCTTAGGCGGCGGCTGTGAGCTTTCCCTCGCCTGCGACATCCGTATCGCTTCCGAAAAAGCCGTCTTCGGCCAACCGGAAGTGGGCCTCGGGATCACCCCGGGCTTCGGCGGCACCCAACGTCTGCCGAGAACCGTCGGCGTCGGCATTGCGAAAGAATTGATCTACACCGCCAAAAACATTAAGGCGGATCGCGCCTATGAAATCGGCTTAGTCAACGCCGTGGTGGCACCGGAAGAATTAATGAATGAAGCGACAAAGCTCGCCGAAACCATTGCATCCAAGGGCTCCCGCGCCGTATCCTACGCCAAGGGCGCCATTGTAGACGGTCTGCAAGCAGACATTCAAACGGGTATGGACATTGAAAAGTCGGCCTTTGCCCTCTGCTTCGCCACCGAAGATCAAAAAGAAGGCATGACCGCATTCTTGGGCAAACGTGCCCCGGAATTTACCGGTAAATAAACAATCGTTTAAATAGAGAATAGGAGGATTTCTTATGAAAATCGGAGTTATTGGTTCGGGTACGATGGGTCTCGGTATCGTTCAAGTTGCCGCACCTTTCCACGAAGTAGTTATCAAGAGTAGAAACCTGACCGACGAAAAGATCGCCAAGATCATGGGCAAGGTTGAAAAAGCTTACGCCAAGAATGTTTCCAAAGAACGCATGACGCAAGCCGACATGGACGCTGCCATGAAACGCATCTCCCTCGTCGAAGAATTTAAAGACCTGTCCGACTGCGACATCGTCATCGAAGCTGCTTCGGAAGATCCCGAAGTGAAAAAAGACTACTTCAAACAATGCGACGAACTTTGCGACGCAAAGACCATCCTCGCTACCAACACCTCTTCTTTGAGCATCACCGACATCGCTGCAGTCACGGGCCGTCCTGACAAAGTCATCGGCATGCACTTCTTCAATCCGGTTCCCGCAATGAAATTAGTTGAAATCATCTGCGGCTTACACACCAGCGAAGAAACCAAGAAGATCATCATCGACTTAACCAACGAAATTGGCAAGACCCCCGTCGAAGTCGAAGAAGCTCCGGGCTTCGTCGTAAACCGCATCCTGATCCCCATGATCAACGAAGGTGTCGGCATCGTCGGCGACGGCGTCGCTTCTGTTGAAGACGTCGATACCGCCATGAAGTTAGGCGCAAACCACCCCATGGGCCCCTTGGCTTTAGCTGACTTAATCGGCTTGGACGTTTGCCTGGCCATCATGGACGTTCTCTACAACGACTACCACGACAGCAAATACCGCGCACACGTTCTTCTGCGCAAAATGGTTCGCGGCGGCAAATTGGGTCGTAAGAGCGGCGAAGGCTTCTACAAATACGAATAATCCATTCAATTTGAGGCTTTCAAACGCTTCTGTCATACAAAATCGGGTAGGCTTCGGCCTACCCTTTTTTGCATTAGAAAACCCCCGGTTAGACCGGGGGTTCCGTTTAGCTTTAGCGATAATCACCCGTTATTCCCAGAATGGTATGATAAGAAAGGTCTGCCAACCAATCACAATCAGGAGGGAATAATGACA
>NZ_CALPBW010000037.1 GCF_943169845.1 Peptoniphilus rachelemmaiella
TCGTTGATCAGACGCTGGGTGAACAATTACAAACAATTTGGCGATGAAGGCTTAATGCGCTCTAGAAATAATCGTGCGTACAGTGTAGAGTTTAAGTTAGAAGCCATCACACGCTACGAAACGAGCGAATGCAGCTACCAACAATTGGCCCTTGAACTCGGCTTAACGAATCCGTCCATCATCGCTAACTGGCGGAGACAGTATCGGGAGGAGGGCATTGAGGGGCTGCGATCACACAAGCGAGGGAGACCTGTGACGAAGAAAGACGACCGCAATCAAGCACCAAATCCTTCAAAGTCGAGTGAAGATCTTGATGCTTCCACACGGGAGGCATTGGAAAACCGCATCAAAGAATTAGAAGCAGAGAATCGGAAACTTACCATTCAAAAAATGTTCTGGGAGCAGTTAAGGAGTTTGGAGAAGGAAGAAGCAATGAAGAAAAGGCGAAGATCGTCGCCAAACTCCGAGAACAATTCCAACTAAACGAGATCCTCGCCGCCATCAACTTTCCCAAATCCACCTTTATGTACTGGCAGAAAAAGTGGAACGAAGAAGATAAGGACCAAGCCTTGAAAGACGAGATCTTGGCCATACGGCGCGAACACAAAGACTACGGCTATCGAAGGATCCACCTGGAGCTGAAGAACCGGGGATGGGCGATCAACAAAAAGAAAGTTCAACGGCTGGTTCAGGTCATGGGCCTTCAAGTCCGCGCCTATGGCAGGAAGTACAAGAAGTACAACTCCTACA
Source organism: Peptoniphilus rachelemmaiella (assembly GCF_943169845.1). Taxonomy (GTDB): domain Bacteria; phylum Bacillota; class Clostridia; order Tissierellales; family Peptoniphilaceae; genus Aedoeadaptatus; species Aedoeadaptatus rachelemmaiella. Next base: position 751 of record NZ_CALPBW010000037.1, read on the forward strand.
AAGGCGTCGTCGGTAAAATCAAGAAGAATCGAATCAACCGCCGCTTCAATACCTGTATCCCCTACCAAAAAATTACCACCGACACCACGGAATTCAAATACTACGAAAAAGACAAAGCAGGGAAACTTCAAACAAAGAAACTCTACCTCGATCCGTACATGGACATGTACAATCTGGAAATCATCAGCTACGTCCTCTCCGATCAGCCCAACGGGATCACCATGCTACGGGGCTTAGAAGAAGCCATCGAGCGGACCGGCGCCTGCCCCTACCGCCGCACCTTCCACTCCGATCGCGGGTGGGGTTACCAAATGAACGCCTATCAAGCCATGCTGAAAGAACACCACATCTTCCAAAGCATGTCCAGAAAAGGCAATTGCTACGACAACGCACCCATGGAAAACTTCTTCAGCGTACTGAAAAGAGAAATCTATGCCGGCCACGTCTACCAAAGCCGGCAAGAACTCGTTCGGGCCATTGAAAATTTTAT
>NZ_CALPBW010000038.1 GCF_943169845.1 Peptoniphilus rachelemmaiella
GTTCCTTCCACGTAGCCGTTACTCCACGGGTAATCAAAGCTGTTGGTGATCTCCTCGAACCAGTTGTTGTAGGCACGTAAGCAGTGGCGCCACTCCTTTAGCCCGCTTTTCTTTGCCTCTTCCATCCATGTTGAAAGAGCGGTTCTAGCGGATACTTTGTCTTTCTGAGAAAGGACGTAGGTGTAAAAGCCTTCTTTTAAGATGTAGGCGGTATGAATGGCATCGCTCTTTTCGAGCATGGTAGCGACGAGGCCTTTCTCTGTTTCTGTGAGTTTCTGAGCCGGTTTTTTCAGTAGACTGCGGCTTCGTTTAAACCATTTTCTTTCCGTTGCCGTCATCCGTTTCTGCTCCCGCTTCCGCACGTTTTCCAAAGCCCAATGGACTTGGCGGATGAAGTGGTACCGGTCAATGACATGGGTACTTTGTGGAAAGAAGGTTTCTCTCACGCCTTTAAAGGTACCACACATATCGCTGACAAAGATTTCGACGCCACGTCGTTCCGCGCGATCAATGGAAGCGAAATAAGTCGCTAAATCCCTGCCGTAACGCGTCGGAAGAATGTCGATGATTCGATGGGCCTCCCCATCAGCTAGGGTGGTCTGGTACTTGCTTCCGCCACTGTCGCCCTTAAACTCGTCGATGCAAAAGACACGAGGGAGCCGTTGACGAGGTACAAACAAACAAGCCACAATACGAAAAATACTCGTCGTTGAAATCCCCACTTCCCGCGCCAGCTCCGACACCGATCGAATATCTCGAAAGGCATCGACCACATAGGCAATTAAGCGCTTTGTCATCTGCTTGCCCTTGGCGGCAAAGGAAAGGGAAGCTTCAAAGCGTGCGCCACAATCCTTGCAATCGTAGCGCGTCTTCTTGACGCGAAGAAGCACGTGTTTACGGCGCATCGGTGCGTCCCGAAGCACCTGAACCCGGTGATCGTGAACCCAAGCGTGAGCCGAGCCACAGTGAGGACAAACCCGATCTTGTACGGGTTTGCAATCAATGGTAATCAGG
>NZ_CALPBW010000039.1 GCF_943169845.1 Peptoniphilus rachelemmaiella
TGTTGGTGATCTCCTCGAACCAGTTGTTGTAGGCGCGCAAGCAGTAACGCCATTCCTTTTGCCCGCCTTTCTTTGCCTCTTCCATCCACTTTGAAAGGGCGGTGGCGGCGGTTTCTTTGTCGTTCTGAGAAAGGACGTAGGTGTAAAAGCCTTCTTTTAAGATGTAGGCGGTTCGAATGGCGTCGCTCTTTTCGAGCATGGTGGCGACGAGACCTTTTTCCGCCTCTGTAAGGTCTTTAGCCGGTTTTTTCAGGAGGCTGCGACTCCTTTTAAACCATTTCCTTTCCGTCGCCGTCATGCGTTTCTGTTCCCGTTTTCTGACGTTTTCCAAGGCCCAATGGACTTGGCGGATGAAATGGTAGCGGTCAATGACATGGGCGCTTTGTGGAAAGAAAGCCTCTCTCACGCCCTTAAAGGTGCCGCACATATCGCTGACAAAGATTTCGACGCCGCGACGCTCCGCTCGATCAATGGAAGAGAAATAAGCAGCTAAATCCTTGCCGTAGCGCGTCGGGAGAATGTCGATGATCCGATGGGCTTCCCCATCGGCCAAGGTGGTTTGGTACTTGCTTCCGCCGCTGTCGCCCTTAAACTCGTCGATACAAAAGACGCGAGGCAGCCGTTGACGGGGCACAAACAAACAAGCCACGATACGGAAAATACTCGTCGTTGAAATGCCTACTTCCCGCGCCAGCTCCGACACGGAACGGATATCTCGAAAAGCATCCACTACATAGGCAATTAAGCGCTTTGTCATCTGCTTGCCCTTGGCGGCAAAGGAGAGAGGTGCTTCAAAGCGCGCGCCGCAATCCTTGCAATCATAGCGTGTCTTCTTGACGCGAAGAAACACGTG
>NZ_CALPBW010000040.1 GCF_943169845.1 Peptoniphilus rachelemmaiella
CCCTTTAAGGGGTAGCCGAGTAATGTTAGCACGGGCAGACCACCGACGCCCTTCAGGCGCAGCTAGTAATGCAGGCCCTTTGGGCCGAAAAAGGAAAACCCCCGGCTACGCCGGGGGATGTTTATTTGTGTGGCTTTCTCCTTGGCGATGTGCGAAAGTGAAGCAACTGTATTGACGATGTGAAGACGCCGAGTTTATACTGGAAAAAGGGGGAAGAATTATGGCAAAATCGGCGATTATTAATGTGCGCATGGTGCCTGCAGTAAAAAGTGAAGCGGAAGCCATTTTAAAGGAAATCGGCTTGGCGCCCTCTGCCGCCATCGAACTTTTTTATCGACAAATCATATTAAAACGGGGGCTTCCCTTTTCGGTTGTGTTGCCGGAGCCCTCGCCGGATGTGGCCAATTTATCGAAAGAAGCGCTTTTGGATCTCTTGAGAGAAGGCATCAGAGATTTGGAAGTCGACCGGTCGGAAGAGGCGTCGGCGGTTTTCTCCCGACTCCTTGATGAACGATCAAGCGGTATTCGCCTCGGCGAATGAAAATGAATCGGGTAGAAAGTGAATGATAAAGGAATCGAGTGCAGACTCGGTTCCTTTTTTGCATTAGAAAACCCCCGGTTAGACCGGGGGTTCCGTTTAGCTTTAGCGATAATTGCCCGTTATTTCCAGCGTGATATGATGAGAGAGGTCTGCCAACCAATCACAATCAGGAGGAAATAATGACATCACTAAATCACACCCATAGTTTATCACACACAAAATGGAATTGTAAGTATCACGTAGTGTTTGCTCCGAAA
>NZ_CALPBW010000041.1 GCF_943169845.1 Peptoniphilus rachelemmaiella
GCCATCAGAGAAGGCGGCCGCACCGTCGCCTCCGGGGTTGTATCCAAAATTGTCGAATAACAAAAAAACAAATAGCGAAAGGACGTGGAAACACGTCCTTTCTCTATTTAAAAATACATATTTCTCGAAGAAAAGCGAGAGCCCTCTTTTTTATTTATTGGGCGTCTTCATTCTTATGTCAACGGATAGACGAGACAAACAGGTTTATCGATTCATCTTTAAAATTTCATTCTTACACGATTTTGAAACCCGGGGGCAGGGAAAAGAGCTCAGAGCGGAAGTAACCCGGTCCCCAAGATTTGGACATACCCCCTACCTCAAATCGTGTATAATTCAATTAAGGAGGGAAACCATGGGACGAGGAAAACTAACCGCTGAAGAACAAGAAATCTTACGCGCCAATCCAAATGTCAAATCAGTCAACGAACAATACATTTTCTATACGACCGAATTTAAAAAACACTTCATTGATGCACTGGCCACGGGCAAGCGGCCTAAACAAATCTTCATTGAAGCCGGATTCGA